>CAYPIE010000080.1:0-26709 GCA_964410665.1 uncultured Alcaligenaceae bacterium
ACGGCTCGTGTAGATCACGTTGCAAACCGTATAAATAAAAAAAACTTCGGGAAGCGTATCCAGCCGTTTGAGGCCCTCGCCAAGGGCGAGCGTTCCGGGGAACTGATTCCCTGCTCCGATGGTTCCTGTGACTGGAAGTGGGCTTCCGCATCGAGGGCTCAGAAGAAACGACCCTTCTTCGGTTGGTCTGAGTTGCTTGGCTTCCGCGGCTCTGATGTCTCCGGAGGAGTGGAAGGCTCTTGGCCTGACTTCGGCCAGAAATAGCCTCGCTTGGGATTCTCTTCCGGTTCGTCATCCTGATGAACCCGGAGGGTTGGTTGGGCGTCTTCAGGTTGTGCGTGCGTCGGAGGTCCCGGTACAGGTCCTACGGATGGCGAACCCGTCTTGGGGCTCGGCTTGATGCTCGAAGTGGAGAAGGCTTTGCCGCACCGATTGCATAGCCAATTGTCACGCCATGCTTCCATTTTCTTCTTGTAGGTCGAGAGGTTGTATACCGTGTTATATACCGAAAAGCCGATGAACAGGATGCCGCCGGCTATCCAGATGTAGGGTACGGCCCTCTGGGTCACCTCGAAGGCAACGCTCTCCACGGCGACGAACTCGACCCCATCACGCTTCGAAACGTAATCTCCATAAGTTACAATGCCAATGAATGAGAGAAAATAGATTAGAAAAATCAAGAACAGCAACGTGAAGAACACGCGGATGATGCCCGGAGCTTTCTTGGGTTGCTTGAGTTCGCTGATATTCAGGCCGTCCAGCCTGTCGAACATCTCCATGGCCCGGATGCTCTGCATGCCAGGACTGCCACAATGGGGGCAAACACCGCTCGCGACTGCGGTGTTCTCACCTCCAGGACGTGCGTCGTCCTTCGTTGCCCCTCCCGACTTGCCCCTTCGCTCCCCCGGGGAGAGAGCGGATTTGCCGCGAGACATGTTCGCGTCGTGTTCGGTGATGACCGGGTCGCCAAGTCTATCATGTGTCATTCTGCCTATTTTATGGGCGATGGGGTCATTCCTGACGACGTTGTCCCCCGAGAAGTCGGCCAGGGTGTAGTAGATGGTCTCCTCTCGGGAATAGTGCTTCCAGAACGGTTTGTATTTTAATCTTATAAAAATACGTGTTGATAACTGGTGATAATGCTGGGTGGTGTCACATTGAAGTAGTTGTCCCCTGCGGCCACTGGAGCTGCCATGAGTATCGCGTTGATATTCCTTGTCAGGAGGACGATAGAAGTAGGTCGTGGTGGAAACGCTGATTCGATTTGGCCATCGCGAACGAAAAACATATACACCTATGATGATGTTGTCGTTCGACCACGGGATGTGGCAGCGAAAACATTCGACGGCGGGTTTTGCCCATGACGATAAGGACTTGATGTGTTCTTCAACCTCATTAACTGTTGAAAATCTATTTTTTCTCTCCACTTTTGGTGTCGGTGGCACGACATTCGGTAGAGAGTCGGCGGGTATCTTCCCTTTCTTGAAAGCTCGCTCGTTCGAGGCGACGAGCTTGCCCTTGTAATAGATTCGCACGTAGATTGTCTCATTCTTCGTGAGCCATCCCCAGAACTTCTTGGGCTGGACCATGAAGATGACGTTGAGGTCCTTCTCGGGAGACACCTGGATGTCTGCTTCTGGCCCCTGGTGCCAGATACCACGCTTGACCCTGATGCTCTCCATGCGGAGGGTGTTTACCCACCTCTCATCGATGCCTTCGCTGTATCCATAGAGGTCTACTTCCACGGTTCTAAAGTTATATTCAAACGAAAGAGGATGTGCGATGCGTAACCTATGGGGTTCTAGGACGCTATCTGATTTACTCGACGTATTGACCTGTAGGGTCACGTCAATCGGTATCCGCTTCTCGAAAAATTGGATGTCTACTTTTCTCATCTAGTACCTCTAGGGCGATGACCTTGACGCAAGCTGCCTTTGGTAGATTCTGTCGTTTTACCAGTTGGTGGCTGCTACTCGAATACACCAGAAGCAGTTGTGGAGCGATTTCGATTGACCTCGAAGGGCCTAGAATCGGTCTTCTCGTGAACTAGGGAGCCTCGGGCTCCGGCTCTGCTCATCGCTGCTTTGACTCGGGGATGGGCCTAGTTCATCGTCCCCGCCTCATTTCCCGGTCGGGTTGTCGTCGTATTCCCCCGTGACCTTTACCTCCGCCCCGAGCTTGCCGGCCTCGAATGCCTGCTCCTCTTCCGAGGCATCCGGGTCCACGAATTTCCGGCACTTGGCGTAGAGCCAGATATTCATCGGTCGATTGTTGACAAGCTCCAGCTCATCGAAGTCGAACTTCGCGTGCCGTGAGAGGTAGTCCTCGATGATTTCTTCGAGGTCCTCGTCGTTGATTTCGAGCTTGTATTCGACGAACCCTTCGTCGCTGTAGAATTTGACCGGGAAGATGTCTCGCATCGGGGAAGCTCGCGGGTCCCGTGGTTGCGTAGAGGTCGGGTCATCGTGTCGTCCTCATTGCCCGACGGTCGAGAGTCCGAGGAGCCTGAGGACCGAGTTCCGGGCGGCCATCACGTCCCTCGTGTCGGCGGTCGCGAGGAGGCGATTCGCATGGTTGCGGGCTGCGGCAGCAGTAGAGCGAGTCTAACGCCTCGGTGCGGCTCATGGAGGTCGTGTCCCGGGAAGACTGGGGAATCCCGGGGGTACATAGTGTACAAAAGTATAATATTCGGAAGGGTTGACCGTCTTCCGTCGCCAATTCCTCCCGTCCGTGATAACCTAGTCCTTATGGACAAAGGACTTCGGACGGAAACTCCCCAAGCCTCGGAGGACTGGCAACGTCGTTTTCAGGCTTGGGTTGAGAGCCACCCTGTCCGGCCTGTCGCTCTCGACGACAGTCGAGAGAGTCTCTATGCCGGTGGTGGGGAATGAGTTAACCGATAGGAGATAAGGCGAACATGGCAACTCTCGGCGAATCAACGACCCCTGGGATACCTCAAGCGATAGACATCCTGCTCGGGGCAAATAGCCTCCGAATGCCCGAGGAGTTCGCCCAGGACTTGGTCAACCTTCGTGCCCCGAAAGAGGTACAAGCCCGCATCGATGAGCTTGCCGAGCGGTGTAACGAGGGCACGCTCACCGACTCGGAGCGAGTCGAGTATGAAGGCTATGTGCACGCCATCCACCTTATCGGCGTGCTACAGGCCCGAGCCCGAGTGGCCCTGGCCAGCGGCCCCACCCACTGATGGACGCTGCGACTCGGCGATTCGTCCGAGAGCGTGCCGAAAATCGCTGCGAATACTGCCAACTCCGGCAAGACCAACTCCCACTCGCGACCTTCCACGTCGAACACATCCGAGCGAGGCAACACGGTGGCACAGATGATGACATGAACTTAGCTTTATCTTGTCACTTCTGTAACTCATACAAGGGCCCCAACCTTTCCGGCGTCGACCCGGAAAGCGGGGATGTCGTCCGGCTGTATCATCCCAGGAAACAGCGATGGAGACGGCATTTCATGTGGGAGGGATTCTTCATCAGGGGCCGCACGAAAGCGGGACGGGCGACAGTCTCTCTCCTTGGAATGAACGAAAAGCCGCAGCTAGATATCCGGTCGGTGTCCTGATGGGTTTCGACGTCCCAAAGATTCGGCCCCGATGACGCAGGCTCGGGGCCGAATCTTTGTGTCTCGCTCAACGAATTTCGAGCGAGATGGATTAATTCGCGACCTGGTCGATATCGGAGAAACCGAGGTCCTGGTCGGTAGCCTTGGGACGAAGCGTGGCCAGTGTTCCCGCCTTACGGCGAGAAATCATCGCAGCCGCCAGAATCATCGCGGGGACGATACGATTGGCCCGACGGGCGAACTCGTCTTGAAGCTTCTTGGCCAGTTCCGAATTCAGTGCGTAGTTGTCGGAAGCAATCTGGAATTCTTCGTGGATGGCGTCGAGGTGAGCAAGCTCCTCTGCTGTCAGGTCAACCTGGGGTCGCTTGAACTCGCCTCCGGCGTCCCGGCCGAGCTTCTCCCATCCCTTCCTCGCCCCTTTGTTGTCCTTGCGGCGAGATATCATGTAGTGCAACAGGTCAGGACCCGTGTCATCGCGACCCGAGAGGTTGTTCCAGGTGTTCACAAACTCCATGAGGTCGGTAGGACGTTGCGGGAATTGGTCGATTGTGATGTTGAACTCACGATAGAGCGTCCTCAAGAGAGCGTCTTCGTGGTCCTGAAGGCGGAGCGAAAAGCGACGCTTTTTCATCGAATTCCTCACGGATGTGCGGGTCCCCCGTTGTCGATGGTCCATCATCTAGGGAACTGAACAGTGACAGTTCCGTCGTCCTCCGGAACGTCGTGGGCCGCGATACCCATGGCGAAATTGAGTCGAGCCCGAATGGACTCCGGGCGAACGCCTGACAGGTCAGATACCTCCTTCAGTGAGAGGTTCTTGTTGAAAATCGACTCGTCAATCAACTGCTCGAAGCGAGTTGCTCTGTCGGGTCGGACGACACCGGGCTCGTCCGTCCTCCACCCTCGACGGGAGAACTCTATCCATAGATGTTTCGCGTCCTGCTTCGAAATGAAGCTCAGTTTCTCGGCCCGATAAACCATGGCGGCGAGCGAGATACCGAAGCGTTCCTTGAACTGAACGAGCCGGACCATCGAGCGTCCTTCGAAAGCTCGCTTCAGTTGACTGTTCGGGAGTAGGAGGTGTGACGCGAAATCGAAGGCCCGCGACTCCAGAGCCTTACTTTCCTGCTCGTCGTTGTCGCAATCACCGAAGAGAACATGGCCGAGTTCGTGAGCGGCGTTGAGGCGGGTCCGGTCGTTCGAGACGCTGGGATTGAGCACGACGATATACTCGTCGCCGTACCTTGCGGCGAGCCCATCGATGCGTAGCTCGGTTGGATTCTCAATCGTGCGGACGCCGAAGTTCTCTAGAACCTCGACTACGCTGGTGATGGGTTCGTCTTCGCGTTTGTTGTCGAGCTTGCGGCGTGTTTCCCGGGCAAGTTCGTCCGGCTTCATACCGTCCTTGGCCCGGAACCCCTCTATGGTCGGAGTCAGCGGTTGATTGAGCCGCCGTTCGAGAGAAACGTAAGCGTCTACCCATCGCTGGACATCGGCCTCGAATCGGTGCAGGTCCGAGATTCGGACCTTCGATTTCAAGTTCCGATAACGGACGCCAGTCAAGCATTTGCCATGCTCGATAAACCAATTGAGCGGTCGGTCGTAAAGCTCGGCAAGAGCGGCAATAAAGTCCAGCGGTGGCGTACTTCGGCCGCTCTCGTAGTTGGCAATTGTTGCATGTGAGACCGGGAAGCGTCGCGAGAGTTTGGCCGCAACGGCTCGGGTGGACATGCCGGTCAAGGTACGTGCCGACTTCAGCTTGCTGGCCAAGCTCGACCGCACATCACGCCCCTCCGAGATGCGTAGAGGTTGACTTGACATCGTGAACCCTGGCAAACGAGGTTGACAGAACGGCGGAACTTCTAAGGTCGATTTTACAAGCGGGCCGCCGTCAGTCAAGGCGGACTTCCGACGACTCTTCGACCGCTCACGTTGAGCCCGTCAGCGTTCGGGTTCGGATGAGGCTGAACCAAGCTCATTCGTACCGGATAAAGGGGATTATCCTGCACGAAATGCGGGCGTGGATGGAGGACCCCGGGACGCCGGTCGGGCCGGGTGAGAGGACGTGCGTGCGACTCGACGTGCACGCACGGAAGAGCCGACCCGCTCAGCGATCGCGTGACCTCAGCCACCGCTCGATGACGTTCAAATGAACGAAAATGTGGTCGTCGGTCGGATGCGCCCGGTAGTCGGCCTCTTCGTCGCCCCAGAGATGGCAGACGACGCAGTCGATGGCGTGTTCGACCGACTCGGGGAGCCGTTCACGGCCCGTCGTCGGTGCGGGTTTCGTCTCGGGTGTTGCTTCCTTCATTCTTTTGTCCCTCCATTTGAGTTGTTCACAAATGGTGACAACTCATGGAGGGACAAAAGCCCCGGCCCTCCCGAGCGGACCACGTGACGGAGGAGCACGGGCAGTGACAGCTTTGCTGGCACGCCCTTGCCCGTCGTCACCGGGCCGCGGGCAAAGGCCGGGGCGAAGAAGGAGGGAGCAACACCCGAGACGAAACCCGCACCGGAAGGGCAAGCGGGGATCGATCCCGACGAATCCTCGGACATCTCCGGGACGAACGCGTTGGTCGCTCCTCGGGCGCCGTCGAAGCAGACGCCCCGCGAGCGGTCATGGCGGGGAGACCCCTCGGGACGAGTGCCCCGGGGAGGAGCGAGAGAGATCAGGTCCGGCAGCCGGTGCCTCGATCATCGATGGTCCCGGGAGAGGCGAGGAAGCATCGGGGCGACTGGCGGTCGTTTGAACCGTTGATTGGTTTGTATGCCGACCAATGCCTGACCAAGACGACGGCAATCTACCAAGCCGCGCGTCTCATCACCCCGTCAAAGTCGCGTTTGGATGAAGAGTAGACATCGGATCGCTCACATCCATGATCGCGTCTACCGAACCCTCTCTACATCTCCGAGTTTCCAAGTCTTTTCGAACAGCGGTTTATCCGGACCGTAGAGCCGGAAGAGAAGAAAGAAGTCTTCGCCGGTCGGAATCCAATTCGACTCAAGCCCCTTTGGAGCCTTCGGAGCGAAGTAAACGTCGACAGAGCCGTCATCGTTCTTCTTCATCTTGTCAATAACTTGGGAAGATAGACCGACACGGTCTGCACCCTCGACGAATCCCTTCGTTTTCATGCTGTAAACGATCACTGACCAGAAATCCTTCGCCGGCGTATCCGCAGGAACGGTAAGCCTGTAAGTGCCAGTACCGCTGAATAACTCTCCGTCGCTATCACGAAGGCCCGTCAGATAGAAGGTCCCGCCGCCGAGCTTCTTCGGGAGATAAGTGATCCAGAAATATGCACCACCCGCACGCTCATCGGTGAGAACGCGACTCGAATTGACGTACGGAAATCCTGCCTCTGGTTGTCCTTCCGCGAATTGCCAAACCTGCCACCCGCGGTCGCTCCACCAGGCGGTCGTGGAGTGGTTGATGAAATAGTCCTGCATCCAGGCGTAGGCCCTGGCCAGTCCCTCAAGGAGGGCCTTCTTGTCCTGCTCGCTAGGATTGAACGGTTTCCCCTTCTCGATTCCGACGCTCGCGAGCAGCGCCATCATGGCTTTGTCTTGCTCAAGGACCGGCTCTTTTTGCACGACGGAGTTGAGGTCTGTGAAGTACGTCATATCGTAGGTGGGAAGTGTGTTCCACCTCTTCGGGAAAGCGTCAATGAACTTCGTTTTCGGTGGATTATCCGACTCTGACAGGCGGTAGACCTTGAGTGTCTGCGCGTAGGCAGCCTGATCTTCGTGAGTGCCACCGTTCTTTGCCACAGGGCGAAAAGCAAAGTGCACGCCATAAGTTCGAGGCCGGTAAACGAAATATCCCTTCGGAATGTCTTCTTCGTAGCCGGGTGGAAGAAAAAGATACTTGCCGCCCTTCCCCTGGTCGTCGCCTGATGGACCTACATCAACAATCGGAACATCCCACGAATCGACGACCGTACCGAAGTAGCTCGCCTTGTCGCCAGCGGGAGGAACCTCAATTACGAGTGGCCCCTCTTTCGTGCTTTGAGCCGTTATTACGTACGGCGTGACGTCGTTGGCGGTCAGGAAGCCATGTCGGGATGCCATCGGTTTGGAAAAGTAAACCACATCGCCTAACTTGCCGCCCAAGTCACGCTGGATGGAAAGCTCGATATCGTAGATTCCCACTGCAGGCATGCCCCAGATAGCGGCTTCGCATGCCCGTTGGACTTTCATTTGATAGAGAAGGGAATCGTCCGCTCGCGTCGGCGCCGCCGCGAGAACAACTATTCCTGTCAGAAAAAGTCTTTGAAGCATTAAGCTCATTGCATATTCCGTTTGTTGAATGTTATTCGTACAGAGTTGCTTTGGTCGTTATCTAACAAATTCCGGGTCGCCAGGCTTCCAACTCTTGTCGAACCACGGCTGGAGCGGGCCGTAGAGCCGGAAAAGCATGTTCCAGCCTTTGCCGGGAACGGTTTGTAACCAGTTGTTCTCTTTGCCCTTGGGAGCCTTAGGGCCGAAGTAGATATCGTACGATCCGTCGGCGTTCGGCTCTGGCGGATTCTTGTCGACACTGCTCAGACCCGGGAAACGCTCGTCGGTCTGCAGCATGGAGCGGGTCTGATTGTCGTAGAGAGTGAAGGACCAGAAATCCTTGGCTGGAATGTCTTTCGGCAGGGTGAGCTTGTAGGTCTTGCCGCCATCGAGGGGCTTGCCGTCCTTGTCGAGGTAGCACATGGCGTACTGAGATCCCTTTCCAACCGGAGCCGCCGTCATCGCCGGCGTGATCCCGGTGGCATAGAAGTGGAACATCGAGCGCGCGTCGAGAAGTCGCGCGCCATTCTGGATCCATTCATGACTGCCGCCGACAAAGGGATTGGCCCAGTAACTCTTTCCCGGATAGAGGTAGAAGGCATCGTCGCGCGGACGGGCTGCGAGGGCGCGGACCGTCACAGCTCCGATATTTGCGGCGTCAGTGAGGATCCTCTTCATCCGCTTATCCGGCGCGAATTTTTTGCCCTTCTCGATGCCGATCGAGGCGAGCAGGCCACGGATCTCCGGGCTGAGCCCCTCGATGTTCTCATCCTGGATCTGGTGGTTGAGTTCCTCCCAATAGCCGAAGTCCATGCGGTGGATGGTATTGTGTGGGATCTCCGAGACGTTTTTGAACGTCATCTCGACCGGATTGTCCTTCTTCGAGAGCGGATACATCTTGAAGATTTGCTTGGTGGTATCGACGGCCAGTTTGGTAGAGCCATCAACTTGAAATCCACGCCAGAGCACCCAGTGCCCCTTGGTGTTGGTTTTCGCGACGTGGTATCCCTCGGGAACTTCGCCCTCGTAGTCGTGAGGGACGATGAGGAACTTTCCGCCTTTGCCCCGATCGGGGCCGGCGTTACCGAAATCCGCCACGTATAGAAACCAAGCGTCGTTAATGAGCCCAAGCACATTGGGCGGAGTCTCTATCACCATCGGTTCGTCGCCGAGTTCCATCCACGTGGCCATATAGATCGACACCGTGTTGGGTGTCAGCCATAACGCCTTCGAGTCCATGAGATCTTTGAAAACGAGCACGGTCTCGTTCGGCGGACCAAACTTCCGCATTCCCTGCTCCATCGCATACATCGAGGAAATCTGGATACTCGAAAGGTAGGCCTGCTGAGCCCGCTGGAAGTCGAGGTTGTCGTAGACCAGTTGGGCGGTTTTCGCATCAGGAACGCCATCGAAAGAGTTTAACGTTCCGATCGAGGTTTCCAGCTTGTCCGGCGTGGCGATGCCTTCGGGCGTCTCGGTAGTCATCTTCATCTTCGGCGGTTGGGCATGTGCGGTCGCGCCGAACAATGCAGTCAAGATGAGGCTGGCTATTAGTTTCGAATTCTTCATGGTCGATTCTCCTTGGTGCGTCGAAACAGTGCGCGTAGGGGTTAGAGTTCTGTCTGGAGACGTGCCAAGGCCTCGTGCCCATAAATCGTGCTGATCCACACTTGCATGATCGATCGATAGACTGCGTCGGGCTTGCTGCGCGGGCGTCGACCAAAATGATGAATCAATGTCCCAACATCCATGCGGTTGAGTGCGACGGCGACCGCACGTGCTTCGAAATCGGGAACCAACCCAACGGCCTGATCCTGTTCGATCCGCTTGGCGACTGCGTCGTCGAAGACTTTGACAAAGTCGTTCCACGCGCGTTCCAAACGCTCATCCATCGGTGCCGCTTCGACAACAGCACGAATAATTGGCCCACGCTGATAACACACTTTCACGAGGTTCGACAGCGCTTCGCCTAGTTTCGCGGCGGAGTCTGTTTCCGCCGTCAGCCAAGGAGTTGCAGCTACAAGTATTTCCTGCTCCAGATCATTGAGAAGATTCTCCATCAGGTCGTGCAGGTCAGCGAAATATTGATAGAAGACCGAGCGGCTGGCTCCCGTGTTAGCCATCAGTTCAGAAATGGTCAGATCACGAAACGGCTTCGACCACAGGAACGCAAGCGCAGCGTCCAAAATTCCTTGCCGAGTCTTCTCCGACTTGCGTAGCGCAGAGCGGTCTCGCGGGTCGTTTCTACGGCGCGTCTCTTCTGATTTTGTCGCTGACATATCGCCATAGTTTATCGACGCAGTGTCAGAAACGCAATGCGGGGCCCAGTTCCTGGACGAACCAAAGGAGTCGCGCTGGTATCGACAATAACCATGCCCTTGTTTTCTTCGAAATTCTGTTCAGATTGCTTTACGAATCGGCCTGCCTGCCGGAAATAAGTTGCTGGGTGGGCGAGTTGCTCACGGGGCGATTCCATTGGCGTCAAGGAGAAACTACGAATGGGAACCGGACTAACCTTTGCCGAATACGTAGAGTTGAAGCTCAAGCCGTGTTCGAATGCGGATCAATCATTTCATGCAGCAGCTGACGCCGAGCGAGAAGGGATGTTCCCGATGAATCTAGTGTCGGCATCCCGCCACCTCCGATCGCGTGGCTACGACTGCAAGCCCGCGATGCTCGAACTCTTGATCCAGAATGGTGTTGTGACGCCCGACGAACAGGATGTCTGGACGCTGAGGGACGTCGATGCCGCGGCCGATCACTTCGAGGACTGCCAGATCTTCGTGCCCTATGCGGCGATGTGTGAAACGCTCGGGTGCCGCTACGCTGATTTCCTGCGGCCGCTTCGCGAGGCATCGGAGAGGGAGTCGCAAAAATACGGCAGGGAAGTTCCAGCCGATGACCAGTACTTCATCATGCATCGGGATCCTCCCCGTGGTGTGACGGCTCCTGATGGCAACCTGGTGGAGATCACGTCTTCGGTGATTTCCTTCACTCTGTGCGATGACATTCGGGAGCAGCTCGAGCGTGGCGAGGAGGTCTAGATGAGCCAATCCTCGCCGATCGAACTGGAACTGACGCCTGATCTGATTGACTACGCCAAGGCGATAGCGATCAGGGAGGCCGAGAAACGCGCTCCGAAGTACGTGAAGTACGACGACGTAGTGCAGGAAGTGTTGTTGCACCTGATCAGTAAGCCTCCCAGGTACGATCCCGCAAAGGGTGCATCTGAAAAAACGCTGATTCACACGATTGTGCAGCGAACAGTATTGAAGTATGTCGCCCGCCAATGCCGTCATGCTAATCAGTACAAGCAGGTCGCCGAGACAACTCCGACGACGGACGAAGAAGTGGATGGCAAACTCAATCCACGAGCTGGAACGCCGTCAGCTCGCGAAAGGATGGCGCGTCTGATGGACGCCGAAGCTGCCGACGATGCTTCACCCCGTGGAGAGGCCGTCGAACGGTTGCCACGTGAACTCACTTCAAAGGGTACGACGACCGACGATGTCCTCGAGTTCATCGATAGTGAGGAAAGCCGTTTGATGTGCCGACTCTACATCGAATGCAAAGGAAACGTCAGTGAGGTGGCGCGTCGGCTCGGCTTTGCCGAGGGAACAATTCGGCGTCGCCTGAAGCGACTCGCCCCAAAGTTGATTAAGGCAGGCTTCCAGCCGCTCAAAGCGGAGGAATTCAGATGACTACGGCAACTGAGGAACTGTTACTCGCGGCAACAGATGTCGAGATTCAAGCGGCTGGCAGGACTCCGGCCGTGACGATCGTCGCCTACACGGGCGGTGAGATGGTCGTGCCGGGATGGGGACCGCTGGTTCTCGACTTGGCAGGGGTTGATGTCTCGGCCTCACAGATCAGCATCCTGGCCGACCACGATTCCACGCTTCGTGGCGTTGTGGGATTCGGGCAAGCGTCCATTGCCGATGGCAAACTGCTGGTCGCCGGCACGATCGCGCCAACGACGAACGCTGCGAGGCAGATCATCGAGTTGGCGCGCAGCGGATTTCAATTTCAGGCGTCGGTGGGTGTCGCCCCAGGCGAATGGAAGCGAGCTCGCGCCGGCGACATCGTGGAAGTAAACGGACGCACGATTCGGGCGACCGGCAACGGATTCACGCTGGTACGGTCGTCCGCACTCAAGGAAGTCAGCATTGTGGCGATCGGGGCCGATGCCGGAACGTCGGTCGCCATCGTTGCTTCGCAGGAAGGAAAAGAGGCTCTCATGACAACTACGGAAAAGACTGCCGAGGACATCCGAGCCGAAGCGGCTGCGGAAACGGAAAGGATCACGGCGATTCGCCGTGCCTGCGATGGCGAGTACGGTGAAATCGAAGCACGGGCGATCCGCGAAGGCTGGACTGAGCAGCAAACAGAACTGGCCGTGCTGCGAGCGTCGCGTCCGCGCGGTCCGTTCATCCACACCACGACGGCCGCGCCCACAGCCGATGTGATTGAAGCGGCAGTGCTGGTCCACATGGGCCACGAGAACCTCGTCGAGAAGCACCTTGGACCGCAAACCGCCCAACAAGCTCGCGAGCTGCGGGCTACGAGCCTCGTTGATCTGTGTCGGGCGGCACTTCTGGTTGAGCAGCGCGACGCGCCATCGGGACGCGAGGCCCTGATCCGCGCCGCGCTTTCGACCTATGCTCTTCCCGTTGCGCTTGGGAATGCGGCGAACAAGGTGCTTCTCGATGCTTACACCGAGTCGCCGGCAAGCTGGCGCGCGTTCGCGGCGATCAAGTCGGCCGCCGACTTCAAGGATCACACCGGCATCCGACCAAGCGATACAGGCGACCTGACACAGGTCGCTCCCGGTGGCGAATTGAAGCACGGCAGCATTGACGAGGCGACCTACCAATACTCGGTCGACACGTTCGGCAAGATGCTGTCGATCGACCGCCGCGACATCATTAACGACGACCTCGGACTCTTTGAGGATACGGCGATGTCGCTTGGGCGAGCAGCGATGCGTGCGGTCAGCGATCTGGCCTACACGACGTTGCTCGGGGCCGGCTCATTTTTCAGCGCGGGCAACGGCAACCACGATACGGGGTCAGCTTCGGCACTCGATGGGACCGCGCTCGCGACGGGCATCGCTCGCATGATGGCGCAGCGGGACCACGAAGACCGCGATCTCGACATTCGCCCTCGAACGCTCCTGGTGCCGCCAGAGCTGCAACAGACCGCCAAGGAACTGCTGCAGTCCGATTTCATTCAGCGGTCCAATAACGACGAACCGACGGGCAATGCCCTCAAGAACGTTGTGTCGCTCGAGGTTGAACCGCGGTTGTCAAACTCGGCACGCTTTACCGGCACGAGCGTCAATGCCTGGTATCTGTTCGCCGGCCGGCAGGACGCTGCGATCGTTGTGGCTTTCCTGCAGGGCAAGCAGAGCCCGACCGTTGAGTTCTTCGGCTTCGATGCCGACCCCAACAAACTCGCCGCGACGTGGCGAGTCTATCACGACTTCGGTTCGGCGCTGGGCGACTATCGCGCTGCGTACAAAGCCGACGGCGAATAGGTCTAAGTATGGATACTCATGTTGAAGCACTGCGCTCCCCGTACGCGCTGCCACCAAACACGGTGCGGTTCTACGAGGACGGTCCCGATTGGCCAACGACGCCAGAGCGGACGGAGGCCGAACTTGCCTACCGTGAATCATTCGTGGCGGCCGCGAGCGAAGTCGCAGAATGGGCCGCGCCGGATAAGGATGCCATCGAGCAAGCCTGGGACGAGCGCAGGCAGGCATCTCGCGATGCCGAAGTGCTGGTGTCGAGCGCTGAGCTATTCGGCGTACCGGAACTCAACAGCGAGCAGATTGTGTTCCGCGTGGGCCACGAGGTTGCCGCGTCTCGCACACGGGGCCGAGTCCAGGCTATGGAGATGGCTAGGCAACTCTGGTGGAAACTATGCGAAGCCGGTGCGACTCATGCCCAAGTTGCCCGCTCAGTCATGTTGCCTTGGCACGAGGCCGTCGAAGCATGGGCGACACTGGAGATCGACCCCAAGCGGATCGTGCCGCCACCGCGGCCGGAGGATTCTGTTACGGAGGGATTTCGGCGCATGCTTGATCAGCAGATGCCTCCCAAGGGAGCAACACCACCGTGGAAGATACCGTTACCACCACAGGCGATCAGTAGGAGGCTCAAGGACGTGGAACGTGAACAACTCGAGTGGTTGTGGCCAGGCAGAATTCCGCTGGGCAAGTTGACGCTGTTGGCCGGCGATCCTGGACTGGGAAAATCGTTTGTCACGCTCGATGTCGCTGCCCGTGTTTCGCGCGGCGAACCGTGGCCCGACATGCCATTGCTCAAGCAGTCGCCGGCGGGCGTCGTGCTCTTCAACGCCGAGGATGATCTAGCCGACACCATTGCACCGCGATTGGACAGGGCCGACGCTGATGATGCCAACATCGTCGCTGTCGAAGGTTTGGCCGAAGCAGGGCGACGCCGGCACTTCTCGCTCGAAGCCGATTTGCCACGTCTTGAAGAAGTAATCGATGAGACACCCGGAACTCGGTTGATCGTGATCGATCCGATCTCGGCTTACACCGGCAAGGTCGACTCCCACAAGAATGCTGATGTGCGCGGTCTGCTCGCGCCGCTTGCCGAACTGGCTGGCCGCCATCGGGTGGCGGTTGTGGCTGTGACTCATCTCAGCAAATCCGGCGGCGCGAAAGCCGTTTACCGTGCGATGGGCTCGCTGGCGTTCGCAGCCGCTTCCCGAGCCGTCTGGGCTGTCGCGAAGGACCAGGACGATCCCGAGCGGCGATTGTTCCTGCCAGGCAAACTGAACCTTGCTCGCGATCCGGACGGCTTGGCTTATCGAATCATCGACGGACGAGTCGTCTGGGAGACGGAGCCAGTGCGGATGCATGCGGACGAGGCCTTTGCGGAGGAACTGAAGACAGCAAGTGACAAGAGCACTCGAGGCGCGGAGCGACGTGAGGTCGTTGCTTGGTTGCGCGACGCGCTCGCTGAAGGTCGCCTACCGTCGAAAGAGGTGATTGCGGATGCGAGAGAAAACGGATTCTCTGAGCGAACGCTAAGGCGTGCGTTCAAGGAGATAGATGGCCGATCCAAAAAGGATGGCGGCAAGTGGTATTGGAGCCTGACGGACCAACATGGCAACCAAGGCTGCCAGGAAGAATGCCACCGACCCCCGTCTTAATAAGTTGGCAGTCTTGGCAGCCTTGAAGATCTTTCACCGATCAAGACTGCCAACACTGCCACCAAAAAAGAAGATGGCCACCAAATTGCCGTAGAGAGAGCATGTATTTCCGTGGGAATAAGCGAAGGCTGCCAACACCGGGTAACCCCAACAGTCGTGTCACCAGGGGCCATTTGAATGAAACCGATGCAGTATTAGGGGTTACATCCGGCGCCCCGGCCCTCTTGTCGCGAAACTCGTCGCATAAGTCCGAAGTTTTGCTTCCGAGTTTCGCGACACGGAAACCCTGAGAAATCCAGGGGTTGTGTCCGTGTCGCAGAACTCTCAACTTTTGCGACACCGGACCCGTGAGAGCACTTCAGCCGCTTCAGGACCCCAGATGGCCCCTGGTGACACGACTGTTGGGTCTGGGCCGGCCAGCGGTTCGTCGCCGCCGGCCAGCCAGTAGAGGTCCTCCAGCTGGAGGCTGCAGCGGACCTCCATCGTGCCGGTGTCCTCGATCGTCACCAGGCCGGCGCAGATCGCCCCCGGCAGGACCGCGTTGCGGTACAGCCGATCGATCATCGAGAGCCCACGGGGAGGGTCGATTGCACGAAGAACCCCAATCCGAGGTTCACTCTTTGATCTCCTGTCGCATCGTCTCGACCTGCATCAGGTAGATGTCATCGATCGCGGCGTTTCGGTGTCTCATCGCGTCCCGCGATTGCTCGACGGCTTCGAGGAATGCTGCTCGGCTGGGAAAGTGGAGCAAGCGAAACTCGTCCCAAGTTCGCCCATCGCCGACGACGGCACCTTCCACCCTCGCCTTCAGGACGGGCGCCGCACCGACTTCATGCAGGATCTCATCGGTGGCGGCGTCGAACGCGTCCATCGCTTCTTCGCCCGTCCGCTTCTGTTCTGCTTCGCTTCCGTCCGCGTAATGTGCGATGTCGCGATATTTCACGAGTTGAGCCAGGGTGAACGCGTCGTCCTCGTCGGCGACTCGCTTCGCATCGGAGGATGGCCACGGCTCGCGTTCGGTCAGGAGGACCTGCGTGACTTCGACGCCCGCGTCTTTGTGGATCGCACGCTTCTGGAATTCGGGGTTGCTCACCATCTCGAGGAATTTGGCCCTCGAGGGATAGCGAACGATGGCGACTCGATCCCAAATCGGCTCGCTGTTTCCCATCTGGCGAGAGACGCGGCCTATGTAAGCAACATTGCCGCCGATCTCCGAGATGAACTCGATGGGCGAATAGAGCACATCGGCTTGCTCCCCCGTCAGGTCCGTCTCCCGCCCGTCCGCGTACTTGGCCTTCGCGCGATGCTTGATCAAGTTGACCATGAAGAACTCACGGTCTTGCTCCGGCGGGAGTGATCGCATCCGCGCCAGCTGCTCCTCGTTCATGGTCCCGAATGAGGGTCCATCGGGAACCGGCACGATCCCTGCTCCGACCCCGTTCCCCCGCGCGGCGGCCATCTCGAGGAGCTTCGTCAACTCGTCCAGGTCGATCCCTCGATCTCCGTTGATGTCAGCGATCGTGAAGTTCTCCTTCAGGCCGCCCCGTGCCTCGTCCTCGCTCAGCTTCTCGTCGCCGTCCTTGTCCAGGAGCGAAAGCAGGAGCGGCGCCCGCCCGGGCGATGGGCTCGGCTGCTGGGCGTGCAGCCCGGCGGTCGACAAGAATGCCAGCAGAGAAGCAGTCGGCAAGTGAACGTAGCTTCGTTTCATCGTCATATGCTCGCTTGTGATTGTGTGAATTCGGGGGTTCGTCGTGCCACGCCCGGGCGGAAGTGCATTTCCGCTCGAAGGAGAGATTCGGGGCCACGTCCCGTGTGTTTCCACCGGGTCAACTCGACAACGTGGATCATGCATGTCCGTGTCAAGGTCGACTTCTCAGCCACCAGAGCATGGTGCTGTTGACGATCTCCGCGGCGTCTCGCTGGACCCAATGGTCGCTGCCTGGGACCGTCACGAGCGTGTAATCCGCGTCGATCCAGTTCCAGGTGTCGCGGAGTCCGTCTTTGTCGACGGTCTTGTCCTTCAGGCCATGGAATTGCAGCACGGGCATCGTGAGATCGGGCATCTGGGGAGTTTCGACCACCGGCTGATCGATGGCGCCGAACGCGGCCCGATAGTAGTCCAGCATGCCCTTGGTCGACGACCGCTCGAACGCCGTGAGGTAGCGTTCGCGAACGACAGCGGAGACGTTGCCCGCGGAGATCCTCGTCAAGATCTCGGGCGTCAGCCGGTCTTCGTAGCCCGGGACCTGGAAGTCGGCAATGTACTGCGTGTTTGCCTTCTGTTCCGGCGTCGCGTTCCGGCGAACCGTCGCGTAGCCTCTCGGGTGCGTCAGATTGCAGATGACCAGTTTGTCGACACGATGAGGAAACCGCATCGCGAACTGCCATGCGATCGCTCCTCCCCAATCGTGTCCGACCAGGGTCACCGAATCGACCCCCAAATCCTCGATGACCGCTTCCACGTCCGCCAACAGGTGCTGCATCGCGTAGTGCTCGACACCGTCCGGCTTGCCGCTCTTGTTGTTGGCCCGAGTGTCCATCGCCACGGTCTTGTACTCGCCCGAAAGCGTCGCCATCTGCTCCCGCCAGGTGTACCAGAAATCGGGAAATCCGTGCACGAACAGGACGACGGGACCTTCCCCGAGCGTGACGTAATGGAGTGCGACCCCGTCACTCTCCGTCATGTGGTGCTCAACGCGATCGAAGACCCTGGTCCCGGAATCGGTGCCGGTGCTGACTTCCGTGCCACCGTCGTCGCCTGAACCCTGAGACGTCGCGGCGAATCTGAGGACTCGGGTCAACTCGGCAACATCGATCTTTCCGTCTCCGTTGCGGTCGACGATTTCGAAGTTGTCCTTCAGGCCTCCCATGGCTTCGTCCCAGCTAATTGTCTCGTCTCCGTCCCGATCGAGCGTCGCCAGCAACTGTGGCGCTTGCTCGGGCGGAGGCGTTGCTTGCTGGGCGTGGAGCCCAACCGCCAGGAAGAAGGGGATGGTCCCTGAGATTGCGAAGTGTGGGAGATGAGTTCTCATCGGTCCTGGTTCGATTGGGGTGAAGGAAAGCGAATTGTGAGCGAGAGATGATCGACTCGCGCGACCGCCGGCGTGCGTGGGCGTCATCGAGGAACGGTCACCCGTGGCCGACCGCCTCTCGGGCCGCGTACTCCCGGTCAGAACCGATGACCCGACGCGTAATCCCGGGTGCCGGGGATGGCTCGTACGTCCTCGGCATGACCGATTCGATCTCGGCCCCACAGAGGAGATCCAGCCAGGTCAGCGCGGAGATGTCCAGCATCATGGGGCCGGCGTGCCCCATGGAGCGATCGCGGAAGAGCGCCTCGCGGCCGCGTCCGACCATCTCTTCGATCCCATCCCAGTCGCCGGCCTCGAATCGCGACTTCATCAAGGACGCCGATCTCCCGTAGTTGCTGAAGTCGATTGGCTTGTCCGGGTAGAGTTCTCGCAGCTTGGCGACGATCTCGAACTGTCTCCTCGCACTCGAATCGACGGATTCTGCATAGCCCGACGTGCTCGCTCGCGGGCCACCGGCGAGCCAATGGTGGCCGATCAGGAATTGAGTGTCCGGGTTGTAGCTCAGGGCCGTTTCGATCCAGTTCTTGCAGTCCTCGATGGTCCCGTTCCGTGGCGAGATCACCGGCATTCCCAGCAACTCGACCTCGCCGCTCGCGAGCTTGTCGACAATCTGCCGACGTCGGCGCGGATTGCCCCAGAGCGCCCCCGGGGTACCGCTCATCCCACCGGCGAACACCGTCTCGACTCGATGGCCCGGGAAGTCGTACTTGGCCGCGATCGAGTCGAAGGACCGCGCCACGGGCACGAAGAAGCTGTGACCGATGAACAGAGAATGCGCACCCCGTTGGAACGGGGCTCGAGCGTGGGGCGGGGAGCCGGTCAGTCGTGTTCGCGTGGACCTCGCAGACACACCGGGAGCCATCATCACCGACGACAATCCGAGGTCAACGACCGAGGCGATCTCGACGGGCCCCTGGAACGAATCCTGATTGTCCGCCCGGATCACCAGCGTCTCTTCGGGCAACGCAACTTCGAGCGGCTTCGCGATCCTGTGCTCGATCAGGTTCCAGTCTCGAGGCAGGGTCGGCACGTCTCGGGTCCGGTTGAGATCGCGCGAGATCCGGACGAACTCCTCGCCCTCGGGGGAGACGAGCAGTGAAAGGGTGCTCCCCGCGTCGAACGAAACGCGGTGGTTCTTCTGGACCCTGCTGCCTCGTAAGCGTCCTTCTCGATCCAGCCTCACACCCGGTTCGGTCACCGTCGCAACATGTAACCATTCATGGCCGAAATGCTCCTCCCGGGTGTAGCGGCCTTCGTCCTTGCCCGGTGAACTCAGGAACTCACCGCGGTTCGGATCGACCTCTCGCGGCTGGTTCCTGGACCAGCCGGCGGGTAATCGAAGCGCGTCGAATTGCTCCTCGGTGATGTCCTTCGATGCCCATGCAACAATCTCGTTGCGGGACTTGAACTGGAGTATCTCGAACCCAATTCGCCCGGGATTCTCGGCCGCCTGTGTCGAAACGGCCGAGAGACATAGGAACGCGAGACCGACTCTGAGATGAACGCTCATGAAGCCCTCCACCATGGGTTGTGTGAGTCCCGCGATCACCTGCGTGAATCCGCGCGCCACCGCTGACGAAGCGAATGGCACCGCGGAAAGCGACGTGGGCAGTGAGACCGGGAGACGCTCATCCGTATCGGTGTGCGTCTGATCCTCGTCTTCTCCCGCTCGATCGAAACAGGCAGGGCGTTCGTCGCAAGAGCATCGGGGAGACCGACCTCGCCAGGCATTCTCGCGCGGACGGGAACGTGTTTCAGGGAATGGGCCGACCGCCCTTCGTCTCGTCGAGCAACCCTCATCTCCGTAGGTAGGTGTTGCTCAGGTCGTCTTGCAGCACGATCGCTTCACCGTCCGCGATCAGGACGAGGTCCGCATCCAGCGTGCGCGCCCGATAGGTCCACCCGTCCGGGAGCACCAGACGGGAATCCAGCGTCGGCAGCTCGGCGAGCGTCAAGCTGGGGTCCACGATCTGGGACATGGACTGCATCACGTAGACGACCCCATTGGGCGATGTGAGCTCGTAGATCTCTTCGCCACGCTTGAACACGAAGGTCGTCCTCCGTTGGACGGTCCGCTCCGTGTACGGTTCATTGCCCTGTCTCGGGTTGATCTCGACGGTCGCGAGGAGACGCATATCGAGATCGCCGAACGTCCTCCGCTTCGCGGAGCGGGGCGCACCTGCAGTCGCGTCGGGCAACCAGTAGCGTGGGCCGTTCATGCGGACGGCGAACGCCCGGGTCTCGGCCCGGATCGCCTCGGCATCGAGTGCCTCCCAGCTCGCGGCGGGACAGTCGTTGAGGCCCTGGGTGCCCCAGACCTCGGCTTCGACCGAAAGGCCCTTCCGACGTACGAGGAGGATCTCGCCGTAGCGGTCACCTCGGCCAAACGACTTGCCCAGGTCGATCGGATCGGAGGCGTAGAACGCAACCAGGCGTCGAGCGATCTCTCCTCCCTGGTCCTCTTGCAGGAAGTGGCTCGCCTCTGCGAGACGGTCGTGCGGCTGCCCCCTCGCGCCGGGTACGGAGGCTACGAGGTGCTCTTGCGCCTCGCACGAGCCCTGCATGCCCGGATCGTTCGCGGCCCAGAGCGTCAGGACGGGCCGCTCGAAGGCGGTGAGGCCCGCCCAGGCCTCTTCGGTGACACCGGGCAGCTCGTTGACCAAGGACGGGAACACGCGGACCCCAGCCATGTACGTGCGGCTCGGGAATGGCGCGTCGTAGGCGGCCTCGACTTCGTCCGACAGGTCGTACCAGGTCATGGCTTCGACGACCTCGGACGGGCGGAACGACTCGGCCCTCATCGCGTAGGTCATCCACGCGCCGAAGTCGGTCGTTCGCGGGAGGAGCAGCTTGCAGCCATCGTAGAAGGGGAACTGTTGTGCCGGTATGAGGGCGAAGCGCGACGGGATGTCCGCAACCTCGTCGGGATCCTCGACCTTGGGGAACGGTTGGAGCCCCTCGGGGATCACCGGCAGGATGCCGTTGCCGACGGCAATCCGCGCGAACCGGTCGGGGTCGAGGCCCGCCACCCGCAGGCCGATCAGGCTGCCCCAGTCCTGTACGAAGAGATTGATCTCGCGCAGGTCGAGTTCCTCGATGAACCGCCCCAGGCGGTCGCAATGGCCGAGATAGCTGTAGGACGTCATGGCGATCGGCTTGTCCGAGCGGCCCATCCCGAGGTGGTCCATCGCGATGACGCGGTACCCGGCGTCAACGAGCACCGGGATCATCTTGCGGTACAAATAGGACCAGGACGGCTGGCCGTGGAGCAGGAGGACGATGGGACCATCCCTCGGCCCCTCGTCTACGTACGCCTGGCGTAGCCCGTCGATCTCGACGTACTGGGGCTCGTACGACCATCCGGGGAGTGACTCGAAGCGTGTGTCCGGCGTGCGCACAAAGTCGACGCCCGCGCCGGTCGTCCGGATCACCGGTTCGTCCTCGTTGGCGATCGCCCCCTGGGCCCCGGTAGCTTCACTGGAGCCGGCCACGACCACAGAAGCGAGCAAGGCCCGCAGAAAGTAATCGTGTTCCATCGAAATTCCCTCCGAATCGAGAAATGTTATCAAGCGTTTGCATGAGTTTACAAGAGTATGAAGGTTACCGCTCTTGCTGAAGGTACTCGCGACGACGGGAGATGTTTCAAGAAAGAGCTCCGCCCAGTGAAAGGTGAAAGGAAGCACGTCGCTGCTCACGAGAAGGCGTTCGACGAGTCGCGCGATCCAAGCGCTTCCCGGCGAGTACCGACGAGGGGATACTCGGTATCCGATCACGCTTCTCCGCCATCTGACCCCGACGATCGGCTGGGCCGCGCCGCATTCTTCGAGCGTGCGTCACATCAGAATCAACGGTTCGGAGGAGACCGAGACGTTCGTCTTGGCCTCGGTAAGAGGACCAGCACCGGCCGCGACCCATCCACGACGCCTAGTCGCACCCTGGCGACCTTCTCGTCATCGAGAAGCCGGGCTGACCGGTGACGTTCGTCATGACGGATGGGAAACGAAAGCCCGGGACCGGCCGGCGAGGGTAATCCGGGAACCAAGAGTCCCCCCATCGAAGGCGTCGTCATGGATCGGTCTTCACTTCTCAGCGTTCCGCAGGCGTCGGCTCTCGGACACGCGTGTGTGGTCCGACGCCCGCGTCTTTGCCAATGTCGATGAAGCGACGCCCCGGCGTTCAACGGCGGCTGCGCCAAGGTCGGTTGTTCCCTTCGCCAAGTTGCATCCACCGTCGGACCAGACCGGCACTCACACGATTGACGAACCCGGACGTATTATGGGCTTCTGCGAGATCCGCAACGGCTTCTGCACGCCGTCCCACCAGGTTGCGGGCACGGTCGAACCGTGAACGATCCCGAAGCCGGTCACGCAACGATCGACGGGCCTCCGGCTCCAAGTCGATCGTGCCGCTCACTTCGACCGAGGTCTCCGGGTTGGGTCGATTGGTCGGGTCGTAGAACGTCCTCGCCCGCACCTCGACCCGGACCGGGGTGACGCCCTCGGGGACGACGAGCACCACGTGGTTGTCGTTGTCTCCCACGTCTTCGAATCCAAGGGGGATGTGGGCGTGGCCGTTTTCATCGATGATTCGGATGCTTCCGAGTTCTCTGCGTCCGATCGACGTCCCGAAGCGACCGGTCACTCCACCCTGCCATGTCGTCTGGATGCGACCGGGGGCGATCTCATTGCCGGCCGCATCGGTTTCCGCAGGGTCGAGAAGGGCCAACACCAGGCTCGGCCCCTCCTCGTTCGTCGTGACGTCGGCCGACAAGCCCTGGAGTTCCGTGCCGTCCAGCGCCAAAACCGAGCCCACGATCTCGACCCGCACCGGGAGGTCGTTCCGGGACCCCAGCGGGCCGGTCAGCAGGATGGTTCGCAACTCATCAGCCTCGTCCGCGGGAGCCAGTGTGACGGCCGTCGGCCTGGTCGTGGCCCCGGAAGCCGTGGTGATGACGAAGTCCTCCGGGGAGAGGGTGGAAGCGTCGATCTGGACGGACAGCACGAGCGGCATGCCGTCGTCGCCCACGGCCTGGGGGGAGCCGCTGGCATTCTCCAGGGCCCTCGGAAACCGGACATCGACCGCTCCCAGATAGGCGGACAGGATTTCCGGTTCCGGCTCATCCGACGGAGCGATCCCATTGGCCTCGTAGAATTCGATCAGGCGACGGGCGATCTCCTCGCCCTGATCGTCCTGCAGGAAGTGGCTGGCCACCTCGAGTCGAGCGTGGGGTTGCCCTGCCGTACCGGGCACGTTGTCGATGAAGAATTGTTGACCTTCGAGCGATCCTTGCGCTCCGGGATCATTCGCTCCCCAGATGGTCAAGAACGGCTTCTCGAAAGACTGAAGACCTTCGAACGATGCTTGGTTCACACCGGGAAGTTCGTTGACTAGGGAGGGAAACGACCGTGGTCCAGCCATGTAGATTCGACTTCGGAACGGCGCGTCGTACGCCGCTTCTTCCTTCGCGGGCATGTCGAACCAGGTCAGCGCTTCGACGGTTTCGGACGCCCGGAACGACTCGCCTGTCATGGCGTAGTTGATCCAGTAGCCGAAGAAGCTGTTGTCCTCTCGCCCGCTGATCAGATTGCCATCTTCGTCGTAGAAAGGTACTTGCTGATCCGGGAAGTCCGCATAGGGAGATGGGAGCGGCAGGATCGCATCGGGGTTCTCAACGTCCGGGAACGGCTGGACGCCCTCGGGGAACACCGGCAACGAACCATTGCCAATCGTGATGGTCGCGAACAAGTCGGGATTCAGCCCCGCGACGTGCAGGCCGATGATGCTGCCCCAATCCTGGGCGAACAGATTGATGTCTTCCAGGCCGAGTTCCTGGATGAATCGTTCCAACCGGTCGGTGTGACCGAGGAAGCTGTAGGACTCGACGTCGATCGGTTTGTCAGAACGGCCCATGCCGAGATGATCCATGGCAATGACACGATACCCCGCGTCGGCCAGCACCGGGATCATGTCGCGATACAAGTACGACCACGATGGCTGACCGTGGAGCAGAAGGACGACGGGGCCGTCCTCGGGGCCTTCGTCGACGTAGGCTTGCCGGAGTCCATAAATCTCGACGTACTGTGGCTCATACGGCCAGTCGGGGAGTGATTCGAAGTATTCGTCCGGTGTCCGCACAAACTCCAACCCGTCTGGCGTCGTCAGAATGACTGCATCATCCTGTCCTGGATCGTCACCGTTGAGGAGTGCCGCCAATTCCGGGATAGGTCCCTGGAAAGAATCCTCGTTGTCCGCGCGGATGTTGATCGTCGGATTCGGCAATTGGACGACCAGTTTCTCTTCGAGCGTGTGCTCGGCCAACTGCCAGCCCTCGGGAATGGTGGGGGTGTCACTGGTTCGTCCGGCATCGCGGGTAATCAACGCATAATGTTCACCCTCGGGAGAGACAAGGATCGACACCGTGCTGTTGGCATCAAATGTCACTTGGTGAGACTTGGAAATCGTGTTGGCCCTGAGCAGTCCTTCGTCATCGAGCGGCTCGTTTACGTCGACGATGGTCGCCACATGGCGCCACGAATAGCCGAAGAGTTCTTGTTCGACGAACTCGCCCGGGGCCGCGCCGGGCGAACCGGCAAATGAGGCATCATCCGTCATGATTTCTCGCGGCTGATTCTTCAGCCATCCCTGCGGCAGCTCGATTGCGTCGAACTCCTCCTGTGTGACCCCATCGCGATTAACCCATGTGATGATTCCATCATTCGTAACCTGGAGAATCTCGTAGCCGACACGAACCTCATCAGCGTTGTCCGGTGCTTCAGACACGGTGGGGCACCCACGAACGCTGCCATCGAGGGCCCCCACGCCGGTGGTGCACTGCATCGTGAACGTTCCATCGGGGTCTGGAACCGGGGTCAGGTCGATCTCCCCGACTGCCGGATCGAGGTTTGCTGGTCGATATCTCGTCACGGTGTAAGTCGGTGGATCTTGATCGGTGTTCACTTCACGAACGTTGAAACCGTATGCCCCTGTCTGCGGATCGGTCCCGCCGATCTTGATCGATCCGTCCTCCAGCAGCTCACCCTCGACGTAGACTCCGACGTACTCTTCTGCCTCCACTTCGACGTTCACGTAGCCTTCGTCCGCCAAGACCGGGTGCTTCACCCACCACTCGCCGGTGCCATCGGCCTCCATCAGCTCTTGCCCGCTTCCGTTCAAGTAGACGGCGTTCGGATGGAAGCTACCGATGCGGCCGTTGGGCAACTCCGTCGTCTCACCAGGGCCGACCTGAACCGGCGAGACGACGTTGTCGCCGATCCGAACTTGCGCGTAAACCGTAACGTGACCCGTCTCCGTGTCGACGTAAATGTCATTGATAATGGTCGCAGGCACTGGCACTCCCGGGATGTCGACCTCGCCCACCCAGTAGCCATCGTGGTCGCTCAGCAGCGACGTGTCGCTCTCGTCGACCGTTCCTGCACGCGACCCAAATGGATCGCCAGCTCGATCGGTATTGTCTTGATTCGCAGCGATGAAGATATCCGACATCCCTGGGCTGGGATCTGGGTTGTGGTCCAACGTCGTGTCCCCAAGACCGAGATCGGCCGAGAGAACCACCCGCACTTCCAACGCTTCCAATCCATGCCTCGCTCGCCGAGCAGGACGAGGTTGAGGTCTCGTCGTTGCGGCACCGAGGCATCCGGCGATGGATTGGGCGAGTGTGAGGAACGGCTTCATGGTCTTCTTCCCGTCGGCCTTGGACCTGGAATCACCGAGCGAATGTTGGCGACGAGTTGTCGTCGTTGGAGCAGAAAAAGGGGACAGCACCGTGAGGAAAAAGAAGGTGCATGAGATCGGCCGCGGCCCGGGTCGGGCTGCGGTCCCACCGAATTGCGTCTCAGATCAATGACCACCGGCAGGAGGCGCAACGACATCATCGTCGCCCTCACACCTGTGTGAAGTCCGTGGCAACGTCGCTCGAAAACGTTAACGGACCGAGGCATGCGCCTCCGCAGTGAACAAGAAGTCATTGTCCCGGATCGCCCAAAAAGGGACAACGAAAGACCAAACAGAGCAGGAATAGGTCCGTGAGTCGCCAGGGAACAAGGGACCGGAACATGACGTAAGCCATATCCAAAAAATGGCTTAGAGACAGCGTCTGCGGTGTCCGGGAATCCAGGAATAGTGCACAAATTACCAATATGCGATAAGCTGACCCTGGTCGCTCAGCCCGACGAGGAGGTCGGGGTCGGCGGACATGGTACGCTCCGGATGCCAGGGCTCGTGAGCGATTGGCCGGAGTTGGAGAGCCAGGGCAATCGACGGGCCGACTTCTCTCGATAATTCCCTCCCCAGACGCCCGTTCGACTGTCGGGCCCACCCGCGCGAAGATCAACCGGGCCGGGGTGCGTCCTTGGGGGCAGAAAGCGAACCCGCCCTGAAGGGGGTTACTTCGCCGATCCCTCCGCCGCCGCCCTGACATACGCATAGAGCGTCGGCTTGCTGATGCCGAGCATCCGACAGATCTCACCGACACCGTGCGTCTTCTCCTCGTACAGTCGGACGGCCAACTCACGCTGCTTGGCATCCTTCTTCTTCGGACGGCCCCCCTGCC
>CAYPIE010000081.1:0-6962 GCA_964410665.1 uncultured Alcaligenaceae bacterium
CGAGGATCGGCAGGGTTTCGGGGTCCGCCGAGAGCGACTCGAGGTCGAGTATGGCCGTGCCGTCGGCGCCGGGTGTCCAGGTGTACCAGGCCGACTCGGAGGGTGTTGCCGCCCCCGCGTGGTTGGGCTCGCCCTCCTCCCCGGTGAAGCCGACGTTGTAGCCGGAGGCAAAGAGACGGTCGAAGTCGTCGAGCATCAGGACTTCCGCCCCGGCGAACCGGTCGTTTGTGGTAAATTGGCCGGAGAGACTAAACTCTTCCTCCTGGTCACCGGGCCCGTCGATGGCGATGCGATAGGTGGTGCCCTCGGTGACGGCCAGTGCGGCGACTCTTCCATATAAGTCGTTCTCAACGACGGCAGCCACCTCGGTGAGTGCCTCGACCGTGTTGCCGGTGTAAACCGCCAAGCTCACTTGGCCCAATTGGAAGGGACCCGCGCTGGAAAATTGTCCTCGCAGAAACAGGTTCCCGTCCTCCTGTGCGGTCCAGGAGTACCAGGTGGAGGCCAGAGGTTCGGCGTCGCCGGAATGGTTGGGCTCGCCGGGCTCGCCGGTGAAGCCGGTGTTGTTGCCCGAGACGGAAAAGAAGTTATTCGTGAAGTCGTCCGATTCAAGCATCAGGACCTCGGCGTCGGCGAACAGGTCGTTGCCAACGGGAGTGATGCGGTCCTCGAGGGTGAGAAAGCCGAGGGGGGCCGGGCGGTTGCGCTTGGCGTGGTTCCGGGCATAACGCGGCATAAGATGCGCTCCTGCATGAGGCTGCGAAGGTCAGTCCTGCGAGTCGAGGCAGGTCGTCGCCGCACGGTGCGGCAACAGGTTCGGTCTCAATCCGCAAGCCATGCTCGCAGAGGGTCAAAAATCGTGGATTTTTTTACCTCGCGGTGGGATCCGCAATCGAGGAGAATGCCGAGTTGGCAGGGAGTTCGACCTCAATGCGGGGTCTGGAGACTCTGGAAAACAGGAACCCTTCTCTTGATTTCCTGCTTCCCGGAGGAGCTGCCGTCAGACAGCGTCATAGCTGGTCAGACACCCGGAGCGAGCATACGATAAGCTATGCTTTTCCGCTTCCAGTCACTCCTTTCCCGATGAAAGGCAGGTCGTTATGTCCGTTGCAACTGAATCCTGCTCGCTTCCTGAATGCACGGTCGCATTTCTCAAGCAGAACCACCGGCTACTGATCAACGGCGAGTGGGTTGAGGCCGCGTCTGGCAAAAAATTTACAGTCCACGATCCATCGACCGGTGAGACCATCGCTCATGCTGCCGAGGGCGACAAGGCTGACATCGACATGGCCGTCAAGGCCGCCCGGCGGGCGTTTGAATCCGGCCCCTGGCCCGCGATGACCCCGTCCGAACGCGGCAAACTGATTTGGAAGCTCGCCGATCTGATCGAGTCCAATATCGAGCTGCTCGCCGATTTAGAGTCGCTCGACAACGGCAAATCCAGGACAATTGCCGCGGCCGTGGACATGCCGTTGGTGGTCGACATGTTCCGCTACATGGCCGGCTGGGCGACCAAAATCGAAGGGAAGACCATCCAGGTTTCGGCTCGCCCCATGCCGGGGGCTCAGTATCACGCCTATACCCTGCGCGAACCGATCGGCGTGGTCGGCCAAATCATTCCATGGAACTTCCCCATGCTGATGGCGTCTTGGAAGTTGGCTCCGGCCTTGGCCGCCGGCTGCACCATCGTATTGAAGGTGGCTGAGGAGACTCCCTTGAGCGCTCTGCGGGTTGGAGAACTGGTGCGAGAGGCAGGCTTCCCACCGGGGGTGGTCAACATCGTCACCGGCTTTGGGGAGACGGCCGGGGCGGCCTTGGCTGCGCACCCCGACGTGGACAAGGTTGCTTTCACCGGCTCCACGGAGGTCGGCCGACTGATCGTCAAAGCGGCCGGCGAAACGAACTTGAAAAAGGTCAGCTTGGAACTGGGCGGCAAAAGTCCGAACATCATCCTGCCCGACGCGGACCTGGCCGCGGCCGTTCCCGCCGCGGCGGATGCCATTTTCTACAACCACGGCCAGTGCTGTACAGCCGGCTCACGCCTGTTCGCCCCCCGGAGTTTGTTCGACAAGGTGGTCGAGGGGGTTTCCGAAACGGCTGCCAACATGAAGCTCGGACCGGGTATGGACCCGACCACGCAGATGGGTCCGCTGATCTCCGACATTCAGTTGAACCGGGTGTGTGGCTACCTGGAGTCCGGTTACTCCGAGGGTGCCCGGGCAACGGTCGGTGGCAAACGCGCTGACCGTCCGGGTTACTTCGTCGAGCCGACGGTACTGGTCGACACCCGGCCCGAGATGAAAGTCGTCCGCGAAGAAATCTTCGGCCCCGTGGTGTCGGTCATCCCGTATGACGATGTGAGCGATCTGGCTGCGTTGGCCAACGAGACCTCTTTTGGGTTGGCCGCGGCGGTGTGGACCCGCGACATCAGTGCCGGACACCGGCTGGCACGGTTGATTAAGGCCGGTACTGTCTGGATCAACTGTTACAACCTTGCTGACGCAGCCCTGCCGTTCGGCGGCTACAAGCATTCCGGCTGGGGCCGTGAGATGGGCCACGAGGCCGTCGATTTGTATCTCGAAACGAAAAGCGTGGCTGTCCAATTGTAAGTGTGCTTATGGCCGAAGCCTTCCGGCCGGACGGGTAGTAAGCCCCACCGGCCGAAGGGTGGCCGAAAGTAGAAGATAGAAAGTAGTCAGTAGGTAGAGGAAGATTTGGGGGTGGTAGGCTGGGAGTCTGCGAAGGGCGAGTGCCTTATAGCGATGTTCCACAGCGACATCTGAAAGCAAGTGATGTGGGTTGAAGCTAGGGTTTGGGAAAACTGAAGTGAAGGACTTTCCCCAGCCAGTTAAGCAGGGACAGCAGGATCGGGTGGATCGTGGTCGGGGTCCAGAGCTGTTGGGGGGTCACGCGCATTTCCAACACCGCCATTTGTGTACTGGCATCCCAGCGAAGCAGTGAATAGTGCTGTTCGGTGACCACCATCATCCAAGCGTTCTCGGGAAGCACATCGTCTTGAGATGCAATGCGCTTACCGGGTGTGATGGAACGGAATGGTTGGATGTTGAGAAGTCCTTGGTCGAAGGGGAAGCTCATCATTGCACTCCCATGGATCAAGCAACACTGACATGCAGGATGGGCGGCTCGCTCAAGCGGACCTAGGCCAGGGATCAGATTGGCGAGTAGGTGGGCTCGGACCTCAGAGCTTAGAGCAGGCAGCGTCACCATGGGTTTCACAATTCTGTTGGAGGGACGCGATACAGTCCTTCGACCATTCTCTGGAGACGCCACATCGAGTCTATTGGAAACGAAATTTAAGAAAATAAATACCAAATTATCTTAAGTGCTAAATCTCTCTGTTGTCAACTTCTTCCTGGTTTTTGCGATTTTGTCTTCTGCGAACGGACCGTTCTTGCGGATTTAGAAGTCATCCAGCCGAACCGTTGCGCGCATTGACGACGGGGTTCCGATCGACGAAAGTTGCATAAGTCCGATCAGGAGCATCACCCTGGTTTCTACCTCACGTGAGTGCCAGAGAGGTTCAATGGTATGGTTCGTCTTCGTGCCGTCATTCTGATTGCGGTTGTGGCAAGCGGGTGTATCCCGGTCAGCGAGCCCCTTGAGGACGCGGGGCACGCGACTCTGGAGCGGGGGTTGCTTGGCAAATGGCAGGTGAACGATGAGCAGGGGCGTACGTTGACGCTCACCGTCGACCGTCCGAAGGTCCCCGGCAATCCCAACGGGATGATGCGCGTAGCCTGGTCGGAAGGGAACCGATCGTATCGCCACTGGTTTACCACATCGACCCACGGCAAACACACCTATCTGACCGTCTTCCTCGAGGTCAAGGGGACCGGGCCTGCGGATTTCAGCCAGGCGGGTGCGTTCGAGAAATGGCAGAAGAGCAAACAAGCCAAGTCGCATGGCATTTACCATTATGCCCTCGACGGTGACATTTGCACACTCTTTGAGGCCAAAGCCGACCTGGACTTGGCCGCACTCGCCCGGGGAGTGGATATGCCGCGGCCAAAGCCGATCGCGAAAAAGCAGGGGGTTTGGCAAACACCGGAGGGTTGGTTGGCGACCTTGTTCGCCGATCAAGGGCCTGAGCCATTGTTTGATCGGAAGCGCAAGCATGTGCTTCAGCGACTCAAGGAATGAACTCTTCGGTAGGGGTAACGTCCTCCGGAGGTCGCCAACCCCTTGGTTTTCTCAGTTCACCGACCGTGGTGTCGCGACCTCGGTCGATCAGTCTTGTCCGAGCCGACGTTTCCAGTCCGGTAGATCCTTCGCGAACAGATCCCGCGCGTAATAACCAAGCCAGGAATAGCCGTTGCGGCGTTCATAGGAAATTGCCGCGAGGTTGTCGCGGGGAATGCCGTCACGGCTGCAAAAGATTGGCTGGTTGGTGTCGATGTCGTAAAACCTCGCCCACATGGGTGGGGCCTTGGGGTCTTTCTGGACGATGCGGTCATAGCCTTTTGGTTGGGTGGGGTCTTCCACCCGAACGAGTCGGATGCCTTCCAATTTAGCACGCTCGAACCAGGCGACCGCGGCTTCGATGGCCCGGATGATCGCTAGGCTTGGCGGGTCGGTGTCCATGAGGAAACGCACGATGCGTACCGACTCGGCCCCGCTGAGCGAAGCGAGTTCATACGAACGAGCTTTGCGGGGCTCCAGAGTGATATGGTCGTGTTGGGCACACCAAACGGTGGGTGTTCCGTCCACACGAATCTGACACTTCAGGATACAGTCAATGCCCCGAGCGACCGCTTGCTGACACTGGTCGCGAATCGCTTCGGGGACAAACGCATACAGCCCTTTTCCCTGAGCAATGTCACGCAGGAGCGTCATCACCCCGATCATGGCGTTGTCGTTGAAGGTAATGTACCGGGCATAACCTCGAGGGTTGGGGAAGCGTTGCGGCCAACCGCCGTTGTCATACTGGGCCTTGAGGAGGTAGCGAATGCCCCGCAAGGCGGCTTGCTGGAAGCGTGGATCGCGGGTTTGGTGGAAAGCCTCGGCCAGGATGCGGATTTCGCGGTGGGTCGCCCCGTTATCGATGGTGGCGTCGTTGTCGGCTCGGTCCTGGAGGATCTCCGAGCGTTTTTCCTTCGAGTGTTTCTGTTTTCGGTCGTAGTTCTTGGGCCAGCCCCCGCTCTTGCGTTGGTACAACAGCACGTTCTCGACGATCCGTCGTTGTTCGGGTGGTAAAGCGGTGTCCATCGGGGCATCCGAGTTCTCCAACCGGGCAAGCCACTCCGGTCGTTGACCATCGCCGGTGGGTTCCCCTTGCAGAACCCAGCTCAGGTTTAAGCGGGCCAGGGTAGAGCCCCCTTTGGGACCACCTTCAAAGTGGAGATAAATCCAGCCTTCACTTGGGGTTTTTGGGCGTCCAGCATTGATCGAAGAGTAGGCAAAGCGACCGGCGTACACCAGTCGTTTCATCGGCCAGGTTTTTCCACCGTCGAAACTCGCCCAGATGGTGCCATGGTTGCGGCCACGTGGCGAGTCACAGTTGCTGTACAGCAAGATGTCTTTGCCCTGGACCGGTAAGCGTACCAGTCCCCCCATACAACCGTAGTTGGTGTCTTGGGGGCCATCGGGTAACACCTCGCAGATCGCCAGGTTCTTCCAGGTCTGGCCGCCATCGTCACTGATCGCGGTCCAGCGGCGGCGAGGGTTTTGACCTTCCGGAGCCCAGTGACGCCTCGAGTTATAATATAGCCGGCCGTCGGCAAGCTCCACGATGGCTGCTTCGCCGGTGCCGAAGGCGGGGAAGGGCGCGCTGGCCTTCCAGGTGTTGCCGTGGTCATCGCTGTAGATGGCGTTGGTGTAATGCCGCGGCCAGCGGGCACGTTCGTTCTTGCCGGCGTACCAGCGGGATGGGCGGAGTAGCCGGCCTCGATGCTTGCCGTGGCGGAGAGTGATCCCGTGCTCGTTCATGTGCATGGACGGGAGGTTGCCGTTGCGATCGTTGCCGATGCGAGTCGGTTGTTGCTTCCAGGTCTTACCGTGGTCCTGACTCCGGAAGATGGTGATGGGAGCGGGTGGGTGGTTGGCCTCGACAAAGGCGAAGATGTCCCCGGTGTTTTCATCTACGGTCAAGCCGCCGGTTTGCCAGCCCGGGGCAAGCTTGATTTCCTTGCCCCAGGTCTTGCCCCCGTCCTCACTGCGGCGAACCCGGACCGGAGACCGGCCCCAGGTGACCAACACCGTGCCGTCCATGGCGACGACGACGTTGGGAAACCGATCATCTTCGAAAAGCGTTTGCAGCGCAAACTTCGGGGGTCCCAGCAGGGGAGCGACGTCTGCTTCGAGCGGCTTCTCGGTGGCAGTGATGGCACTGTTGCCGAACAGGCTGCCCAACAAAGCGACGATGACCACGGTGATGGGAACCCAAATCCTGGGGAGCATCCTGGCACTCCTAGTAAGTACGCCGGCAGGGTAAGCGTTGGCAGAGGAACGCACTTGCCAAACCTATAGATGCAGCGACGCTGTGGTTCACAAGCACCACGTCGTTGGAGGGACACTAAAGGGTCCCAGCCCTCAGGTTAGCATTTCTGCCATTGCCGGGCGATGTTTGGCACGATCCATATCAAGTGAAAGTAGTTAAATGTGATCAAATATATGATCGAAGAAGAAGTCTTCATCGACGCCTTCCTGGCCGAGCCGGAGAACGACCTTCCCAAGTTGGTCTTCGCCGACTGGCTTGAGGAGCGGGAACGTACCACCGAGGCGTGGCGGATACGCACCTACCTGCTCGAGTACCGCCCCGGCTGGCAGACCGCCATGCAGTCGGATCAACATGGTCACCGTCGATCCCAAGCCAACTGCTTCCCGGCACTGGTTTCGGGCCGTGGTGATGACCTATGGCGGCTCGCTTGCCTGACCCTGCTCGATTTCATGGTGAGCCCGCAAACGCTCCCGCTGGAACGGGTCCAGTGGGTTTACACCGAGTG
>CAYPIE010000081.1:7062-26587 GCA_964410665.1 uncultured Alcaligenaceae bacterium
ATGGCCAGGCTGGAAGTGCTGCCACCATCGGAAACTACCTAGGTGAAGTGATGGTGACCGCCGCCCCTTCCACCGACTAGGTCGGAATGCTCGAGGTTTTAAGTACCGCTGAATTGCAAGTACAGCGACAGTGCCACCGCGACCAGCAACAGGATCAGCCCGATCACCAAGAGGAGATAAAGCACCCCATACATTTTGTTGAGCGCGCCTAGGGCGTCCATCAGGTTGGTGATGTCATTGCCCCGAGTGTCCACAACCTTTTGGAAATACGCCGCGCTCGAACGTGTCCAGACGCCTAGCAGCAGATAGATAATCGCCACCAGCGTGTAGTGGAAGAAGATCCCCCACAGCTGGTGATTGGGGGGTAGGTCGTTCATTTGCTCCTGCGCTTCGGCGGGGAGGTTGGAGACCCAGTCACCGGGTAGCTTGTCTTGATAAATCGCCAGCAAGACCGAGATTGCCCCGATCAAGGCGAGTATCCCCACGATGATGAAGAACAAGCCGACCCAGCGCATCTTATGTGCCAGACTGCCGATCTCGGTATTCTGTCCCTCAGAAAACTCATATTCTGCCATGCGATTCTCTCCTCGATCGATGTCGGCCGCCAGCCTCGATACGGTGACGCAAGGTCGAAGGCCTTTGTCTTGAAAAAAAAACATGTTTTGGGAAAACATGAATCTGCTAGGTATCAGCATACGCAAGCGTATTGAGTAGGCCAGGGGCAAGCACGAGTTTTTTCAGGCCTTTCCCTTTTGGCGTGACCGACTCGAGCCCACGATGGAGATGCCTTGGGTCTCCAGCTCGCGAAGCGAATCCTCGTTCTACAGACGCCGGGCCGACCGAGTGATCTGGGCATCAGCGCACGGCCCCGAGAACCGCCCTAGTTCCGGAGGTCGATGCCGGTAGTTCGGAGCAGGTCGAGGTCGTCGTCGGAGAAGATCCAGTCGATGCCGTCGCCCCCGTCCAAGGTGTCGCGGCTATCCGGGTCGAACGTCACCTGGAGCTGGTTCCGCAAGGCTGCCAGGTCGTCGTCGGGCTGACGGTTGCTCCAGGCGGCGAGAACGGCAGCGGGGTCCGAGGAACCGCTGGTGCGGTCAACGAGGATGTCGGCACCACCTCCGCCAGAGAGGTAGTCGCCGCCCAGCCCGCCGATGAGCAGGTCATCTCCGTCGTGGCCGAACAGGCGGTCGCTTCCGGCGCCGCCGAGGACGACGTCGTTGCCGGCGCCGGCGTCGACGAAATGGTTGCCCGAGCCGAGCATCCGGATCAGGTCGTCTCCGGCCCCACTGTGGACGTTGTCGTTGCCTCGACTGGGGTTGATGGTGTCGTTGCCGTTTCCAGTGCGGATGAAGTCGTTGCCTCGGCTACTGTTGTAATCGGGGGAGGAAGGGTTGATGATGTTGTCGCCGTCGCCGGCAAGGATGATGTTGTCGCCGCCACCGGGGTTGATGGTGTCGTTGCCTGCGCCGGTGCGGACGTAGTCGCGGCCGTTGCCGAGGGTGAGGTCGTGGTCGGCGTCGCCGAGCAACAGGGTGTTGCGGCCGCCCTGGTCGATGACGGTGGTAGGCCCTTGGCCGCCGCGGAAGAAATCGTTGCCACTACCAAACTCGGCGACGACCGGCAGCGTAAGTGTGGGGCTGATGTCGAGCGAGTTGTTGCCGTGGTCGAGTAGCAGTTCGACATCGCTGATCGGCTGGTGGAAGGACTGCCGAGTCCAGTCCCCGTCCAGGAGGGTTTCGACGATGACTCCGGTGGAGCCGTCGCCCCCGGCGGCGGGGTGGAGGCGGACGTAGTCCCGCTCGGGGGTACCGAGGATGAACAGGGTGCCGTTTTCGACCACGGCACCGGGGGCGTTGGGGTTGAGTAACCGGAGATTAAACGAGCTTGAATACGTCGGGTCTCCGTACAGGGCGAAACGGTAAGCGGTTCCGGCTTCGGCCTCGAAGTTCAGGGTCAGTCGGTTGTCGTCGTTTAGGCGGAAACTGCCGCTGACCTGTTCCATCAGTTCGACTTGCTCGAGGGAGTCCCCACGGTAGACGGCCAGCCGGGCCGACGAGCAACCACAAAAACTCTGGCTGAAGTCGTAACTGCCGCGCAGGTCGAGAGTCATCCGTCCGGTGGTCGGTGCGGTCCAGGTGAACCAGACCGACGGGCTCGGGGGTAAAACGGGTCTGTCGCTCGGTTCACCTGCTTCGGTGGTGGCCCCTGCGAGAGTCGTGTTCGCCGCCGCGATGGGGATGGGGCCGCTGTCCAACTCGAAGGCATCGGTGAAGTCGTCGTTGGCCGGAAGATCCTTTGCACAGGTCATACCGTCCACACGGACCGCCAGGATGTCCGCAATCGAGACAGGATCGAAGTCTGTCCACACGTCATCGCTGCCCTTGGTGACGGTCAACGTGACCATTCCGGTGGCAGTGGTGAAGCCGTCGGTGACCTCATAGGTGAAGCGATCAGAACCCACAAAGTTGGCTTGCGGGATGTAGACGACCGCGTCGTTCACCAACGCCGCGATACCATGGCCGGGCTCGCTGATCGAATCGAGCCACAGTGTGTTTCCATGCTTCTCTTCGTCATTGGCCAAGACATCGATGGTGACGGCAGTCGCTTCCAGCGTCGAGACGTGATCATGCCCCGGGTCGATCAGGGACTGGGGCGCCTGGACCAGGACACGCACGGTTCCCGTCGAACTTAGCAACCCATCCGAGACGAGATAGGTGAAGCGATCCGCACCCACATAGTTGGCCTCCGGTGTGTACACCAACTGACCGTTGACCAGCGTTACCGTGCCGTGGAACGGCGTGCTGACCGACTCCAGACGCAGGGTGTCTCCCTCGCCATCCCGGTCATTCGCTAATACATCAATCGTGACCGATTGATTCTGGCTTACAAACACCTGGTCAAGGTTGGCGACTGGGGCGGTATTGCCGTGGATCCCTACCACCGACCCGATGAGGGTATACCGGCCCAGGCTCCCGTAATCACTATACCCCTGATCCAACGGGTCGCCTTGGCCCACACCATCCACTTCGAGGTAGTAGGTCCCCGTGGCCAACGCAAGGTCGAGGGTCGCTTCGAGAATTCCGTAAGGGTTCGCCGAGGCAATCAGGGTATAGGTGTCATCGTAAAGATTTGCTTGAATATCTAAGTTAGAAATACTGGTACCCGGGGCAAACGGTAGCACACTCAAGCGGACTTGCCCGGCCTTGGTCTGGAAACGAAATAGATCCTGGTCGTCGGCGGTACTGATCAACCCCTGTGCCGTGATGGTGTTGTCCGCATCCAGGTCCGAAGTGAGTGGGGTTGCTGCGGGAAAGGTATTGCCATGGTTGTCCCTGGCGTAGCCGACCGCCGAGGCAATCACAGCGACATCGTCTTCAGTATTGTCCGCGTTGAGGTATTCCCCGGCACTCCATTGTGTTAAGGACTTGGTATAGGCAGACCCCATGATGGGGGCCCAGCTGGTGGCTCCCGAGCCATGCCCTCGGTAGTAATTCTCATCGGAGTTGGCGACACTGTCATGGGCTAGACCGAACGCATGCCCAGCTTCGTGGCTGGCCGCTTCGGCCACATATTTGACGCTGCCGTTGCCCAAGCGGTTCTCAAACACCCACACCGGGGTGTCACTGGCCCAGTGCCAGCTGTGCCGAAAGGCCACCCCCCCGCAGGCGTCGGCGGTATAGCATCGATAATCGGTCGGTTGATCGGAATGCCATTGATTCCCGGTCGCTTGATCGATATCGGTCGAGATCAGGACCCGGAGTGCCTGGCTGCCGGCGGTGAAGGCCTCCACCCCGGGATCAATGGTGGTCACGTCGAGATTGAAGGGGGCATAGTCTTCGGCCACCCGTTGCCAGATCTCCTGAATCGCGGCCTGTTCGCTTTCAGAGAAGGTGGTCCGATCCGTGTCCTGGCTATAAGCGGGCGCGTGAATAGGATTGCCATGGTTGTAGGCGTTCCAATAGGTACCCGAGACCACATGCCCATCGAAATCCAAGAACAGCTTATACGGGGAGCTCGCCCGCGACGAAAACGCCGGTACCTCGAATAGCTGCTGGGTCGACACTTCCGGGCGGATGGTGTCGAGCCCAAGCTCCACCGAACCGTGCTCGGAGACCATTTGGCCTGGCTCAAAGGCACCCACGAGAGTGTTATCGTCGCGGATGTCCCTGAGCTGGGTGAGTTCATCGCCGAAGTCAACTTGGATGGCACTGGAGTCAGCAAGAGGCTGGTAGTCGGGGACCACTCGGTCCTCCAGCTGTTCGCAGCACGGGGGATTGCGTCGATCGCGTCTGATCACTTTGATGAATGGTGAGTCGTACATCGTCGTGGCCTCCCGCTGAGTGGTTCACGATTCATTACTTCATTTTTTTAAGATTGAACGTGATTACCGATCCAAGGAGTTTGGTCGAGTCACCAACCCCTCATTCAAAATGTGCTTGGTCATGGTCATCACCTCCGTGGTAGCGAGCCTGCTGGGCCGTTAGCTCCCATACGGTCCGCGACCATCGCTTTGACCATGCCGGGTGAGGTGGGTCGGTAATGTCCTAACTCAGCCGGCGAGGCCCAAGTCAGAGCGATCATCCGCATCATTGCCGGGACCAGAGATTTGCTTCAAAGTCGAACCGGCCTTGGATGCTGGCTGGGAGACCGGTGCGTCATCTCCCAGAGCTGCGAACAATCGACTTCACTGAATTATCCCAAGATTGGCTGGGACCGGATATCGGGATTTTGCTGTCAAATTCTGTAAGGGATTGACCGATAGCCAAAAAGAGCGACGAACTGTCTGTGCGAAGACCGGACTCAAGGACCAAGCCCTGTTTCGTGGAGATACCATCGTTCAGCGATGGTAATCTCGGAGACTTCGGATCCACTGAGGTTGAGCGAAGCTCGACCAGCGTGCGAAATCGCTTTGCTTGGTTCTCGAAGCAAGTTGACCTTTGCGAGTCGAGGTCTCCCACAGAGCTCTCATCGCCAAGCAACGGCAGCGTTCACGCTTCACCAGGTTCCGGCGCAAGTCAACCACCTCGTCGTCTGCGGTTCATCCCCTCTACCATCGGGATCGCAAAGGGTCGCCTGACTCGTTGTCCGAGGATGACCCCCCGACAACTTCCGACCAGGAGCACTCAGCTCACGCGATCATCGCATCGACCACTTTGCCGTGGACGTCGGTGAGCCGGAAATCTCGCCCGGCGTGGCGATAGGTGAGTTGCTGGTGGTCCAGGCCGAGCAAGTGCAAGATGGTGGCGTGCAGGTCGTGGACGTGCACCGGTTTGTCTACGGCACTCCAGCCGAGTTCATCGGTGCCGCCATGAATGTACCCGCCTTTGACGCCGCCACCGGCCAGCCAGACGGTGAAGCCAAGGTGGTTGTGGTCGCGGCCGGTACCTCCTTCGGCCGTCGGGGTGCGGCCAAACTCGCCGCCGCAGACTACCAGAGTGTCCTCCAGCAACCCGCGATGCTTCAGATCTCGTAGCAGTGCGGCGATCGGTCGCGAGCATTGTCGGGCGAGTTTGGCGTGTTCGGTTTTGATGTTTTCGTGGCTATCCCAGGGCTGGCCTTCGCCGTGCCAGAGTTGCACAAAGCGAACGCCCCGCTCGATCAGTCGGCGGGCGAGCAGACATTGGCGGGCATGCACGCCGGAACCGTAGGCTTCCCGGGTCGCCTTCGGTTCGCGGGATAGATCGAACACTTCCGCGGCTTCGGTTTGCATACGAAACGCTTGTTCGAAGCTGGCAATCCGGGCGTCTAGCCGGGCATCGGACCGCTCGCGGCGATGCTGACGGTTGAGTTGCTGCAGTAGATCCAGGCGGCGACGTTGTGTCGATGCATCCGTTGCCGGGCGGATGTTCGCGATCAGAGATGCTACATCGCGTTTCAATGGGTTGATGTAAGTGCCCTGGAAGATACCGGGTAGAAAGGCGCTCCGCCAGTTATCGGTGCCCTTCACGGGATATCCTTCGGGGCACAAGGCGATGAAACCCGGCAGATTCTGGTTCTCACTGCCCAGTCCATAAGTCAGCCACGCTCCCATGCTCGGGCGCGGGAGTACAGCGTCGCCGCAGTTCATGAGCATCAGAGAGGACTCATGGATCGGCATGTCGGCGTGCATCGAGCGAATCACACACAAGTCATCGGCGAACTCACCCAGTTCGGCGAAAACCTCACTAATCGGCAGTCCACTCGCTCCATAGTTCCGAAAGGTGTACGGCGACGGCATTGCGTTGTGGATCGGCTGTTTGCTCTGCAAGTTCCCCGCCGGGATGGTGCGATCTCGATATTGCTTCAACCGCGGCTTCGGGTCGAAGGTGTCGATGTGTGATGGGCCGCCGTTGAGGAAGATGTGAATGACCCGCTTCGCCTTCGGGGCAAAGTGGGGAGACCGCGGACTAGTGGGAGTCATGGACTCAGGTGATCCCGTTTCCGCATGGCACAGGGAGGCTAGCCCCAACATGCCCATGCCCACGCCACACCGTTCGAGGAATAGGCGTCGATTCACTTGCTGCTGTCTTTCAAACACCCTTGGTCCTCCGCCTCGCTGAGGTTGTTCAGTCGACAAACATAAACTCGTTGGATGCCAGGAGGGCATGGGCCAGGTCGGTCAGTCCGTTCTTGGGGACATTTTCCAGGTAGTTCTGGGCGGCGATACGTTCTTCCTGCTTCGGTGGTCGACTCAGGATTTGCTCGTATAAGGCAACGATCACATCGGACCGGTTTTCGAGCTGGTTGGCGTCGAGTTGCTCGAGGATGTTTTCGACCGCCCGCTGCACGAACGGGCTGTTGAGGAAAAACAGAGCCTGCTGTGGGGTGGTGGTTTCCGAACGCCGGGCCGCCGACAAGTCGGCACTGGGGAAGTCAAACGCCCGACGTACCGCGGGAAGGTCCTGGCGATCGATGTGTAGGTAGAGCGAACGCCGCGGTTGGTCAAAGGCTTCGATGCCTTGTCCGCCGATGGTGCGGTCGAGCTGCCCGCTGACCAACAGGATGGCATCGCGTAGTGCTTCGAAGCCGAGGCGGCGTGGCCGCATCCGACTGAGCAGTCGATTGTCGGGATCGGGGTCGGTTGCCGCGGAGGTTCGTCGGCTGGCCTGGCGATAGGTGGCCGAGGTCATGATCTCGCGGTGGAGCCACTTGAGCGACCAGCCGTTGGCGACAAAGCGTGCGGCAAGGTCATCGAGTAATTTCGGGTGGCTAGGCGTCTCACCTCGCATGCCGAAGTCACTGGTGGTTTCGACCAGGCCACGGCCAAAGTGCCAGCGCCAGACGCGATTGACAATCACCCGAGGTGTTAGGGGGTTGTGATCACTGGCAATAGCCTCGGCCAACTCGAGCCGGCCACTGCCGTGGGTAAACGCCTTCCTGGAGACATGCGCCAGCGCTTCGGGAAAGTGGCGTGGGGCTTCGCGTACCGGTCGTTCCGGGTTGCCGCGGGCAAACACTTGGGCGTTGGCGGGATTCGATCGGTCCTGCAGGACCATGGCTCGGGGCGCGGCGACATCGGCGTAGTTGAGGAACAGTTCATTCAGTTGCCGCTTCCGCGCCATGTACTGGTTAAATTCTTCGTCGGTGTAGTAGTCCCGCGCGGTGTCGATATCAAACACTAGCGGCGAGTCCGAGGCATAGAGCACTTGCCGTAACGATTCCCAGGCCGGGTTCGGGAGCTGGGTCGCCTCGGGATTGGCTTTCCGCCATTGTTGCCAACGCCCTTCGGCACGATTCAACAGGTCGGCGTAGACTTCGGCCACCTCGACCATCGAGGTCAGCGGTCGACCGCGGAGTTTCTCGAGTACCAGCCGATTTCCCGTAGTGAGTTTGTCGAGGGTAATCGCTGCCTTGCGGGCGAACTCCGTCTGGGGGAGTTGGACCAAGGCATTCCATGCGCCGAAGATCGGGTCGGAGGTACCGTTGGCGGCAATACGGTGTTCCCAATTGACGATGACTCCGGGGCCGTAGGGGGTAGGACCTCGGAGGGCCCGACGCAGGTCCTGGACTGCTTCCAGGGAGTCCGCCGCATGCCGAGGATCGGCGATGACCAGGTAGTGGAGATAGTCACCGAGTTGCTCGAGCATTTGCTGGCGGATGCGGCGATGCATGCGTTTCTGAAATACTTCCAGCTTCACCTGACGTTCGCGGAGTTGATTGCGAAACGCCCGGTAGCGCTTGAACGAGCCTTGCCATGAGCCGACCTTGGGTAGTGCGGCGTAGTTGGGCTCGCTGGATGAGGCGAAGATGCCATACAGGCCGTAATAATCATCCGTCGGGATCGGATCAAACTTGTGATCATGACAGCGTGCGCAGGCGATGGTTAAGCCCATGAAGCCGCGTGATAAGACATCGATGCGGTCGTCGATGATCTCATGGCGACTGTGATTAAAGCGGGGTCCCAGGGTTAAAAAGCCCATGGCCGCCAACTTCCAGGCCGCCTTTTCGTCCAGCGCGAGTTGATCGGCGGCAAGCTGCTCCCGAATCAATTGCTTGAATGAAGGATCTTCATTTAGCGATCGGATCACATAATCCCGATAGGTGAACGCAAATGGATAGGTGCCCACCGAGCCTTCTTCGTAGCCTGGCGTATCCGCGTAGCGGGCGACATCGAGCCAGTGGCGGGCCCAGCGTTCGCCGTACTCCGGCCGGGCCAGTAAGCGCTCAAGCATTGCTTCATAAGCGGTCGGCGATGGATTGTTCTCGAATTGCCGGACCTCGGCTGCGGTGGGGGGTAAGCCAATCAAGTCGACATAGGCACGGCGGAGGAGGGTGCGCTGATCGGCCTCGGGCGTCGGGCGCAGGTTGGCGGCCTCAAGCTTGGCGAGAATAAAGCGATCGATCCGAGTGCGGGACCATGCTTTGGCTTGCACTTGGGGTGGATCGACCGCGCGGATCGGCTGCAATGCCCAGTGTTCCTCGGCGTGCAGCGCGATCCCTGTCCACAGGCTCACCAGGAACCCAACGATCATGACCGGCTTTGGCATGACCACGCTCCTCCTTCCGACCAATGAATGCTCCGATTTTCCTTGCCAGGCGGTTACTGATCCAGGATCAGCCGCTGTAGGTGTTCCCGAGCGGCATCAGGATCATCATGACGGGCATGGAGCTCGGCGAGCTTGATGCGGATCAGCCGGCGTACCGAAGCGTCTTCGGTGCGGTCGAGGCATTCGCTTAAGAAGTCACGAGCGGGTTCCACTTCCATGTAATTCTCGACGTGCATGATGGCATAGGCGGCCGCGGCATAACGGTCCCCGGCCAACTCGGCCAGTTGCAGAATCATGCTCAGTTTACCGGAGCGCAGCTCAAACTCTGCTCGTTCCAGTTCCAGGTTATCACGGTGTTCTTCGCGTTCGCGGCGAAACCGTTCACGCTCTTCTTCTTCCTCGTCGCGGTCAAACTCGTCCTCTTCGTCGCGTGGTTCGATGTCCTTGAACTCTCGACGCAGCGCATCGAGTCGATCTAAGAGTTGCTCGGCATCTTCGCGTAGCTTTTCGCTCGTGGCGAGGTCTTCCTTTCGCTCGGCGGCTTCGATTTGTTCCACAAGTTCGTCGAGCTTCTTTTCCAGTCGACGATATTGTTCGCGTGGCGATGGCTTGTCCTCTACTTCAGTTCGCTCTTCGGTGGTAAGCGGGGTGACTTGACCAGGCGTTTCCTCCTGGGCGGTGGAAATCCCGACCACTGCGGTGGCCAGCAGACCGCCCAAGAGGATCAAGCTTGCATGGATGCAGAATTGCTTACATGGCATTCGAACGTCTCCAAGGAAAGAGAAACGAGGGTCGTTTGCTTGGTTCCGACGAAGAGCGGGCGCTCTTCGATGGCTTGGACGATAGCTCATCCGTCGCCAGTAACCCGGGCAGCTGGCGACGACGGGCCGGGAACAGCCAGGCCGACTGAGGATGTCCTGGCCTGGTTCGGGTGACCCCAGTCAATAGCGAAGGTTTGGCATTGGCTGGACGAGCTTGGTACTGTGACGCCGCGGGCGGGTTGGCTTCAAACAAGCCGCGGGGCGTCGTTTGTCGCTCCGCTGAAAACACGAAACCGGTCCGCCTGGCGCCTGTCGACGGAGTTGGGCGGGACCGTTTAGCGACTGCATTGGTCTGGGCAGCAGGTGTGGTCGGTTGCTCGACCATGGGCAGCGCTTTTCCACGAGATGGCAGGGGTCGTTGCTGAGCTTGAGGAGCCGCATCCGGTTGGCCAGGTCGTTGCCACGTCAAGACGAAGATCGTCGCTAGACAAGCCGCGGCCAAGCCAGCAACCAGGCCCCATTGCCACCGGCTCGGGGGCGGGTAGCTGACGGGTGCTGCCGCGAGGTGCCCAAGATCCCCCGGATAATGGGCGCTGCGATAGGCAGCGCGGAGTTTGGCGAGTGGGTCGTCGGGGTTCATCGGTCTTGGTCCTTTAACGCAGCATGGCGATCTCGGAGTATGCTGAGTGCTTGGTGGAGGGTTGCCTTCACGGTGCCTTGGCGGATGCCCAGGATACGACTGGTCTCGGCCACGGACAGTTCTTCAAGGATCCGAAGGACGACCACTTCACGCTGACGCTGGGACAGTTGCTCGAGCATGACGTGCAGCTGTTCGCCAAGCTCCTGCATTTCGAGCAATTGCACGGGTTCGGTTGCCAGGTTCGCGTTGGGACGCTCGAGCCAAGCCTGGGATGCAGCCTGGTGGTTGGCTTCGCGGCGACGCATTTCGCGGCAAACATTTATGGCAATGCCCAGGACCCAAGTACGGAACGAGCTGCGCCCAGAAAACGAGCCAAGCCCCCGAAGCAGTCGTAACGCCGTCTCTTGCGTCGCATCCTCACAAAGATGCGGGCGAAATAGCTGCGACAGACAGAAACGGTACACCAGATCCTGAACCTCGCGGAGCAGCTCGGCCTGTGCTCCTGGGTCGCCACGGGCCGCCAACCGGATTTGCTCATCCATATACCGTCTGATCCGTGTTGGGACGCAGCTCGCCTGAGTCTATGCCATGAGTGTCGTAGCCGCGGTGGTGGTTTAGTCGGTCGAAGGCAACGACGTTTTTTCTTCATCACGCGTGTTGCTGCCAGGCCCTCCTCTCGTGAGCAACTGGAAGTGAGCATAACCACAAGCGATCGGTTCGGTCAAAGGCGCTTGCGAGTGCTTGCGTGGCCAGAACGAACTGGGGCGTGTCGGGGTTACAAAAATGGGCTGAATACTTGCCGCGCTGCGGTTGTCCCCACAACATGACATCTGTAATGCTTTCAAGATTTACCGCGGGAGGCTCCGCCATGGCGAACACGCGACGGGTTTTCCATCCGTCAAAATTGGGTGGCATGAGTGGTCTGTACGCGTTCATCGGGACGCTGCTGTTGACTTCGGGCATTCAAGCGGCCGATTGGCCGCAGTGGCTCGGGGTGAGCCGCGATGGTCACACGAGCGAAGCGATCCAAGCCTGGGATGGAACACCGCCGACCGTGTGGACAGCGGAGGTGGGGCTTGGCTTTAGTAGCCCGGTGGTGGCTGCGGGGCGGGTGTATGTGCATGCTCAGTTGCCCGGCAAGGAACGTGAGGAACTGATTGGCTTCGATGCCAAAACCGGCGAAGTGCTTTGGCGAACGGCCTACGATCGGCCCCCATATAAGAGCGCTTTGAATACCGGCCCCCGGGCAACGCCGACGGTGGCGGGGGGACGGGTGTATAGCTTCGGCATCAGCGGCATGTTGAGCTGTTTCGCGGCGGAGACGGGGAAACGCTTATGGCAGGTCGACACCTTTGATCGCCTCAAGGCGACCCTGCCGCAGTTCGGCGTCTGTTGCTCCCCGGTGGTGATCGGCAACCGCGTTGTCGTCGCTGTCGGCGGCAAGGGCAGTGCGATTGCCGCTTTTGATACCGATACCGGGGAGCTCGTCTGGCAAAATCTGGACGAGCCGGCCAACACGGCTTCGCCGATTCTGTTCACGGCCAAGGGCAAGCTGCTGCCCGATGTGGTGTTTATGACCAGCCTGCGGGTAGTGGGGGTGAACCCGCTGGATGGCACGGTGAACTGGGAGTTTCCGCTGCCGTTTCAACCTTCGGGCGCTGCGCCGACGCCGATCTTGGCGGAAAACCTGGTGGTCACCAGCACCCGGGATAATGGTACCACGGGGATTCGGCTCAAGGTCGGTCCGCAGGTGATGGCCGAGAAGGCCTGGCAAGGCAAAGACCTGAGCGGCTATTTCTCGACCGGTGTGGCCGCGAAGGATCGTCTGTTTCTGGTCCGCAACACCCTGCAGCCATTGCCGCGGGCTGATCTGGTGTGTGTCGAGTTGGCCACCGGGAAGCCGATCTGGAACCAAGAGGGGGTGGGGTATTTCCACTTCGGTACGATCGCCACGGCGAACGACCGGCTGTTGATCCTCGACGATGCGGGGAACCTGAAGCTGATTGATGCCGCCGCGGATGGTTACCGTGAATTGTGTCAGGCCAAGATCTGTGATGGGAACCTGGTGACCCCGGCGTTTGCCAACGGCTGTGTCTATGCCCGCGACGGTGAGAAGCTGGTCTGCGTTCGCTTGGCCGAGTAACCGAATCGGATACTCCAGAAGGTGGGGTCGGCAGCAAAAGATCAATATCAATATTTTGAAAGGGGTTGATGATGCGGTTGCTGATGGCCCTGCTCGTAGTGGGGTTTCTGCCTGCTGCAGTTCGGGCTACCCCGCCCGATCCGCAAGCGCTGGCGGAACGGATCGACGGCTACCTCGACGCGCGGCTTCGCAAGGTCGGCGTGCCCGCAGCTCCGCCGGCGAACGACGCCGAGTTTCTTAGGCGTGCGTACCTTGACATCACCGGGCGGATACCGACGCCGCACCAAGTCTACCAATTCCTGGACGACTCGGCGGCGGATAAGCGGGCACGCCTGATTGACTCCCTGTTGGAAACGCCCCGTCATGCCAGCCATGCCGCGGCGTTGTGGCGCGAGATTCTGGCGCCGGAAACGACCGCGATGGCCCAGGCGCGGGTGTTCCGGCCGGGATTTGAAGCCTGGTTGCGGCAAAAGTTCCGAGCCAACACTCCCTACGATGTCCTGGTGCGCGAGCTGCTGGCCGTGCCGCTGAGCACCGATTCTGCACAACCAACGCCGGTACTGAGGCGACCCGAGGATCCCAACCCGCTGGCCTTCTTTGCTGTCAAGGAAGCCAAGCCCGAAAACCTAGCCGCGGCGACGACCCGCGTGTTTCTGGGCGTGCAGATCGAGTGTGCTCAGTGTCACGACCACCCGTTTGCCGCTTGGAGCCGCGAGCAGTTCTGGAATCAGGCGGCATTTTTCGCTGGCCTGGAACGGACAGGGGATGGCCTATTCGGCCCCATCTCGGAAAACACCGCGGTCCGGGACATCCCCTTGGCCGAAACCAACCAACGCGTCGCCGCACGCTTTCTGGATGAGGCTCCGCCGACTGCGCCTGCCGAGGTGTCGTTGCGAGCGAAATTGGCCGATTGGATGACCGACAAGGACAACCCGTATTTTGCCCGGGCGGCGGTGAACCGGGTCTGGGGGCAGTTGTTTGGGCGGGGTCTGGTGGATCCGGTCGATGACTTTCATGATGACAACCCGCCGAGCCACCCGGAATTGCTGGATGAGCTGGCTCAGGCGTTTGTAGCCGCCGATTTTGATCTACGCTATCTGATGCGTGCGATCGGCCGTACCCACGCTTACCAACGTACCAGTGCCCAAAGCGATCCTGGCCAAGCCGATCCAAGCCTGTTTGCCTGCATGGCGGTGAAAGGGCTGACGGGGGAGCAACTCTTCGATAGTCTGGTGCTAGCGACCGGGTATCGCAAGCCCGAGGGGAGAGATAGGGCTCGTCGTCAGTTTCTCACTCGGTTTGCCTTGGCGGGCAAGCTGGCCGAGCCGGAGACGTCGATCCCCCAGGCCCTGGCGTTGATGAATGGAAGCTTTATCGCCGATGCCACGACCCTGAAACGCAGTGCCACGCTGACCGCCGCTTGCGAGTTGCCCGGGCTAGCCATGGCCGAGCAGGTCGAGATGCTATATGTCTCCGCTCTGAGCCGCAAGCCGACTGACCGTGAGCTGAGCCGCATCCGGGCGTATGTCCAAACGGGAAGTGCCGATCCGGACGACGAGCGGCTGGCCGATGTTTTTTGGGCGATTCTTAACAGCGCGGAGTTCCGCCTGAACCACTAACCCCAGCGAGGTTTCCAGTCATGCGATCGATTCTCGGGCGTCGCGATTTCTTGAAGCTTGGCGGGTTGGCGGCTGGCTCCGGCTGGCTGCCCTGGTTGGCGGCACGAGCGGCCGATCACCCCCAGCGGAAGCGTTCGTGCATTGTGCTATGGATGAGTGGCGGTCCCAGCCAAGTCGACACCTTCGACCCCAAGCCGGACCACGCCAACGGTGGTCCCTTCCAGGCGATTCCCACCCGGGTGAGCGGGATCCGCATCGGCGAACACCTGCCCCAGGTGGCCCAGCAGATGCACCACTTGGCGGTGATCCGTTCGATGTCGACCAAGGAGGGTGACCACGGCCGAGCCACCCTCCACCTGCGCACTGGCAACCTGCCCATGGGGGCAATTCAATTCCCCGTGTTTGGCTCGCTGGTGGCCCACGAGAACGAGATCCCCAACGCGGACTTGCCCGGTTTTGTCAGCATTGCCCCGCGCTTTGGCCGGACGGCGTTGTCCGCAGGCTTCCTAGGGCCCCGCTACGCACCCTTGGTGGTGGGGGGTAACAACCAGGGGCTCTACGGCGGCGAAAACGCCGGGTTGCGCGTCGAGAATCTAGGCTTACCCGCCCAGATGACCCCCGAGCGGGCCATGGAGCGGCGATCGCTGTTACACGACCTCGAAGCCGATTTCCTGACCGTCCGCCCGGGTGCGGCGACGGCCAGCCACCAGTCCGCCTACCAGCGGGCGGCTCGGCTGATGCGTGCCTCGGCCGCCAAGGCGTTCGACCTGTCTGAAGAGAAGGATTGGCTCCGCGACCGCTATGGCCGCAATCGCTTTGGCCAGGGCTGTCTGCTGGCCCGCCGCTTGGTCGAGCGTGGCGTGCCCTTCGTCGAGGTCAGCCTGGGTGGCTGGGATACCCATGACAATAACTTCAACTTGGTAAGAAACTTATGTCAGACGCTCGACCCGGCCTGGGCGACCCTGATGGGCGACCTCGAGCAGCGCGGCTTGCTTGAAAGCACCACCATCGTCTGGATGGGCGAGTTTGGTCGCACACCGGGCATCAACCCACGCAATGGTCGCGATCACTTCCCCAAGGCCTGGAGTGTGGTGCTCGGCGGTGGGGGCGTTGCCGGGGGACAGGTGATCGGTGAAACCAGTGCTGATGGCATGACGGTGCAAGATCGCCCAGTGGCCGTGACCGATCTGCTGGCGACGATCTGTTTGGCAGTCGGGATCGACCCGATGAAGCAGAATATGTCGAACGTCAACCGACCGATCCGGGTGGTCGATCCCACGGCCAAGCCAGTCCAGGAAGCCCTGGCATGATGTTGTTCATCGCGCTGCTACTCGGCGTCACCGAACCCGCTGGGGTTGACCTTCTGTTCCCCAGCGAGGAGAAACCCGCGCGGCTACGGGTGTCGGTCACGGTCGGCGGCGATTCCCCGGAGAAGGCGTGGGGGGATTTTCTCGACCGCCTCTTTACGACCTATGATCGCGATCGGAATGGGTTGCTCGAGCCGGTCGAAGCCCAGCGTGTCTTCGCCTTGCCGCTGCCGGACGGCGAGCAGGTGAAGCTGGACTTTGCCCAGCTGGATCGTAACCAGGACGGCCAGGCGACCCCCGAGGAGTTCCGGACCTTCTACGATCGGGCCGGATTCCGACCGGTGGTCGCGGTGGTTCGCCCACCGACGCAAGCACAGCAGCAGCTCTCCGCGGCATTGTTTCGCAGCCTGGACCGGGATGGGGATGCGAACCTTGCGAAGGCGGAGCTCCGCCAGGCGACCGCACTGTTGATGCGGTTGGATGCCGACGAGAATGAGTTCCTTGAACCCGCCGAGTTCTTCGCGCTGACCCCCGCCACCGCGGATAAGGCTCCGCAGACTCCTGTGCGGGTGGCAAGCCTACCCGGCAACCCGGAGGCGACCCTCCACCTGGTCCTGGCCTCCGAGGTTACTCCGCGACGGTTGGTGACCGCCTCGCCTCGCTTTGCCGCGCGTGAGGATGGCCGTCGTGTGGAGGTACCCGGAGGTCAGCTGCAGCTCGCGGAGCGGCCCGGAGTTGGGGGGAACCGTTTTCGTACGGCCAAGGCCTTTTATCTGGCCCAGTTCACCGCAGCCTTGGGCGGCCAGGATTCCTGGTCGCAGGCGAAGCTCAACGCCGATCCGAGCCTACAGGCGATCGCGGCAATGTTCACCGCGGCCGACAGCAACGGCGATGCAGAGCTGACCTTCGCAGAGTTGCGCGCGTTCTTAGACCTGATCGAGCAGGGCATCAACTGTCAGGTAGTTGTCACTCTCGAGGACCGGGGTGCCAATCTGTTCGACCGGCTCGACCGCAATCTCGACGGTCGGTTGAGTTATGTGGAGCTTCGCCGGGCCGCTGACTTGACGCCGCTCGAGGCGGATCAGTTGCCCCGGCAGTATCGAGGGCGAGCAGCTCTGGGGATCGTCGGCAACCGGTTTGGCCCGGTGTTGATACCGGCCTCGCCGGCTCGGGTCCGCAGGCCGCAACCGGCTCTGAAGGGGCCCCGCTGGCTTCAGGCGATGGATCGCAACGGCGATGGTGCACTCTCCGCTCTGGAGTTCCGCGGCTCTCCCGCCCGATTTCACCAGTTCGATCGCAACGGCGATGGTCGGATTGATGCTGCCGAGGCGAAGGTGGCAACGCAGAAAGCCCATCCGGATGAGCCGCTCCCGAGGTAGCTTCGAAGTCCTCTCCTCACAACACTTCAACGTAGACAAGGACGCCCCGCGGACGCGTTGGGAAGTAAGCTCACCCCTGACGGAACGCCAGAGAACGGTCTCACGCCGGACATCCTCACGCTGAGTACTCGCCATCCTAGCACGTTACCGTTTCGTGACCATCGATCAGACTGGCCTATCGCTTGGTAGGTGACTGGGCAGGTGGCACTGAGGTCGAGACATCCGTGGATCCTTCCTCCTGATGGTGTCCGCAGGGGTAGCTGTGGGGGATGGAGGCGAACTGATACCTAAAGCCTAAATTTTTAGGCTTGTAGGTTTTCGCAATATCCTTCATCATGCCAAGAGGCGGCTCGCCCGAGGTAGTTGCCGCCACGTGCCGGTTAGGAGAAGCGTACATGTCTCGGCTGGATGGCCTCTCCCCCTCGACCATCGACTGGTTGGCACGCCGGTCGGAGTTGGAGGCACTCATCGACGGCTACGGTCTTGCTCCCAGCGAGGACCTGCCTTTGGAAGTTCTGGCGGATTATCTGGAAGACCACGACGAACCGGGTGTTGCCCATCAGCTCCGACGTTACGTTCGGGTGATCCGGCCGTACTGGCGGTTCTTTCTGGATTGGAATGTCCGCTACCGCAACTGGTCGGTACGCCGACTTACCAGCAACTTTCGTCAGTTCCACGCCCGTTGGCATGAGCAGGGGTATCGGCTCGCCTTCCTCATCATCTGGGAATCGCTGCAAGCACGCTATCCGGTAACAGGCCGGTCGCCTTCCGACGGTAGCGAGCTTGCTCAGATGCTTTCGCGGCTTCGTCAGCTCGAGGGCCGGCTTCTGTTACTGAGCTGTGGTTGGCAGCACTTTTACGCCGAATGGCTTTGCGAGGCGTGGGTGTGGCAGCGTTGCTACCAACCGTTGCTCGCGATCAGTGAACCCGGCCGGCTGTCTGCATCTTGGGCATGCCCGTATCATGTCTTACAGGCCCTCACCGTCTTGACCGAGCTGGATGACCACGGGGAGGATCGCTTTAAGGACGCCGTCTCGCTGCTCTGGGACGGCCTCCAGCTCGCCATGACGCGTCGCTCCCGGGCGTCCCAATGTCACTTGGTTTCTCGACAGCAGTTTATGTTTATGATCTATAGTTTTATCGAAATCCTGACTTATTGATGACCACGACACCTCGGGATTGACCCACCAGCAAACCAACCCCCAGGACCCTGCGCCGGGGGGGACGCTTGTCTGCTAGAATCAGGGTAGCGCGGAAGTCTAGCCAGGTGAGTAGTTCATGATTCGAGATGAAGCGGCCTTGATTGCCGCGTGTCTTGCCGAGCCCAAGGACGACTTGCCCAAGCTGGTGTTTGCCGACTGGCTTGAGGAGCAGGGGAAGACCACCGAGGCTTGGCGATTGCGGCAATATCTCTGGGTCTATCGACCGATCTGGAAGGAAGGGTTCGAGTGGCAAGCAGATCCGGAGTGGACGTCCGAGGATCGTCGGGCTTTGCTCGAGGAGCTGGTCGAGACACGCCGCGATGAGCTTTGGCGGCTGGTCATCCTGACTCTGGTCGAAGCGATTTGGGCCCGTTATCCACTGGAACTGAATGGGCCAAAGCTTCATTGGCCCGACGGCTGGAATGTTGAGCGGTACCAGCACATCCTGGCCCAGGCGAAATGCCTCATCATTCTATACTCGTGTGGCATCCAAGTTCATCTCGTGAAGGCCCTGCAGGCGACGGGACGCATGCGCGATGCTTTCCGCTGGAGGTCGGGGGCGGCCGCGGGGATTGCCGAGGCGCTCCGGCAAGCGGCGCGGCGGGAGAATGTCGCTGCCAGCGCTACCACCAAGGCAGCAAGGGCCCTAGAACGAATGGCCGAAGATTATGTGCGTAAGCGACCTTGGGAACCTATCCAGCAGGCATTCGGTTCTCTATGGTGGCATATCCGAGATACCAAGCCGCCATGGTGAGTGGCGAAGGGGATGATCAAGGTCTCCCCAAACGCCCAGCGGTTCGAGACACTCTTCGCCGGCTGGTTGAATTGGAAGGCTTAGCCAGCGAATAAGCACGGGTTGACAGTATGTGGAGTTGCATTGATGGTGCTGACTTGGGAGTGATGGCGTAATGGGTATCGCCGCCGGGGTATTGTGTTTGGTCTTGGGCGCCTGGCTGTTGTTAGCTGGACTATGCAACGGCAGAGCGATGGTGGACTTGCTGGATCATGGCCTGATTCGCGAGTCGGTGGGCAGAGGAATGGCTCGCTGGGTTTGGCTCTTGTTGGGAGTGGGTGGCATTACGGGCGGAATTCTCCTTATTGTCACATGAACCCGGTCGATCATCTTGATGGAGCCGACCACCCGGTGGTCGTACAGGTTTGGAACCCCGACGTGGGGAGCACATGGTGGAAGCAAGTTCCGACCGGACCTCGACGCACGTAATCGTGGCGTCCGCAGGTAAGCACCCATATGCGTGAAGGGTTGGCCAGGGCTGTTCTTATTGAGCGGCGGGTGGGAACCCAATGGTGTTCGGCACGATGATTGCTTTGGGCTGAGTGGCACGCTCGGAGTCCGCGACGGGCGTGGGAAACGCCTCGTGCGTGGGGGTCATGGCAATGCACGGGTTGCGGAGCATGCCTCGCATCACCCACGCGCAGAGTCCGGGTGGGGGCGGGAACGCCTTCGCCGGTGCCGGGGGAACACCCGGAGGTGGCCAAGGCGTGGGCGT
>CAYPIE010000082.1:0-26555 GCA_964410665.1 uncultured Alcaligenaceae bacterium
GTCTCTGCTCTGGCGAAGGACGTCAGTCCGGAGCTCTGCCCAGGCAGACGCTTGCGATCAAGATCGTAGCAGTTTAGCACTTCCGCCGTCGCAACCGCCTCCGAAAGGCGAGCCCCGGACGTCAGTCCGGGGGTTCCCCGCATCGCAAGCGCCTCTGCCTCTTCCAGACTTCCCGCAACCGCTTCTGCCTCTTCGCAGCGCAATCGCCTCTGCCTCTTCCTTGATCAGGTCAATCCCGGTCGCGGTTAAGCTGCTTCTGGAACTCTCGGAAGCTCTTGCGGTATCCCTTGGGCGGCTTGATGTTGCCCAGGCGTTGCAAGTTATCGTCACGCCCCGGAGTGCCGATTTGCGTCCGGCGCGCAGCTTGATTGGCAACCGAACGACCCCGGCCGCTACCCGGAACCGTGGCATCGGCTTGCTCGATCAGCCGCTGACGCTCATTCCTCACTGCAGATTCGTACGCCTTCAGGAAGTCAGCGAACTCGTTCTTCGACTTGTCGATCGAATCCAGAAACTTGTCGTTGTCAGCATTCCGCTGAAAGCGTTCTAGTTGCAATTCCATTGAACGCAAGCGATCCTCGGGGTTAGGAGTACTGCCAATGGGCGGGTTCAGCGATTCCCCTCCCGGTGGCGAGGTTCGCTCTTGGCCGGGAAGGTTGCCTTCGTTGCCACCCTGAGGGGAATTCCTCGGGGCCCCCATGGGCGGTTGCTTGCCGTCGCCCGGTTCGCCCATCGGGTTTCCAGATTCGGGTTGTTGTGGCTGCTGGGCCTCTTCCATCGCCTCCTTGAGCTCTTGGAAGCGTGGATCTTTCTGGGCCTGCTCTTGCATTTGCTGGAGTTTTTCACGGGCAGCTTGTTGCCGCTGCGGATCACCCGAACGCAGATCGTTGAGCAGATCCTGAGCCTGTTGATTCTGTTTGGCGGCCTCCTGCAGTTGGTCCATCGCTTTACGCTGTTTCTGGGGATCGCCTGACTTTAGGTCGTCGAGCAATTGTTGCATTTGTTGATCCGAGACTTCCGGTTTCTGCTGTGGCTGGCTCCTCTGGTTCTGGGTGCCCTGCCCATCCTGGTTCGGCCGCTGTTCGGGACTGGGCTTGGCTCCGGGCTGAGCTCCTTGTTCCTTGCCAGCGCCCTCAGGAGTGGCCATGGGATCGTCGGTTTGCTTCGGCTCAGTCTTCTCCGAGGCGCCGGAGTTGCCAGATGCTTGTTCGGGCTTGCTGGCACCCTGTGGGTCGTTCGGCTGCTTACCGGCGTCGCCAGCGGACGGCTTCCCTTGCTCTGGCATCGCTGGCTTTGTGGATGGTTGATTGGCACCTCCCGCCGATGGGTTGCCTTGTTCGGGCTTCGTCGGATCACCGGGCTCCTTGTTCGAGCCCGCACCCTGCCGATCAGCGGTTTGCGGCGACTTCTCCGAGGAGTCGTTGGGCTTGGCGCCATCGGGCTTGCCGCGGTTCGGCTTCGCCGGATCCGGCTTGGAGCCCTTGGCAGGGTCGTTCATCGGGGAGGCCTGCTTGTCATCGTTTTTCGATGAGTTGTCGCCCTGCATTTGCTTGCGCTTGGCGTCCTGATAAGCCTCCTTGAGGTCTTGGTAGGCCGGGTTCTTCTCAGCCTGCTTCTGCATCTGTTCCAGCTGCTCCTGAGCGGCCTGACGCTTCTGCGCATCCTTGGACTGCAGGTCGTTCATCAGCTGCTCGGTCTGGGGCGACTTCGCTCCCTTTTCCAACTGGTCAATGGCCTTTTGCCGCTGCTGCGGATTGTCAGACTTCAAATCATCGATGAGATTTTGCATGTCCTGATTTGAAGTATCGCCACCTCCAGATTGACCGGCGTCCGGCTGTGTTCGGGCAGACGGGTCGGATTGCGGCGTCCCCTGTTGTGAAGCTGGATCCGTCTGCGGCTTTTCTTGCTGCCTGGGTTCGCTTTGCCCCATGGGCTGGTTCGAGTTGCCGTTCATCGGCGACTGCGAAGTCTGGCCTGGGTTGGGCGGATTCCCCTCGGGCGGACGTTGGTCTGCGCCGGGTTTGGGCTGCTGCTTCGAAGCGGCAGTGTCCTCGGTGCCACGGTTGGGTTGGCTTGACTGCTCTTGGTTCGACCGATCTGGCTGCTGCTTGGGGGAATCTGGCTTGTCAAGCCCGTTCAGCCGATCGAGTTGCCGCTGAAATTGGTTGGCCTGATCCAGGACCTGTTGGTCTTGTGCCGAAGAATCCTGCGAATTCTCCTGGGGCGTACCACCGGAAGTCTGGTTCCCCTGGGGTTGGCCGGCTGACGATGGGTTGGTTTGCGGGGTTCGCTGCTCAGTATCTGCACCTTGGGGCTGCTTCCCCATTGGCTGGCGCTGCTGAGCGTTCCTCGGCTGGGACTGGCCACCCATGGGTTGTTGCCGGGGTGGTGTATCTCCCTTCGGTTGGCTACCCTCGGGTTGCTGACCTTCTGATGGATTCCCCTGAGGCTGGCCCCCCTGAGGTTGCTGATTATTTGATGGATTCCCCTGGGGTTGTCCACTCTCGGGTTGTTGACCCTCTGGTGGGTTCCCTGGAGGCTGGCCGCCCTCGGGTTGGCGACCTTCGGGTTGCTGGCCCTGGGGTTGTCGGTTCTGCGGAGTATCTGGGTTGCCGGGGTTGCTCATCTCGGGATCCCCTTCTTCGGGAGAATTCCCCATCGGTTGATCATTCGTGGGAGTCCCTTCTCCGCGACTCTGGTTCGGCTCCTTCTGACCGGATGCCGAGTCTTGGGGTTGGGACTGCCCCTCTTGCCCCTCAGCGGACGGATCCCCTTGCTGCGGGTTGCCCGGATTCTGATTCGCAGGATCGTCCGATTGAGGATCGCCCTCGCCCTGCTGGTCGTTTTGTGGCTCCCCTGCGTCACCCTGGTCGGGCTGGTTTGGATCACGCTGCTCGGCGGCGTTTTTCTGGTCCTGGCGTTGCTGATGTTCTTGTTGTTGTTGCTGAAGCCGCTGGTTTTCTTGCTGCAGTTGTTGCTCATCCTGCTTGGGTGGCAAAATACGCACCCGGCGGACCGATGACTTGCCGAGATTGGCTTCGGGAACCGTACAGTTGTCGGCGGCCTGTAGGTAATATTCGACCACCGCCCCGACCGGGAGCTGGACGCGTTCGCCTGCGGGGGTGTGCAGCTGATCGAGTTTGACAAAGTCCTCGTAGTCAAGACGCGTGGGAAACGAATGATCGCTTTCCCTGCGGAAGGACATCCCATCCCGGTACGGTTTACTGGCGAGAGTGATTTGGTTGGGTTCCACTACACGCAAGTTCAGATCGACATGGTCGATGCCGAAATCGTCCGCGACCAGCGCCTCCAATTTGAGGAAGTCGTTGGCGGGTAGCTCGATCTCCTCTTCTTGCGGCTTGACCCACTGTAGGCGGGGGGCCTGATCGGTGAAGACACGGAGAGCATATGGCTTGGGATCACGGTTCTTCTCACCGGTATCTGCGGTAAAGTAGATGCGGTAGCGGCCGTTGGCCATCAGCGGAAATTGAAAATGAACCGAGCGGGGCTGATCGGGCACCAGGGTGCCGTGGATGGGTTCTGGGGTGCCCTCAATGAGCAACTGGCCACTGGAGACATTGCGATTGGTGTAAGCGGTTAGGGTTACCTCCGTGCCGCGGATGGCCTGGATGGGATCCTGGCAGCCGGACCGATTCGTGGACTGCGTCTCCCAGCGGAGGTAATCGGGATAGTCGTAGGTTACTTCGAAGCCCTCAAACAACGGAATCGACTCTACGTTGACACGATACTCCGGGGTTTCCGTATCGCCGGCTGCAACTTTGTACCAAAGGCCATCCTGCAGCACACGGGGTGACAGACGCAGCAGCCATTCGCGACCCAGCTCGCCTGGGGTGAGCAATTCGCTCTGATAGACCGGGTTGTCCTGGGTGTAGCGATAGAGCAATCGCACCGCATCGCTGTCGTTGGCGTCCGGGATCCGACCAGTGACGTAGACCCGAACATTCAAGAATTCGCCCATGATCACGGTGGTGTTGCCGTTCTCCGGCTGGATCAGCGTCAACTGGGTCTGGGTAGCGATGGGCGTTTTGGTGAAGGGAACGAACGCCCGATCTAAAAGCGACAGGAATTGATTTGGTTTGAGCACCAACAGGAACCCGAGCATCAGCACCAGGAGCCCGGCGACCCCACCACCGAGCCAGAGCAGTTGTCGGCTGCGGATCGCCTCTTGCAGATTGGCTTGGCGAATGTCACGAGCCGCTCGGGTGCCGAGCGCTTGGTGGACGCCAGAGGGAAGCTGCTGATCGCGTAAATCTAACCAGTTGACGATTGAGTTTTTCGCCTCAGGCAGAGTCCGCTCGACCTGACGCGCGGCGTAATACGGATTGATCGGTTTGCGTAGCGGCCGCAGCAGGAAATAATACAGATAGACGCCCGCGAGTGCCAGAAAGCCCACCAGAGTGATTTGCCGGGCCAGGTTGGACAGGACCAGGGTGCGGTCGATCAGCATCATGATCAGGCCATAGACCAGCACGCCCCCGAGCAAGCCAAGGCCAGCGAGCGTCAGGTCCAGGAAACGGATACGTTGCCGGGCCTGCGTGAGCTGCTGCTCCACAATCTGTTCGTGCTTGCTGCTGCCGGTCGAGCGTGGGGACTCCATCACCGAGGCCATGTACATCTCCCTCAAGTTGGATGTCGGAGCCGTGCGGGTCGCAATCTCTTCATTATAGCTTCATGACCCAAACGCGCCCATGATCCGCGTAAGGGCCATGGGAATAAAACCTGCATTCAGGGATCTAGTTCACAGAGGACCACCAGGAGGCAGCATCGGGAGTTGAGGGTATGCCACGCGAAATCTACGGGTATTTGGCCGACTTTACCGTCGGAATTCACTTGGGCTATTGTGCGTATGTGGTGATCGGTCAGTTACTGATTTGGGCCGGTTTGTTGCTTGGCTGGCGTTGGATCCGCAACCCCTGGTTTCGCGTGACCCATCTCCTCGCCATTGGGATTGTAGTCCTTGAAGAAATCTATGAGTACCGCTGCCCGCTCACCGTTTGGGAGGAGCAGCTGCGTGAGCTGGCCGGACAAGCAACGACGGGGGAGACGTTTTTAGGTCGCATGATGCATGATCTGCTGTTTATCGAAGGTCAGCCGCCAGAATTCTTTACCTGGCTTTATGGCATTGTTGGCGGCCTGGTGTTGTTGACGTTTATTGCTGCGCCGCCGCGCTGGCCGCGTTGGCGAAGCAAGCAGTCGACGGTGACGCCCTTGAAGTAAGCGTAAGGCCCAGCGCGAGTCGACCAACCCTTTTCAGCGATTGGAGAGATTTGCAGGTGTACGCGGGGTGTGTCCCTTCGTCACGCCCGTCGCGGACTCAGGGCGTGCTATCCGCCGGAGGTTTGGTCAACCCAAGTCCGACCAGCGGGTCGTTCGCACAATCGAGACAATCAATTGGACGAAGAGCTGTTTGCGAACCGCTCATGGGACCGGCGTCGAGCAAACGCAACCGGAACGTCGCCGATGAAAAGGAGTCCTTTTCGCGGGTGAAGCCGAGTAAGTAGGACAATGAGGTGCACAAGAGAACGGTGACATCCCGTATAGAGATGTGAGCCGCGTGATAAACCGTACGTGCAAGCGACGGCAAATGCGGAGGCCATCGCCCCCCGCATTTGCCGTCGCATGGTTCACAATCCGAGCACCATTATTCCGGCAGGTCCAATAGATACACCGTGGAATCGGCATTGGCGGTGACGACCTGGCGACTGTCGGGGGTGAACTGCAGGTGCCGCACGGGGGTGGGCAACTTCCAAGTGCGTAGCTGTTTGCCGGTCTCGATGTCGAAGAGCTTGACGGTCCCCTCCGTGCCAACTTCTATCAAGCCGGGAATCGAGCGGCCATCGACGGTAACCAACCGCTTCCCATCGGGGCTCACGGCCAAAGTGTAGAAATTCTCCTGATAGGCCTTGATGGTGTGCAGGGCTTCTCGGTTTTCCAGGTCCCAGATCTTGACCTGGCCATCCTCATCAACGGTTAACAACTTGGATTTGTCGGGGGTGAAGGCCAGATCGCCAAGACGCTTTTGGTGAGCGGGTAGTTCGCCCAGGCCTGGCAGAGGTTCACCTTGGGACACCACCCAGATACGAACCGTGCCATCGTTGGATCCCATGGCAGCAAGCTCGCCATCCTCAGATAGCGCCAGACAGCGGACTTCAAAGGTATTTTCGCTGATCGAACGGACCGGCTTGCCATCGGCCGAATAGACCTGCACGATCGAGGTGGCGCGTGTGATGGTCCGATCGGTAGTTTGCCAGGCGACAAACTCATTCCCCGCCCGGGTATACAACAGCAGCGGCACCTGCTCGGCATCGATGGTTTGCTTCTCCTTGCCGGTCGTCAGGTCCCAGCGGCGAATGGCGGAATTCACCCCGGCGGAAATGAGCTCGCTGCCATCGGCATTGAAGGCCAAGGCGGTGATGTTGCTGGTATGTCCACGAAGGGTACAGAGTTCCTTGCCTGTCTCGAGATCCCAGAGCTTGACCGTTTGGTCGTTCGAACCAGTCGCCAGGCGCTTGCCATCGCGACTCAGGGCGATCACATTGACTTGCCGGGTATGTCCGACGACTTGGGTAGTTTCCTCGCTGCCCAGCTCCCAGCGTTTGACGGTCTGATCGACACTTCCGGAAAGGAGCGAGCGATTGGCAGGCCCGAAGGCGACGGCACTCACCCAATCGGTGTGACCGCGGAAGGTACGCAGTTCGCGGCGGTCGGCGACCCGCCAGACCTTGACGGTACGATCACCCCCACCGGACACCAGGAAGCGGCTATCCGAGCTAAACGCGACCGAACTGACCGGAGCAATATGACCGGTCAACTCAGCAAAGGGTTGTGACACGTCCTGGGCGGACAGATTCCAGAGTCGGATCCGTTGGTCACCACCACCGGTGGCCAACAGCTGACCATCCTGGCTGAGGGTAATGCTGGCGACCCCCGACTGGTGGGCTGGGATTTCCTGCGGTTCCTGGTCGTTCGCCGCATCCAGGATGCGAAGGGTACCATCGGCGGTTCCCACCAGCAGGCGTTTCCCTTCGGGAGTCAGTGCCACCGCGCTAACGATGGCTCGCTGGTTTTTCCAGATTTTTTTGGCCTTGCCAGTCTCAAGATCCCAAAGGACGACCACGCGATCCGCGCCGCCACTGAGCAACTGCTTGCCAGTACGATCGATCGCCAGGGCCAGCACGGGCATGCGGTGCTCGGCCAAATCACGCAGGTGGGTTCCGGTTTCACTGTCCCAAAGTTTGACCAGCCCATCGCCGCCGCTGGAGGCGAGGACTTTGCCTTTGGGCCCAAAGACCAGGGCGGTAACCGCCTGGGTATGGCCGGTCAAGGTATGCAGCAACTTGGTGGTCGCGGTGTCGTAAATCCTTATCGACCGATCCGCTCCACCAGCGGCAAAGCGCTTCCCGTCCGGAGCATAGGCCACCGTCCAGACGTGATCGGTGGCTTCCTCGCAGGAACGATGGGTATCGACGGGATTGAGCTCCCAGAGGCGAATATTTTGATCTTCACTTCCAGACACCAGATATTCCCCGTCCGGGGAGAAGGTTAAGCAGGTAATCCCGTCGGTATGGCCCTGAAAAGTACGTAATAGCTTGCCTGTGTTCACCTCCCAGACGCGGACACTGCGATCGCGGCTTCCCGAGGCCAGATACTTGCCATCGGGGCTCAACGCCAGAGCGACGACCAACTCATTGTGCCCTTTGAAAGTTCGCAGCAGGCGGCCGTTGTCATCGCCACGAGTTTCTTCCCCTTGGCGCTCGGCAGGGACTGGGGGGGCACCGTACATATGCGCGAAGCGAGCCCCGGCCGTAAATAGGGCCTGGCCATCCGGCGCGTAAGCCACTTGCAATAAGCCACTGGCATCGACATTGGTGCGTAGCAACTGTTGCCCAGCGAAGTTGTCGCGCATATCCCAGGCAATCAGTTCACCACTAAAGTTCACCGTCGCCAGCACCTGGCTGTCAAACCGCCAGGCCAAATCCTCGACCCGGTTAATCTGCGGTCCAAGGATCGCCAGTTGCTTGCCTTGCAGATCCCAAACTTTGGTGGCGCGATCATCGCCTGCAGTCGCCAGCGCCTGGCCATCGGGTCGAAAGGCAATTTTGTTGATGTTGCTGCCGTGCAGTCCGATCTTACGTAGTAGTTTGCCCGTCTTGGCATCACAGAGATGCACGGTATCCCCCGAGGCGGAGGCTAGCAATTGGCCGTCCGGAGAATAGGCAACCGTGCGGACGGCTTGGCGGTGGCCGCGATAAGCGAGGAGCTCGCGTCCGGTGGCTAGGTCCCAGACTTGGATGACGCCCTGTTTGCCGCCCGAGGCAAGCCGGGTCCCATCGGGACTATACGTCAACGCAGCAACGGGACCTCCCATGATCATCCGGGCTTCGCCGAGAACCATGCGGACATGTTCGGGTAGGGAGATCGGGCGTGCAGGAATTCGCCAGCGGGCATTGCGATAAAGCCGCGCTGCGGTGCGCGGATCACCTTGCTGTTGATAGTTAGCGGCGCGCTGGGCCAGCTCATCGGCGGTTTTGAGCATGTGCGGGGCAAAGCCGCGGTCGATCGCGGCGGCACGCTCCTGGGCAAAAGCTTCGGCGAGTTGCTGGATGGTCTCGTCGGTTGGTGGCTTCTCGGTGTTCGCCTCGAGACCATTGCCGGCAAGGGTGAGTCCCAGCAAGACCAGAGCGCACGGAGGCCAAACGCTGCTTGTCATCGCAAATCCTCAAGCTCGATGGTGAGCAACCTGCTCGCTTCTCGTTTGAGTATACGGGGAGGGCGAAATTAGGGAAAACCCTCATCGGGAAGCCGATGAGGAAATTCCTCTCGTCAACCCGTCACTCCCTGGGTATTGACGCCATCAATCGAGACACAAGGCAAAGATGCGGAGGGAAGCGCATGCAGGCATCGAGGCAATGGGGAACGGGATGGCTGGCCGTGTGCCTGGTCATGCTGGCTCGACTTGCCGTGGCCAGCGCCGAGGAACCCACCATCGCGGCCAAGGTCAATGGCGACACCATCACTCTGGCAGAAATTGATGCCATTATCAAACACCGCCCCCAGTCACTGACCCCGCTGACACCCAGTCAGATGCGGCAACTCCGACTGGAAGTCGCCAGAAATTTGATTGACGATCGCTTGTTGCGGCAATTCCTGGCCCAAAATGCTCCGGAGCCAGATGCCACAACCATCGCACAGCATTTCAAGGCCTTGGCCAAAGCACAACAAGCCCAAGGCAAGACCCTGGCCGAATTCTATCGCGACACCCACCAGACCGAGGCAGAGGTCCGCGACAATATCCGTACCATGTTGCAGCTGGTCGGCTATGCCGAATCACAAATGACCGAACAAACTTTAAAGTCTTATTACCAAGCGCACAAGGACTACTTTGATAAGGTCACCGTACGGGCCAGCCATATCGTTTTGCGCATTTCGCCGCATGCCTCGCCACAGCAGCGGCAAGCCGCGCGTGAGAAACTGGAGAAGCTGCGTGGGGAGATTCTGACCGAGAAGTTGGCGTTTGCCGCCGCGGCCAAGCAGCATTCGCATTGCCCATCGGCCGCCAAGGGAGGCGATCTGGGCTTTTTCACGCGTAAATGGATGGTCGATGAGGCGATTGCCGCCGCCGCCTTCCCCCTTCAGGTCGGGGAAATCAGTGAGGTGGTCGAGACCGAATTTGGCCTGCATCTCCTTCAGGTGACTGAGCGGACCAGTCCAGTGCCGTCGAGCTTTGTCCTGGCCAAAGAAGATGTCCGCGATTGCATGCTTGAAGAAATCCGCCAAGAGCTAATGACCAAGCTACACAAGTCCGCAAACATTACCATTATGCTGCCCTAACCCGCTCGGGTCGCCTGAGGCACCCCCATTGTCTGGAGCCGCTGCGATGAGCGAATTGAAGACCAAGCCAAACGAGGCGAGTGTCACCGACTTCCTCCAAAGCATTCCCGATGCCCAGCAGCGAGCCGATGCCGAACGTCTCATTGAACTCATGCGTACGGTGACGGGTGAACCAGCTACTATGTGGGGCACCCAAATGGTGGGCTTTGGCCGCTATCGTTACCGGTACGCCAGTGGCCACGGCGGTGAGTATTTCCTGACCGGGTTTGCCCCGCGGAAGGCCAACCTGACCCTGTATCTGGCCCCAGGCTTAGAGCGTCATGCCGATTTGTTGGCACGCCTGGGCAAGCACAAGAACGGCAAGGGCTGTCTGTACATCAAGCGACTCTCGGATGTCGATTTAAAAACACTTCAGGAGTTGATTGATGCCTCGGTCACCTGGTTGCGCCAGACCTGGGTTGAGTCGCCACAAGCTTAAGTGAACCAGGCAACCCTGCCAATCGAGGGTGATTCTTGTAGCGCCACGAGCCTTGCAGGCGTCGAAAGAATCAAATGCCTGGACGTCCCTCGATTTGCGCTCTGGAGTGTCCTGATGAGCTGGGAAGCCTGGTACACCCTTGGTGTGATAATCAGCCTCGTGGCCACGTTGGTGTTCACCCCGATCCAGGCCGACATGCTGGTGTGTGCGGCCCTGACCATGTTGTTGGTGGCTGGGATTCTGACACCGGAGCAGGCCCTCGCGGGGTTTGCCAATGAAGGCCTGGCGGTGATTGCTGTGTTGTTTGTGATTGCCGCGGGCTTGCGTCAAACCGGGGCCATTGACCTGATCAGCGGTTCGTTACTGGGACGGCCCCGCTCGGTGGCGGGAGCCCAGCTACGTCTGATGCTCCCGGTCGCCACGGCCAGCTCGGTGATGAACAATACCCCGCTGGTGGCGGTGTTAGTCCCAGCAGTCCGCGATTGGGCACGTCGACTGAGCATCCCGGTATCCAAACTGATGATGCCGCTCAGCTATGCCGCCATCCTTGGGGGGCTGTGTACACTAATCGGCACCAGTACCAATTTGATCCTGGCCGGGCTGGTCAATGCCCGTGGCAATCTGCCCACAATTCACCTCCTCGACCCGGCTTATGTGGGCCTACCGTGTGCCCTGGTCGGCTTTGGCTACATTTTGCTGGCCAGCCAACGGTTGTTACCTGAGCGGATCGCACCGCTGGGCCTACGCAGTGATCCCCGGGAGTACACGGCCGAAGTGACCGTGCCGAATGGCAGTCCAGTCGTTGGCAAGACCATCGAGCAGGCCGGTCTGCGGCAGCTGCCGGGGCTGTTTCTGATGGAGATCGAGCGGGAGGGTTACGTCCTACCGGCGGTGGCCCCCGAAGAACGACTTTTGACCGGGGACCGGCTGGTGTTCACCGGGGTGGTGGAATCGGTGGTAGAGCTGCAAAAGCACCGCGGCTTAGAGCCGGCCGATGAGCAGCGTTTCAAGCTGGACGCCCCGCCGACGACGCGTTGCTTGATCGAGGCGGTAGTCTCCGACACCTGCCCGCTGGTCGGCAAGTCGGTGCGAGAGGGGAGGTTTCGCACTTGGTACAACGCGGTGATCGTGGCCTTGGCGCGCAACGGCGAGCGGGTCCGTGAGAAGATCGGCGACATCACCCTGCAGCCCGGCGACGCACTGTTGGTCGAGGCTCACCCGCGGTTTCTGGAGCGATACCGCGATTCCCGCGATTTCTTCCTGGTCAGCCCGATCGAGGGCTATACCCCACCGCGGCATGACCGAGCCCGAGTGGCGTTGGGCATCCTGCTGTGCATGGTGCTGTGTGCGGCCGGAGGCCTGACTAGCTTGCTCAACGCCGCGCTGGTGGCCGCCGGGTTTATGCTGCTGACCCGCTGCTGTACCGGTCAGGAGGCGCGGCGTTCGGTCGACTGGTCGCTGTTGGTAACCCTGGGCGGTTCGTTCGGCGTGGCCCGAGCGCTGGAGCATAGTGGCGCAGCCGCCGGGCTAGCCGACTGGGTGATCGGTCCTTGTTTGGGTCATCCGTGGCTGGCGCTGGTAGCGGTCTATTTCCTGACCATGTTGTTCGCCGAGTTCACCTCACATGCTGCAGCGGCAGTACTGTCGCTGCCGGTGGCGTTGATGACGGCGCAGCATCTTGAGGTGAGCCCGATGCCGTTCATCTTTGGTGTGATGATTGCCGCATCGTGCGGCTTCGCTTCGCCGGTGGGCTATCAGACAAACCTAATGGTGCAGGGACCGGGCGGGTATGAGTACCGGGACTATGTCCGCTTCGGCAGCGGACTGAATCTGGTAGTGGCGTGCGTCGCCTTGTCGCTGTTGCCGCTGGTGTGGCCGTTCTAAGTTGCCACCGGGGTCAGAGCCTGGCCGGGCAAGAAGACTCGCTCCAGATAGGTGGTATCGACCGTACCGGCAATCACTGCGGGGTCGTCGAGCAAGGCGAGATGCAAGGGGATGGTCGTGTGCACGCCTTCAACGATGAACTCACGCAAGGCGCGGCGTAGAACCGCCATCGCCTCGGCACGGGTCGGTTGATGCACCAGCAGCTTGGCGATCAGGGAATCATAGTTGGGGGGGACCCGATAGTCGGTGCAGGCGTGGCTGTCCAGGCGGACCCCCGGGCCGCCCGGCGGCTCCCAGCGGGTCAGCACACCCGGCGACGGGCGGAAGTCGTGCTGCGGGTCCTCGGCGTTGATGCGGCATTCGATGGCCGCGCCACGCTGGACAATATCCTCCTGGCGAAACGACAACGGTTCGCCGGCGGCAACGCGAATCTGTTCCCGGACTAGATCGATGCCGGTGATCAGTTCGGAGACCGGGTGCTCAACCTGAATGCGGGCATTCACTTCAATAAAATAGAAATTATTTTCTTGATCGACCAGAAATTCACAGGTACCGGCGTTGAAGTATTCGGCGGTACGGATCAGGCGTAAGGCCGCCGCACAGATTGCCTCACGAACCTCAGGGGGCAGGTTAGGTGCGGGCGACTCTTCGACCAGCTTTTGGTGGCGGCGCTGCAGCGAGCACTCCCGTTCGTACAGATGGGCAGCGTGGCCGTGGCGGTCGGCGATGACCTGCACCTCGATGTGGCGGGGCAGGTCCAGGTACTTCTCGAGGTAGACACTGCCGTCCTTGAAGGCGGCCTCGGCCTCCTGCTGGGCGGACTGCAGGCCGGCCTTGAGGGTCTCCGGATCGCGGGCGACGCGCATGCCGCGACCGCCGCCGCCGGCCGCGGCCTTGATTAGGACCGGGTAGCCGACCTGGTCGGCGAAGGCCTGGGCCTCCTCAGGGTTGCGGATCAAGCCCTGGCTGCCAGGGACAACCGGGACGTGAGCCTGTACCGCCAGCTTGCGAGCCTCGTTCTTGTTGCCCAGGCGTCGCATGGCCTCCTCGGGGGGGCCGATAAATTCGATGCCGCAACCGCGGCAGACCTCGGCGAAGTGGGCATTTTCCGAGAGAAAGCCATAGCCCGGATGGATGGCTTCGACATCGGCAATCTCAGCGGCACTGATGATGCGTGGGATTTTCAGATAGCTTTCGCTGGAGACGGCAGGGCCGATGCAGATCGACTCATCGGCATGGGCCAGGTAGGCAGCGCCGCGGTCGGCCTCGCTGTACACGGCGACCGCTTCGATGCCTAAGTCATGGCAGGCCCGAATCACGCGCAAAGCGATCTCGCCCCGATTGGCGATCAGAATCCGTCGAAACATATTCCGTTACGCTCCCGGATCCACCCGGAATAACACCGTGCCGTACTCCACCGGCTCGGCATTGTCGACGAGGATCTCGACAATGACCCCAGAGCACTCGGCCTTAATGTCGTTGTAGATTTTCATCGCCTCGATCAAGCAAACCACGGTGTCGGAGTTGACCCGAGAACCGACCTGAACATATGGGTCAGCTTCTGGCTTGGGGCGAGCGTAGAACGTGCCGACCAAAGGACTTTTAATCTCGAGCAAGGGGCGGGTGGGAGCAGGAGCGGACTCGGTGGCCTCGGGGGGTGGAGCAGGGCTTGGAGTCGGAGCCAGCGCTTCCGCAGCAGCCGGCAGGATTCCCACCCGCCCAGGCAAGCCGCGGCGAAGACGGATCCGTTGCTCGCCCTCGCTCAGGTCGATCTCATTGAGGTTGTGGTGGCTCATGAGCCGGACCAGGAAGCGAATTGTCTGGACATCGAACGGTCGAGGACTGCTCTTCGATCCTTCCACATCGGCCACCGTCGTCCCCTTATCCCGGGCCCCGGTCATATCATCCGGGGCTCATGCCTCGCCAAACCAAGCGTCCCAATCCTGCGGCAGGTTCGTCAAACGTTCGCACCCGTCCGCAGTGACCAGGTAATCGTCCTCAATTCGCACACCACCTTCGCCAGGAAAATAGATTCCTGGTTCCAGCGTAATCACCATACCCGCGTGCAGGAGGTCGCTGGAGTTGGTGCGGACCGATGGCGCTTCGTGGATCTGGGCGCCAAAGCCATGCCCGAGGGCGTGGGTAAAGCGTTCGCCATGTCCCTGGGCTTCAATGACTGCACGGGCAGCTCGATCCACTTCTCGGACATCCACCCCTGGTCGCACCGCCGCGGCCGCAGCTATTTGAGCCTGTAGGACGGTGATATAGCGGTTTCGCCACGAGCTTTCAAGCGCCTGGCGGGCCTCCGACGATAAATTCTTCCAGCCCGGCGACGGCAAGGCCCGGGTGAGATCCGAGCAGTAGCGCAGCGCCTTGGCCCCCCAGTCGACCAGCAGCCACGGCGCAGCGTCCAGACGGCGCAGGCCCGGCCGGGCGTGGGCCATGGCCGAGTGATCGCCGACGGCGACGATCAACGGAAAGGCGCTCTCCTGGCCGCCCAGGTGACGAATGCTCATCTCCAGCCGGTCGGCGACCTCCTTCTCGGTGTCCTGCTCGCGGAGCCCGGGCCAGACCATCTGAAACGCACGTTCGGCAATGGAAATCGCCTGGCGGATCGCCGCTAACTCGCTGGGATCTTTAATGGCGCGCAGCCGTTCGATCACATCAGGACACGGTTGCCACTCGAGCGCTGGCAACAACGCTTGCAGTCGCTCAAAGTCCGCGAGAGTGAGATGACGGGCCTCCACGGCAACCTTCGCCACCCCCAATTTCCCCAGGGTATCGGCCGCGGCTTGCCAGGTGGTCCGGTCATGACCCCGGATGTTGGTTTCGAGCTCCGGGCACTCCTGTTCGATCTGGATGCCGAAGCGGTGGTCGCTGACCAGAATGGTCCGCTCCCGGGTCAGGATGAGAAAGCTGGAATCGCCGGTAAAGCCGGTCAGATAGGTCACATGCAACGGCTGCGACACGAAAAACGCATCGAGTTCGGCTTGATGCAGAAAACGCTGGAGTTGTTCGCGGCGTTGGCAGGGGTAGTCCATGGGTAGCGAGCCGTTCGGTGGAAGTTACGGATGGGGTGGCCGATCAGCCCTCTGCATCCGAGCTCTGGGCTCGGATGCAGACAGAGAACCACAAGAGCGACGAAGCGTGCCAAAACCAGGGCTTCGGAGCAAGTGGTCCGACTCACTCCTTGACGCACTCACTGTAGAGCGCATCGAATCCCGGGCTGCTCTTCTTGGCCGCGGCCTTCAGGTCCTTGAGCAGCTGTACCTCATCGGCGTCGACCTGGTTGTCGGCGAAGATGGCGCTGCGTAACCATTTGGCCTCGGTGTCGCTGATCTCGCCGTCAGCGAGCATGTGACTCTTGACCGAGTCCATGAACAGATCGGTGAACACCTTGACCGTCGAGGTAGCCGACTTGCGGAGGTCGTTCAAGAACTCCAGCTCGGACTTGTCAATCTTAGCGTCGGCGAACAACGCCTGGCGGATGATCTCGACTTCCTTGGTATCGATGCGACCATCGGCCAACAGAGCTGCCTTTGCCAGTTTCTTCCAGTCCGCCATGTTGTGCTCCAAAAAAGGTTGTTGGTCAGGTGGGCGCTTTGGTACGCCGCGAAGGGCGACGCGGACAGTCTAATCGCCTCTCGAGACTTTGGACAGCCGGGGGAGACGGAATCAATCGCGGAGGGCACGCCCAGTGAGGTGAAGAAACACCCGCTCCAGGTTCGGCTCATCGGTCTGGAGCATGAATGGCTCTTGGCCGTACTCATTGAGCACGCTCACCACCTTCATCAGCGTCCGGGGCAAGTCCTCACAGGTGAGCACCAGGGTCGGCGGCGTGGTGTCCAGTTGTTCGAGCTCTCCCAGTCGTGCCAGCCGCATGCTGAGTTCCTCCGGCAAATGGCTCAGCTGGAGGGTAATCTGCGATTTGAGAATACGCAGTAGCGCCGGTAGGGTATCGCAGGCGATGAGCCGGCCCTGGTCCAGGATGCCGATGCGCGGGCAAAGGGTTTGCACCTCTTCCATGTAGTGACTGGTATAAATGATGGTCATACCCTCGGCGTTTAGCTGCCGGACCAGTTCGAAGATGCGGTTGCGCGACTGCGGATCGACGCCGGTGGTTGGCTCATCGAGGAACAGCAAGCGTGGCGCGTGAATAATGGCAATGGCCAAGTTCAATCGCCGCTTCATCCCACCGGAGAAGCGGTTCGCCCGCTGTCGGGCCCGGTCGTGCAAGCCCACGGCCTCCAGGATCTGCATGGAGCGCTCGGCGAGATCCGGACGGCTCAGGCCGTAGAGGCGGCCGAAGAAGTGGAGATTTTCCTCGGCAGTTAACTCGCCGTACAGGGCCAGATCCTGGGTGACCAGGCCAATCTGGGAACGTAGCTGGGGATCGCCATTGATAAACGGTTGGCCAAACAGCTGCACCGACCCGGCGGTGGGGTGCAATAGCCCGGACAGGATGCCAAGCAGCGTGGTCTTGCCGGCCCCGTTGGGTCCGAGCAGGCCAAAGATCTCCCCGGTTGCCACCGAGAAGCTGACACCCGCCAGGGCCTGCATTCCGCCATAGCGCATCTGCAAATCGCGCACTTCTAACAAAGGAAATGCGTCCCCTGACGCCGAGGCATCCAGCACGGCAGTGCCTGCAGGCTGGGGATGTTCAGGCATACGCGCTCGCTTTCGCTGGGCGATTGTTTACTCTTGTGGCTTCTGTAGAAACACCGCCGCGGACTGCTTCAGTGATTGATATCGGTCGGCAAGCAGCGTGAACACCTCGCCGGGCAACTGATTGGTCTGGGCATAGAGGGTCTTGCCACCAGAAGCCTTCGAGCCGAGGGTCAGGGTCAACGGCTCCTCCTCGCCGTCGCCGCGGCGGAATTCGATGCGTAGCCCACCCTTGGCGGGGTCGAGACCGTACTTACTAGCCGCTTCCTCCGGTGCAACGCCGCTCGCCACAAACTCCTCGGCCCGTGGCGCACTCAAGTTGGCTAGAAAGGTGTCGATCGCTTTCGGATCTAAGGGATAGCCCGGATCGGTCTCCCAGCTCCAAGCATCGTCTTTTTTGATCACCGAGCGGTGAACGACATTGCCGACTACACCTTGCCAGCCGGTGAGCGTGATGGCCGTGATCGAATCGGTGGGGACGCGATAGACGATCATATCCTGCAGATTGCCGCTGACCAGCGGGGTGATGACCCCCTCGCTGACGGTAAAGACCAGCGCATTGTCGGCGAGCTTAGCGTAGACGCTTTGCGGGTCACTGGCGTCTTTGCCAAACAAATAGACCCGTTCCTGGCCGTTGAGCAGGGTTACCGTCACTTTGAGCTTGGCTTCCTCGACGGCCAGACCAAGCCGAGCCAGGGTGGTGTCCGAGGCATGATCATCGACCAGCTCTTTTGGCTGGAGCTTGGCGAGATTGCTGAGGATGGCATCGATCTGGACCGGGTCGGCCGCCCGATCCTTGAGGTTAGTCGGCTCGGCAAAGCTCCACTTCGCAGCGCGTGGTGACTGCGCCTCCATCCCTGCGCGGGTGATCACATAGGGGGTCTGGCCGCGTTGGAAGGCGAGCTTGGCCGCCTCGGCAGGCAGGAAGCTGGGTAAATTCGGTTCGATGTAGTCCAGCCGGTCACGGGTGACAATCGGCAACAGTGATTGGGGGACCAACACGTTGGTGGTCGTGTCCCCCTCGATGCGGCGGACATAGACGACATCCGCTTCACGCTTGCCAAAGATCAGCTCCGCTGCCGGCGAATCGGGAAGTTTGGGTTCGCTCGCTTGCTCATCGTCGCTTTGGCTGACGGCATCGGTCCAGAGCTTGATCCGAGCAGCGGGGGTGACAAAGCCCATTTCCTCATCCGACAACCCCGGAGCAGGGAAATCGGTAATCTTCCGACTGGCAGTCAATTGACTGAGCAGTTCGCTAACCGCCTGGGCTCGAGCAGGTTGCGGTGCATCAGGCTTGGGGAAGAGTTGCCAGGTGTTGTTGGGGCCGGTGCGGTAGAGTGTGAAGTCCGAACCGGCCGCCTGGATGGCCACGGCATCGATGCGATCTTGGGCTAAGCGCAGCAAGGTGCGATCGCGCAGCGGCTTGGGGTTGGCGACGAGCTGTCGGAGTTCTTGTAGCCTTCCCGCCGGGACCTGAGCCACCACGGCCTCATTGGCTAATTTGACGTAGACCTTGGCCGGATTACTGTCAGGGACTTGCTTGCCAATCGACAAGGTCTGCTTGCGAGTCCCCTCTTGCTCACTGCCTGGGGGTGAGGTCGAAGTCAGCTCCACCGTGAGCCGTTTGGGGTTATCGGCATCGAGATCATACTGGGCCAGGTCGCCAGGCGACTCGATAAAATCGCTGGCATTGGGCACGCGCAGACTGGTCACCAGGTTGAGTAAAGCGCGCACCCCGGTAATCCCGGGGCCCGGAGGCCCATCGAGCTCCGCACGGCCATAATCCGGCTGGGTAATCGTCCAAAGGCTGTTCGACCGAGAAAGAGCCAGGGTATCCTTGCCTTGGGTAAGGGTCAGTTGCTTGACCTGTTCGAGAGGCTGGGTGAGTCCGGCGAACAACTGCAGAGAGCGGAAATCCGACACATCGCGAAGCAGCGGAGCGGCAGGGCCACTGGCCGATTCGGCAAGGCTGGGTTTGAACAGGCTACGGATGTCGCCGCGGCGAAGTGCACGTGGGATACTGGGAGCATCGCGGGTGGTGACAAAGACCAAGGCATCCCTGCCACCAGCAGTGACCTCCCCGAGGTTGACCGTTTCCTCGGCATCCACACTGGATTTGAAGATCAACTCAACGCTGGGTTTACCTAAGCCGTGGATATCGAGGTTCTCGGTGATATCCTCCGATTCAATGAACGGGGCTTTAAAGAATTCCTCAAGGATGTCGTTGACGACGAGATCGTTGACGGTAGCGTTCACTGGTTCCGTCATGCGCCATTGGTTGGAATCGGGATCGCGGAGTAAAAACAGGGTCTTCTCACTGGCCTCCGCAGGCCGCACCTTGATGGTGAGGCTGGTGATATCCTTGGGGCCAAGGTTTTGGTTTTTCAAAGCGGCTAGGACATCGCCGGCGGAATCGCTGCCACCGTTAAGAAGCAAACTGAACAGAATGGCGATCATCAACAGAATCAGAATGCCAAACAGGGCGTAGGTCGTTCGGAAGTTCATGTGCAGTCCCGGTGCGCAGAAGGACAGAGGTTACCGCCGCCGCGTAATCCAAACCCCAAAGCCAAGCCCGATAATGCTAAAGAGCATCACGAAAAAGGGAAGCCCACGCAAACGAAAGGTATCTATATCATTTGAATTTATGCTATAAATGTTATATTCACGTGGTTGGATTCCAATACTTTCGGGGCGATCACGCAGCCAGTCGAGGGTCGCCGTAAACAGCCCCAAGGTCGCTTTGTCACCGACCGACCGCACATTGGCATCTGTGATAAAACTCGCCGTTCCGAATACAGCTGCTCGAGGAACATCAGTGGCAGGCTCACCCTCGGCCCCTGGGACACTCTCCTGGACCAAGACGCCGATCGGGATCGGTTCGGTGGTAAACTCAAGGTCGCGTTGGGCCTGGGGGCTCTCATTGAGTCGGCGGACCATCTCCGCCATATCCTCTGGCCGGTTGCGCAGACGAATGGTGGCGAGCATGCCGGTTTCGAGCAGGGAATACGGCTGAAGTCCTTGGGCAGCACTGCTTGGTTGGGGACTGATCTCTTGCGTGGCGATCGGCAGATCAAGCAATAAAAATGGCAGTGGCGGGTAGGCCAATGCGATGGGGTTGTCCCGGCGAATTGCTTCCTCGGTGATCTTCACCGACACCATCGGCCTGACGACGCCACGACTGCTGATGCCATAAATGAGCCGAGTGTCAATGGCCACTCCCAACCGTTCGAGCAGCGGTTCGAGTCCCGTCTGGGCGATCGCTTCTCCGGTCTGCATCGCCTTGTAGGCATCGACCAGTACAAACAGCTTGCCTCCTTCACCCTCTGCAGGAAACATATACCCTTCAATCGCCTTGACATGCGCCTCGGTCAGGGGCCGGACGGGGCGTGGAATCACCAGGACATCGGCATCCGCTGGAATCTTCGGCGGCCCGCCGAGCACCGCAAATGGTAGTTGCTTGACCTCGACGTTTCGTTCATTGAGATAGGTGTAGAGTCGGGTCGCGGCTTGATCCGGCGGCCCTTGCGGCGTGGCCGTACACTGAATCTCGTCATGGCCCCCTAAGAAGTAGATCACCGGCTTGCGTAACCCTTCGGCCAAAAAGCTGAGTTTCTTCATCAAGGCCACTTCGCCCGTGTAGGCAAAGTTGTCGCCTGTTTGCTCAGGATCGGGAGAGGAGATGCGCGTGAGCAGGTCGTTGGCGGGAATAAAGGCGGCCTGGTCAGTATCTGCACGGACCAGCAAGATGCCCAAGCCACCATCCTGTTTGGCCTGGGGATATTTTGTTTGTAAATCGCGGATGCGTTCATCCTCAACTGCCGGCGAAAGATACGCCACTTTCAAGTGGGCTGGATTGATCTCTTGCACGCTACTCAGGAGGGTGCGGGTGTTGGTGTAGAGATTCAGCTGCGACTGACGGTCCGGCAGAATCATGTACACCTGCACGGTCCGATTCATTCGTTTCAGAAACGTACGCGAGGTATCGGACAGCGAGAAAAAGCCGGTGCTGGTGGTGTCCAGAAAGCCGGGTAATTCCAAGAACGCGAGGACGTTGAGCACCACCAAGATCAGGATCAACAGAAACCCGGAGACCATGGCGTTGAAGCCATAGATCAGTCGCCGCAGCGTGGCGTTGGTCCGCTCCTGGGCTCGTGCCAGTTGCACCGAGACAAAGGTGATGGCGATGCCTAGCACCATACCAAAGATCGCCAGGAGAATTTTCCAGGCATTGCTGGAGTCGCCTTCCTGGATCCACTTGCTCAGGATCGAGCGGAACTGATAACCCCAGTAGAGACTGATCAAGAGCAGCCCCAAGCCCAGCGAGCCGCCGATGATTAACGTCTTGAACCGAGCTTCACTGAGCGGGGTCTCATCAATCCGGACGCGGGTGCGAAACAGCACCCCACCGCCGACCAGGACCAAGCCGAGCAATCCAAGTGAGCCCGCCAGGTTGGCGTAGCGGCTCGTCGTGGTGAGCTCGGTGAGCGACTCCGGTTCCGGACCGGTATTGATCTCCCGAACCAGATAGACCGTGGCTACGATCAACAAAATGCCGCCCGCAACCAGCAACAGCGTGGACAGTAGCCGTTGCGAACGCTCCACCCAGCTCAAAAACGGATCGCGTTCCTCGCTGGCGCTGGGATTGGACTCAGGATGGGAATCTACAGCCACTTGCGTGCCTCCAGGATCTTCACAGTCAGAAACACAAACAGGGTGGCAATCGACAGATGTAAAAGCACTTTACGTAAATAGAGCCGCCCCTGCAGCGACTCCTCCCAGAGGTCAAGAAACGACAGATAGCCAAACACCGTCCGCAAATCCTCACTGACGGAAGGAATGTCCTGGGCAAGATAAAAGAACAATCCTAACAACATAAACAGAAACGTAAGAACCGCAGCGATAATCTGATTGCGGGTCAGGCTGGAGAAAAACACACCAATGGCCACCATCGCAGCCCCGGTACAGGCCAGTGCCAGATAAAAACTTAGAAGCGGCTTATAATCGAACGGTTGCCCTCCCTCCAGTCGCAGGGAGATCAGATAAAGTCCCCAGGGCACCCAGAGCAGCACAAAGAAGATCAAACTGGCCAAGAACTTACTAAGCACCACCATCGACTCGCTGACCGGGGTGGTCATCAGGACCTCCAGCGTCCCGGTGCGGCGTTCTTCGCTAAACAGGCGCATGGTGACCGCGGGGACGACGAAGATGACTGCCATCACGGGAAGGATCTGGAACAGATAGTACCGTAAGATCGGCTCGGTAAGGACGGTGGGACGGAGCGGATCGCCGATAAGAATGTCAGTATAAAACTTGTAGTTCAGCCACCCGACCATCGACATACCAAGCAGCACCAGGTAGGCCACCGGCGAGTAGAAGTACGAAGACAGTTCGCGCCGGGTCATGACCACCAGGGTGTTGTCCGAACAGATACCAATGCTGTAACTCGCCCACAACACGCCTAGGGCCACTAAGACCACGCCGGCGGGGATCAGAAAGCCGCGCTCGCTCGCTAAGCTGACCACTTCATAAAGGCCAAGCAGGCCGAAACCTAGTACCACCAGGCCACCCAAACCGAAGGCCAAAGCAAGGTTCCGCAGGCCATCCAGTTCGTCGGTTTCACGCCGCTCCGCGGCCGGTTTGAGTAATTCGCTGGCCTTGAGGCGTCGAGTGAGGAAGTAGCCAACCAAGCCGAGGCCCAAGCCGACCCCACCGATGGTCAGAAGGAGGGTGGCGTTGGCGGGATTGGTCAGGGTCGGTAACGCCGAACGTAGCAGGCCATACAGGCCAACCAAGGCGCCCACTCCGCCCATGCCCAGGGCCACTTGGTAACCGCGACCGGCCGTGGAGCCGGCCATCGTGACATACAAGTTCAAAAAGGCCAGTCCGATCAAGTTGAGCAGGATGCCGCTTCCGACCAAAAAGTCGGTGCTGAGTACGCCATAGAGAAAACTGCCCACGCCCAGGATGCCACCGATGAGCAAGAAGCTCAGGGTGATGTAGTCCAGCCAGGGTTGTTCATTCTCGTGGCGCGAGAACGCCATCAGGAAGATCCAGCTGACTACTAAGCACATGATGCCGTTGGGTAGAAAGCGATAACCGACGAGGTTCTCGGGCCCGCCGGGAATCACGGCAAAGAGCAGCCCGAGCAGCAACCAGAAGTAACCGAAGAGCCCATACGAGCGGCGAATCTGCACATCCCCATCGCGTGCGGCATGGTAGATCAGCCCCAACAACCCCGCCCCCAGAGCGATGAAGGTCGCGGCCGGGATGTCACTGCCCATCGCCTTGCGAATTAAGGCGATCAAGCCGGCGAGGGTGGCCAGCAGGAGGCTAGATAGGCCAATCATCCGGGCAACCGTCGGCGTGTCCTCGGTCATGGCCGAGGGGGCGGATTCGCGCGCCGACCAGCGCGGATTCTCCTCAGGTACTTGTTGCTCAGGCATGGTTCCGCTGGACATGCAGACTCCCTCGAATGAAATTCCAGTCGGGTTCAAGCCACAGCTTGGATCCATGGTGTGCTCTGGACGTAGAAGTCCAAAGCGGTCTCACACCCCAACGACAGCTTCGGTTCTGCTGCCGCCGAGGCTGGGGTCGGTGTTGGCGGTATCGCGAAACACCACCCGCATAAACAGGTCTTCGAGACTTGGCCGTTTGACGTCGAGCCGACGCACATGCCAGTTGTGCTTGAGCAGGCCGCTAGCGATGGACTCGCGTAGCTTACTGTTGAGGCTGATGGTGATCTCAAAGCGGGTCCAGGCTGGGTCCACCTTATCGCTGTGCACTTGGGCAACATCCCCTTGTTTTTCCAGCCATTGTTGGATTTCCGCGGCGGGCCCACGCGCCTCGACCACCAGGACCGGGGCTTGTTCGGCCAGAACACTCAGGCGAGTATCCTCGCGAATGCCACCTTTGTTGATGATGATCACCCGCTCACAGATCGCCTCGACCTCCGGCAAAATGTGCGTGGAAAACAGGATGGTATGTCGTCCGGCGAGTTCGCGAATGGTGCGTAGGGTCTCACGGATCTGCACCGGGTCCAGGCCAGCGGTTGGCTCGTCCAGGATCAAAATGGGCGGAGCATGTACCAAGGCATCGGCCAGGCCGACCCGCTGGCGATAGCCTTTGGACAGGGTGCCCACCAGTCGTCGGCGAACCTCGCGGATGCGGCATTTTTCCATACATTCTTCGATGCGTTGCACTCGAATCGAACGATCGACATTTTTGAGTTTCGCCCGATAATACAGGTATTCCTCGACGCGCATCTCACTATACAGAGGAACACTTTCAGGCAAGTAGCCGATCCGCCGCCGGACTTCCATCGACTCGTTCATGACATCAAAGCCGTCGATGCGAGCGATGCCACTGGTCGCCGGAAGCCAGGTGGTGAGGATGCGCATGGTCGTCGTCTTGCCCGCGCCGTTGGGGCCGAGAAAGCCGACAATCTCACCGGGCTGGACGTCGAACGAGATGTGGTCGACCGCTAGGACGGGACCATAATACTTCGACAAATTCTCAACCTGGATCGCGGGTTGCGTCATGATGCTCCCACTCAAGGGTGTTGCGAAGCCGCCGGGCAGGAACGGACCGGGGTAGATTTATCGTAGGCGAGGGTGGGCCAGCGACAAGCAGCTTGGCCGCAAGCCAAGAACGAACCCGAGACTTCCTGGTGGACGCAGGCGGCTTGACGGGGCACAATCAAAGCCTGGCCCCCTGACGCGACTTCCACTGAAAGGATCCTCATGAGCCGGTTTCGCTGGTGCATTCTGCTTTTCTTGGCAGGGCAATCTCCCTTGCCTGTGCAGGCGGAGACTCCGATCGATCTATCCTTACTCCAACGGCCGGGGGCCGCTTGGGTGATCAAGCCGCGGCCGTTGCTGGTTTGGGCGTCCGGGCCGGTTACCGTGTCGGTTCCGTTGCATTATCAGTTGCGCTATACCGGGCTAACCCCCTCGAAGGTGATGCCCGATCTGTGTCTCTATTCCTATCGCGTCAGTACCACTTCACCTGCCTGTCAAGCGCATGTCGATCAGGGGCTTGGCTATTACTACTCTTACGTCTGGATGGAGGCCGCGCGTTCGTTTGAGACCGCGCTGTTACACGATCCAGACTGTGCCATGGCTTGGTGGGGATTGAGCAAAGCTCTCGAAAAGTGGCGAAAGTCGAGCTGGAAAGCCGCGTTGAAGCAAGCAGAAAAGCGCATCCAGCGGGCCAATCATCGTGAGCGGCTTCTGATCCGGGCCCGCTTGGAGGAGAAAGGATTGATCGAGGAAGTCGCCAAGGAGAAGCGGAAAGAGCAGGCCGGGAAGACGCTCGATGAGCTGCTGATCTTATACGATGATGACCAGGAAGGCTGGTTTGCCCGGGCCCAGTTGGCCGGAGGCAATGCTGGCATTCCCTATTACAAAGGGCTGCTGATGGTCAACCCCCTGCATCCGGGGGCGAACCATGAGCTGGTGCACTTTTACGAGCGGTTCCAGCGGCCGGCTTTGGGTTGGCCTTATGCCGAGGCCTACATCGAATCTTCGCCCAGCATTCCCCATGCGTGGCACATGCAGGCACACCTCGCCACCCGGCTGGGGAAGTGGGACAAGACCAGTGATCGCTCCGCGCGGGCGGTAGAACTGGAGAAGGCCTATCATCAATTCTTGGATGTGCCGCCGAAAAAAGACTATCAGTACAGCCACCATCTAGAAATTCTGACTCTTTCGTTGATTCATGATGGCCGCTATCAGGAGGCCCGAGCCATCAAAGACGAGGCCTGGAACGTCGGCCATCGCCACTGGGATGCCTGGTTCCGCCTCCATCGTGGCGAACGCGACTGGTCGGCGGTGGAACAATTACTCGTCGACTATGCAAAATCCGCCAAGGGTAAGCGCAATAAGGCTCAACGGGCCTACTATCGGGCGACCGTTTGGCTGGATCGTCGCCGGCCGGCCCAGGCCAGGCCGCACATCGATACCCTGCGAGCCGAATATCAAAAAGGCAAACGCAAGAAGACTTCCCGAAGTGAGTTGCAGTACTGGGAAGTCCAGGGGCGCTATCTGTGCCAGACCGGAGCGATCGACGGTGGGCTAAAGTTGCTCGAAAAGACGGTGCAGAACACGGTGGATGACTTCCGCCACCACGCCTGGGGCAACGGCTCATACTACATGGAGGCTTGGGGCGAGGCCGCCCTCGCCGGGGATCGCCCGGCAATTGCCGAGGAAGCCTTTTTGGAAGCGCTCGCCCACGATCCAGGCAGCGTGCGGGGAGCCCTGGGCATGGCGATTCTGTGTCGCCAACAAAAACGCACCCGCGAGGCCAAGCTATACTCTGCACTGGCCAAACGCTGTTGGCAGAAGGCCGATCCTGGTCGCTTTGACGAATTACGCGAATCTTTGACCGCCCGTTCCGAACTCGCTCGCGGCGAATGATGGTGGGATGTACAGACGCTGGCTAGACCGCTGTCGATCGCTGGAGAAAACCAAGCAGCGTTTGCGAGAAGTCGGCACCCCCGGACGTGAGTCCGGGACTTGCCTTGAAGAGGCAGAAGCGTTTGCGAGACGAAGAGGCAGAGGCGCTTGCGGTGCGAAAGCGGCAGAGGCGCTTGCGGTGCGAAAGCGGCAGAGGCGGTTGCGGTGCGAAAGCGGCAGAGGCGCTTGCGGTGCGGGGAAAGAGGCAGAGGCGCTTGCGGTAA
>CAYPIE010000083.1:0-26169 GCA_964410665.1 uncultured Alcaligenaceae bacterium
TTCCCCGCACCGCAAGTGCCTCTGCCTCTTTCCCCGCACCGCAAGTGCCTCTGCCGCTTTCCCCGCACCGCAACCGCCTCTGCCTCTTCGCACCGCAAACGCCTCTGCTTCTTCTGCACCGCAAGCGCTTCTGCCTCTTTCCCCGCAGCGCAAGCGCTTCTGCCGCTTCTTTACAGAATTCCGGGTGCGGCGACCTTGATCCCCTTCATGGCCATCTTGAGCTGTTCGGGGTTGGGGGCAAACTCCAAAGCGGTCGCCATGTCAATGTCCTTGCGGTTAAACAGCTGCAACAGACTCTCGGTGAAGTCGAGCATCCCTTCCAAAAAGCCGATGCGGATGGCGTCGGGCAACTTCTTGTCCTCTGACTTGAGGATCAGTTCGCGGATGGTCGGGTTGATGATCATGATCTCATTGGTCGGCACCCGTTGTACGCCGGGCTTGATCGCAGGCAGCAGCTTCTGGGCGACCACCGCCTTGAGGTTAAACGCCAGTGAGGTGCGCACGGCGTGGTGCTTGTCCGGGGGGAACAGGTCCAGGATACGTCCGATGGTCGAGGCGGCTGTTGAGGCGTGGATGGTTCCGAAGACAACGTGGCCGGTTTCGGCAGCGTGGATGCCTGCTTCGAAGGTGTCGGCATCACGCATTTCGCCGACCAGGATAACATCTGGGTCTTCGCGGACGGCGTGCTTGAGGGCCGTATGCCAATCGGAGACATCGAGTCCGACCTCGCGCTGGTTGACAATGGACATCCGGTCTTGGAAGACGAACTCGATCGGGTCCTCGATGGTCAGGATGTGCAGGGCCTCGCGGCCGTTTATGTAGTCGAGCATCGAAGCGATGGTGGTCGACTTGCCGGAGCCGGTGACGCCGGCCAGGATGATCATCCCCTGCTCGAAGTGACACAACTTCTCGATGGAGGGAGGCAGGCCGAGTTTCTCGAAGGTAGGCACGCTGGTGTTGACGCGGCGGGCGACCATGGCCAGGTTGCCGCGTTGCTTGAACAGATTGACGCGGAAGCGGCACTCGTCCTGTCCAATGATGTGGGCGAAGTCAGCGCCACCGGTGCGGGCGAGGATTTCGCGGTGGTGGTCGTTCATGATGGGGTCGACCAGCTTTTCCATTTGGGCTTGGGTGATGGGCGGCATGTCCATGCGGACGATACTGCCGCGCAGTCGCATCATGCCGGGCTGGCCGGCCTTGAGGTGCAAGTCGGAAGCTTCGCGCTTCATAACCTCGCGGAAGAGTTTGTTGATTTGGGGTTCTTTGCGGGCTTCTGCGGGGACCGCTCCGTTCTCTTGCTTGGTGTTGAGATCGACGGTGGCCATACCTGATCCTTTAAGTTCGAGGGGTTAAGCGGGCGTCAGCAGCCGAACCGGGATGCCCTGTTCGGCCAGATACGCCTTCGTCTCCGCAATGGTGAACTCGTGGTAGTGAAAAATTGACGCCGCCAGTGCTGCATCGGCGCCGGCAACAAATGCCTGCCGCAGGTGTTCGGGGTGCCCCGCGCCGCCGCTGGCAACCACAGGGATGGTCACCGCCCGCGTGACAGCTTCAATCATAGGGATATCATACCCGTTCTTGGTGCCGTCTGCATCCATGGAAGTCAGGACGATTTCCCCAGCGCCAAGTTGCTCGACTTGCTGGGCCCAGGCCACCGCTTCGAGGCCGGTGGGTTGGCGGCCGCCGTGGATGTGCACTTCCCAGAATTCTTGCCCATCGCGCATGACCCGGCGCGGGTCAATGTTGACGACCGTGGCACAGCGACCAAAGGCACCGGCGATCTGCCGGATCAGTTCGGGGTTTTTCACTGCCGACGAGTTGAGGCTAACTTTTTCGGCTCCTGCCTGGATAAGTTGGGTAGCGTCGTGCAGGCTGCGGATGCCGCCGCCGACGGTGAAGGGCATAAAGAGTTCCTCCGCGACCCGGCGGACCATGTCCAGCAAGATGGACCGATCTTCATGGGAGGCGGTAATATCCAGAAAGACGAGTTCATCCGCGCCGGCTTGCTCATAGCCTCGGGCAATTTCGACCGGGTCGCCGGCATCTTGCAAGGCGACAAAGTTCACACCTTTGACCACCCGACCGCGGTCGACGTCCAAGCAAGGGATAATGCGTTTTCTGAGCATAAGACGTGGATTCTCTAAGTATGACCCCGCTTTGAAGGCTGCTTTGCCGTCGTTGGGCAGCACGGCGGAGGGAAAGCCGCAGGCCAGAGGGTTTAAGGACCAGGCATCCGTATTGGGTACGGTTTGGCCTAAAGGAATGGGTACATTAGAGCGTGAGGGTTGACCGGTCAATCCCCGCCGCTGCGCGTAGAAAAACCTCCCGATGGGAATCCGGGAGGTTCATGGTCGGTGATCAAGATGACGGGAGAACCGTCGGGAGCTTCAGAAGGTGCTTGCTCTTCTATCCCATACGGTTTGCGGCAGTCCACAACATATAGGCGACACGCTCACGTATTTGCCGCTCTCGTTGCATATACACGAGATAATAATCTCGCCACATGTAATAGAGCGTGGCAATGGCGAGGGCGGCCAAGTTGCATGACAGCAACTGCATCATGGCTCGAAGCCTCCAGAATCCGGATGACTGCTGCAGCCATCCACCGTCGTCTAGGATGAAGAACAAAAGAGCAATCGCTCTTCTGGAATAACGCTAGAACAGTTCCCAAATTCGGTCAAAAGAAGCGAAAAGAAATTGAAAATGCAAGTAATTTCCTGGCTCTCGGCGAAAAAAAACCGGCTCTTTCATGAACCGGAGCCGCCTAGAACGGAAAATTCAGGCTTCTGAACTCCGTCGACTGCTGACTAACTCGCCCTGTAAACCGGCGAGGCCCTCGCTCCCCACCTGGATTAGGCGGCCATCGACGCGCAGATTGAACACATCGTCGAGGGGTTGATGCTCCACAATCTCGACATGAGCCCCTGGGACCAAGCCTTGCTCGCGCCAGCGACGAAGCCGGGCTGGGTTATCATCTTGAACTTCGCGGATGATAATATGTTGTCCGATCTCAAACTTGTGCAACTTTTTTAAGTCGCGTAAGACGAGCTGGCCGTCGGAAGTGGGGATCAAATGGCCGTGCGGATCTTCCAGTGGTTCGCCTAAATAGGCAGCGATAGCCTGCTCGAGCCGCGGCGAAATGGCATGCTCGAGCGCCTCCGCCTCGGCATCGACCTCGCTCCAATCCAGGCCCAACACCCGGGTCAAGAACAGTTCCACCAGCCGATGCCGGCGAATCACCCGTCGAGCTTCGGTAAGTCCTTTGGGGGCCAAGCGAGCGCCCTGACCAGGCTCGTAGACAATCCATTCAGAATCAGATAGGCGCTTGAGCATTCCGGTGACCGAGGGGGCGCGTACCTGCAGCAGTACAGCGATTTCGTTGGGCGAGACACTCTGCACATCACCGCCGAGCCGATGAATCGCTTTGAGATAATCCTGGACGGCCATGCTCGGCTGGTCCGCCATGGTCTGGCCTCGGGCTTCCCGGGAAAAACCGCAACATTAATCAAAACAATACCCAATTTATTGCGGAATGCCAATGGGAGTGGCCGCCCAGCTGGTTTACCAGCCCATGGTGCCCGAGGCTCCCTTGAACGGCCCGACAATCCGAGAGGTAATCCAGCCGCCGTAGAAATCCCCGGGCTGAGCCTGGACCTGCTCACCATCCAGGAAGCAGGCTTCCATGCGGCTGGGGTAGAACGCCACATAGTCTTTCAGGGTGGCAAAAGCGGGTACCGGTTGGGGGTAGTACCAGGCGGCAGCGATGGCACGCTGTTCGCCAACCTGGATCGTGTAGTATTTGGCCTTGCCCTTCCACTCACACCAGGATTGGCGATCGGCTGGTTGCAAATACTCCATCCGGATGTCTTCGGGCGGCAAATAATAGACTGGGGGGTGCGAGGTTTCGAGTACCCGTTTCGCCCGGGTGGTCTCGGCGAGCACAACGCCGTTGAAATAAATTTGGATCGGCTGGCTGACCTCTTCGAGTCGTGGTGGCCGAGGATAGTCCCAGACCGATTCTTGACCGAGACCGGGTTCGATCCGTTGCGGTCGCATGCATAAGCCTCCATCACAAGCACACCAGGGAGCAGGATGCATCCATTGGTAAGCATCCCGTCTGGCGCCTGTCCAGACTCTGCCTGGAGCCAGTGGGAGCAGGGTCTGGTTGGAAGGGCCGGCTGTTGACCTGACGGTGGGCTGACCGGCTCGAGCAAGGGCCGCCAGTGAAGCCGGTGGTTGGTGATGGGGGGCGGCTGCCTGGAAGGGGTGGGTCGTCAGTCCCCGTCATAGCTGCTAAGGTGAACAAAAAGATTCTCTCGTCGTCGGACCGTGGACCGGATTCCAAGCCAATATGATCGCGATCTTTTCCATTTTTCGAACGCTTAGTCTGCGCTACATTTGGCAACATCGGGCTCGGTCGCTGCTGATCGTGCTGAGTATTGCCTTGGGCGTAGCCACGCTGATCTCAACCCAGATCCTATCGCAGTGCCTGGAACTGGCCGCGTCGCAATCGGTGACGCCGCTGAAAGGGGCGCAGGCTGATCTGTTCATTGACAATGGCGAGGTAGGAGTGCACCGATCGCTGGCCGCTGAAGCAGCGAAGCTGCCTGGGGTGGCCACGGCGACGCCTTTAGTGTTTGAGCGGGTGATTGTCCCCGAGCTCGATCGGCGGACCGCTATTCTTCTTGGCAGCGAACTGACCGAACCGACCGTGGCTGCGGAACGGTTTGGGGTCAAACTGACTTGGACATTGCGTGGCTTTCCTAAACAGTTGGCACCACCGGTATTCATTGGCCGGGCGCTGGCGGATGCGCGGCAACAGCGGGGCATTCCGGTAGAGGATCCCCTGAAGGTCCGCATTCACGGTCGTGACGTCACCTTTCTGCCGGTGGGCATTTTGGATATCGAGTCAACGGGCCCAGGGGCCAGTTTGGGCCGCAATGTGTTGGCGATGGAGATCGGTCAGGCCTGTCGAGTTCTGCAAAGTGGTGCTCCGCAACGCCCGGATCTGGTGACGCGGATCGATGTGTTTCTAGAGCCCGAGGCGAGCCTGGCCAGCGTACGTGCTGAACTGGCAGCAATCATTGGCAGCCGGGCCATGGTTCGCACGCCCGAAATGCAGGGCCAGGCCACCAATGAAGTGGTCGGGGGCATTCGGGCCGGCTTCACTGTCTGTGCCATCGGAGCCATGGTAGTAGGGATGTTTTTGGTCTACAACGCCCTGTCGGTGAGTGTCACCGAGCGGCGGCATGAGATCGGCATCCTGCGTTCGCTGGGGGCGACACGCTTTCAGGTGGCCGGGGGGTTTGCCGTCGAAGCGATGTTTCTGGGACTGATTGGAGCGTTGGTCGGCTTGCCCCTAGGAGATGCTCTGGCCCAGCTGGCCTTGTCCCAGATTGAAGGTGAGCTGCGCTCGCTGTTTTTGCGCAGCGATGTCGAGGAGGTCCATCTCAGCTTGCCCTTGATGTTACTGGCGATGGCCGCGGGGATGCTGACTGCCTTGGGCGCAGCGCTGGTCCCCGCCATTCAGGCGGCCAACGATCAACCCGCCGATGCGGTTCGTCGGGCGCCCAAAGCGGGCGGTGGCTTTTGGGGCAGGTTGCATCAGGCGGCGTGTGCACTGCTGATTGGGGTGGGACTGGGCATGGTGCTGTTACGCGACTACTTGCCCGGACGGGCTGGGACGCATGCGGGGATGGCCTTGTTCATGACGGGACTGTTGCTGGCGATGCCCTTGCTGGTGACCCGATTCGCTCACTGGATTCGTCCGGTGTGTCGCTGGCTGTTTGGCATTGAGACCCGGCTTGCGGCGGATAATCTGATCCGCTCACCCGGACGTACCGGTGTGGTCATTGGTGCATTTGGCGCGGGGGTGGCACTCATGTTCCAGATCGCTGGAGTGGGTCGTAGTAATGAAGAGCCGGTGATGCAATGGCTCAACCGTGTCATCACGGCCGATCTGGTCTTGTTTGGCGACACGTTGGCCGCGGCGACGAGCTCGACCGCTCCACTCCCTGCCGAGTTCCGTGAGGAGATTACAGCGCTCGAGGGGGTCGAGGAGGTAATTGGCATCCGCTATATCCGACCGGAATTTGCCGGTACCCGGGTCTTTCTCATTGCTCTGGACGCCGTGCCCTTTGCCGAGCAGACCGAGCGACGAAGCCCGATTGAACTGCCCAATTTGCACCTGCTCAAACAGTTGCCCGAGCCAAATACGGTGCTGGTGTCGCAAAACTTCGCGGTTCGCTATGGCGTGCGCACCGGCGATACGATCCGGTTGCCGACCCCTAGCGGCAAAGTCTCGCTGCGGGTTTGCGGCGAGGTCATCGACTATTCCTGGAATCAGGGCAGCTTGTTTATGGATCGGGCCGAATATGCTCGGCTATTTCAGGATCCGCTGGTCGATGTCTATCACGTGTTTCTGGAAACCTCGGCAACGCCTGAGCAGGATAGTTTATCGCCGTCCGCGGGGACCCGGGTGCGTACGTTTGCCGAAGCAAATTCGATCGCGGTCGCTGACCGCCAATTTGTCTGGGATTATCTCGGCGGATTGATCCAACGGGTTTATCAGTTGGCTTACTTACAAGAAATCATTGTGGGTGTGGTGGCCTCCTTGGGAATTGTCACGGCATTATTGATTTCGGTATTGCAGCGACGACGCGAGATTGGCCTGTTACGCGCTGTCGGTGCCACACGTGGGCAAATTCTTCGCTCGGTGCTGGCTGAGGCGATTTTGATGGGAGTGTTGGGCACGATTCTTGGCATCTTAATCGGCCTGCCGCTGGAGTGGTTTGTCCTGCAGGTGGTGCTTTACGAGGAATCGGGCTTTCTGTTTGATGTGCTGATTCCCTGGACCGCCACGGCAGGGATCGCCTTGGGAGCGTTTGTGGTCTCGTGCCTCGCTGGGCTCCTCCCGGCGTTCCATGCTATGAACCTCAACATTCCTGAGGCGATCGCCTACGAATAAAGGGAAAGAGGCATTTGGTTCATTGAGAAAAAGTAGCGTTGTGAAGCTCAGTTGGGTACTTGGCTGTTCGGTTTATAACAGTCAAGATTTTTTTCGAGGCTTTCGGGTGAGGAGAATCGAGGGGAATTCCTGGAATCGCTCGTTCCAGGACGATCCATGTAGTAGGATTATGGAGCTGATTAATTACTATTCTTGCCATATCGACAGTAAGTGTTGTGATCATCCGATTTTAGGCGCTCAGTCGTCGTCGTGGTCTGGCAAGTGAACCTAGCGGTTGAGCGTGACGAGGATCCGATGGTGGTGTTGCGACTACTCAACGGGATCCACTAGGTTGGATTCGGTTCCGGAGCAAAGCCCATGCCCCAGGAGTTTTCCATCCTGAGCGTGGATCCCGACCTGGAAAGCCAAACCACGCTTGCAACGCTGATTGCTTCTGAAGGCTGCGTCCTTGAGAAGGCCAGTGATGGTTCGGATGGTTTGCGGAAGGCCGAGGCAAGGTTGCCAGCCCTGATTTTGCTGGATCTCATGTCGCCCGCCATGACGGGGTTGCATCTAACTCAGCAATTCCGGGGCCATCCATGTTTCGAAGAGATCCCTATCTGGATCATGCTTGGTGCGGAAGATCGGTCGCAGATCTTGCCGGCGCTTGAGGCAGGGGCGGACGACTGGATTGCCAAGCCATTTGCCCGAGCCGAGCTCCGCCTCCGTCTGCGGAATCTGGCCCGTCGCGAACGCTCGCGACGCTCGCGTGGCCAACGGCACCACCAACCACTTCAACACAAGCAACGCTTCCTTGAGCAAACGCCCAATCCCTCTGTGACGCTGCACCAACAGAGCGCAGGCCAACTCGGCCAGCAAGCTGCGTTCTTGGATCTGATTCCGGATGCGGTCCTGCTAGCCGATGCCACGGGGATTCTGCGTTTTTGGAATCAGGGTGCCGAGCGGATGTATGGCTGGACCGCCGAGGAAGCCCTGGGCCAGACACTGGAGGGCTTGCTCGGGCCACGTCCGGTTCCTACCCGTCAGGCCGTTGAGGGGAGCGCGGCCATCGGTTCGAAACCCGTGGAAATGTTTCATCAGCATAAGGATGGGAAGTCGTTGCGTGTTCTGGTTCGGCGTCAGCGGTTCGACGAGGAAGGTGGGGCAATCATCTATGTCTGCACCAACGTTACCGACCAGCGCAAACTCGAAACACAGATGTTGCAATCCCAACGCTTGGAAAGTCTCGGGGCTCTGTCTGGTGGGATTGCCCATGATCTGAACAACATTCTCACCCCGATTGCCATGGGGGCGGAGATCTTGCACCAGAGTGTCAGTGATGACGCGCAGGCCGGGATCCTGGAGACCATCCGGAGCTGTTGTGAACGGGGCGCGGAGTTGATCCGACAGATTTTGACCTTTGCACGTGGCAAGCGGCAAACCGAACCGGTGTTCGACCTGGGCAAGTTGCTTCGCGATTTACACACTACACTGGAACATTTGTTTCCACGCGTCATCAAGATCGAGTTCGACGTGCCCGACGATTTGCATGACGCCCGCGGGCATTACACCCAGATTTACCAAGTGGTCATGAATCTGGCGGTCAATGCCCGCGATGCGATGCCGCGTGGTGGTCGGCTACGCATGCAGGCAAGCAATCTTCATGACCCGCCCCGAGTGGAAGTCCGCGTCAGTGACACGGGCATTGGTATTCCCGAGGAACACCAGGAGCGGATTTTTGAGCCGTTTTTCACAACCAAGGGTTCTCTGCATGGCACCGGTCTGGGGCTGGCCACGGTAGCCCGGATTCTAGAAGAACACCACGGGACCATTCAGGTCGAAAGTCAAGTTCAAGGCGGGACTTGCTTTATCTTCACCCTGCCGGCCGAGCCATCCACGCCCCAAAGTGTGAGCTCGAGCTCGCAGTTGCCCTTATTCTCCGGCCAGGGAGAAACGATCCTGGTCGTTGATGATGAGGATTCGATTCGGTCGGTGATGGCTGCGGTGCTGAGCAGTTCCGGCTATTCGGTACAGGTGGCCGGTAATGGTCCGGATGCGTTGCGGCAGTTGGCTGCGTATCCGGGCCCGCTGGATTTGGTCCTGTCAGACCTGAACATGCCCGAAACCAACATCCTGAGCATGCTGCAAGCCATCCGCCAGAGCTATCCCGCGATCAAAGTGGTTTTGTGTAGTGGCGTTCCACCTGAGGCAGACCTGCTCAACGAGTTACAGGTGCCGTTCAGCGCGGTCTTGGACAAGCCCTTCACGATCCCCCGTCTTCTGGAAGTCGTGCATCAATCGCTACGAGTGGGATAAGCCTCCGCCATGAGGATGGCGGAGGCTGGCATGGACACGCGGAGGCGCCTTCATGGTTCGGCGCCCCGGCCCCAAACCCGCTTTAACCGAACACCCGATTGAGTAGTTGCCGCACATCGTCCAGGACAAATGGTTTAGGCAAGAACGGGTACAGCGGTGGGTCCACGACCGTCTGGTTCGACTGGTGTAGATGGTAACCACTCATGAGAATAATCGGCGTGTTCTGACCGCGTTGCTGAAGGGCTTCAATGGTTTCGGCACCGCTGAGCCCGCGCAGAGACCAGTCCACGAAGACGCAGTGAATGGCCTGGGGATCTTGATCGAACAGGGTCAAGCCTTCCTCACCACTGAGGGCTTGTTTCACCTCAAAGCCCAGGGTTTCCAGCATGCGGCTTAAGATAGCGACCACCGCTTCTTCATCATCAATCACCAGCACCACGCCTTGATAGTGTTGGCTGGCCGGGCGGGTCGGGATGGTCGCTTGCACTTGATTGGGTGGGTCACAAGCTGGCCAATAAAGCCGGAAAGTGGTCCCGGCATTGATCTGGCTGTCGATGGCGATGGCTCCTTGATAGTCCCGGACCATACGTAGGACCGTGGCGAGGCCAAGCCCCCGGCCGTCGGATTTGGTGGTGAAAAAAGGATCAAAGATGCGTTTTAAAGTCTGGGCATCCATTCCACGACCTGTATCGGAGACCTCCAGATAGACATATTCGCCTGGAAGCAAATGATCGGCAAAGTGTAGTTCGGCTAGGGCGGTCGCATCCAGGCTGGCTTGACTGGTGCGTACCTGGATGGTGCCCTGGGCTTGCTCCATGGCCTGGGCGGCATTGAGGATTAGGTTCATGACCAGTTGACGCAGCTGGGTTTCATCGCCGCGAGCCACGGGTAACGGATCGGCCAGATCGACCTGGAGTTGTACCCGAGTACTTAAGGGCAACTCGAGTAAGCCGTGCATTTCGCGGACGACGTTGGTCAGATGCATCCAGCCGGGATGCGCAGGAGTGCCATTGGCATAGTCCAAAAGCTGCCGACACATTTCGCCGGCATTTTGCGCCAGGGTCTCGATGTGGCTTAGCGCAGGGGCCAGGGGATGGTCGTCGGGTAATTCGAGCCGGGCCAGGTTGGCATGGCCCAAGATGGCGGTGAGGGAATTTTTGAAATCATGGGCAATGACTCCCGCCAGTAGGCCTAGGGTTTCCAGCTTGAGCGATTCCTGGAGCCGTTGTTGGAGGGCTTGCTGTTCCGCGTGCAAACGCTTGGTTTCGGTGATGTCATGCAGACACAGGACGGCTCCACAAATGCTGCCCTGTTCATCCCGAAATGGGGCGGCGTTGATCGACAAGTAGCGGATGCGACCGGAGGGCCACTCGATGCGCTGCTCCAGGTCACGGATGACGCTGCGGTTGCGGACCAGCATGGCAAACGGAGTAGTGTCGGCGGTCACCGGGTTGCCTTGGGCATCGCTGACTTGCCAGTGTTCCAGATCATACAGGGGTTGGCAGGCACTCCGCGTATGCAGGTCCAACAGATTCTGGGCAATTTCATTGGCGAAGACTACCATGCCGCGAGCGTCGAGCACGACCACGGCGGCCAGGTTGGCCAGGAGAATCTCCTGAGCGGGGATGGGGGAAGTTTCGGCCGGGAGGCACGCTTGGGGACGATTCAAGAAGTTGAGACGGTAGCGGACACGGCCAGCCGGATCGAAGAAGAGCAAGTCCTCGGGGCTGCTTGGCAAAGCAGTTTGGCGAATGTCGGACATGATGGGGTCCTTCGGGGGATGAAGACCCGGGGCAGGAGGGGCAGTCCGGGCAGGAGTACGAACGGGCAACATGGCTTCCTGCTCGAACAGATGGGCGAACGGACTTCCAACCAAGTTCGCGCGACTGCGACCAAGCAGCTGCTCACCGGCCCGATTGCAATCCAGGATGGTGGCGCTTGGTTCTTCCAGAATCAACAACGGGACCCCTGTGTCCAACAGGATCACCGGGTCATTGACCAACGGGACTGCGGTGGCTTCCCGGGACAACGGTCGAACCATGGCTAAGCCATGGGGGTTTGGGTGGGGCGGTAAGGGAAACAGCCGGACCAGGACGGCGAAACGTTGCCGCCGCGGACCGATCAAGTAGCCGGGTTGAGCGGGAGGAATCACCCCGTTGGCGACCCACCCGTGGAGGATCTCCTCAAGACCGTTCCAGCCCTGTAATGTCAATAGCTCGGTTAAGGGGCGGTCGAGCCAATCCTCGTGCGTAGGAGCTTCCGAGGGGGCGGCGAAGCCATGCAACGAACAGACCCGAAACTGATCCAGGTCAAACAGGATCATGACTTCGCCAAGTGCTGCGGGTTCCTCTTGCAGCGAATTTTCCCCATGGCAGAGAATCATGCAAAACACCTTTCCAACCAAAAGGACGGGAATGGGGGCGCGGTTTCCCGAGCGAACTGGCCCAGAAAACCGCGCGTGGGGCGACAATTCACGGGCCAATCAAAGTCTCAAGCGACGGCGAACCCAATCCGGGGCTGCGGACAACGCGATCCACCATCCAGTAGGAGAGTCGACGGCACAGCCGATCTTCGAGCTCGCCTTGCCCGGACGTGCGACCTGGGGCCGCCAGAGCCCGGGTGGTATCGCGGACCCAATCCACCAGCCAGGAAATACTCGTCTGACCATTGAGGGCTTGGCGGACCAGCGGACGCAGTCGACCCTCTAACTCGCGGCGGACCACACCATGCTTGCGGCCATTCGCCTGTTGTAACTCTGCGAGCAATTCCGTAAGCGGAACGCGACTCGTGGTTTCATGCATAAAACTGCTCCTTGCTGACATCACTGTTCTTTTATTTGAGAATTCCTTGAGTGCTACCACGATCGATCAACTAAACGACAGCCTGGCCAGACGAACTTCGGAAGTCAGTCCCCACCAGTCGGTGACTTGGAATTCGATGACTCCTTCGTTATCCATCACGTGAGGCATGGCGAAGTATTTGACAAAAGTCCCCCGATCATCACTGGTGGCGGTGGTGCCACTGCCCAAATCGCGTGGAGCGCCCGGGGATTCGGGCTTGATGGTGACCGTCAGTCCCGACGGATCCTCATCCATCACACTGCCCGAGAAGACCACCACGAAGGTGTCCGTGGTCGAGCCGGCCGCCCACTGGTTGCGGATCTTCGGTGGCTCACTGGTCAGCAACACACTGTCGACGTTGGAATCCTGGCCTGCGCGATCGGTGGTCCTGGCATAGACATTGCCAAGCCCAGCCGCTTCGGCGGTGAGGGTGAAATCCCCTTGGCTGTCCGTGACGACGTTGCCGGTAATCTGGCCACTGATTTGCACGCTCAGACCCCCAGGGGCTTCGTCCAGAACGGTTCCGGAGATGGTGACAATCCGCTTCTCGATGTAGACCGGATCATCGAGTTGGACCTCGGGGGGATTATTGAGCAGGTCGATGGCTGTGCCATCGAGTAAAGCTGGGACGTCTCGAGACTCGAGGCACTCTAGATTGAGTGATATATAATTGTCACTATTCGTCCGTTTTGCTGCCTTGGATACCTCGGTTGCCGCCTTAAATAGTTGCATAAGTATAAACTCCTTGACGTTCCGGTGGAAGCTACCGGCGCAACTCGCCTGGCTTCCCCGTTCCTAGGGGGTAAACCGATCAGCGCCAACCAAGCGCCGCTGAGGTCACCCTATCAATCGAGATTCCAGCGCGGAAACTAGCAGAAGGGAGAAAAAAAGAAAAAACGCTGGCTTACGGGCCAGCGTGAGCGATTGGCTTTAACTTGGACAAAACACGCGAGTTAGGAAGCAATCAAACTACTCTTCGGGCAACTGCAACCCGAGGTAGCGGGTGAAGCGAACGTCGAGTTCCACCCGTTCGGCGGGGTGATCGGCATCCAGGTGAGCCCCCAGCCAGGTACTCGACCGAAGCTCAATCCCGAGCTTCGGATGGGTTGCCGCTTGATCGACCACCTCGGCGAGATCGTTCGCCGCGATCATTTCCGAGAGGCGGATCGTGTGGAACTGGCGATGATGCTTCAAAGTCCGTTCCCAAATCATGAGCTGTTTCGCCAAGTCCCGTGCCAGCTGGATCTGGGTTTGCTCGGACGAAGACGCCGGGTGGGCCCGTAACTGGATGAGCTCACGACAGCCTGCTTGCAGGCGTTTGAGCATCGTGCTCGGGAAGTTCTGGCGGAAGGCAAGCCTTTCTTCCGTTCTTACCCGGTTGAATTGGGCGTGAAAATGGCGCGGTTGCGCTTCAAGAACCAGGTTGAGATCGGCGAGGGCATTTTCGAGGAGGGCAATGTGCTCCTCGTCGGTGGTGGGCCTCTCCATCCAAAGAGCGTTGAAGGCTCGGTTGTTCAAGGCAGCCGGGTGACGATACCCCGCCTGGGTGGCCTGGTCTAAGAGGGAGTACGCTTTGTCGGCACTGTTTTGGTCGTTGGCGAGGCTGGTGCAGAAAGCCATCCAAGTCAGCAGCTTGCCGTCGGGTTGTATCGCCGCTGTATTCAAGGCGCTAAAGTCTTTGAGAGCTTCCGCGTAGTAGCCCAGGTGGGTGAGCGTCTTGCCGCGGAGAAACTGAACGTCTGCGCGGTCGAGGGCCTGCTGCATCGCAGCAGTCCACGGGGCGTTGAGCAAGCCATCTAGGTAAACGAGTGCATTGCTAAGTTGAGAATTATGATATGATTGTTGAGCGATCTCAAAATAGGGGCGAACGGTGGTCGCATCCAGATCGGGCAGAGTTAGGGCGGGTTGGGGTTTATTCTCGATCACCACTGGGTGGAGTGCAATCGTCTGGTTGTCAAGTGCCTCGAGCTGCCGCTCTTCCTCCTCAATGACCGGCGGGGTGGCAGGTGCCTCGGACTGCGGCTTTTCCTCCAGCGCGACGCGCTGGACGGGTGTTTCCTTTGGAGAATCAGCGGGCGGGTTTGTCGAGGGTGGGGACACCAGTACGTTGCCGAGACCCACCGCGGCCAGCAAGCTCAGGCTGTAGAACGCGTAGCGTAGTGGGCGTGTGCTTGGCGGGGCGGGCTCAAGAAAGTACGTCAGCCGTTGGGCAATCACGTCCATGTCAGGCGGTCGCTGCCCCGGGGCCAAGGCCAGGCAATCGTGGACCAAATCGGCGAGTGCTTGCGGGATCCACGGGTGGGTCGCGCGGCAAGGAAGACAGCCGGCTTGGAGTTGGCATTGCAGCTGGGCCACGGCCTCTCCCGTGGTGGTCGGTTCCAGGGGGACGCCAAAGGGGTGCTGTCCGGTCAGCAGTTGGTAGAGGATGACACCAAAGGCGAAGATTTCGGTGGCCGCATCGATGTGGTGGGAATGTTGCTCGTGCGTGAAGATGGCCAGTTGCTCGGGGGCCATGTACGGCAAGGTACCGCCGAGTCGTCGTTTGGGCAGGGCGGCATCCTGGGCCAGGTTGAAGTCGATCAGGATCGGCTTGCCGTTGGGCGCCAGCAGTATGTTGGAGGGCTTGAGGTCGCCGTGGTAAATTCCGCGGGCGTGCAGGTAAGCCAGAGCGGAGGCCAGCTCACGGGCCAGGTAGGCGACGCTCTGCGCGTAGCTGCCTTGGGTCAGCCAGCGGGCCGAAGGAGCTAGATCGGGGACTGTGGGTTCCTCAGAAAGTTTGCGTGTTTGGGCGACGCGAAGAATCGTCGCGGGATCGGGTTGCTCCGAGGTCGGCCGCGCCAGGGCGGTCAGGACATCGAGCAGATCTAACAGGGTCGCCGAGCCGTGATAAGGCATGGTGACGAAGCTGAGACCGGTCTCGATGTCTTGACTGGCGTGGAACACCGGGATCACATTCGGGTGGGTCAGCCCGCCCATGGTGCGGGCTTCGCCGACGTCATCGGCGGCACACTTAATCACCACCGTTCGGTCCACGATCGGGTCATGGGCCAGATAAACCCGGGCCAGCCCTCCCCGGCCGAGAACATCGAGGACCTCGTAATTGGCAAATTGGTCGCCCGGAAGTGGCCAAAGGATCAGGTCGTCATCGGAGAGCGGCTGGTCCTGATTGGCTACAAACTTGTGCACTGAAATCAGACGTGCCAGCGAATGCTGATGGTCTGGAAAGCGGTGACAGAACTCGGCGGAATTGATCTGCTCGCCGCGGCGAAGGCGGGTACAGTACTCGAGATAGGCCAGATCGAGCACCACGGACTTGCGCTGAGCCAGATCGGGCCGTTGAGCAAGAATTGCCTGGGCATCGGCAGGGGCCCCCGCTTCCCAGTGGGCCTCGACGGCGGCGATGAGCGTACAGGAGGAGGCCTGGGTGACTTCGGCCGAGGGACTCCAGACAAGATCGAGCTCGGGCTGTTGAGGCATCATACCCCCCCCTTTTTAGGATTGCCGGGAAGCACGAATACGTTGGATCAGTCGGTTGACGGTGGATTCGTGGATGCCCAATTTTCGGGCGATCGCCTTGTAGGTCAGACCCTGGCAGAATAGTTCGAGGATCTGGCGGTGTTTCTCGGGCTGCGAGTGCAGCAGCTGTTCCAGCTCTTCTTGATGGCTCACTTGCTGACTGGGAGTAGGGTCGTGACTCAGAGGTTCGATCATCCCGCCATCGTCGCGGGTGCCAAACGGCTGTTCGTGTTTCAGGCTATACCGCTGGGTTTGCATTCGCTTGCGGTAGGTTTCGACCACCTTGTTGAAAGCAATCCGAGCCAGAAAGCGAATCATCTCTTCGGGAGAGGAAAAACGCGGTTGATTGGGTTGCAGAAAAAACGATCGCCACACGGACTGAAGAAAATCATCCGAATCATACAAGGTACGCATCCGGAGGTTGAGCCGCTGTCGCACCACCGTATGAATGTGACGGCTATAGCGATCGTGGAGGATGCGGGCGGCTTCCGGACAACCGTCGTGGAGCCGTTGCATTAAGTCCTGGAAGGCATACGATTCATCGTCCATGGCAGAGTTCTCGTCGCTGCGAAAGACTCCAGGATACGATCAATACTGAATGTATATCGCAAAACGGGCGAAAGCTGCCTGAGTTCACGGCTTGACCGATCTATTTTGTGCCAAAGCTTATCCCTCGGCTGGAAAATTGCCTCTGTTCTGATAAAGGACCGGTACCCACCACGCTGGTAAGGGAGCCACACAGGTCATTGGCCGCCGTTCCACCGGGTGCGTGAAGGTCAAGCCCCGGGCATGTAGGGCAATCGGCTGATCACGTGGACCCGCACACGACGGGCCAAACGTAGCCCGACTGCCATAGAGACGGTCGCCTCGGATCGGATAACCGCGACGGGCACATTGGATCCGAAGCTGATGCATTCGCCCGGTTTGCGGCTGTAATTGCAACATACTGAAACGACCTTGGATCTCTCCAAGCACATCATAGGTGAGCACTGCCGGTTTGGCACCCGGTTCCTCCGCGGTCACGATTTCTACGCGAGCCTCCTGGGGCAGTTTGCGGAGCCAGTCCTGCCATTGCCCGTGAGGTGGCTGCGGCCGTCCATGCACGACTGCCCAGTAGATCTTGTGAACGGCATGGGTTTGAAACTGCACCGCAATCCGCTGTGCGGCCTTGGTGTTTCGCGCGAACAGAACGACTCCGGACACGGGCCGATCGAGTCGGTGCGGTATCCCGAGATAAACATTGCCCGGTTTGGCGTAGCGTTGCTTGATGTAGGCCTTGACCAAGGACTCTAGATTTGGCACTCCGGGCGGACCTTGGGTCAACAGTCCCGCCGGCTTGGCTACGGCAATGCAATGATAATCCTCATGTAAGATTTTAAGCCCTAGTGTCGACATGGGCTTATCATCGCCTGCTCGTCTGGGCTGGTCAAGCGTGCGCTACACCAAGTAAGCTGTTTTCGACATCTGTCCGTTCCATGCTGCGGCAAGGAGGCAAGTCGATGAAACAGTTGGCTCTTGGTGGTATCTTGGTCGTGAATACCTTGATGGCAACTCCACTTGCCGGGGGAGCGAGCCCGCCTCGGCCCGACAGCTCTCGACAGATTGGCTTGTTTCGCTTTGCTTCGTTCCAGGTGCCCATCGGCGACCAACCGCTGCGGCCGCCCACACCCGCGGAGGTGTGCCGTTGCTTACCTCAACCGAACCGCTGGGCCGCAGCCCAGGTGACCATCGAGCGGGTCGTCGATAAGCTCCACCCGCCTTGCTTCTACCCGCTGGTTGGTCGGGCCCGGCTGCATCAAGTGACGTACAAGTGCATGGTCAAGCGAGCCGGAGCCCAGGAAATCCTCTACCTGGACCGCCATCAACTTCGACCGCTACGCTAACCGCCGCGCTTGTCCGACGGTCGTTGGGGCCTCAATTACCGGTTGAGGGTTGAATCCGGCCATTTTGTCCTAGCGAATTGCTTGATAGACTTTGAGGATGGAAACCACGCAAGCGTGCAGGCCTGCCGCCCTTGGGCCGGCGGGAAGGGTGACATCCGTGACAGACAGCGTGTTGAACCGTGTGGCGATGGGCGATGCTGGAGCAGTCCAGGAATGTCTGGATCGCTTTGGTGGACTGGTTTGGTCGCTGGCACTACGCTTTCTGGGCAATCCGACCGATGCGGAGGATGCAGTTCAAGAGATCTTTGTCGATCTCTGGAAAAACGCCGAACGTTATCGGCCGGAACGTGGTTCGGAAGCCACTTTTGTGACGGTGTTGACGCGGCGGCGGTTAATTGATCGTCGCCGTCGTGCTCAAAGGAGTTTGGACACTACCCCTTTGCCCGACAGCCTACCCAGCCAGCGGCAGGAGGCTTTCCACCATGTGGAAGTCGCGGATGAAGCCGCTCATGCCGCACGAGCCCTGGAAGTTTTGCGTCCCGAGCAACGTCAGGTACTGGAGCTGGCGATCTACCACGGGCTCAGTCATGAAGCAATTGCGCAGCAGACCCAACTGCCCCTTGGAACCGTGAAAACCCACGTTCGTCGTGGGCTGATTCGAGTACGTGAACTGTTAGCAGCCTCGAACAGTCCCACGCCGCAACGAGTCTCTGAAAGCTCCTTCCGGCTTCCGAGTGCCAGTGAAGGAGGGAACGCATGAACACAAATTCCATCCCAGATCGCGATCACCTGCTGGACCTGCTTGCCGACCAAGCAACGCAGGGGCTCAGCGACGTGGAACTGGCTGAACTGCATACCCTTTTGCATGGTCAAGAGGACCTGGATGGGGAAGCTGTCGAGTATACCGCGGCCGCCATTGACTTGGCCCTGCAACCGGCCAAACTCACGCCCATGCCCGCGGACTTGTCTCAGCGGATTGCCCAGGACGCGGTCAAACACCTACAGCACTCGAACACTCCGACGCTGCCGATGACTCCGCCGACCAATGTGGCGTTTCGAAGGCAAACCATTGTTGAACCGGCCCCCCGACCGGAGTCGACAACCACTTGGTTGACTAGACTCAACTGGCTGGGGTGGGTGGTCGCCGCGGCCTGCTTGCTGATCGCCGTTCAGGCATGGTTGGCGAGCACCGGCGACAATTCCCAAACACCGATCAGCCTTAAGGACCAATTGACCAGAATGGTGGCGATCAAGGACACCATCCAGCTACCGGGCGGTCCGGTCAACCAACAACTGGCACCGAAGGCTGCCGGAGAAGTGGTCTGGAATGGCCAGAAACAGGCGGGGTTCTTGGTGTTGCGTGACCTCCCAGTGAACGATCCCAGCAAGCACCAGTATCAACTCTGGATCTTTGATGCCAATCGGACCAAACACCCCGTCGATGGCGGCGTCTTTGATGTCTCGAACTCCGATGATATTTTGATTCCAATTCGATCGAAACTGCCGGTGGGACAGGCGGTCCAATTCGCCATCACCCGTGAACGCCCGGGTGGCGTGGTGGTCTCCGATCAGAAAGAGATTGTCTTCCTGGCCAAGCGGCCGGTGTAAAGCCGCTTGACCCCTCACCCAACTCGCAATGGCCCACCTGCTTGGCCACGCGGCTTACACTTCCTCCCAAGCTGCCGCGGCCACGCCCAGGCCGGTCGTGGCTAACTCCGGGATCAACCGGCGAATGGTGGCGGCGGCATACTCGACCTGAGCACGGTTGACATCCAAATGGGTGCACACCCGTACCACGGTGGGAGCGGTGGTCGTGGCCAGAATCCCATGTTCACGTAGTTTGTCGACGACCGTTTTGGCGTTGCCCAAGCTGGGGTCGACTTCAAACCAGAGTAAATTGGTCTCGACATAGGGTGGGTCCAGGCGTAGGCCGGGAGTTGCACGAATGGCCTCCGCTAGGATCTGGGCATGAGCATGATCCTCGGCCAACCGATCAAGGTGGTGGTCCAGGGCGTACAGCGCTGCCGCGGCGATCACACCTGCTTGCCGCATGCCACCACCGAAGAGTTTCCGCACCCAACGTGCTTTGTGGATCAATTCCGCGGAGCCGACCAATGCCGAACCGACCGGAGCACCCAGCCCCTTACTAAAACAAACCGAAACCGTGTCAAACGGCTCGGCCAGCTCCCAGAGGGCCAATCCCGTGGCAACGTGGGCATTCCATAGCCGCGCCCCGTCGAGGTGAAGCTTGAGCCCATGCTCGCGCGCCCAAGCCGCAATCGCCAGGATCTTTTCCTGTGGATAGACTCGTCCACCGCCGCGGTTGTGCGTGTTTTCCAGGCAGACCAGCCGCGACTGGGCATAGTGTTCGTTGTGTGGGCGGAGCAGATCCCGCAACTGGTCCACGTCTAAAACGCCATAATCGCCAGGGACCGTGCGGCAAGTCACACCGCTGAGGACGGCGGGGCCTCCCGCTTCCCAAGTGAAGATGTGGCAGGTGGACTCGCAGATCAGCTCATCTCCTGGCTGGGTGTGAGCACGCACCGCGATTTGATTCGACATGGTCCCAGACGGGACCCACAAGGCCGCCTGCTTGCCGAGCAATTCTGCTACTCGGTTTTGCACGGCGTGGATCGTGGGGTCCTCATCCATTACATCATCGCCTACCTCAGCCCGGGCCATGGCCTCGCGCATACCGGGTGTTGGGCGGGTCACGGTGTCGCTTCGTAGATCGATCAGGTCGGTCATCCGTGGGTTCCTTCAGGCCGGGGTTGTCAAGTCAGGTCAATTGAGAATGTTATATCGCCTGGGGAAAGGAGCACCCATACTCGTCCGGCGCGGCAGGCCACTTCTGCCATTCGAGTCGTTCGCACCAAGATTTTGCCGCCAGGGCCAAGCGTAACCGATTGAGCCAACGCTCTCCCACCAGGCAGTGGAGCTGGTGAAGCTAGTACTGGCCAAGCAATCCGGCTAAGGTGAACTTTTCGAAGCAAGTTCGCGGTCAATTGTCCGCTTTTGTCCCGGATTCCGCATAGGGCATCAGGTATAGAATCTCAACGTGTATCTCTTTGCCGGACAGATAGAGCCGACGTAGCTTGCCTGATTTACCGAGCAGAGAACCATCAATCAACGGATTCGGGATCGTTCGTCAATCGGGCCTCCGTCTGGCCGAACGGCCCCATCCAGGGGTAGTGAGACAAGACCGATCGGACCAAATTTTTGCAGGAGTAGCGTTCATGTTTGACTCCCTCTGGTGCCGGCTGCGGACCTCCTCACCCAACTCCCGCCGGTTGAGTCTGGATACGCTGGAGGAACGCATCACCCCCGTGGTCATCGCGGTCAACGATGTGTACTCCGTGGAAGCCGGGCGGGTGTTGACGGTCGATGCCCAAGATGGGGTTCTGGCCAACGATTTTAACACGACCAACTTTGGTGCGGTGCTGACCGCAACCCTTGCCGCGGGACCCTTTTACACCATGCCCCCCGGCGTTCCCATTGACCCGAATAGCTTGAGCCTGAACCTCAATGGCTCGTTTAGCTTTGCCGCCCCGGCGGACATTCCTCGTGGCCAAGTCCAGTTCACCTACGTGGCGACCGATACCACCACCGGCGAGCTGGATATTGGCACGGTCACCATCAATATTCAGCCGTCCACCAGCTATTATGCCGCCGCGGCCGGCTTTGGTGGTGGCCCTCAAGTCCGCGTGTTTGATAGCGATACCGGTCTCGAAGTCTTTAGCTTTATGGCCTTTCAGGAAGCCTTTACCGGCGGCGTCCGCGTCGCCACCGGCGACCTGAACATGGATGGTGTCGATGAAATCGTGGTTGGTGCGGGGCCTGGGGGCGGCCCTGCGGTACAGGTTTTTGATGGTCAGACGGGGAATCTGGTCGACAGCTTCTTTGCCTTCGACCCAGCCTTTAGTGGGGGTGTCTATGTCGCGGTGGGCGATGTGGATGGCGATGGCGATGGCGACATTGTGACCGGGGCTGGTGATACCGGTGGCCCGGTGGTCCGGGTCTTCGATGGCACCACGCTCGCGCTGTTGACCGAGTTCCTTGCCTATGAAGCAAGCTTTCGGGGCGGTGTATTCGTCGGCACCGGCGATATTCGGGACATTGGCCGCGATGCCATCATCACCGGGGCAGGTCCCGGCGGTGGACCGCTGGTGCGGGCTTTCGATGTCGTGGCCAACAACCTGCAGTTGCTGAACTTCTTCTCGTTTGACCCCAACCAGCGTGGCGGGGTGCATGTCGCGACCGGAGATTTCTCCGGCAATGGCAAGATCGATGTCGTCGCTGGCTCCGGGGTCGGTTCACCGATTGTCAATATTCACGATGGCGAAACCGGTGCGCTGCAGCGTAGCTTCCAGGCCTTCAATCGCGATGAGCCCACCGGTGCAGTTTTTCTGGGTGGACCTACGGCATTGGCCGGCGGTTTCGCCGGACCGAACAACGCCTTGCTCACCCCGGTAACCATTCCAGCGTCGCTGACCCCGGACATTACCCCGCTCGGCAACTCCTTGGCAAGTCCGTCGCTGCTTCGCTTTGCCACCGCCCAGGGGGGCGTTCGCGTGGCCACCGTGGACCGCACCCGGGATGGGGTCTCGGATATTGTCATTGGCAATGGCCCCGGCACCTCGGCACGGCTGCGGGTCTTTGATGGCACGGACCTGACCGAGATTGAAAATATTGCCGCCTTCAACCAGAACTTCCTAGGCGGCGTATTCGTCGGTGGCAGCGGCGCTTAAGGCTCCCCATCCGCTGTCTGCTTGCTGGACCCCCGGCGGGACCCACCAGGATGATCCTGGCGGCTCTGGTCGGGGGTCCAGGCGTTTACGTCACGTTTTTTTGGACTTTTTGGCCGCCACGCCACGTTTTTTCCACTTTTTGGCCGCCGCTGGCTATATATAGTATAGATAGTGAATTTTAGTATAGTAAAGCGGCGTCGAGCATGGACGTACGAACTACCTTATTGGCCATGCTGGAGCCTGGGCGACTGCTGATGCGCCAGGGCCTACAGCCCGACCCGTGGCAGCAGGCGTTTCTCCAGCTGCAGCATGGCCGGGTGCTACTCTGCTGCACCCGGGGTGGTGGCAAGAGCCGAGCCACTAGTATCAAGGCGCTGCATCGGGCCCTGTACCGGCCCGGCAGTCAGATTTTACTGGTATCACGCTCGTTGCGGCAAAGTAGCGAACTGCTGCGTTATGTTCGGCAGGGCTACCAGGCCTTGGGCCTGCCAGAAAAGCCCGCACGCGCCACCACCTATTTACTCGAGCTGGCCAACGGCAGTCGAATCCTCTCGTTACCCGGGAACGAAGAAACCATCCGCGGTCTGCAGGGAATCCACCTGCTGATCATCGACGAGGCGGCTCGCGTCCCCGATGTGCTGTATCACTCGGTGCGGCCGATGTTGGGGGTGAGCCAGGGGCATTTGATCGCGCTATCAACACCGTTTGGCCAGCGCGGTTGGTTCTGGCGAGCATGGACCGAGACGGGTAACGACTGGCACAAGATCCGGGTGCCATGGACGGCGTGTCCACGGCTGGATGCGGAGTTTATCGAACAAGAACGCCGCGCTTGCGGTTCGGGTTGGGTGGCCCAGGAGTATGAGTGCAGCTTTCAATCGATGGCAGGATTGGTCTACCCGGACTTGCGCGAGCAGTGTGCGGGGGTACTTCCTCCGGGAAAGTCGGGCCACAGGGTGGGGGGGATCGATTTCGGCTTTCGCAATCCGTTTGCCGCGGTTTGGGGGTTGGTGGATGGCGATGATGTGCTGTGGCTGACCCATGAGTACTACCGGACTGGGCAGAGCATTCAAGAACTCTTGCCGGCTTTGCCGGTCGAGGTGACCTGGTATGCCGATCCGTCCAGTCCGCAAGAGATTCGCACACTGGTCCGGGCCGGATTGACGGTGCGTCGTGGCCACAATGCGATTGCCGCGGGAATCGCCGCGGTCCGGGCGCGGATCGAGACGGGTCGGCTTCGAATCGACCCGGAGCGATGTGCTAATTTGTTGCGCGAGGCCACGCTCTATCACTATCCTGCCGAACAACTCGATGAGATTCCCGTGGATGCAGATAACCATGCCTTGTCAGCACTACGGTATTTGGTCAGTCGCTTAGATGCAAGTTTTTTGAGCGGTTACCGTCGTGTCCTGCAACCTGAGCCCCGGGTCGTGCCGTCTCGGTATGACCCGCGAGATGTGGGCTGGACGATGTGGCGTTGAGATTGGCCTCGCTTGACTGGGCATCAAATGGGTTGCGGGCTTCCCCACGGGGCCTCGCTTTGTCTCTCCAGACTCCGAATAGGACTGCGGACCGATGCGTCGCTTGCTCGATCGATGGTTAGGCTTCCTCGCAGCGCGAGCAGCCCATGGGAAGAATCCTCGACTGTCGCCGTTTGTGAACCCTGCGTTGGGGATGATCGATGCCTACCAACGCCGGCGTGAGCCCACCCCCTTGGAGTTGCTACGTGAGTGGAAAAACACTGCGTTTAGTTGTGCCTCGATCAATGCCGCGGTCTGTGCGTCGTTCCCGCCACGGTTGTATGTGCGCTGCACGCCGGGGCAGTCGGCCAGCGGCTATCGAACCCAGCCACTGTCGCGTGGCCAGGCCAAATCCCTCCAGCTACACCGAAAGGCCGAGCAGATTGAGCAAGTGGTCACGCACCCCTTGCTCGATCTGCTCGAACAGGTCAACCCCGTGCACAACCTCCATGATGTGCTGGAGTTGACTACGCTCGATCAAGAGATCCATGGTGCAGCCTACTGGCTGTTAGAAGTCAATGCCCGTGGCATCCCCGAATCGATTTGGCCCTTGCCAGCCCACCTCGTGGTACCTCTACGCGATGAGACGAGTGATGCCATTGTGCATGCCTACGAATATCGCGGTGCCCAACCGCCGCGCCGCTATCCTGCCGAACAGGTCATCCATTTCCGCTACCCGCACCCACGCGACCCCTATGCACTGGGCTGGTCGCCATTGCAGGCAGTGTTTGAGCATGCCGCTCTGGCCTCGGAATTCCTTGCCTTTAAACAGGCAGTGTGGAACAACGCCGGGTTACCTGGAGTAATCCTCAGCCCCTCGGAGGTCATTTCCGAAAGTGAGCGACAACGGTTGGAGGTCGAGTGGAACCAACGTTTTCGTCGTGGCAACCAGGGCAAGGCACTGGTGGCGGACACCGGCCTGAATGTGGATGTCATCGAGCAAAGCTTGGGGGACCTGGCCGTGCTCGCCGAGCAGGCCTTTACCAAGGAGGAAATCGCCAATGCCTTTGGGGTGCCACTGGCATTTCTTACCAAAGATACTAACCTGGCCAACCTGCAGGCGAGCCAAACGCAACATGCGGCCTTGACCATCCGACCACGGTTGCGGCGACGTGATCAGAAACTCAATGAACGTCTGGTCCCTTTGTTCGACCCCTCGGGCCGGCTGTTCTTTCGCAGTGATGACCCGGTAACCGATAGTCTGGACCTGGTGTTACGCCAGGAGGAGCAAGACCTGCGTCTTGGGGTACAAACCATCAACGAAGTCCGTTCCGAACGAGGCTTGGATCCCGTGGCTTGGGGGGACCAACCGTGGTTACCGCTGACACTGGCACCCAGTGACTTTGTCCGACGAGGCGACTATGGGCCCCGCTCGGGGCGGAACCGGGATCCGGATCGACCCTTCCCTGCCACCGGTGATGATGACTCGGAGTAAACCAGCATGGACTACCTACGTACTTATGGCGACACCGAGGGGCCGCTGGGTTTCCCCATGTTTTCCCAACCAGCACGTGAACTGGATGCGTTGCTCCGCACGCTGCCGACGGATGGGATCCATACCTACCGCAAACAGCTGTTGCCCGCGGCTCTGCACGACCTCCAACCGGGCGAACGAGCCGATATTTCCTGGATCAGTATTCAGACCCCCGACCGAGAATGTGATCTGATCCTCGCCGGAGGAATGCAGGAGCAGCATTTTCGGCTCAACCCAATCGTGACGCTCAATCATGCCTACACCCTTCCCCCAGTGGGGTTGTCGCTGTGGCGACGCCAGGGACACATGGATGCCCAACCAGGCATCTTAGCCAAGACGCACTATCCGGTGCGACCGGCAAACTGGTCGGAGCCCAGCTGGCCACCCGATGAATGCTTCGCTCTGGTCCAGGCCGGACTACTGCGCGGCAAATCAATCGGCTTTCTGCCGCTCAAGACGCGCAGTCCCACTGAGAGCGAAGTCCAGCAACAACCCGCTCTGGCCCAGGTGCGTTGCATTATCGAGGAGTGGCTGCTTCTGGAATATGCCTGCTGCTATCTACCCGTGCAACAACAGGCAGTGGTCGAGGCCGTCAGTAAGGCGATGGTGCCACCCTTGGGTTCGGCGACCTGGGAGGCGCTGGGACTGCCTGGACGACTCCCTGTTGTCAGCGATCCGACGATGCTTGTGTGGCAGCAGCTCGAGCAATCTCTGCGCGACTGGGACTGGGAACGATTGGCTCAGGAGATGGCTCGGGAGTGTGTGTGAGGACGAGCTCGCAAACGGCAGAGGCGGTTGCAATGCGCAGAGGCAGAAGCAGTTGTGATGCGCAGAGGCAGAGGCGATTGCGATGCGGGGAAAGCGGCAGAGGCGATTGCGTTGCGGGGAACCCCCGGACTGACGTCCGGGGCTCGCCTTTCGGAGGCGGT
>CAYPIE010000084.1:0-26065 GCA_964410665.1 uncultured Alcaligenaceae bacterium
CTGCCTCTTCAGGCGAGCCCCGGACGTCAGTCCGGGGGTTCTGACTTACCGCAAGTGCCTCTGCCTCTTTCCCTGCACTGCAAGTGCCTCTGCCGCTTTCCCCGCAGCGCAAACGCCTCTGCCGCTTTCCCCACACCGCAAACGCCTCTGCTTCTCCGCACCGCAACCGTCTCTGCCGCTTCGCATCGCAAACGCCTCTGCCGCTTCCACTTCTTATGACCCGCTGCTTACGCCGCCGATTTCGGATCCGCTTGTGTTGGGCCCTGCTGGTCGAGGAACTTGCGAGTCTGCTCGACGGCGAACTGGATCGCGTCTCCCTCCCATTGCGACATATCCGTGGCATAGCCGGCTCGAATCCCTGCCTGGGTCACATGGGCGAGCAGTGTCCCCAATGGACAAACCCCCTGCTGATGTAACTGGGCATCATAGGCTCGCAGACGGTGATGTAATTCGGTCCCAGTTTTCGGCAACTGGCTTCCTCTCGGAGCCGATGAGCCGGAGGAGCTAGCCGTGGTGGCAATGGGCCCCGCTGCCTGTTCAGACTGCGGCTTCTTCGCCGGTTTCGCCGATGCTTCTTTTGCCTTGGCTGACGCTGGCAAGGCAAAGGCCGGAAGTTGTGGTGTCTCGGTCAGTTGCTTCTTGACCGGATCGTAGCTCACCCAAGCGCTGGGCAATCGATACAAGTAGCGGCCGATGCCAAACTTCACTGCCGCCCGTTTCAAAGCATCCGAGAAGGCTGCCTTGAGTCGGTCACCGCCGTCTGGCTGTTCCGAGGGAGAGCCGACATCCATCTTCGTAATCCAGCGTTTGCCCAGCCGTAGCCGCAAGCGACACATGACCGAGTTGTCCGGAAGCAGTTGATACTCATCCTGCCAACCCTCAACACCCAACACCGCATCCAGACGGTCTTGAATCACCCGGGCATCGACATAGGCCAAGGCTAAGGCCCGGTTCTGCTTGACCATCTGCGGCTTAAATTTCACATCCTTCAATTCGAAGGGTTCGGCCAGGGCTCGGGTCAGCGCTTGCACGTGCTCGCGATCGAGCATGACGCTCGATGATGCGTTGGAAGATACGCTAGTGGTTTGCATTGGGAAGTCCTCGCGCACAGGGCAACTTGACTTGTTTACTATACACTAGTATAGTAATGTTGGCAAGAGGGGATTGGGTGTTTGGCTTGGTTCTAGGTCTCGCCAAGCTGGCGAACTTGCCCGGAGAAGATCGTCGACCAGGGGCTCTGGGTTGACACCTTGGGGGGGTTCCCATACGATCGTGGCCGCTGCTTCGAGGGATTCGCAGCAGCAACCCCCGACTAGCCATGCGCAGGAGATTCGCGGGGGGGCTCTGGTCAAATCAAGGAGATGCGTCCGTGAATGGAAGCACGTGTATTCGACGGCTGGTGCTCATGCTGGGCGGAAGCTTCCTTGCGGCTGGGTCGGCCCAGGGAGGCCTGCTTCCGGTGCAGATGACCGTGACGCCCGAGGCCGAGACCTACCGCTACACCTATAACGTTGTGCTCACTTCGGATTCCGAGCTGCAGGTGGGCGACTTCTTCACCATCTACGATTTCCAGGGGTTTGTTCCGGACTCCAACTCGCAGCCTGAGGGCTTTCGTTTCTCGTCCACGCTGGTGGGTCCCACTCCTGATGGGGTGATTCCGACCGATGACACGACCCTGACGAATCTGACCTGGACCTACACGGGTCCGACGACCCGCATGGGTCAGGAAGGATTGGGGAACTTTGTCGCCGTTTCGGTTTTTGGCGAAACGACCACGGGCAAGTTCACCGCGCAAACGCATCGTCAGGCCGATGGCGTCCAGGATAGTAACATTACCGAGACCGAAATCCCAGTACCGGAAGCCCCGCCGGTGGTTCCAGAGCCGACCAGCCTAACTCTGCTCGGCTTGGCCCTGCCTTTGTGGGGACTGGCCCGTTGGCGACAGCGTCGCTCGCTCCGCTGAGCTTGCGCTTGGGGATTCTACGAAAGCCCGTTTGAACACGCCTCGGTTCAGGGCGTGTTTTTCCATTTTCAGCGTGGTCGCGCAAGTTTTTGCGGCGGCAACCTTCTTTGCATGAACTGTATGTCGATCGCCCAGCCTTTTGCGGGGAGAACCAACCATGCCACGCGCGTTTGCCGATCGGTGCGGTTGCTGGCTTGTGGCGGCCTTGAGCTTGACGTTCCCGCATGGGGCTTTTGCCGGGCAATGGTATACCCTACGCAACGAAAGCCCACGGGTGTTAATCGTCCAGGAGGTCTATCGAGTCCAACACCACCTTCGCCGCGGGCAGCCCAAACGGCTGCATCCGGGCGAGAGTTTGCGGGATGCTTGGAATGGACGCAAAGCCAAGCAATTATTGCTTTTTGACCCTTCCGAGCCACAGCAGCCCTTGTACCGTGTCAGCTTGAGCTACCCGTCTAGCCAACCGATTTACGCGATTCGTCTCCACCTTGGCGAACTGCAAATTGTGGAAGTAAAGCCCGGGAAGTGACCGCGCGAACCTCCCAGGGGTGGGCTTGTCTTTTTGGGTAGGCAGAGTAAGATACACCTATCACAAGGTGTCTCACCTGCGTGATCCTCACATTGGTCGCGGCGTGGAGCAGTCCGGTTAGCTCGCCAGGCTCATAACCTGGAGGTCACAGGTTCGAATCCTGTCGCCGCAACTCTTCTGAATTACTACCTGACAGATTATCCCTGACAGATTATCCCTGACAGATTATCCCTGACAGATTATCTTGGACAATCATCTCAACAGAAACTGGCTCGGTAACGGACCGGTGGTGAGGAGAAGGTTGTGGAGGATGGTGAGGGATCGGTTGGTCCCGAGATTCAGCAGGATCGGTGATCCACCGGCGATCGACCGATCCAACCTTGGTCAATTCTTGGCAGTGATGGTTACTGTGGTTGTCTCTTTGGGGACGGTGAGATAGTACTGTACTTCCTTGTCCTTGGCGACTTCCACGTCGAGGCTGGCCGAGGTGGTTTTCATGGCCGCGGCCAAAGCAGTCTCCGGTTTCTGATCAGTCTGCATGTTCCCTTGCGCCTCATCGGTCACATCCTCGGCATAGAGGATAAACAGATTAAACGGTTGCTCGGCGTTGGCCTCGAAGTGGATGGTGCGATCCGCGGAGTTTGCCTCGATGATGGCGGTGGCGGGTTCGTCCACACGGACGGTGTGGGTTTGTTGGTAGTCGAGTTGCTTGCTACAACCCAACAACAGCAAGAGCGGCATCAGCAAGAGACTGCGTTGCATCGGATTCTCCAGGCATAGGTCAAGAGCAGCGAATCAAGGCCAAAACAAAAACGGAACCGATCGTCTGGATCGGTTCCGTTCATGGCATCCGCCAAGGACCAACCCTTTTAGTCGATCGGCCCTTGCAACAGGCGACCAAACATGGCGCGAATCTGTTGCACTGCGGTGGTCGGTAGGAAGAAATCGACCTGGCCGGTGCCTTCCTTGAGCTGTACGGCGAAGCCCAGGTAGGACGGCGGCCCGGCAGGCAGGTTCACCTTGGGCATTTCCCCTAGGGGCATGCCCATGCTGCCGAGCAGCCCGGTAATGAAATCATAGTAAAATTTGGTGGTCCGTCCGGTCTCGATCAGGCTGAAGATGGTCGCCTGCGCGGGCAGGTTCTTTCGGGTCAACTGGAAGCCCTCGCTGGTGCCGACGTCTTGCCCTTCCAGGTAGCGGTCGATCAGCTTCTTGGCCGCGTTCCAGTCTGAGGCGGTCACCTGGATGGCCATCTTGCCGTTGGTACCGAACCAGGCGTTGACCCGCTTGCCGAGCATTTGTTCCATCGACTTCTTGAGGCTGTCGGCGAACTCTGGTGGCATGCCGGGCTGGGCCTGGGCCAACTTGTCGAAGTCGAACTGCAGCGTGACGTAGTTGAGCTTGAATTCGCGGTAGGTCTTGTCGTTCTCGATCAGCTTGGGTTCGCCGACGATCGGGGCGGACTGGTACATGCCGTTTTTGGGCACCTGCTTGAGGATGGCCAGCTCGGCGGCCACGGCCTTGGCCGGGTCGGAGGTTTGGGTGACGCGCAGGCCGGAGAGCGGGAAGCTGGAGGTGCTGTACTGGGTCACCGTGCCCAGGTCGCGCAGGTCGAGCAGGGCGTTGCGCATCGCCTTGGCGGCAGCCTCGTCGAGCCCCTCGTTGCCCATGACGTTGTACAGGTAGCCGGCCAGCGCTTTGAACAGCTGTGGGTCGAGGCGAAAGGCCGAATACATCATCTCGCCGCTGGGCAGCTTGCCGATCTCCTCCAGCCGGGCGGGTTTGAGCTCACCGAGGAACTTGCTGGTCGAGGTGTCTTTGGCGAAGGACGCCTGCAGCCGCAGGTTGAGGCCGACCGGGCGGAAGTCCAGAGCCAGCAATCCGGCTCGGCCGTCCTTGAGCACCTGCAGGAAGCCGTCGAAGAAGGCCTTGGCCATGGCCGCGTTGGCCTGATCGCCGCCCTGCTGCTGGAGCATGAGATCAAACAGGCCGCGAAACTGCTCGATCGTAGGTCCATAAAGGTCGTTAATTGTTTTGAGATTGATATAGACTGAAACATCGGCAGCTAAGAAACTCGTGCGGGTCTGACTACCCAAGGTCGTGTCCAAGCTCGAGTCGCCGCTGACAAGGGTACGGATGATCGTATCGGAAGGAGACATCGCGACGTAGGACTTGCGTGAAGTCATGAACAGCTTATCATCGAGAAAATCAATCGAGTCGATGCCACTTGCCCCCTTTTTGAGGCTGTTCTGCTCATCCGCAGTCAAGAACTGCTTGGTGAACTTGGCATAATCGGTCACTGGCAGCAGCACCGCGACCGCGGGAGTGTCCTCGCTGAGCTTCTCTAGATCGGGCAGCACAATAAAGATTGGTTGATCCGCAGGGATCATCGAGGCATCGCGATCTTTGAGCAGCTTGAAGGGGCCGGAGAGGAGCTGGGCATCGAGGGTGGTGTTGATCGTTGGGGCCAGGTCGGGCAGGGCGTTGCCGATCATGGTACCGAGCCGTTCCCGGGCCTTGCTAAAGCCGCGAACCTGAAAAACAATCGGTGCATCGGCAGGGATGACCTGCAGGGCGGTTTGTGCGGGTAGGACAGTCGGCCAGGCCAGCATGCAGAGGCATGTGGCAGCGAGCAGTCGATGGAAGCTTCGCGGTAGCATGAGGACCTCATGGAAGTTGAAAGAGATAATGGGTCGGGGCATACAAGGCTATTCGCCGCAACTCCCCAAATCTTCGGTCCTCCCCCGAGCCGGCAACCGCGGGTTCGGGGGAGACCGACGTTTTGAGGCTTGCCTCCAACATAAGCCCACCGTCGCCGCTCCGCGAGCCCGGAGACAGCGCTTGGGAATCGGATGCGGTGGTGCAAGGCGTTTAGCCCTTCAGCTCCTTAAGGATCTTGTTATAGCGATCGCTGACCATGTCCCAATGAATGATGCTGCACCATTTCTGCACATAGTCCGCCCGTTTGTTCTGATATTTCAGATAATAGGCGTGCTCCCAGACATCGATGCCCATCAGGGGGATCTGGCGGCCGACCATGAACATCAATGAGTTATCCTGATTGGGGGTGCTGATAATACTCAGCTTGCCATTGGGTCCGACGGTGAGCCAACCCCAGCCCGAGCCGAATTGACCGATGGCAGCTTTCTGGAAGATCTCGAGCATCGCCTCAACGGAGCTGAATGTGTCGTTGATGGCTTTTTTCAGCTCTCCCTTGGGCTGACCGCCGTTTTTCTGCATGACTTCCCAGAACAGGCTATGGTTATAATTGCCGCCGCCGTTATTGCGCACCGCGGTGCGCACCTCTTCGGGGAGTTGGTTGACGCCGGTTAACAGCTCCACGAGGGTCATTTTTTGCAGTTCGGGTTTGCCTTCGAGTGCGGCGTTGAGCTTGCGCACATAGCCGGCATGGTGGCGGTCGTGGTGAATTTCCATGGTGCGGGCATCGATCACCGGCTCCAGTGCATCATAGGCATAGGGCAGCTTCGGCAGCTGGAAAGGCCATTCGGCGGCATGGGCAGGGCTGGCACTGAGGAGTTCCACCACGGGAACGCTCAAAAAGGCAGCGGAGCTGCTGCGCAACCAGTCTCGGCGTGTCATCGTCATGCGGGTCTCTCCCTCGAATTGTGCCTCGCAGCAGAGCCACGAGGACCCGGTCTCCGGTTCGGACGGAAACGACCTCCGCCCTCGATGGCTTACGAGTCCGCCTCGCACCGGCAAGCCAGGGAAAGCTTGGTTCGCTTGAGCATGCCCGCGACGACCCGTTATCATTTTATTTTGGGGGCTTTTGCAGAAACTTCCACCACTTGAACATGCCAGCAACTCATCTCAGCGATCATGACTGGATCAATCTTCAAGATCGCGCTGACCGCTTTGCGGCGGCCCTATTGACTCAGGAGCGAGTCGACTGGGACGCTTTTCTTCCCGCTACCGGAGATCCCCTCCGTTTGCCGGTCTTGCATGAATTGATCTTGGTTGATTTGGATGTTCGCTGGCAACGCGGTGAGAAGCCTCGTCTGGCCGAGTATATCCGCCGTTTTCCCGAACTGGTCGCGGCCACTGGTCAGCCGCGCGATTTGCCCGAGCAAGTCATCGTTGAGGAATTTCGTGTGCGGGCGCGCGGTGGCGACCAGCCCAGTTTAAACGAGTATCGCGCAAGCTTTCCTGAACAATACTCCCAGATCCAGCCGCTGCTCGAACGCTTTGCCCAAGCCGCCACGGTGCAGCCGCACTTAAGCAGCACCTGCAGCCATGCCGGTGCACCGGTGGCGACTGTACCGCCCACCGAGATCAATGAGTCGCCGAAGCCCGCGGAACGGATCTGGGCTGCACCACAGACACCCACCGAGGTCGCGAACGGCTATCGACTGGGCAAGCTCATTGGCGTCGGCCATTTTGGCGAGGTACGTAAGGCCCTGGCACCCGGCGGCGTCGAGGTTGCGGTCAAAATCACCTTACAACCGATTGATCAGGAATCGGCCCAGCGCGAGTTGCGTGCGGTGGAGATGGTCAAGGGGCTGAGACACCCGTGCTTATTGTCGACTCATGCGTTTTGGGCAGACAATTACCGCTTGTATATCGCCATGGAACTGGCAGACGGCAGTCTGCGCGACCGGCTTGAGGTCTGCAAGCGCGCCGGTCAGAGCGGCATCGACTGCGAAGAGTTGATCCCTTGTTTTCGGGAAGCCGCCGAGGGACTGGACTATCTCCATGCTCAGGGAATTCTGCACCGCGATATCAAACCCGATAATCTGCTGTTGATGCAGGGCCATATTAAGGTTGCCGACTTTGGCCTGGCTCGGCAGACCCGGCAACTGCTATCGGTCAGCTACGCAGGCACGCCAGTGTACATGGCCCCAGAGGTATGGGCCGGCCAGGCCAGTGCCGCCAGCGATCAGTTCAGCCTGGCCTTTTCCTATGCCGAATTACGGCGGGGCAAACGACCCATCGACGGCGGGGACTTTATCCAGGTCATGGCTCGGCACCTTGAGCAAACGCCCGATCTGACCGGCCTGTTACCGGAAGAACAGCCGGTCATTCGCCGTGCCTTGAGCCGGCAGCCGAACGAGCGCTTTGCTAGCTGTCTGGACTTTGTTCAGGCCCTGGAGCAGGCCGTGGGCCCGGAACGGCTCCAGGGCCCACGCCGCTGGGTGCCCCTGCGCCCCCAGGCTGGTGATGACCGCTCGGCCCTGACCGATCTGCTCCCTCCGACCCGGAAGCTCGCTCGCGTTGGGCGTCGTCGCTGGCTCGCCGTGAGCGGTGTGACCTTTCTCTTGCTGGGTCTGGTGGGAGGGCTGAGCTTGCATTGGCTCGCACCCCCCGGCTGGAGGGGGGGCACCGGTCCCACCGACCACCCCTCGTCCTGGGGGAAGGTCACCAGCCCCGCCGATCACTCCCCGACCTGGCGGGTCGTTGCGGGCCCTGTTGACCTGGTTGGCGGCCAGCTCTACCCCACCACCCTACGCTTAACCCGAGAAAACCTGGAGGTAGAGTTGGTGCGCATCGACACCGACCCGGGGCCGTTTTATATCAGTCGCGAGCCGGTTTCCCAGGCTGTGTTCGTTGCGTCGGGAGACCGTGCGCCCGAGCAGCTCGCCGGTGACCCCGGCAAATCAGCCACCGGCATGAACGTGATGACCGCTCGGCAGTGTGCCCGCTGGCTCGGGGGAGAACTCCCAACCCCAGCGCAGTGGGACGCGGCGTACATGGCCAGCGGGCTCGATCATCTGGGGCAAGGCCGCGAGTTTACCGGCTACATGTTCGACGAGGGGGAACAGCCGGTGCCGCTGCGGGAGCAGCTCCTCGGGGACGAACTGGTGATCGTTCGCGGCCACGACCGCGGGGTTTTGTCCCAGGCGCAGCATGACCGGGAGCGGAATAACCTCCAGTCCACGCAAACGCAGTTTGCCCGGACCGAGGGCTTTCCTACCGGTTTTCGGATCGTCTTACCCGGCGTGGCGGGCCTCAGGGCCCTGACACCACACCCTTAGGCAGCCCCGTACCAGATAGGTTTATCCGAACACCTCAAATCGTTGCTGCATGACGAATTCTTGTCATCGATGTGGCGGCGGAAACGGAATGATCCATACTTTCAAACAAATTGATATTCATAATAGCCCTGCCAAGCGATCGCCCAGACATCATCCGTGGCCAGATCATCGCCATCCGCCTGGATGCCCAGACACAAGGCGCTGGTCGTTATGCCCATCAGGATGGCGGTTCCGCCGATCCACACGCGATGGACTCGGGTTCCCATCGAAGTAGAAAGTGCTTGTTTACTGCCGGGTAGCGGTTACGATGGCCTGCATTCTGTCCATGCTCGTCCAACCGTAGCTCGCCTTCCTGCCTTCGACAAGCAACAAGGAGAACCCGATGCTCCGCCATCTCCTGGGCCTGACCCTGCTGGTGTTCCTCATGGGTCGGGTCATCGCCGATGAACCCATGCCCAAAGCGCTGCCGAAATCGGTACCGTTCGGCAAGATCGTGCGTTTGGATCCGCGGTTTAACAAACTGGTACCTAAGGATGCGATCATCCGTAAGGTTGCCAGTGGCTTCAAGTGGTCCGAGGGGCCCTTAAACCTACCCGGACAAGAGGGCGTCATCTTCTCGGACATTCCACGCAACACCATCTGGAAGTGGACCCCCCAAGGAGGCATCGAAGTGTTTATGCGGCCGAGTGGTTACACCGGCGAGAAGGACTTTACCGGCCGCGAACCGGGCTCCAACGGCCTCCTCCGTGACCAACAAGGCCGGCTGATTTTGTGTCAACACGGCGACCGACAGCTTTTACGCATCGAAAAGGATGGCCGCAAGACGGTGCTAGCGCGGGCACACCAGGGCAAGCGGCTGAATAGCCCTAACGACGCAGTCGTGAAATCCAACGGTGACATCTATTTCACCGACCCACCATACGGCCTGCCCAAGGGGATGGATGACCCGGACAAGGAGCTCGATTTCCAGGGGGTCTACCGGGTCACTCCAGACGGCGCGTTGACGCTGCTGACCAAAGAAATGACCCGGCCGAATGGCATTGCTCTATCACCGGACGAGAAGACACTCTATGTGGCCAACTCCGACCCCAAACGGGCGATCTGGAAAGCCTTTCCGATCAAGGCCGATGGCACCTTGGGCTCAGGTCGTGTGTTCGCCGATGTGACTGCTCAGGTGGGCAAGCAACCTGGTTTACCCGATGGCATGACGGTGGATGTGGATGGCAACCTGTTTGCGACGGGGCCGGGCGGGGTCTGGGTCTTTGCCCCGGATGGTACCCACCTGGGGACTTTGCAGACCAATGTACCCACCGCTAACTGCGGCTGGGGAGATGATGGCAAGACGCTCTATATCACGGCAAACGATCAACTTTGCCGAATTCGCCTAGCCACACGCGGTTTTTGAAGCTATTATGTGGTTCTGATGAAATGTATTGCCACACGGAGACATCGACTACCTCTCCCCTAGCCAATGTCCCGTGTGGCGTGCTTTCGCATTGCTATCCACCGCATGTTGTGTGCCATTCGCTCGAGTTCAGCGTTCAATTCCTCTAAGTTCTGTAGATTTCTTTACTTGCGTCGATCAGTCTTTTTTGTCTAATGCTCCATGTCCGTGGCAAGTGCTCAAGGAAATGGCACAGCATGCTGAAGCTTCACTCAATCGATTGCGTGCTTGACAGACCCACCACTTGAGCTCGTTCTCTCTGATCTTCGATGGTTGGTGGCGTGCTTGCGCAACTGCCGGAACAGAGAACCACGCGAACCACTCCGGTCATGCGCTGTTGGTCAACTTGAGAGGTAGAAAAGTGTGTTTAATTCGATCGCTTGATAAGAGATGTGGTTTCGAATGGGTTCTGCATCATCTAACAAGACGGCAAAAGACGGCGATCCCGTGAGCGAAGGAGATCAATGATGATTGAGGCAAGCGATTTGTGTTGTAGAGTTGACTGAGCGTAACGAAAAACCGCACGGAACACCGACTACCTCTCCCTTAGCCAGTGAACCGTGCGGTGGAGCTTTCGCCAAATCCCTTATTGCATGCAGCATGCCAATGACCAAGGTAGGCAAACAAAAAGTTGCAAAGTCCTTATCTCACAACAATTTAGCATGGTATTTCTTCTGAACGGTCGTTCGAAGTCGATCGCGGACCATGCTTGACCATGTTGCAGATACTGCCATGGACCTGAGCATAGCTCTGATCGATGGCTGCAGCTCTCGTCGCTGGTCGTGGGTGCTTGAGTCGCACGCTTGCCCGGAGGAGAGGTACTCGGTCCGGGCGCGATCTCCATGTCCTAACTTTAAAATCATCTCTGAGTGCAAAACCCATACAGCTTGCCGGGAAATGGGCTGGCTCGCGGAGGAAACGACTTCTGTGCGTTGCAAGTTTTTAGCTCGGAACCTACCTTGGGGAAAAGGACTTGAATTCACGCGAATTCGAAATGGAATTTGCTGGCGTTGTGATGGGTCACAACCGTGAATTCCTTTCTCACTGGCCATGTCCACCGTGAGAAGGCTATTGAACACCCCCGAGCCAAGGTTGCCCCCATGCGTTGGCAAAATTACTTACTCGTACTCGTTGTGATGAGCCTGATGGTGTTGAATATCGGTTGTTTTCGCCGTCGTTGTGAGTGTCGGAACGCCGCGACTGTTGCGGCGTTCCCACCCACGAGTGCTTGTTGTCCCTCGACCTCGGCGACCGTGCTCAGCCCATCTCCAGCGGTCATCTACCCGACTCCCTAAGCAGTGGCATGCCTCCCTAAGCAGTGGCATGCCGAGCCTGCTATACTGAGGAGAATCTTGGGCTCTCTTCGTGCCAACACGATTCTTCTCGGTGTTATGAAACTCATTATTGCGATTATTCAGCCCACCAAGTTGGAGGCCGTCAAGGAAGCATTGAGTAAGGTCGAGGTATTTCGTCTGACCATTCTGGATGTCCAGGGGTTCGGTCGTCAAAAAGGTCGCACCGAAACGTATCGGGGTCATGAACTGACCCTCAACCTACTCCGCAAAGTGCAACTGCAGATCGCCGTCAATGAGGACTTCGTCGAGCCTACCGTGAACGCTATCATGGAAGCGGGACGCTCCGGTCCAGAAGGGCAAACCGGTGACGGCAAAATCTTTATTCTGCCGCTTGAGGATTGTATTCGCATTCGCACTGGGGAGCGTGGCCCTGAAGCCATCTGACGGTTTTCATAGTGGAACCTCTGTTCATGAGTAAGGCCCGCGAACAGCTGCCCGCCGTTGCTGCCAAACTTGGCATCGGTGCGTATCAGCGTCATGTGTTTCTGTGTATCGGTGACTCGTGTTGTTCTAGCAAAGTGGGTGAAAAAGCCTGGGATACCCTCAAAAGCGAACTCAAAGCACGACAACTTACTTCTCAGTGTTATCGGACCAAGGTCGGCTGTTTGCGTGTCTGTGATCGGGGGCCGATCATGTTAGTGTATCCCGACGGTGCCTGGTATGCGGAGATGACCACTGAGCGAATCCCCCAGTTTATTGAGCGACACTTGATCGCTGGGGAACCGATCCATGAATGGATCTTCGCCTGGAACCCCTTCCCTCCCCCGCCGGTGGCGACCACCTAAGCGGAGACTTGCCAGCATGGACTGGCTCAATTACCACCACTTGCACTATTTTTGGGTGGTCGCCCGGGAGGGTAGCATTTCCCGAGCCTGCCACGTGCTGCATCTCAGCCAACCGACCATCAGTGGACAGATTCGCGAGCTGGAAAAAGCGTTGGGTGTACAGCTGTTCTCACGTGCGGGCCGAGGCCTGCAGCTTAGTGCAGAAGGCCAAGCGGTCTTTCAGTATGCCGATGAGATCTTTTCGCTTGGTCGCGAACTCCTGGACATGGTCCGAGGACGCCCGATCGGCCAACCCATGCAATTCCGCGTCGGGCTGGTCGATGTCCTGCCCAAGTATATCGCCTACACCCTCCTCCAACCGGCCTTAAACCTGCCTTCTAAACCGCGGCTCATCTGTCAGGAAGGCAAGCTCGACCGGCTCATTCCAGAATTAAGTGCCCACCATATCGATGTCATCCTGTCCGACTCTCCCTTACCGCCCCAGGTTCCGGTCCGGGCCTTTACCCATCGCCTTGGCTCCTCCAGTGTCACCATCATGGGCACTCGCGAATTGGCCCAGCGTCTGAAGCCCGGCTTCCCTGGCAGCCTGCATGATGCCCCGTTCTTACTCCCACTGCCCGGCTCTACCCTGCGGCGGTCTCTGGATCAATGGTTCGCCGCGCATGGGTTTCAACCGAAGATCCATGGTGAGTTTGAAGATAGTGCTTTGGTGAAGATTTTCGCCCGGGCTGGCGAGGGGTTATGTGCAGTGCCCACGGTGATTGCCCGAGAAGTGAGCCGGCAATATCAGATTCGCCCGGTCGGGCGGATTCCCGGCGTCCGTGAATCCTTTTATGCCCTGTCCATGGAACGGAAACTCAAACACCCCGCGGTGCTGGCCATTGTGCAACCAGCCCGCGGGCTGTTCCAGGAATAACGCTCAAACTTTAAGACCGCACGGGCTGCGTGTTTTTCGTGCGTGACCGCGGCGGCATCGCATTCGGTATTCGCCCACCATTGTCTCGTCGCGGCGTCGGTGGATGATCGGTGAAATGGACCTTGGTAAAGGGGTTGGGTAAGACGATCAACACTCCATTGGTGCCATCACTTCGAGTTGTCCTGGTCATTCTATGTTCTCCATGAAACATGGGTAATATTTTGTAAGGGAACTTCCCAAAGGTTGTTCCATAGCGTTAGATCATGCCAACGCGTCGAGGTTTCGTGCTTGCGGGGGACCGCGATCGGAAATCGGTTTCGATTGGCATGCTGCCCCAGGAAACGGTGCGTAAACTGTAATCGGTGACCTGAGGCAACGATCCAAGCAGCCACATCCTCGGCACACCGTTTGTGGCTGGGCTCACCGCTTGGCTGGGTGGGCTTGCTATAATACTGGTTGAGTTGCTCCCAGACCGTTTTGCCGACCGGGTTCTCATGCCGATTGTCCGCTTACTCCCCGAACTCCAGGTGGCTGGGCCAAGCCAGATGGCTCTGGATGAGGTCCTGCTCGAGTCTGCTCAAGCTGGGACGCCCAGTTTACGGTTCTACACCTGGCCAACTGCTACCCTGTCACTGGGCTACTTCCAGTCCGCCACCGAGCGCTTCAGCGATCCACTGCTGGCCGAATTACCCTATGTGCGGCGTGCCTCCGGCGGGGGAGCGATTGTGCACGATCGCGAGGTTACCTACGCGTTGGCGCTGCCAGCCGGAGCCGATTGGCAGCCACGCGAGGAGAGCTGGCTGTGCCGCATGCACTATCGAATCCAGGCGGCCCTGGAGGACCTGGGTGTACGGGTGGGCATCTGCGCTTGTGGGCAGGAACGCTGGCTTGGCCGCTTTCTCTGCTTTGAGCACCAAACGCCTGGTGACTTACTACTCGATGAGCACAAGATCATGGGCTCTGCGCAACGTCGGCGTGGCGGGGCCCTGCTGCAACATGGCAGCTTGCTCTTGGCCCAAAGTCCGCATACGCCAAGCTTACCCGGCATCCGTGAACGGACGGGGATCGAACTCGACCCGGCGGCAGTGGGCCCGGCGGTTACCCGCCAGTTGACTGACCAACTCGGCTGGCAGTTCGAGCCTGGCCCCCTGAATGCGTTCGAACGGAACCGCGCCCAGGAGATCGAAGCCGAAAAATATGCGAACTCGCGTTGGACCGAGAAGCGCTGAACGGCCAACGCTGTTCAACGGTTGTTGACGGAAAACGTGCAACGATGTCTATTCGAATTAGTAACCTGCGATTATCCATCCACGACCCAGAAGCGGAGTTACCCGCTCGGTTGGCTCACGTCCTGGGCGTCGGCGCGAAATCCATTCGGGACTGGCGGATCGTCCGCAAAAGCCTCGATGTCCGCGACAAGCGGGCGATTCAGTTTGTCTATAACGCTGAAGTCGATCTTGAAGCGGATGAACCTCGGGTTGTCCAACGGGCTCAACGCAAACGTTCGATCCAGGTCCAGCTATACCGGGAGCCTCCGTTCCGGCTGGCCGAGCCTGGCCATGAACCATTGGATCAGCGTCCAGTGGTCATTGGCTCGGGTCCCGGAGGCTTGGTCGCGGCGTACTTCTTGGCGAAAGCAGGCTATCGCCCTTTGGTTCTGGAACGCGGCTCCCCAGTCAACCAGCGGATCCGCGACGTCAAACAGTTTGATACGGGTGGGCCGTTCCACCCCGAAAGCAATTACCTGTTTGGTGAGGGTGGCGCGGGTACTTTCTCCGATGGCAAGCTCACCTGCCGCAATACCGGACCCGAAGTGCTACGCGTGTTGGAGTTGTTCGCCGAGTGCAAGGGAAAGCCGTCGGTCCTGTACGAGCACCGTCCGCATCTAGGCAGCAACCGGCTACCGGCAGTGGTGAAAGCCATCCGCCAACGGATCGAAGCCATGGGCGGCGAGATCCGCTTCTTTTGCCGGGTGGAGGACCTGCTTACCATGGATGGCTGTGTCCGCGGCGTCATGACCTCCGGCGGCACCATCCCCACCTCCCTGGTGGTGGTTGCCACGGGTCACAGTGCCCGCGACACCTATTCTATGCTGCTGCAACGGGGCATTCCGCTCGAACCCAAGCCGTTTCAGATGGGCGTACGCATCGAACATGCCCAGGAGACGGTGAACCGCGTGCAATACGGCGCAGCAGGTCTCGAGGAGAGGTTGGGCTCGGCTGACTACAGCCTGATCGGCCATGGTTCCGCCGATGTGTTTACCTTCTGCATGTGTGCAGGTGGCTATATCATCCCGAGTGTGTCGCAGGAGGGCTACTTTTGCACCAACGGCATGAGCCTGTCCAAGCGCGACTCACCGTTTGCCAATAGTGGTCTGGTGGTGACGGTTCCACCGGAGGAGTTCCCAGGACGCGATCCCTTGGCCGGCATCCGGCTGCAACAGGAATACGAAGGCCGGGCCTATGCCCTGAGCCGCGCCGATTATGCTTGCCCGCTCCAGCGGGCGAGCGACTTTCTGGCTGGCAAGGTCTCCACGGGTCTCCCGGCTCACAGTTATCCACGCGACGCGGTGCTGGCTGACCTGCACGAAGTCCTGCCGGCCTATGTGGCCAAGGCGCTGGAGACCAGCCTGCCGCTCATGGACCGCCGCTGGCGTGGCCGCTTCCTGGCGGAGGCCGTACTGGCCGGTCCGGAAGCTCGTGGAAGTTCACCCGTCCGCATCGTTCGCGACCCGCACACCCGGGAATCACCCGGCATCCACGGCATCTACCCAGTCGGGGAAGGGGCTGGGTACGCCGGGGGGATTGTCAGCGCCGCGGTCGATGGACTGAAGACCGCCCAGGCGATCATCGCCCGCTATGCCGCCTTGGAGCCCAGCCAAGCTACGCCTGCCTAAACCGGGCCGAGCGAGTGCGTTGAGCTTTCGGACTGACCATCGGGCGTCAGCCTACTCCCCGAGCACGAACCGCAACGGCACACGCAACGTCGGTTGAGCAGGTGCCCCCGACGAACAGCAAGCCACCCAGCCGAGGCGGTGCTACCGGCTGCGTCCTTCCACCTGGCGGGGGACTTCAGCAAAAGAGTCCTAGAGACAATTTCCGAAAGGAGATAGGGATCTCTGCGTTTGGTCGCGAGCACGGACACGCTCAATCGTCGATCAATCTGCCTCCGTGGGTGAGGATCGCCGTAGGCATGCCGCCCACCGGGAACGATGTCGCCACTTCCCAGTCCTGCATCCCAAGCGCGGCGATTGTACCGTCGCCGGGGTTGGTGAAGAAGGCCCACTCACCGTCGGCGTCGGTGGCGATGGCGTGGTGGCCAAAGTGGCCGACGACGTTACTCGGGCCGACCTCCAGGATCTTCGCTAAGGTGGCGTCCGACAAGTCCCCGTCCCCGTTTGGGTCCAGCGCGACCACTCCTAGGTAGTCGGGTGTTTCGACTCGTGCGTCGTGGTCATAAAACACCAGGGCGTACGTCTCCTTGCGGATGGTCGTGACCGTCACAGGGGTGATGGCCTTGTTCAATTTCTTGACCCCAAGCTTGAGCATTGTCGGCCCTGATTCGGGGTTGCGGGCGTCGATCACTCCCATCACGCTGGACTCGCCTTGGCCAGTGACGAACAGGACGTAGTGCCCGAGGTTCGCGAACGCACCGGTGCGGCGAGGCTTGTCTCCATCTTTGCCGAGCGGGATGTGCTGCACGGCAACCTTGGGTTGCTGGAGTTTCACATCTGCCTCGATCCAACAAATGCCATCCGCTGGGGCAAAAAAGACCTTACCGGTGTTGGCGGTGGCACCGTGGATCACCCCGGTGGGTAGCTTGAACGAGTAGGTTGGTTTCGAACCGCTGGTCCCGGCGATTGTGGTGACATCGACGCGCCCCCGATTTGGTCCGCCGCCGTCGATCCAGCCGGAATATCCCACAGCATCGTCCACCACCGCCAAGGTGATGTGATTGCCACCGCCCTTGATGAAATGCGGTTGTCCGAGTTGGTGATCACCCTGGTCGGAGCGGGCATACTCCTCGGGATCAATGCGAGTGTAACCGTTGAGGCGGTCGTTGGCGACATAAAACCGTTTGTCGTAAACATAAACATGGGCTGGGTTACCCTGTTTCTTGTCGAGACGGTAGTCGAGGACCAGTGGGTTGCGGTCATAGCTCCAGTGCCCATGGTCGCCGTGCCCGGTGTACTCAGTGCCCGGATGGATGAGCACCCAGCCGCTGGCGAACTGTCCATCGGCGTCATCGCGGATGCCGATGACCAGATAGCCGCCGGCTTGCTTCATCTGCACCAAGTTGTGCCGCTCCGGGTTGAGCTCGGGAAAGCCGACCACCTTCGCTGGCTTCCCCAGGACCAGCTTGCCGTCGGCGGAACGCGTGACATCGGCCCAGTAGAGCACGGCCTGTTCGTGGTCCTGGAAGAACACCCGTGTAATCGGGCCAGCGTAGCTGTCCCCCTCGGCAGAGACCCCGCCGGCAGTCCCCCCGACCAGCGCGAGGCAGAGCAACCCGGTCATCGTCATCGTTTTCATCATCGTCTCCCTCGGTTGGCACTCACTCGGCTCGCAGGCAATACAACTCGGTCCCGGTCCGCACAAAGAAGGCACCCCCCGCAGCAGCGACACCGTAAACCACACTACCGTCGCGGTCGGCAGCATCGCTCCCCGTTTGCCCTTCTTGTTCGCCCCAAAGGTAGTTGCAGGCAAGTTCTTGGTAGCTCGGCCCTGCCTTGAGGACCGTGGTCAGGCCTTTCTTTCCGAAAAAGTAGATCCGGTCGCCGGCTGCCACCGGGGTCGCCCAGCAGGCATCCCTGAGTCGCTCAGCGTAGTGCCGCTGACCAGTCTGCAGGTCGAAGCAATGAACCACGCCGACCTTGGTGGTGAAGTAGACCAACCCCCGGTGGATCAACGGGCTCGCGTAGTCGCACACCACATCCTCGGTGTGCCAGCTGATGTGCCGTTGGCCACCGGCTTCTCCTTTCTCCAAGAGAAGACAGCAGTTCGAACGTGCGGTTGCCTGGCGGCTGGGGTTGCGTCGGCTCATGCCCGCGCCGATGACCACTCGCCCCATGGCCACGGTCGGGGACGGGATGTGGTTTCCGGTCAGCTCGGTGTGGCTCCAAATCTTGGAGCCGGTGTGGGGGTCATAGGCGTCCAGCCGGCCATTGCCACCGATCAACAGGATGGGCGTTCCACCGGCCTGGCACAATATGGGCGATGACCAGCATGACTGGGACGGCCGCTCGGTCTTCCACAGGGTGTTCCCGTCCCGCTTGTCGACCGCCAGCACATAGGAAGAACCGTGGTGGTCGATCACCTGGATCACTGCCTGCTCCGTTTGTACGGGGGAGCTCCCCAGACCGTGTCGGGCATCCAGCCGACCGTAGTCGTTAACCAACGAACGCTTCCAGCGGAGCTTGCCCTGCGTGTCCAGGGCGATGAGATCACCCCCTTCGAAAAAGGCGTACACCCCCTCGGAGTCTGCCAACGGTGTCGGGGCTGCTCGGCTCATCATCCGGCTGTTCTCCCCTGGCTGGCTCGACGGGTGATCGGTTTTCCAGCAACGCCAACCGGTGCGAGCATCCAAGGCGATCACCGAGTAGGTTTCCTTCTGGGGACCGGACACGGTAGAGACATAGACGCGGTTGCCCCAAACGATTGGTGCGGATTGGCCATAGCCTGGAAGGGATCTCTTCCAGGCGATATTCTCGGTGGGCGACCAACTTATCGGCAGGTTGGTATCGGTAGCAACGCTGGTACCGTCCCCACGAAAGCCAGGCCAGGCGGACGGGGTATCTGCAGCCAGGGTGACGATGAAAGCGGCTGTGAGCAGAGGAATCATGGTAAGCCTCCCATCGGCTTGGGATTAGAAATCGCTGGTAATCACCTCACCACCATTGCGACTCCAAGCTGCATGCCAGTCCACCAGCGACACACCCTCGCGTACGAAGCGCACACTACCGTCGGCCATGCCGACGTTGACTCCACCCGTGTGGTTACTCCGCGGCCCGGAAAAAGCGCGGCCATGAGCGGTGAAATCCGGGATGTCACTGTTGGGCGGCAGGTACCCGGTCATCATCGAGGTGTACTCGAGCCCCCGGATCCATTGGCTACCCCGGAAGCCACGCCAGGAGCTGACCTCGCGAACACGGGAGGCGAGATCTGGATTGATCACTGGCGCGCCGCCTTCGTTGACACCTGGGGTGCCGCTGTTCGGTCGCCACACGGAACCGAAACTCGCCTGGTAGCGGGGGAGTGGTTGGGGCGGCGGTCCCGATGCGTTTTGCCCGGTCCCGAGCAGTGATTCCGAGAACAGGACAGTGTTGGAGGTACCGTCGGTGATGCTGGTTACTCTCACCTGGGAGGAGTACCAGGCCATGCCGTCGGTCGGGTAGCGGGCGTCATAGTTTGTCCCGGTGCCACTGCCGACATTGATCAGGTAGTTAGTCCCCGCGAAGGTGCCGCCGTTGGTCTCGAAAAAGGGCTCCTGACCGTCGCTGGGGCAGAGTAGCAGCACAACCTTGGTCCCGGCCGCCACGGCGTGAACCGGATTCAAGACTGCCGCCCAAGGCGGGCCGGTGAACAGCGGCTGGTTGAAATCGATCAAGGCGTGTAGATTTCCCTGCTCGACGTACGGTAGCAGGCGAGCCTGGACGGAAAAGTTGGTCGCGGAGCTCCCTCCCAGTCCGGGGAAGTGGCCGTAAGCCGACTCATAGTTGTGCGTGGCCAGGCCCAGTTGCTTGAGGTTGTTGGAACACTGCATGCGTGCGGCGGCCTCGCGGACCTTCTGGACGGCGGGCAAGAGCAGTCCGATCAGGATGGCGATGATCGCGATCACCACCAGCAATTCGATCAGGGTGAACGCAACTCGGGGTAAGGATCGCATACTGACCCTTTCGGAAAAGGAACTCAGGAAGAGCAGGATAGATTATTACTTTCTTTTACTAGGTAATGTTTCTTGGGCAAGATAGGTTTTTCTATTTAACAGGGTAATCCCGCACACCCATCGTCACGCAGGTCGACCGGTCGAAGGCATTCAATCCGAGTAGCATCACAATGGTTCTGAGGATTTGTATGTTGAAAATAAAGAATATGATGTGGAATGCTTCCCGGTTCCGCGGTTGAGAAGAGGTTATGTCTGGGCAGGGCTGACGGAGATTGGGGAAGTCGAGGTAGGAACGCCCGCTTTCTCGCATGCATGCAAGCGGCATCCCTGTGGTGTGTGCAATACCTTAGAAACTGGGTAATCGAAATCGAGGTGTGAACGCGTGGAACCTGGTCTGGAGCCTGAGCCACTCCGCTTGCTCGGCGGCCGGCAGCATGGCCAGTTCCCAGATGGTTTGCGGGCCTTGGTCGCGCCAATCCGCCAGAATCTGATGCATCTCGACCCAATCGGCTGGCGTCCAGATGGGTTGGCACTGCCAGGATGCGACTGCTCGGGCCATCTCCTCGAGGGCCTGTCGACGCAGTGCACAACGATGGGTTGGATCTGTGGTGTGGGCGAGCTGGCCGAATGCCAGGGCAGCAATGCCGTGCCAGCGTGCTTGATCGCCGATGGTCTGGTTAGCGGAAAGTCGGGCAAACCCCTTGCGGAAGAGTTCCACGGCCGTGGCAAGATCTTGCTGGGCCGCGGTCAACCAAGCGGCGACCTCAAGCGTCTCGCGCGGGCTGGCCAACGGCGACTCTGCCAGCCCGCGTTCCCAGGCCGATTTTGCTCGGAGCCGCCGTTGGCAAACGCGCAACCAATATTCACAGAACGGATCGATGCTTGCAGGTGTTTGCGGATCGGCTTGTAACCGATAGACTGCGGTTTGCGCCTCGACCAACTGATCTTCTTCCAATAGCCACACGATGCGGCGAATCTGAAGGACTGGATGATCTGGTGCCTGCTTGAGGGCTTGTCTGAGTGCTTGCCACGCTTCTTCGTGTCGGCCTTGCTGGCGTAGGGCAAGCGCCAGCAGATGTCTGCCTCGAATCGCCTCGGGCTGCTTGGCCAAACCGGCACGCACCCAGTGAATCGCTTCAGCCGGCTCGTGCAAAGCCAAATGGCACGCCCCCAGCCCAAAGCACGCCTTCGCATGATAGCCACGCTCGTCTCGGAGTTGGTCAAACTGCCACAGCGCCTCCGAGTAAGCTCCCAGGTGTTGGTAGGCCAGCCCGATTCGGTAGCATGCCTCGGCCCAGAACCGATCCTCGCGCGGAACGCGTTGGGCCACGTCGATGCACGCATGCCACTGTTCGGTCTCCAGCAAGGCCATCGCCACATGAATGCGGATCTCGGCATCAGCCGGGTTGAGTCTTAACAGCTCTCGACCAGCCTGGATGACCAGAGACCACTGTTTGGTAAGTGAGCCACAGAAACACAAGTTTGCCAAGGCAAACGGGTCCTGGGGGGTATAGCGTAGCCCTTGTTGGATGATGTCGATGGCTTCGTGGCATCGTCCGAGTTGGGCCAGGGCTTCGCCGAGACTGAAATAGGCCTGGCCGAATTCGGGCCGAAGGGCTCGGGTTACCCGAAGATAGCCTAAAGCTTCGCGGAGATCTCCCTTGACCACCATCAGATAGGTGCCCATGCTCCAGTTCAACCAGTAATCGTCGGGGTAACGCTCCAAGCCCCGGCTCAGCACCGGTTCCAGGTCGCCTTTCGTATCATGGATGCGTGCCGCCAACACGCTGAACAGATGCAAGGAAATCTGATCCAGATCCACCGCTTTCCCCAGTTCGGACAGCGGTTCCTTTTGCTCCCAGATCGCCGTATTGCGGATGCGATCACGCCATGGGCCTGGATCGACTTCGTGCAGCACCGCATGGATGCAATCGCGTAAGCGATGGCCCTCGGCTTGGAACGTCGTGTGCAGAATCATGGCGTAATCGTCGAGTGCGGCAAGGATATGCTCGCACAAGGGCGATGCGCGCAGCCGAGCCACCAAGGTGGCGTGGGCGACCTGGTCAAACTGCAGTCCCAGTTCGGCAAAAATCTGCTCATAGGCTTTGAGGGTTACCTTGGTCTGGTGCCCGCGTTGATTCCGCACCCCCTCAAGACGGCGGACTAGATCCAGATCGGCCTGCGCTCGGTCGACTTGTCGGCGGAGTTTCTTCGGAGGATACAGGCCCAAACGTCCTTCGGCCTTCTGGAGAGCGGCCTCGGCGCGATGAAACTCGCGTTGCTGCCGGAAGACCGAGGCGCGGGCTAACTCGATGGTGACGTCTTGGATCAGCCGAGCTTCACGCAGTTGCGCGCGCTCTTGGGTTGCAAGGGCTGCTGCCTGTTGCCGTTCGAGCAAGGTCTTTTCACTAAGCCACCAAAAGGTGCCGCTGGCAACCACCAGCACCAGCATCAGTAACACCCCGATCAGCCCCACGGCCAGTTTTCGACGGAGCCGCTCGGCCACCGTCCGCTCCCGTGCATGGGCGGCGGCTAACTCCGCTGCTTGCAGACGCTGCTGCACCCCCTCTAAATAACGTGTCAGGGCTTGCGCGACCGCTCCCGCATCCGTTGGCCGCAGCTGTGGATCGGGGGCCAAACAACGCAGTGTCAGCTGGATCAATTCGGGATCGCTTCCGGATGCTTCCAACCGGTCGCGGGCTCCACGTAAATCGCCTTCGACCGCCTGGTCATAGGGCTTCCAACCGGTATACGGTGGTTCACCGGTAAGAATAACACATAGAACTGCCCCCAGGGCAAACACATCCACGCGCGCATCGATTGGTGTATTGCCACCACGGGCCTGTTCCGGGGCCATATAAGCTGGAGTGCCCATGACATCGCCTGCATGGGTCAATTTTTCCTGTAGCGGTGGGGGAGGAGAGGGATGGGCCGCTGCTTCGGGGGACGATTCGTGCAGTAATTTGGCGATCCCCCAGTCCATCAATTGAACTTCCCCGAAACTGCCGACCATGATGTTGGCCGGCTTGAGGTCGCGGTGGATCACACCTTTGCTGTGGGCATAGCCGAGGGTTTGACAGACTTGTTCAAAAATCTTCAGATATCGCGGGAGATCATGCTCAGGCCCAGGTCTTCCTTCCAGGAGTCGTTCGAGCGTCTGCCCCTCGACCAGCTTCATGGCAAAATAGGGCAAGCCTTCGACGGTGCACCCCTGCTCATGCACGGGTACAATCCCGGGATGCTCGAGCTTGGCGTGAATACGGGCTTCGGTGAGAAAACGCTCAGTGGCCGACTCCGAACTCGCGACCGTGTCGCGGAGTACTTTGATCGCGAGCCGTCGCTCGAGCACAGGATCCCAAGCCTGCCAGACGATCCCCATCCCACCGCGGCCGACTTCCCGTTCCAGCTGATAATGGGCAATCCGCGGCTGCGGCACTTCACGCACCGGCTTGACACTCGGCAAGCGTTCGGTCTGTTCCGCGGACTCTTCCGGGGCAGTGGACTCCGCTTCCGCTTCGCCCGGGTGCGGTTCAATATGGGCAATGATCGTTTTGTTCTGATCCTGCGGATCGTGCATGCCAATCAATCCCGGTGCCGCGCCACAAAGGGATCCTCCCGTAAGTGTATTACCAAATCATGCAAAACCAAGCGTCTTTTCGGCAAGATGTGGCGAATCCAGACAGTCACACAAGGCAGGCGTCGCCGCCTGCCTTGCCATATGCCCAAGTGTTAGTACTGTGACAGTTCGCGCGTGATCTCTTTTTGCAGTTCGGGATCATCGCCGACGTAGAGGTGTAAGTGGTCCTTGTCGATGTAGATGACTTCGATCCGAGGCTTCACCAACTTGACTGGGAAGGGATAATCGCTCTGCACGGTTTCGGTGAAGTAGATAGTGCACTTCCAGTGACAGTGGTGGAGTTGTGCGAGCCCGACGAGCGGATAAAACCGGGGCGGATCAATCTTGTCGACCAACCGTTCACGGACGATCACAATGTCATCGCGAAATTCCTCGAGAATATACGGTACCCCGCGGAGCACTGGCTCCAGGGCACGCAATACTTCGCGATCGCTGGGTGGATCTTCACAGATCGGCGGTGGGAAGCCCCGGCGGATCGGGGGCATTATGGGCGTGCGGAAGTCGTTCTCATGCAAATACTTCTCTTCCATCCGTTCGGTGACCCAGGGCTGGATGGGAATGGGGGTAAATGGCCCCATCCCGAGCGGATTGGTACAGCCCAGGCCCGCTGCTGGCAACAGGCAAATCGCCAAGCGATAACACCAGCGCACGCACGGTTTCATCCCGGCGAGCTGGGTCGTCAGCCTCGTTCGCATCCCCTTCATGGGCCCCCTCCGGATCTGTTCGGACATCGATGGCCCCCGCGATGCTCGGCTCGCCGGACCGGCCTTCCCGTCCCCCCGGGAAAGCCCGTCTTCGCCGTAGGAGGCGGCGGGGCTATCAAGCTCCTGACCACGGTTCCCGGTAGAATGGTTTAAGCTTCATCCTCGGTATCGGTTTCCCGCGCAGGCTGGCTTTAGCGAAGTTAACGTTCTCCGGGGTTTGGCTGGAAATTTGTGTTGCGCGGGAATATCGATCAGGGAGCTCGTATTCACGCGTACGCCGAAGCTAGGAGAACGCCAATGGTCTACCTTTCCCGGATTTACACACGCACCGGCGATGCCGGCCTGACCGCCCTGGGGGATGGCACCCGGCTGGCCAAGTGCCACTCCCGGGTCGAAGCCTATGGCGAGGTCGATGAACTCAATGCGGTCCTGGGCCTGTTGCTGGTGCATGCTCCCACCGGACCGCATGTCATGGTCGTCCAGGGCGTGCAAAATGACCTGTTTGACCTGGGCGCAGATCTGTGTATGCCGGAAAAAGAGACACCCACCGAGCATCCGCCACTCCGAGTCGTCCCCGAACAGGTAGCCCGACTGGAACAAGCCATCGACCAGTTCAATGCCTCGCTCGAACCTCTGCACAGCTTTATTTTGCCCGGGGGCAGTGCGGCCGCGGCTTGGCTTCACCTGGCCCGAACCGTTTGTCGCCGCGCCGAACGCCGGGTGGTCACCCTGATGCAGTCGGAACCGGTCAACGAGCAGGTGCTGATTTATCTCAACCGTTTGTCGGATCTACTATTTGTCCTGTCTCGGATGGCCAATCAGCACGCTCCGGGCGATGTCCTCTGGGTACCTGGCAAATCCCGCGCTCCGCTGACGGAACCACCCCATGATGGCGGCTGAGCCCATTGGGCGTCTCGCTCCTTCACCCACCGGCGCCCAACACCTGGGCAATGCCCGCACCTTCCTGATCACCTGGCTGGCCGCCCGCTCCCGGGGGGCCCGCCTCATTCTGCGGATCGAGGATATTGACTCGCCTCGGATCAAGCCGGGGGCAGCAGCCCAGCTGATCGAGGATTTTTCCTGGCTGGGCCTGGACTGGGACACCGGGCCGATCGTGCAAACCGATCGCCTGCCGGCCTATCAAGCAGCCTTGGCCCAACTCCAGGCGGCGAACTTGGTATACCCCTGTACCTGCTCGCGTACTGATATTGCCCAGGCTGCTAGCGCCCCCCATCTTGAACACGAGGGACCCAGTTATCCCGGGACCTGTGCCCACCGCCGTGTTGTCGATGCCAAATCCCTGGGCGATCAGCCTTATGCTTGGCGCTTTCGTGTCACCGAGTCGCCACGATTCGTCGATGGTTTTCACGGCGCTGTAAACCTGGACCTCGCCCAGATCGGCGGGGATTTTGTCGTCTGGAAAGCCGCCGACAGCCCCGCCTATCAGCTCGCCGTGGTCGTCGACGACCTAGCGATGGCTATCACCGAAGTTATCCGTGGCGACGACCTGCTCCCGTCCACGCCGCGGCAACTACTGTTGTACCAGGCCCTGGGTGGCACGCCCCCGCAGTTTGTCCATGTCCCCTTGGTCGTGGGGCCTGATGGCCGACGCCTGGCCAAACGCCACGGCGACACCCGACTCGCTGCCTTGCGTGCTGCCGGCGTGACCGCAGAGGCCGTGGTCGGATTGTTGGCCTGGAGCTGCGGCTGGTTAGACAAGGTGGTGCCGATCTCGGCTCGGGAACTGTTGGCACGCTTTGATTGGAAGACCATTCCGCACCATCCCTGGGTGCTCACCACCGAGTACCTGGAATGGATTGGCTACCGGGCTTGAGAAGCGTTCCAGACCTGCGAAGG
>CAYPIE010000085.1:0-25702 GCA_964410665.1 uncultured Alcaligenaceae bacterium
TCGATGCTTCCGTGGAATACTGCGTCAGCAGCGGGTATGTGCTGATCTCGGATCGCTCGACGAAGCGGGCGTTCGTCACGCACATCAGCAACGTCGTCCTCGAACTCGCGGAAGAGTCTTGATACGGATTCCGCCGCCTGAAGTCACTCGCAGTAGATTTGTGTTCGGGAGTACGCATGGGACATACCTTGGTCGAGGCCTCGGTAACGCGCGACATTCTTGTCGTCGGCAAGGAGAGTGTCGGCAAGTCCGCCCTGGTGGGTGCGTTGACCGGGTCCCGGCCGGCGTCGTCCAATTTTCGCGGCACCACCGTCCGGGTCGAACGCTACACCTCGGACGCAGGGACGTTCGTCGATACCCCAGGGCTGTTCCACCGTTCGGACAGCGCCTCCGTCGCCGAGACGCTGGCACAACTGGCGGTCGAGGAGGCCGTCATCCTGGTCGTACAGGCGACCCACATCGACGACGACCTGGCGGAAATGCTGCCGTTGGTCGCCGGCAAACGCGGGGTGGTCGTGGTCACCTATTGGGACATGATCGGGGCCGAACCATCCCACGAGCACACGCTCGATACTTTCGGCCTTGAGACCGGCGTCCCGTTCATCCCGATCGACGCGCGGAAACCGTCCCCGGGGAAGTTGGCCGAAATCCGCAGAGCCTTGGAGGACCCTGGAGTCTTCGCCGACGCGCCCATCACCGCCCGGGCGGGGTGGAAGGTCGAACCGCCACCGGGATGGTTCGAAAAGCCCTGGGTGGGGCCTATCCTGGCGATCCTGTGCCTCCTGGCTCCCGCCCTCCTAGCCGTCTGGGGGGCGAACACGTTCGCCGGGTGGGTTGATCCGTTGATCGCTCGCTTGCTTGCCGGCCCCGTGGAATTCGCCCGATCCTGGCCGGAACCGCTTGCCGCCGTCTTCGCCGGCGACTACGGGTTGCTGACCATGGGGCCGCTCCTGTTCGTTTGGGCCGTGCCCACGGTCGTGGTCTACGCGGTGCTGCTGGGTATTTACAAGGCGAGCGGGTTGGTCGAACGGATCAGTGTGTCGATGGAGCCGCTGGTGCGGCCGTTCGGGCTAAGCGGTCGCGACGTGGTTCGGGTCGTGATGGGGTTCGGGTGCAACGTGCCGGCGGTCATCAGCACCCGGTCGTGTTCGGCGTGTTCGCGCGGCCAGACGATCCGGGCGATCGCCTTCGGGGCCGCCTGCTCGTACCAGTTCCCAGCCACGCTGGCTGTATTCGCGGCGGTGGGCTGGCCCTGGCTGGTACTGCCGTACGTCGCCTATCTCCTGCTGACGACTCTGGTCTACCTGAGGCTGACGGCCCCCCGCGCGTCACGCTCACGGCTGAACTTGATCGTGGTTGAGGGACGCACCTTCCTACAGTGGCCGAGGGCCGCGGGGGTCTGGCGGGAGGCCTCAGGTGTCGTGACGTTCTTCTTCGGTCGTGCGTTGCCGATCTTCTTCGCGATCACGGTCGTGGCGTCCCTGCTAGCCTGGGGCGGAGTCCTGACGGCGACGTCGAATGTCGTAGGACCCGTGATGGCACTCTTCAGACTTCCACCGGAGGCTGCCCTGCCGGTCATCCTGGCGTCGATCCGCAAAGACGGCATCCTGCTTTTCGCCGCCGACAGAACGGGTGCCACGCTACTACTGGGTCCGGTCCAGGTGCTAACGGGTGTTTATCTGGCGGGGGTGCTGTTGCCCTGCCTCGTGACGGCCCTCACGATCGCCCGCGAACTGTCAACTCGATTCGCGCTCGGTCTCGTCGGAACTCAGACGTGTTTCGCGGTCGGCTTCGCGGCCCTGTTGGGGTGGGGCGGTTGCTTGATCGCCTCGCTCTGACTCGGATTGACCTCACTCGACGACCTCAACTGTTTGGAGACTCCCGATGGAACGATTACCCGTAACAGTACTGTCCGGCTTCCTCGGTGCCGGCAAAACAACCCTGCTCAACCACATCCTCGCCAACCGTGAGGGGATGAAGGTGGCGGTCATCGTGAACGACATGTCCGAGGTAAACATCGACGCCCGACTGGTCAAAGGTGGCGGTGCTTCGCTCAGTCGCACCGAGGAAAAGCTCGTCGAGATGCAGAACGGGTGCATCTGTTGCACTCTCCGCGAGGATCTGTTGGTCGAGGTGAATCGGCTCGCCCGCGAAGGACGATTCGATTATCTGTTGATCGAATCGACGGGGATTTCCGAGCCACTCCCCGTGGCCGAGACGTTCACGTTCGCCGGCGAGGACGGGCAATCACTCGGGGACATCGCCCGCCTTGACACCATGGTCACCGTGGTAGACACCCACTCGTTCGCGCGGGACTATCAGGCGGCTGAGGACCTTGCCGAACGGGGAGAGACGCTCGGGGAAGAAGACGACCGCACGGTCACCGACTTGCTGACCGACCAAGTAGAATTCGCCGACGTGATCATCCTCAACAAAACGGACCTGCTCGGACCCAACGAGTTAGGACAACTCGAAGCGGTCATCCGCAGCTTGAACCCGGATGCGAAATTCCTCCGGGCGCAGTTCGGTAAAGTTCCCCTCAAGGAGGTCCTCGGCACCGGCCGCTTCGACTTCGAGCGGGCTGCGGACGCGCCGGGGTGGCTGAAAGTCTCGCGGGGCGAGGAGACGTCCGAGTCAGACGAGTACGGGATTTGCAGTTTCGTATATCGTGCCCGCCGGCCATTCCACCCGCAACGTTTCCACGACTTTCTCAACGGCGACTGGGGGAAAGTCCTCCGCTCCAAAGGCTACTTCTGGCTCGCTACCCGGATGGAATTGTTCGGCCAATGGTCTCAGGCCGGGGGTGCCTGTCGGCTGGAACCCGGCGGTTATTGGTGGGCGGCTGAATCGCAGGAAAATTGGCCCGATGACGAAGAGTCACTCGCCGAAATCCGGCAGGAATGGGAAGAGCCGTTCGGTGACCGCCGCCAGGAGTTGGTCTTCATCGGCATCAACCTGGACGAGACAGCGCTGCGTGCGCGGCTAGACGCTTGCCTGCTGGACGAAGCCGAGATGGCAGTCGGGAGTGACGTGTGGGCGCTCTACCCCGACCCGTTTGCCAACTGGGAGGTTGATCAGATCGACTCAGAGCACACTCACGAATGAGGGTGCCCCTCTTCGGCTGACCCCGATTCAATCAGTGTCCTACTTCGGCTACCTCGCCGATCGGCGGGATGAGCCTGGTCCGGTCCATGAGGGGGAACCCGGCCACGGTCCCCCCGTCACGGACCAGACCAGCCCTCGGTTCGTTACGGCCACGATGACACTCTCCTCGGGCAGACCGGCGAACCAGGGGTCCACCCGTCGCGAATCTAGAGTGTGGTTTCGCCGCCCGGCAGGCTCCAGGTGACCGACTCGCGGACGGAGCCGAATATGGCATCACCCGTCTCGGCGAAGAATTTGCCCCAGATCCGCAGTACCCAGGCGCCGTCGTCTCGCTCCCGCAGGGACGGACGCTAGCGACTCCGCTTCGGCCGGGCGACCGCCGCGCTGAACGAGCGGCTCTTCCGCCGTCACGCAGAGCTGCTCAGCTCCCTGGTCAAGCCCGACGGGGTAGTCTGCTGGCTGGACACCGTCGCCGAACTGCCCTTCTGGGGGCGGATCCCCGCCGCCGATGTGGCAGGGGTCCTGCGCGCGCTCGGGGCGTTCCTGACCGACCGCCGCTTCGCTGCCTTGGCCGACCCTCAGGTGCGCTCGCAACTCGCCGCGGCCCGGTCGGCCCATGCCTTCTTGGCCGTTCTCTCAGGCCTCGTCCGAGACCGCCGGTTGTCCGTCGCCGAGACCCGTGAGCTGATCGAGTTCGCGGCCCGCACCGCCCACCAGGCCAGCCCGCAAGCCCGGGCCGAGGTGATCACCGGCGGCTTGCGGCCCTGCTTTCGCAGCGTGTTGGTCCCCGTCGGGGGTCCGGTCGGTTGGCACTGGCCGTTGAAACCGACCGAACTGGCTTTTTTGGAGGTCGAAGGGCATGCCCTGAAACCCTCGGTCGAAACGACGTCTGCGGAAGAAACCAGCGAGAGGTGAATTCCCCATGACTGATGATACGACGGGCGTGCGCCATGATGAGCTCTTGTGGATCAAACACTTTTCGGGCATTATATTATTTCGTATAACTATACCAGACATGTCCGTCGCGTTGCTTTGTCCGCCCTGACCGAGGTTGAACGATCATGGCCCGCCACACTGTGGCAACGGTTCTGCTTTTTTTCGGGCTTGCGACCGTGACCGCTTCGGAGCCCACGGACGAGCCCGGCCGGCTCTGCCCCCGGCACCCCCAGGCGGTACCACGTATGGAGTGCTTTCCAATCGAGCGACTCCCCGATGAGGAACGACACCTATCCGAAACGATCCTGTTGCGGGCACTCGACCGGGAGGCCTTGTTTACCCTGGTAGGCGGGGTCAAGCCCGTCTCCGACGGGTTCTGGTCGCGTTGGGCCGTTGATCGCGACCGGTCAGAGGTCGCCTCGGTGCGGAACGCGCTGGCGGCCTGGACCTGTGGCGATGCGTACGCCGCCGGCACTCTTGCGTTCTCCGTTTCCGACCAGGGCAAGCGATACACCTCGGCCTGGGTTGCTCGTCGCCCGGCCCTGAAGGCGTGCATCCGGCGGCACCGGGCGGATTTCGCCCACATGGGTCTGACGCCGGACTCGCCCCCCAGGGAAGTCATGGCGGCCATCGAGTCGGCCGAGCAGCCCGGGGACCGTTGGCGGGGTTTCGGCCGGGTGTTCGGCTACCCGGAGCACGCGATCGACTTCTTCACCGCTGCGGGGCTGCACCAGCGCGAGACGGGGGAGTTCGTCGAACGCGACTTCCGGCAGGTACCCGTGTTCCGGGCTGACACAGGGCGGTTCGTCTACGCCGTTCCGGAGGGAGCCGCGGAGCGGGACGAGGACCGTCGGTTGCGGGAAGAAGCCGGACCAATCCTGGCGTATTTCCGGGCCTTGCGCCCGCGTTACGTCGGGGAGGGGAAGCCTGGGGCAGTGGAACTGCTGCGCGACTGGTTCGACGATGGGACTGGCTGGTGCCACCCCGCGCACGCCCTGGTGAAGGTCAAGCCGTGGGCGGCCGCCCGGGCATGGGTGGCGGACAACGCCGTGCCGTTGCGAACGGCGGAGCCGGAGTCCGGGGTCGATGACATGCGGGCCCTGGCGGACCTGATCGGCACTGCCCGCATCGTGGCCATGGGTGAGTCAACCCACGGCTCACGTGAGATGTTCCGCCTGAAGCACCGGATGTTCGAATACCTGGTGCAGGAGCACGGCTTCCGGATGTTCGGCATCGAGGCCTCGTTCGCAGCATGTCTGCCGATCGACCGGTATGTTCAAACCGGGGTGGGCGACCCGCGAGCTGCCGTCGCCGGCCAGGGGTTCTGGACCTGGGACACTCAGGAGATGCTCGACCTGGTCGAGTGGATGCGGCGGCACAATGCCTCGGCGGAGCGTCCTGAGGACCGGGTCCACTTCTACGGCTTCGACACCCAGGACGCGTGCACTCCGCTCCGGGTCGCCCTGGACCACCTGAGCCGAGCCGACCCGGCGGCCGCGTCGGGGCTGGCTGACCGGCTCCGCGCGGCCACCGGGCGACGCTACAGTCCGGCCCTGCACAACTCCGGCGGTGCACAAATTGCCCGTCTCCGCCACGCTGTCGCCGACCTCGGCGCGAAGCTGGACGCCCACGAACAGCAGCTGATCCGCTCAACCACGCCACGCGATCATCGGGTCGCCCGCCGGTGTGTCTGGGCGGCGGACAAGGCCCTGGGGCAGATCGCCGCGGACCTTTGCCACTGGTCGTCGATCGGCCAGTCGGCCGAGGTCGCCCTGTACACCCGCCTGGACACGGCCGTCGCTCGGCTTACGACCCTCCTCCCTCGGGGTGGGGCAGCCGGACCGGACACGGTCCGATCTCTGCTGGAGCAGCTTCGCTCCGAGGAACAGCGGAAAGCCTTTTTCCTCGACTACCGCGATCAGGCCAGCGAATCGCAGCGGCTCGCCTGGGACCAGGTCGCAGAGGGGCTCCGGACTGCCGTTCAGGGAGCGAGGACCGGTTACCCCGGGGGACTTCGGCAGGCCCGGAAGGATGCCGCGGACGTTCGACTCGTCTTGAAGGTCTACCGGGAGTATCTGGCCAAGCCAAAGGAGTTGTGCAACCCACGGGACCAGTCGATGGCCGAGATGGCTGGCTGGATCCTGGACGAACACGGCCCCCAGTCGCGGATGATGCTCTGGGCCCACAACTGGCATGTCGCCAAGGCCCGGCCCGACCCGCACAGGGCGGTGCCGCGGATGGGGACGTTCCTGGAAAAAGCCTACGGTGACGACTACTTGCCGACGGGTTTTGCCTTCGGCCGCGGCAGCTTCCAGGCCCGGCCCCCTCGGGCGGCAAAGGGAGACAAGCCTGCCGTCAAGAAGTTCGCGGTCGGGCCGGCCGCCCCTAACTCCGTCGACGGCCTGTTCTCCCAGGCCGGCCCGAAAGTGTTCGCCGTCGACTTGCGCCGTTTACCTGACGCGGGGCCGGCAACGACTTGGTTCCGCAGCGAGCGACCACACAGAGACATCGGTGCGGTCTTCAGCGCCGATGGTGAGAAAGCGGCCTACGCCCGGGTGGTCCTTCCCGAGCACTTTGAGGCCATGTTCTTTCTGACGCGAACCACCCGGGCCCATCCTCTGGCTCCAGCCAGCGTTCCGAGTGCCGGGGAGACGTCCGAACATGGCTCGGAGTAAACAGCCTTCCGGCGCGCCCACCCGGGCCGGTGGAATGGATACAGACGAGAGGGAATATCCTCAACTCCTGAGGGGGTTCGAATGCAGTGGCTCAGTTTGATTACCGCGACCACGGCGACGACCGTCTTCGCCCTTATCGCGCTGGCCGGCCGCCAGAACGCGGACGCACCGGAGGTCCGGGATCGGCTTATGACGCTCGGACTGGTGGCTCTACTGCTCTTCTGGGGGTGGGCCCTGAGTGAATGGCTCTGGGTCGGATAGGTCCGCTGGTGTGGCAGCTTTGGGTGAATGGCCCGGGCGTCGCGCACCTCGCCGCTCGAGGAGGGCGTTCATCGAGAGGAGCACCATGAGTACGGCTGCTGTCATCACGAGGCCATGCACGCTGTGAACGATCCACTCGAGGTGCGGTCCTACCCACCACCAACTGAGCCAAACCAGACCGGCGGCGATCGTGAGGGTAGCGACCGGGAATCCGCGTGCCGGCGCTGTGCACCAGGCCAGCGAGGCGAGGACCACCACCCCAGTGACCGGCTGCCAGCCCAGGAAGCCGCCGACTGCCGCCAGGAAGAACGCCCCGTGTAGCCCGAACGGAACCTGACGGAACACCCATGCGATCACCATCCCAAGAGCGAAGCCCGTGGCCGCGCCGGCGATGACGGTCGTCACCCCGAGTGCCATGCTCCCAGGGGGTAGGTACTCAGGCAGAGGATACCACACCGGCCAGGATTGCTGGCCCAACGTCGGCACCCCTTCCGTCGGAAGTCCGCGGGACCGGCGGACCATCTGGTCCGACTTCAAGTCAAGTGGTGAAGCCGGGGCCGGCCAGGCGGCGTACAGGCTCGCCACCAGGGCCAGGAGGAGCCCGGCGGCGGAGATCCGCAGCGGTACCGGAAACCCCTGCCGTTCGCACATCAAGCCGACCATGCCCAAGCAGAACAAACCGCCGTGAGTAAATACCATAAGCCACATCGAGATCGAGACGGCCCCTCGCCACACGTAGATCTGGATGATATCCCCGCCGATCTGGATGTTCTGGTGCCAGTTGAACATGACGTCGAGGGCAAAGATGCCGGCAAAGGCACAGCCGGTCAGCACCTCGATGGCCAGATAGCTCGATGGGATGGAGGCACGACAGCGACGGCACTTGCCCCGAAGGAGCGCATAGCTCAGGACCGGAAGGTTGTCGTACCAACGGACCCGCTGGCCGCACTGGGGGCAGTGCGAAGGCGGCGAAGACACACCCAGCCCTCGCGGCAGGCGATAGATCAGGACGTTCAGGAAGCTGCCGATGGCCGTCCCGACGAGAAACATCCATAACAGCCAGATATAGATCAACACGATGGATCCGCCCCGTGCGATGCAAGGTGTTCGGCGATTTGCCCGGGAGCCAGGTGCCAACCACACTGCTCACAGGCAGATGCAAGTTCGTAGCAGGCCGGGCAATAAAACGGGCCTCCGCTCAGGAACTGTTCCCACCACGGCTGCTCGGACATCGGGAACGTGACGGCCTGATTGGGGATCGGGTGTCGTTCGCCGCAGGCGAGACAGACACAGACTTGGTATGAAAGGATGACCGGGGCAAAATGCCGATGGATCCCCGCGGGGACTCTCCCGGCCCCATGACACAGCGGACAGGTGGTGCTCATTTTGGCTAGAATGGCCTGACGAATAAACGCACTTTTGTTCGGCAATCGATCGAGCAGTTCCGCGAGTTCTTGTTCAACCTTGATGGCGACCACGCGTGGCTTGGGGCGGTTCATCAGTGAGCCTTGGCGGTTGGTCATGGGAACTTGCCATTGGTGACCTGCGGCGGGTGAGGGAGTTCCGCCCGCTCGCAAGCATGTTCTTCTTAATGTTGATCAACGACTTCCTGCAGTTCGAACCCGGGATCATGACCACCAGTGTGGCCGGCCGAGCCGGCCTGAGACGCCCACGGACGCTGTGCTGAGAGGTGGAGGGTTCAAAGCTGGATTCCCCAGCCGACCACAGCGGCAATGAGCAAGCCGAGGTCGGGCCTGACGTCATAGCATCCTATCCAAAAGGAGGTCTTGCGTGTTTGGTATAACAAACTAAACTAGAGAAAAACAATGGCTTTTCACTCCGACCGACGCATTCCTCCAGGAAAGCATCCGGGTGGAAGGCCGCGGCCGAAGCGGCGTCCGACCGGCCGGGACCACCTGTCGTTGCCGGCTGCTACCGTGAGACGCTTGGCGACGAGTTGAACTCCCTGGCGAAGGTCACCCGCACTCGGGAGCATTGCCACTGCCCTGGGGACGAAAGTCGGCGCAGGCAGATGCGCTTGACTTCGCGCGGGCCAGGTCGCTGCCGCTGGGGAAGGAGCTCGACAGCGGGCCCAGCGTCAACCTCGACCCTTTTTGGGGAAAATCGGATGCCATCCAAGAATGGCCAGGCTGGTGCCGGTTGGCTCACCTGGCTAGTCACTGCCGACCACTTCCCAGGTTTCAGTGCCCGTGTCCGACGGATAGTGCTCAGCCCGCTTGGGTTCTTGAGCCTTGCGGCGTGCCTGTCGTTGGCCCTGGGTCTGCTGTTGCACCCGCGTGTTTTGACCCTGTTTGCAACGATCGCCGCGGTGGCAACCCTTGGAGTCATGATCCCGTGGGTCAGCGCGGCCGGACTCGGTGGGTCACTGCGTTTCTCCCGGCATCGGGTCACAGAAGGGGAAGCCGTGACGGCAGAACTGACACTCACGAACCGCCTGCCTTGGCCATTATGGGGCCTATCCGTCTCCGACCGCACCGCGAACACCGAGCCTCAACCGGAGGTGAAGCTCTCAGCGGCCCCAGGGCGGTCGCAGTCAACTCAATGCTGGGCGTTCACTCCGCCGTGCCGGGGAGGCTACCCGGCTGGGCGGCCTGCGGTTGTCACGGGATTCCCGTTTGGGCTGTGGCACGTCGAGTCGGCGATCACGGTGGGACGGAGCCTGGTCGTTTGGCCGCGCACCTACCCGGTCGGACCACCACCGCTCTCAGACGGCGAAGAGCAGGTGGAAGGGAACGTCTCTCGTAACAAGGTGGGCAGCTCCGGAGAGGTTCTCGGTGTGCGGCCCTATCGACGGGGTGACCTGCCCCGCCGCATCCACTGGCCTCAGTCGGCCAAGCGCGACCAGCTAATCGTTTGCGAACTGCAATCCAACGCAAGGCCAGTGATCCAGATTGTTCTAGATCTCCACCCCAAGGTACACGCCGGAGTTGGTCCGGACAGTACCCTGGAGTGGGCGGTCCGGGTGGCGGCGAGCATGGCCAGCGGCTGGCTGGAAGCCGGGGCGATGGTCGGCCTGGCCCTCTCGGGCAAGGACATCCCAGCGACCGGTGGGTCTGCTCAAAGAACCCGCATCCTCGACACGCTTGCCCTGGCTGCCCCGGCTCCAGGCCATCCGCTCGCTGACGTACTCGCCCTGCCGAACTGCCGGTCCTTCCGCGACGGCGTTCAGGTCATCATCACAACGGACCGGGGGATGACAGGCAGCCCTCGGGGGAGCGACCCCGACGGACGGCGGCGTTGGGTCGTGCTGGCCTGCGTGGGGTTCACGGACGGAGGCGGTCCGGCGGCCGTCTCTCTGCCTGCCGCTTGGCTGACATTGGATTCACCACATTCAGTGCCGGAGCGGTTGCGCAGCGGCTGGAGGGAGGCTGTTCATGGTTCGTGAGCCGGGCAGGTCGCTGGCCACCCTTACCTTTGTACTGGTGGGGATCGCTTGCGTGGCGACAGAAATCGCGGCGGCCGACTCAGACGAACAGCCCCTTGGAGAGCTGATGCCTCAGCTTGGGCTCGTCGCTGTGTGGATCGGTCTCGCCGCAGTCACCTTCCGCCTGACGCGGCAGCGAATGATCCGTGCCGACCAGAGGCTGCCGTGGCCCTACGCTCTGGCCCTGGCGGTGGTTTTCTTCGCGCCTTTGGCGGTTGAACCGTACAGCCGGTCGTGGTTCGACTTCGGGCGGCCCTTGGAGATGCAGCTCATCATCGGCTTTCGCAACCTCGCGCTAGGGTTCGCGGCGTTGTCGGCGGGCCTCCTAGGGCGTCGCTGCGCGGTCATGATCAGTCTGTTCTTGATGCTGTTCGCGATTTCGATGTGCACGCGGCCGGTCATCTTGTTCCTAACCTTGGCATATGGGCTCACTGGTGCCCTTTGGCTCTCCTTCCGCTATCGTGACAAGCTGCGACAGTCCGCCGCAACCGATGCGCGTTTGTCTGGGTTCGCCAGACCGCTACCGGCCCGGGTCCCCGTCCGCGCACTGGTTCTGCTCACCGCCCTGGTGGCCGCGGCGATCATCATCCCAGCTGTCGGCCCAGACCGAGCGGCGGCCGTCCTGGGCGAGTTGATGCCGACCTCTGGGGGGACCGGCGAGCAGGATCCGTATTCCCGGGGCGGCGTCAACGACGGGCCGGAGGAAACCGCCGGCTCCAACCCGATGAGCACGGGTTTCGTTGAGACCGACCAGTTTCTCGACTCACCGCTACCTTCGCTTTATGACATGTCCACTGACTTCGATGGTGAGCCACGCAAACCTCGGGAGCAAGAGCGGGCCATCGCCTTGAGCCACGGTCAGGTGCGGGAATTGCCCAAACCGCCTCCAGACAGCCGGCGGCCGAGCCGGTCGTTCTCCACCCACCGTCAATCGCCTCGCCGGCCCCGCTCACCCGACCCTCGGGCTGCCAGGGCCTTGTTCGAGGTCGAGGGCCGCACCCCTCTGCACGTCCGGGTCCTTAGTTACGACTTCTTCGATGGGTTTCGCTGGCATGAAGCCTCACCGGGAACCATGCTCTCGCGGATCAACCGGGTTGCAGATGGCGACTGGATGGAACTGTACTGGGGCGCAGGTGAGCCGATCTTTTTCGCCGACGACGACCGGCACGCGTTCAAGATCGCCGCGCTGGAAGGCAGCTTGCTGCCGACGCCTCCGCAGCTGACCTACTTCCAGGTCGGGCAGGTCGACCGACCCGACTGGTTTGAATGGCGAGACGGGCACGGCATCCTGATCATGGCATCGCGGAGCGTACCTTCGGGGGTCACCGTCGAGACCCAATGTCGAACGATCGACCCGGATCGACTGGGGGAGGTGAAGAGTTGGGGGTTTGCCGACGACCAGCACCGGTACTGCCAACTCCCGGACCAGTTGTTGGATCCGCGGGTAGCCGAGCTGGCTCGCCGATGGACTGCCGGTCGACCCCGAGGCTGGACTCAGGTCCAGGCGGTGACCAACGGCCTCCGGTCTGGTTACCAACTTGACCCCGACTACCGCGAGCCCGAGGACTGCAACGACCCACTCGCCCACTTCCTGTTCGAGTCACGTCGCGGGCCAGACTACCAGTTCGCCGGGGCTGCGGCGATTCTGCTTCGCTCTCTTGGATACCCGACCCGGGTGACGCATGGCTTTTATGTTGCGCCTGAGCACTTTGACGATGAATCTGGCCACACCCCGGTCGTGTCCGAGGACCTGCACTGGTGGCCAGAGCTCCGCCTACCCAACGGCGATTGGCTAGTCCTCGAGCCAACGCCTGGGTACGGCACCCTGGGCCCGAGGTGGCACTGGACTCGGCAGGTCGCGGCCGCGTTGCGGTCGGCCTGGTTGTGGGCTCTCGCTCACCCTATCATCGTAGGGCTGATCTTGGTCGGTACCGTGCTGATGGTTTTCAACCGCCGATCTCTGTTCGACCGGCTGCTTGTCTGGAAGTGGCGATTCCTCGAGTGTGCAACTTGGCGGCAATGTGTGCTGGGCGCGTGCCGGTTACTCGAGCGTCGCTCCCGTTGGGCCGGCAACGAGCGGGGTGCGGGAGAGACGGTCACGGCCTGGGTCAGCCACCGGATCACGGACGAGTGTGGAGCGTCGCTAGCAGAGTTGTACCGCTGGGCCGCCTTCGCCCCAGCCGAGTCTCCTCCCCGGCCGACCCCCGAGATTCTCCAGACTTGTCGAGAAGCCGTTACGCGTTGGACGCCGGCACGCTTCCGCGCGGCCTTGAATGAAGGGATGAATCGGGCATGACTGGGATGATGAGTGATGTGGCAGTTGCCGGGCTGAGGTCGCGATTGAACACCGCCCTGCGGGGTAAACAGGGGGTTGTTGAGCTGGTCCTTGCCGGCTTGCTTGCCCGAGGGCACTTGCTGCTTGAGGACAAGCCCGGGTTGGGGAAAACGACCCTAGCCAAGGCCCTGGCGTCCGGGGTCGGTGGCCGGTTTGCACGGCTCCAATGTACCCCCGACCTGTTGCCCGCGGACGTGACTGGCTTCAGCGTCTTCGACCAAAAGTCACGCGAATTCGAGTTTCAGCCTGGCCCGGTCTTCGCCGACGTCCTGCTCGCCGACGAGATCAACCGCACCACCCCACGAACTCAGTCGGCCCTCCTGGAGGCAATGGCGGAGCGACAGGTCACCGTTGACAACGTGTGCCGCCCCCTCGGGGTGACGTTCTTTGTCTTGGCAACTCAGAACCCGGTCGAACACCATGGTACCTACCCCCTACCTGAGGCCCAGCTCGACCGCTTCGCCATGAAGCTGAGCATCGGCTATCCGGGTGCGGAGCACGAACTGGAAATGCTCACCGCCGCTATCGAGGGCAAAGGCTCCCCCGAGACCCTGTCGGAGACGGCCCTGAGCCCCGACCGGTTGGCCGAATTACAGCGTCAGGTCGCGGGCATCCAGGTGATCCCGGAAGTACAACGCTACATGATCGGCGTGGCGGCCCTAACCCGTGACCACCCCCGGATCGTCCTCGGCTTGAGCCCACGTGGCCTGCTCACCTGGCAGAGGGTCGCCCAGGCTTGGGCCTTCTTGCAAGGCCGACCGTTCGTATCCCCCGACGACGTCCAAGCTGTGGCCGGGCCAGTGTTGTCGGTTCGCCTGTCCTGTGATGGCCCCTCCAAAGAGCTGATTGACGAAATCCTCGCTTCGGTGGAGGTGCCCGCGTACCCCCGCGGCACTTAGGTCGTGGCTGATGAGTCCTCAATATCACTTCCCGGGTCTAAGTCGTTCGGAAGGTCACCACCCGATGGATCATGCTCGGCAAGCAGGCTGAGGTCCTACAAGTTCATGGAATCTTCAGGTCCTTGAAGTATCGGAAAGTTGTACGTTGAGACACGCTGGCGCTACAAGCGGTGTCCTGCATTGTCGGGCCGCGCGAAGAGCTACCTAAAGCGTTTCATGGTTGTGGCAACTCGGGCAACCAAACTTGCCGACCAGTACCCAGCGCACGTCTGTGCGAAGTAGCTAGATCATACCGAGAAGATGATCGATGAATACGATCCGAACGTAACCAACGCGCATTACCTTCCTGCGGCGGGGCCCAAAGGCGGCGAAAAATCCGGCGCAGCAAAGAGCCGCAGCGAGTTGCACGATATTGAAGAAATCACCGCAAACTGGTGCAGAAGGAGGGTTTGCTGCCAATGAGTGCGACTCGTTGCAAGATTCTGCAGAAGACGGGACTGGGCGGCACTGGATTCGAACCAGTGACTTCCACCGTGTGAGGATGGCACTCTAACCACTGAGTTAGCCGCCCGCAAACAAGTAACTTAGGGGAAGCCTGACGCTCTCGCAAGGGAATTTCGCCAGGCTCCTTCCCGTAGAGACACTCGACACCTAGGTCAGGTTCATCGTGGTCAAGAACTCTTCGTTGGCCTTGGTCCGGCCCATGCGATTGAGCAACAGTTCCATGGCCTCGACCGGGTTCATATCGCTCAACACCCGGTGCAGGATGTCGACCTTGCGCAGTTCCTCTTCACTTCGCAACAGTTCTTCCTTACGTGTTCCGGAACGATTGACATCCATCGCCGGGTAAACGCGGCGTTCGACCAACCGGCGATCCAGGTGGACCTCCATATTGCCGGTGCCTTTAAACTCTTCGAAGATCACATCGTCCATCTTGGAACCGGTATCGACCAGGGCGGTGGCCAGGATGGTCAGCGAACCGCCCTCCTCGACGTTCCGGGCCGCCCCAAAGAAGCGTTTGGGCTTGTGCAAGGCGCTGGCATCCAGGCCACCGGAGAGGATCTTGCCCGAGTGGGGGATCTCGGTGTTATAGGCTCGAGCCAGACGCGTGATCGAGTCGAGCAGGATCACCACGTCGATGCCATACTCGACCATCCGTTTGGCCTTCTCGATCACCATCTCGCTGACCTGGATGTGCCGACTGGCCGGCTCATCGAAGGTGGAGCTAACGATTTCGGTGCGCGGGCCGGTGACCGAGCGTTGCATCTCGGTAACTTCCTCGGGCCGCTCATCGATCAGAAGAACAATGACATAGCATTCGGGATGATTGCGGAGAATGCTATTGGCCATTTTTTGCAGCAAGATGGTTTTCCCGGTCCGGGGCGGGGCGACGATGACGCCACGCTGCCCCTTGCCGATGGGAGCGATCAAGTCCATGATCCGCATGTTGAGTTCGGTAGGATCACTTTCCAGATGCAACCGGTCGTGAGGATGCAGCGGGGGCAGGTCATCAAACACCGGCTTTTGCGTGAGCATTTCCGGATCGTGGTAGTTGATGGCCTCGACGCGGAGCAGGGCAAAGTAGCGTTCGTTCTCTTTGGGCGGTCGGATCTGCCCGGCCACCACCGCGCCTGTGCGCAAGCCAAAGCGGCGGATCTGGCTGGGTGAGATATAGATGTCATCGGGGCAAGGCAAGTAATTATAGTCGGGGCTACGGAGGAAGCCGAAGCCATCGGGCAACACTTCCAGGGTGCCCTCGCCGAACATGAGCCCATTCTGCTTGACCCGCTCTTTGAGGATCTTAAAGATCAGGTCCTGTTTTTTCAGTCCCTGATAATCTTCCTTGTTTAGGCCCTCCTCGCGGGCGGTGACCAGAAGCTGGGCCATGGTCATCTGCTGCAATTCGGTGATGAAAGTACCGCCACGTTTGATCTCCTCGTAGCGGTGGTTGGTCTCGGCATCAAAGCCAACGGGCTGCTCTTCATCGAGATCGAGCCCCGCACCGAAGCTGCTGGACTCGGGTTCGCGGGTCGGCTTGTCCTCGCGTGGTTCCTCGCGCTTGGCTTCCCGCGTCGAGCGGGAGTGCACGCCGTTACGCAGGGAGGCGCCATTGCGGCCCGAGGTTGCGGGGGTCACCACTTCCGTCTCGACGGGAGCCGGCTCGGCGACCGGCTGAGCGCGGGGAGCGCGGGCCCGTGGACGGGCCGTGGAGCTGGCCTCGCGACGCGTACGCGTGTCCGAACGGGTCGTATCAGTCATGGGGATGGTACTCCTTTGACGTGAAGTGGGGCACGCCCAAGCGATGCCGCGGGCGTTCGGAGGAAAAGACTGGTTTCTGCACGAGGAGGGGCTCGCTCGTACCGAGGGGACGGGGATCGGCCACGGGTGGGTGGTTCCGCCAGAGGATCGGGACAGGGCCAAAATTCACAACCGCTAATGGGTAAGTGCCCATTTCTTTCTCTGCACTAAGGACACAACGGTCCATTCACTTGCGACTTGCGAACACTTTCTGCAATCACTCATCAACAAGGCGTGTGGATCGACTCCAGCTGCCAAACGCGCAACCAAGCTTCAAGACCATGGCGGAGTTCTTCCAGGCTACCGGAATTGGACAGCACCCCATCGGCCCGCCGAGCTTTCTCGGCTAAAGGCATCTGCACGGCCTCGCGGCGTTCCAATTCCGCGGCATCCCAACCGCGTGTTTGACGGACCCGGTTGAGACGTTGGTCACGGGGTGCGTCAATAAACAGCAGGTGATCACACACTACATCCCAGCCGGTCTCCAGCATGATGGCCGCGTCCAGAATCACCAAACGTACCGTGGGGTCGGCCTGGGCTTCGACCAGTTCGGCCCGGATGCGAGCCTCGATATAGGGAAACAACATGCCCTCCAAGGCCTGCCGTTCCACCGGGTCGGCAAAGACGATCGACGCAAGTTTCTGTCGATCGACACCTCTACTGCTGTTCAAAAGATCACTACCCCAACGATTCCTGATCTTGTCTTGAATATCGGGTTGTGTCAAGCCCTCATGGCCCAGGGCATCACCACGGATGACGCGACCGCCGTAACCGGCCAGCAGCTGGGCAACCTGGCTTTTCCCGCTGCCAATGCCGCCAACCAGGCCAATCACCGGCTTGGGGCATGAACCGGCTTTGGAGCACGATGGGGTGGTCACGCGATTGCCAACTCCTCGACCTCGAGCCAGTTGGGGCCCGAGGCAACGTCGACCTTGAGGGGAACCTCGAGTTCCAGCGCTCCGATCATGGCATCATGCACCAGCTTGGCCACGGGCTGGAGCTCGGCATCGGGCGCCTCGAGGACCAGCTCGTCATGGACACTGAGCAGCAGCCGGGCCTGGTAGTTGTCTGCGGCCAGCTGACGGTGCACCGCGATCATGGCAAGTTTCATCAGATCTGCCGCCGAGGCTTGAATCTCCATATTAATGGCCTCGCGTTCGGCCTGGTTTCGTTGCTGGTACTTTGAATGGGGGCGAATGGCGCTGGGTTCAAAGCGTCGACGACGACCCAAGATCGAACTGCAGTAACCAAGCTTCCGACAATTTTTCAGTAGTGCGTTTTGATATTCTAGTACTTTCGGATAGCGAGCAAAATAGGCATCGATAAACTTTGCCGCTTCCTCGCGGGGAATTCCCAGGCGGGTCGACAGGCCATGGGCACTAATCCCATAAATGACCCCAAAGTTGACCGTTTTCGCCACCCGGCGCATTTCCTTATTCACCTGGGCTGGCTCGACCTTATATATTTCCGCGGCCACCGTGGCATGAATATCGCGATCCTCGGCGAATGCCTCTCGTAGTTGTAGATCGCCACAGTAGTGGGCCAGCATGCGTAACTCGATCTGCGAGTAGTCCGCGGTGAGCAGATGCCAGCCCGGCTCGGGTAAAAAGGCCTGGCGAATCTGTCGCCCCTGCTCGGTGCGGCTGGGGATATTTTGCAAGTTAGGCTGGCTAGCACTGAGCCGGCCGGTGGCGGTCACGGTCTGGTTAAACGAGGCATGCAACCGACCAGTCTCGGGGTGGACCAGAGCCGGCAGGGCGTCGACATAGGTCCCCTTAAGTTTTTGGATCTGTCGATATTCGATGATCTTCCGTGGCAACGCATGGCCCAACGCAGCCAGTTTTTCGAGGGTCTCCTGATCGGTGCTGGCCTCGCCGGTCAGGTTGGTGCGTTTCTGGGCCGGTAGCTTGAGCTCCTCGAACAACACTTGTCGCAGCTGTTTCGGCGAAGCAATGTTGAACGGATGGCCGGCCAGGGTATGAATCTCCCCTTCGATCACCTGCAAGTCCTGTTCCATCTCCTCAGAGAGGCGCTTGAGATAGGCCGTATCCAAGCGGATGCCGTTGGCTTCGAGTTGGACGAGCACATCAATAAGCGGGATTTCCACTCGGTCATACAGCGTGCGTAACTGCTGGTCTTCAAGTTCGGTTTCCAGACGTCCGGTCAGCCGCCAAGCGGCATCGGCATCTTCGCAAGCATAATCGCACACCCGGGTAAGCGCGATCTGGTCCATAGTCTTGGCGTTCTTCCCTTTGCCCAGCAGTTCGCTGATAGGGATGTTCTCATGGCCCAGATAGACACGGGTCAACTCATCGAGGTTATGACTTCTTTCGCCCGCGTGCAGGAGGTAATGCGCCAGCATCGGATCGCCGACAACGCCGCGGAGGGTAATGCCATGGCGGGCGAGGACCAGCTGATCAAACTTGATATTTTGATTAATCTTACCAATCTTGGCATCCTCAAGCACGGGCTTCAAAGCGGTTTGCACCCGGCCCGGTTCGAGACAGATATCGCCAAGCGGGCCACGCACCGGGACGTAGTGCGCCACCCCTTCCTGCCAGCAAAAGGCATAGCCGACAATGCGTGCATGCATGGGTTCCAGGGCATCGGTTTCTAAGTCGATGGCCAGATGGGTTTGCTGGCGAAGTTCGGCCAGGAAGATTTCCCAGGCGGCCTGTGTATTGACCAGGCGATAGTCTGCCTGCCAAGTATCCTCGGTGGCAAGCGCTCCATAGGCAAAGTCGGTTCCATGGGGGTTGTCGAGCGCTGTGAGCTCATGGCCAGTCTGTGCCAACGCGGCCAAGGCCGTGGTCGTGCTCGCTTCGGCAGCGCCGGGCATGCCAGCGGCCGCGAGGCGTTCGGCATTCTGCTGGGCTCCGGCAGTCTTGAGCGACTGACGGATACGCTCCGCAAGGCTGCGAAAACCGAGTTCTTGAAAGAGGTTCAACAATCGCGGAGCATCCCAGCCGCGTTGTTGCCAATGGTCCCAATCCATGGTGAGGGGTACATCCGTGCGTAGCTGCACCAATTGCCGACTTAATGCGAGGGTGCCGCTGGTGTGGGCCTCTTTGAGATTCTTCTGGATCCGGGCAGGGATTACTTCCTCGAGATGTTCCAGCAGATTGTCGAGGGTACCGAACTGTTGCAATAACTTGGCAGCGGTTTTGGCGCCCACCCCGGCAACCCCAGAGACATTATCCACTTTATCGCCGACCAGAGCCTGAAAGTCAACCACCTGTTCGGGGGCAATCCCCCAATCGTTCAGAAGTCCAGAGCGATCCAGGACCTGTTGCTTACGTAGATTGAACAGTTGGACCCGGTCGCGGATCAGCTGGCGGCAATCTTTATCAGTTGTGCAAATCCACACATCTAGTTTTTTCTGTGCTGCAGCGCTGGCCACGGTTGCAATCACATCGTCGGCCTCAAAACCGGGCACTTCCAAAACCGGGATGCCAAACCCTTCCAAGGCCTCGCGGATCAGCGGCCATTGCATCTGCAAATCATCTGGGGGCGGGGGGCGATGCGCTTTGTACTCGGGCGCTGCAGCATGGCGAAATGTCGGGCCGCAAGCATCCAGCACGCATAGCAGATAGCGCGGTCGAACTTCGCCTGCCAGGTAATACAGGTCACGGCAAAAGCCAAACACGGCATTGGTGGGGCGGCCATCGGGCGCTGTCATGCCGGGAATGGCATGAAATACCTGATAAATCAGGTTATGAGCATCCAGAAGATAGATTGCCGCGGACGCACCCTGAGTCATAGATCCATTCGATTGTGATGGTCGCAGAAGCGCCGGCGTGTCCGAGTGTACCGAACCTCGAACGTCGTCGATGCCGGCAGGAATGGCGTTCCGGTCAGACAAGAAGGAGGTGGGGTCACCGCTCAAGGAACGGGCCAACCACACCGAGCCGCACATGTTCTTGGCGTGGTCGCCCGGCCTGAAACCCCTCGCGAGTCAGCCATCGACTCGCCGAAGCAATTTCTGGGTTGGTCCAGGCATCCGGCCCGAACGGTCCCGTGGACCTATCGCGAAACCACGTCCTCGTCAAACTTCGGTAAATACATCATGGGTTAACCCCGAAGCATGTCTGAGAGATACGAATCCAGATAATGATACGTGTTCGGATGGGAGTAACGGAGAGATCATACATCCTACAGATGTAAGGGTGAGAAACTTCCCTGTCAAGGGCATTGACAAACCGGCCCTGGAATTTATCGTAAAAGGAACGATCCTTTCGGCCGGGGGAACCTGGCTGGGGTTCCGGAACCAAATCTTCTGCCGCATCTCCCTGTGGGTGGGTATAATTGTCCAGATTCCCCACGCGGTCCTCTCGAGCCAACCTAGACCCATCACCGCCACTAGCGAGGTAGCTTCATGGCAAAAAATAAACAACCTGAGGAATCCAATCGCGGACTGACCATTGCCCTGGTTATCTGCATTCTACTCATGCTCCTGCTGGGGACACTCACCTATTTTGGCTATTCTGGGCAAGAAGAATATGCCAAAAAGGCCAAAGAAGCCCAGAACGCCAAGAACAACGCAGAAACGTTGCTTGGCGAAGCCCAGGCACGCCTGATTGTCACGCGGATGGCCCTCGGTACTGCCAGTGATGAAGATCAACAAAAAATTGTCGGTCTCCGCGATGTTCAGAAAGACTCGGTGAACGAGGAATACACCGCGATCATCAAGAAGCTGCTCGATGAGCAAGGCGTACCTCCGGAAGACTTTCGCTGGGAACTCCTGAGCCCCGGTGAACCTGGAGTGCGCCCCAGTGCCACCCTGCCCGAATTGGTGGTAATCAAAGAAGATCAAAAGAATAAGGCCTTGCAAGCGGCCTCCGAACAGAAAAAGTCGCGGGCCGACGCCGAGAAGTCGCTGGCCCAAGCCCGTGCCACCAACAAACAACAAAAAGCCGAGTTCGATGCCCAGCTCAACCAACTACAAACCGAGCTGAACCGGTTGCGGCAGCAGAAAAGCCAGGAGCTGACCTCCACCCAAGATGAACTCAAGAACATGGGCCGCGACATCCAGCAAGTCAATCGCAATAAATTTGACGAAATCGAGCAACGCGATCAGGAAATCCGCAAGCTGACCACCGCCAACAAAGATCTGCAAGAGCGGGTCGACGCCTATGAGTCCCAGGAAAAAGCCCCCGAGGTGAAGTTGAATGTGCCGCGCGGTACCATCTTGCGGCGGAACAACAACATTGTCACCATCGACCTCGGCTCCCGCGTCAACCTACGCCCGGGCATTACCTTTAGCGTCTTTCCCGTGGAGCGTGATTCCCTGTCGACCGCCGAACTGCGAAACAATATTCGCATCGATCTTTCCGGTCGCGTTTATGACGATAACGACAACCCCACTGATATTCCGACCGATATCAAGGGAGCCATCGAGGTCGTCGAAATCCTCGGGCCCGGTCAAGCACGCGCCAAGATTACCTTTGAACTATCCCAAGTCCGCAACTCCATCCGACCCGGCGATGTCCTGTTCAATCCCGCCTGGTCTCCCAACTTGCGTGAGCATGTGGTGATCGCCGGCATCTTTGATCTCAACGGCGATGGCGATGATGACACCGAACAGGTCATCCGTTTGCTCGAAGAACAGGGGGTCATCGTCGATGGCTACCTGGATCTGAAAGAGCGGAAAGTCAAAGGTCCCGGGATGACCCTCAACACCGGCTATTACATCGAAGGGCCCAAGCCGACCGATCTGGGCAGCTTCCCGCTGAGCACCCGACAGCAGATCGATCCCCGGATTGAGTTCAAGCAAGACATTCTAAAACTCATGTCCCAGCTGGATCGCCAGGCCGGTGACCTGGGTGTGCAAAAGATGTCCGCCCGCAAATTCGCCGCCATGATGGGCTTCAAGGTTCCGGTGGAGGCTCGTGAGGCGGACTATAACGATGCCCGATTTCAGCGTCCACTTAGCGAACGTCGAGGGGAGCGTCCGGCCGCCCGGCAGGGTCTGCCCAACGGGCAATAATGTTGGCCGCACGACCGTGTGGAGGCCGCGAGCCGGCGCGCCTCCACCCCTTTAGAATGGCATCATCTCCAATCCCTCCCCCAATCGTCCTCGCAAGGCTTGTAGTAAAGATTCCGCGGTGGCTGCGTCCGTGGTCGCAATTCCATCGAAGAAGAGGCTGCATAGTGGGTGTTCGCCTGGGAGTTCGAGCACCCTTTCTAGTGCCTTGGGGGTTAAGTGAAACCCTTCTAGATGAAGGGCACGCAGGTTCGGCCCCAGCAGCGGCTGGAACTGATCGACCTCGAGCGGCTCGCCCGGCAAACCACGAAAGCTCAAATCCAAATGCCACAATCCCGCCAACCAAGGGGCCTCCAGCAACTCACCCAGTCCGGTGGGCTGGATCCGTGTCTCGCGTAAGGCCAGCACACGCAAATTGTTCAGGTAAGGAGACCGACACAAGTGACGGAACTCGCTCGAGCCAAACGGGTTCGCGTTTAACACCAAGATTGCCACATTGGCCAGCCCGGGCCATTGGGCAAGATACTCCAGGGCCTGACCGTCGAGCTCGGTGTTGGCCAGGTTGAGTTCAACCAGCTCGGGAATCGGAGGATGTTGACCAAGTTGCCACATCCCTTGTGCCCGCAGCGAGTTATGCCCCAGGCGTAACTGTTTTAGCTTCAGCCAACAGGCCGCATGGCCAAGCTCCGCCACCGCATCGCCGGTTAAGCGATTGATCGAGAGATCGAGGTGCTGGACGTTGCTCCACAACGGCCCGGCAAACAACCTTGCCAGCTCGCTCGACTGCAGATTGCATTCGGCCAGCGACAGCTCGGTCGTCGCCGCCGCTTGCTCAGCGTGCTGAATTGCCTCAAGCGTTTCCCCGTGAAATGCATTGCGACTGAGATCAAGTGTCTGTAATGAGTACAGACCAAATAGGCCAGCGACATTGTCAAAGATACTGGCATTCAGTCGATTATGGGCCAGATTCAGCTGTTGCAGTGCGGGCCAACGCGACTCCCGAAGCAGTTGCCGAGCCAGGTCAGGACCCAAGCGATTATCGGCAAGCGACAATCGCCGCAAGCTAGAAAAGTTTCCGGCAAGTAGGATATCCCACCATTCCTGGCTGAAACCACAACGCTCCAGGTGCAACTCCTGCACGCCCTGCAAGTCCGGGCAGCTCAAGAGCCGCGCAAGCACATCCGCCGCCGTCCGGGGTGCTAGCCGCAGGACACGAATTCGCGGAAGAAAGGAACCATTCAGCATGAGATCGGCCTCGCTGTGGCTCAGACGGCCAAGCCGAAGCTCCGTGATGGGCTGGCGAGCAAATACCTCTCCAGCGGCATGCAACCAAGCTGTGTGCCGGCCATCTTGGGCTTCACTGGCTGCACCCAGCAAGGGGCGTCGGGGCGAGTGCCAGATATGTACTTGCACCGAGTTGACAAACCCTCGCTCGAATGTCCCCCATTCCCAGTCGCCCACCAGCGGGAACACCCCCAGCCATTCCGCTTGCCACTTCTGCAACAAGGCTGCCTCGCGGGCACTGGGACGATGGTGTTGAGGATCGCCCACAGGCAACTGGTGACGCTGGATTTGCAGACGAATAAATTCCGCACGTTCGGGCTGATCGTTTTCTTCCAGCCAGTCAGCAAAGATTAGTCGAGGCAGATCTCCGTCGGGTTCCTCTGCAATAGCCTGCAAAAAAGCAGCATCATCCGACATGGAATCCTCGTTTGGTTCGCCGGCAACCGCCGGGCAGCGTTGCCGGGCCCCTTAGAAATATGCTAACTGTTGCATCGAGCCGATCGCCGCGGAGAATGCCGTGATCCATCGGATCCGGACCCACAGCGGATCCGTCCCGCGCAACTGATCAAGAAAAATTTACAGCCCCAGGTTCATGGCATAAACTGGTACCAAGGATTCACGAAATCTCATGAGTCGCCCGGCGTGGCCCGTCCAAGTCGGCTGACCACCAACGTTCCGGCCATACTGAACTGAAGTGGATGGACCATGCAACTAGCCGAAGAATCCATTTCTTACGAATATGAAGGCTTGCTGGCCGCCCAGCCAAAAACCTGGGATCTGTTGACGGAACTGCAAAGCCAGCACTTTCTGTCGCCGGACCGACTCGAAGCACTCCGACCTCTGATCATGACCATTCGCGGCCAAGTGGCCGCCGAACGTGATCTTCGCGATCCGCCCGCGAAACTGCAACCGCTGTTATCGGGCTTTATTGACCTGCCCCAGCAGCTGCTCGACACGCATCGACGCAAAGGTGAGGAGAGCGAGCTGGGGCGCGTGATGGCCATCTCCAACCTGCTCCGCGAAGAAACCGACCGCATCATTCTTTTAGGGACCGGTGGTAGCTATCTCGGCCCCAAGGCCTTGTTTGATGCCCTGTGCCACGCCTATCACAACGAGCTACCCTCCACCACCCGTCTGGGCAAGCCAAGAATTTATTTTGAAGGCAACAGCCTGGACAATGATAGTCTACAAGATTTACTTGAGCTATTTGAAAACGTCTGTGTTGATCCCGAGTTAGCCGCCGAACGCTGGGGTGTGATCCTAATCAGCAAAACCGGCGATCCGCTCGAAACCTCCACCACCTATCGCATCCTGCGCACCGAAGCCGCACGCTATTATGGTTCGCGATCCGAGCGACTGAAGCGATTGTTGGTTCCGGTTACCGGCCCCAGCGGCAAGCTCCGGGGACTGTGCAAGGCCGATGGTTACCAAGACAACGAGATTCTCACCTTCCCGGAAAACGTCGGCTCGCGCTATGCCGTGTTTACCCCCGCGGGCCTGTTGCCTGCAGCCACAATGGGCCTGGATGTCCGCGCGCTGTTGATTGGCGCCTCCACCATCACCCGACGCTTTTTAGAAGAACCCTTTGAACGAAATCCTGTGCTGCAATTTGCCGCCATCAACCATTTGTTGCACGAAGAACTCGGCAAAAGCATTCGCGTGATGGCCGTCTGGGATAAACGGCTCGAGTCGGTCGGCGGCTGGTATGCCCAGCTGCTCAGTGAATCCTTGGGCAAACACGGGCGTGGGCCTACTCCGGTAACCACCGTGCAAACCCGCGATCAATCCTCCAGCGGCCAACAGCTCCGCGAAGGCTCGCGCGACAAACTGGTCAATCATCTGGTGGTTAAGGCCAGTCGGCATGCCGGCATCCAGGTTGGCATGGCCGACCATAACGAGGATGACCTCAACACCATTGCCCGCAAGACTTTTCCAGAGATGCAAGAAGCCGCACTGCACATGATGCAGCACACGCTCTGCAGTACTGCCCGTCCCACCGCCAATATTGTCTTGCCGGTCGTCTCCGAACATACGTTGGGGCAACTGATGCAAATGTTGATGCTGGCCACCGTGGTCGAAGCCCGGCTGATGGGCGTCAACCCGTATAGCCGCGCGGGCACGGATACATTCGAACAGCAGGTACATGCAAGTCTGCGGCCCGAGACAAAGTGAATTGCAGCGGCAACGCTTCAGAATTCTCAGTCTGCTTTACTGCGAGAAGTCTGCACCGAGGCAGCGCTTGCGAGACGGAAGCGGCAGAGGCGTTTGCGGTGCGGGGAAAGCGGCGTTTGCGGTGCGGGGAAAGAGGCAGAGGCGCTTGCGGTGCGGGGAACCCCCGGACTGACGTCCGGGGCTCGCCTTTCGGAGGCGCTTGCGTGAGCGAAAGTGCTTGACTACTCACTGGTTGCTGCGGATCGCCTGCGTGAGCAGAGCTCAGGACTGACGTCCTTCGCCAGAGAAGAGACTGTGCACTGCGCAGGA
>CAYPIE010000086.1:0-25483 GCA_964410665.1 uncultured Alcaligenaceae bacterium
GGGGTGAGTGACGTGTTGGACAGGGCGATTCCTTCGGAGCGGCGGGTGGGAACCCGCCGAGGGTTGGACAGGCGTCGGTGGAAGATCCCGCGTCTGCCAGGGCGTGCTCCCACTCGGCGTTGGTCCCAGGCACTTCCGCCCAAACCTCGGCGGGTTCACCCCCGCCGCTCCGAAGGAATCGCCCCGGTTGGTCCGGCCAAGTGTGCCACCCGCACCGGGCCGCCACTTCGATGGAGGGGGTCAACTCGCCCGACTGACAGAACCGATGGAGCGTGGAGCCAAGCATTCGATGCAAGCCCTTCAGCGATACGAAATCGTGGCTTGGGAAAGGAAAAACCATGACTGCCCATTGTTATGAGATCGCCGAGGAATTACACCTCAAGCCCATTTCGGCAGAGGACGCGATGGAGGCCGGCACCCGGACCAACGCAAGGATCTGGGTGGATCTGCACGCACCCGAACCCGACACCCTCAAGGTGTGGCTGGAAGCGCTGGATGTGCGGGGCTTCACGCGGCAGGTATTCCGCGACTCGCTGGTGCGGACCGGGTTTATTCCACTGCAGGAAGAGGTCCTTTTGTTCATCCCGAGCCTGTCGGGGACCAACGAGGTGGACCAGCTTAGCTTTCTTTGCCGCGAAAATCTCTTACTAAGTTTGCACCAAAAACCTCTGTCACTCAGCTTACGTCAACTCGCTACGACGGCGCAGACCGGACCTTGGCTTCATGAGCGTAGTATTGTCGGTCTTATCTCTGGGATGATGAATGCCCTTTCCTTCGAGTGCCTCCAACACTCCATGCAGCTACGTCTTTCCATCATTACCCTGGAAGAAGAAGTGGAATTGGAACCGGTCCATGTCAAACTGGAGCAGATTTTAGCTCTGCGCTCTGAACTGTTAAAACTGGATACCGTGGTAAGTGAACAGCTTCCCGGAGTACATGGCTTAGCGGGAACCGATCGACCGTTTTTTCAGTTCAAAGAGTCTCAGCAAGTCATCAACTGTGCCATGGCGAACCTACGTAGTGTGGACCGAGCCGTGGATCGCCTCGAGAAACAAATTAATGATATCCGCACACGTGTCAATCTGCATACCCAACAAAAGACCAACCGACGGCTTACATTTCTCACCGTACTGTCAGCCATCTTAATGCCGATGACCCTGATTACCGGGATTTATGGGATGAACTTCATTTACATGCCCGTACTGTCTAATCGGCTCGGGTTCCCGATCACGCTGAGTGTCATGGCCTTGATCGGCTTGGCGATGGCCACGTATTTTTGGAGGAAAGGTTGGTTTCGTTAAAGACCTACCATACGTGGGCCCGTTGAACTTAGCCGCTTGAACGATCGCACGATTTCCCTTGACCGCGGAGTGTGGTTCGGTCTCCCAGGGTCGACGTGTTTTCCACGATCGACCTGAGACGATGCAAGTCATCCCCCTCCCCTCCCGCGTTGCAGATCCTGAACCATTTCGATACACGCCCATCGAGCTCGGATACGATCAGCCGCCAGTGGGGACGCTCCGAATGTGTCCCTTATGCCCACGACAACCTGCGACACCGCGGGAGCCTATGTCATGGCGGATTCCATCGAGATCCTCAGCCGCGGCAAACTCCCCCATATGAAGCTGACCGGCATACTCACGCGGCAAGCTTGCGAGACTTTCGCCTCAGTCGTCGAGGAGCCAATCCAGCAGTACGTCAAGGTCCGCTTTCTGTTCGAAATACCTGACCTCCACGGATGGATCGCGGCAGCCGTCTGAGAAGACGTGAAGTTCGATGTCAAACGCTTCCACGACATCGAGCGAGCCGCCATTGTCGGCGCGAGCACGTGGCAAGAAGGGATGGCCGCATTCTGCAAGCCGTTCGCCTCTGCAAAGGTGGAGTACCATGCTCATCGCTAGCTCGCCCAAGCAACGGCTTGGCTTGCCGAAGGAGTCTAGGGGCTCCAAAATGGTCTCGTGATGCAACTCACTCTGGCAGCAGCTCGACTTCGCTGCAGCACGCTTGGCTGGGGAGACGGTTGTCTCCTCGCTTTGGTGACACACCATGTCGCCGTGGAGACAGGAATGCACCGGCCGCCGGGTGTTTGGTACGATGTGACCCGCTATTCCCTTGCTCTGCTATTCATCCTCTATGGCGGGGTGAAGCTGGCAAATATCCAATTTAACCCCACGTTCCAGCCTGCCCTTTTCCAGCCGACCGAAGCCGACCAACTCACCGGAGCACAGCTGACCTGGCGTTTCTTCGGCTATAGTCGTGCTTATCAGTGCTTGATCGGGCTGGGAGAGGTCGGCGCGGGCTTACTTCTATTGTGGTCGCGGACCGCCCTACTCGGGGCGATCCTGTACCTGCCGATCATTGTCAATATCGTCGCCGTCGACCTATTTTACGGAGTTGAGGTCGACGCCACGACAGTGGCCATGGCACTCCTCATCGGTGACTTGGCGTTGTTACTCGCCGAGCGCGAACGCATCCAGGCGGCATTCCTTAGCCTGCTGGGCTCTCCCGCTGGGAAGCGAACGCCACTGCGGGTCGTCCTGAGCTGGGTCCTAGCCGCAGGGCTGGTGGTCGGTGTCGTCGCCTTAGGATGGTGGGTGCGGCGTTGGCGGGATGGATTCTGACCGACTCCGCGAAGTTCCCTTCGGTGTTCGCGGAATGCGTGGATCGCTTTCCAATGTCTTTCAACGAGTTTAGGAAGTCGTCATGGTCGACCTGCAGATGCCTGAGCCGCGACAGTTCGATTGGGGATTGAAACCGAATTCAACCACGCATTTCGGGATCTATCCACGAAGCAACGGGCAGTTCTGTGTCGTGCTTAACCACTCCCTCATCCGTGGCTGCACCGCCGAGATGATCCACTGGTGGTTCCTGAACTTCCCCAACCTGCGTGTGAAACTGGTCGACATTGTCGGCTACGAAAATCAACAAGTGCCCGCGTATCTCCTTTGGCACCCGACGGACCATCTTGATGCGACGCTCAAAGGGAAGCTGGGAACGGGTGGCACCTCTCGAGCCGGAGCCCTCATCCACATTCGCGAAGCCATGCAGTATCCGAAGGTTGGCTGGAAATATAAAGTCGATAACACTTTGAAGATCTTCTATTGTGAGTCGGACGGCTGGGCCATGGGTAGGGAGATCCCTCTTCTCGGCAAAGCCATGCTCCTACGGATCCACTTCGTTGATGTCGTGGAGTACGGCATCCATCTGGGGGTGCACTACCACTACGAGATCGTGGTCGGCCTAAGCGGGAACTCGTTCATCACCCAGCAGCTGAACAAGCGGATCACCCGCGAATTCTCAACCGAGTTTTTCGAGGCATGGCATACACACAATGTCATTGAAGTCGGGGTGTTCGAGAATTTTTTGCCCGCTCTGTTTAAACAGCGTGACAACCTCGAAATATTGCAGTATGCGAAGGACATGGCTCCCGAGCTCGCCCCAGCCAGTACGGAGGGTGGATTTGACCACACCTTGTTCAACCAGCGGCTCGAAGGATACAAGACTTGTAAAGATCCGTATGAGTTCCAGCATCCACAAGGTCCCACATTCCTCACCTCACTTGGGTAAACCAGTAGGCTCGCGCCCTCCGCCAAGGCGAGAGAGCTTGGAGCTCCGTGTAAGCGTCTACCGCAGCACATCGTGTCGGGCGTGGTAATCTCTGGTACCGACTACTCAAGAACAACTTGTCAATCGTGGTGACATCCCGCAATGAGTGTCGTTTCGCCGAGGAGTTGCCGCACGGCTCGATGCATGGCTGGCGGGTCATCTGAACCGGCGACCGAAGGTTGCTTGCTCAAGAAAAGGTATCATTTCACAGGATGTCGTTGGCAAGAAGGTTCGGTAGCTTGCAGAATACCTCAACAAATTCTATTCATAAAATGCTTGAGCTTATTCGCCAGGAGCAGGTGCATGTTCAGCGATGGCAGGATGAGAAGGTCTACGAGGAGGATCTCTGTATTATTCCGCTAGGCGAGCAGACGCCGATCGCACCTATTTGGATTGGTTGATCCCACTACAGGTGATCGAGCGCCCTGGGTCGAGTTCAATAGTTGCAGGTGTTTGTTGACAACACCCCACAGCCGTACCGGTGTTGGCGAGCAGGGATGGCTCGAGCAGGTCGATAGCTCAGTTCTTTCGATCGGCGTATCCAGCAGGTAGTTGGTCCGGGGGACAGGTGATAATGTCATCCCGACCGGGGCCAACATCTTCGAGGTAGGTAATCTGAGCAAAGGTGTTCTCCGCGATGTGCATCGGCCACGTCGGTCCCTGCTCGCGCAGCTTGAGCATCTCCTCTTCGTGTTCGTCCTCGTGACAGATCGTCGGCTGGGGGTTGTCAATGATCCATTGCGGCATCAAGAAGTACGAATGGAGCCAACGTTCCTTGATGTTCACCACCATCGTCACCACATTCCCGACCGGTTCCACCCAATTGACCCGGATGAGGTCGTGTCCAATGTTCGTCATGTGGTATTTCCGGTTCGTCACCCAACGGCCCGCGACATGCCCACTGAAAATCCGGTAGTGCCCCTCGGTTTCACTCTTAAAGTAATACTCGTACTGCCACCCATTCTCATAGGTGTAGATGATATGCTTACCGAGGATAATACTAAAATCTTGTGCTGGATATTGCATCCGTCCATCTCCTCGAGTGGTTCCAGGTCCACCACCAGTCCCCGGAAGCCCATTGCAGGTCGATTTCGGCTGACGCTATTCCAGAGGAGCCTCGAACCAGTGTCAAGCCGGAACCGCCTTGGCGAGCTCTTTTTTCGGGTGCACGCCTGCGTACACGGCTCGGATGGGCCGTTCAACAAGCGTTTGGGAACAGCTCCCGCTGCCATCCGCGAAAGGCACAGGGGATCAGGGCCCGACGTCGGTAGGATTCGAGGGTCGACTGCCCGGATTGGGCGTGATCGGCAATCGTCTGTCGCCCGGCTTGTTCCTTGGTGGGTTCACCGGGCTTGACCGTCCGTCAAATCAGACTGCAGCTCCTCGCACAGACGGTTGCTCTACCGAAGCAGTTACCACGCGTTACACGATGGCCTATGGTAGATGCTTACGGCGATCCTCACCGAGATTGTGCAACTGATTTGTCATTGCCCCTCAGCCCTCGCCACCCCGAAACTAGACCTATGCTGAGCTTCACCACTTCGTTGGTCTGGTAACCAACCAAGGCAGCGACCAACACATCCTCCCGCCCGACCGCATCGCCGTGTTTGCCAACGATGGCACTCTATGGTGGGAGAAGCCGATTTACCTGCAGCTGGCCTTCGCCATCGACCGTGTCAAGGCCCTAGCCCCGATGCACCCCGAGTGGAAAACCCAGCAGCCGTTCAAAGCCGCGATCGAAGGGGACCGTGATTCGGAGGATTGCTGGCTGGGTGGCACGCTCGGAGTCGGCGACGGGCGTGGGAAACGCCCACGCCTTGGCCACCTCCGGGTGTTCCCCCTGCACCAGCGAAGGCGTTCCCGCCCCCACCCGGACTCTCCGCGTGGGTGATGCGAAGCATGCTCTGCAACCCGTGCATTCCCATGCTCCCCACGCACGCGGCGTTCCCCACGCCCGTCGCCGACTCCGAGCGTGCCATCCAGCCCAAGGCAACTATGGTGCCGAACACCATTGGGTTTACACCCACCGCTCGGAAAGACTGGAGTACGCTCGCCGTGGCCGATGCGAGCTCGCCGGCACAAGTCGGTCCAACCCTCGGTGGGTTTACACCCACCGCTCGGAAAGACTGGAGTACGCTCGCCGGCACAAGTCGGTCCAACCCTCGGTGGGTTTACGCCCACCGCTCGGAAAGAAGGTTCGGTGCTCAACGCTCCACCTGCATCGCTGCGCATCTGCAGGCCGATACACGCCGACCAACCCCTTCTCCGGCTCTCCTGCGGTGTAACGTTTGATACTTTCAATCTCGGATCTTCTGAACAGACCGACGGCGAAAGGAATCGCTTCTGCAGTAACCCTCGTCGTTCCCCCTGCCCTGTTCGTTGGTGTCTGACTAGGATGATTCCAACGAGATCGGAGGAAACCTATGTCACACCCCACCCCCTCGCCGCTGGCGGATGCCGCCGACCAAGCCCTGGCCGTATTGGTCTCTGGTGGCATCGATAGCGCGGTGCTCCTGGCCGAGGAGGCAGACATCTTTGCCCGCGTCTACCCGATCTACGTCCGCACCGGGCTGGTTTGGGAAGCCGTCGAGCTGAGCCGTCTGCAGCAATTCCTCCGCGAGCTGGCACATCCGCGGGTCGAGCCGCTGGTGGTGCTGGAGCAGCCGGTCGGCGATGTCTACGGCCGCCACTGGTCGACCACTGGCGAGGCGGTCCCCGGAGCGGATACGCCGGATGAGGCCGTCTTCTTACCCGGACGCAACGCCCTGTTGTTGGTCAAGCCGCTCCTTTGGTGTCATCTGCACGAGGTCCCTTCGATTGCGCTGGCGCCGCTGGCGGCCAATCCGTTCCCCGATGCGACGCCCGGTTTTTTTGATCGCTTCGCCGAGGCGATGGGGATCGCCCTCGACAGCCAGGTGGAGATCTTGCTTCCCTATGCCGGACTGAGCAAGATGGAGGTGATCCGTCGGGGTCAGCGGTTCCCGCTCGCTACCACCTTCTCCTGCATCCGGCCAGTGGACGGGCAGCACTGTGGGGCGTGTAACAAGTGCGCGGAACGCCAGGCCGCGTTCCGCGCCGCGGAGGTCGCTGATCCGACGCCTTATGCGGCCACGACTGAGGTGTCCCGTGATGCTTGCCGATCCCCGTGTTCGCGAAATCGCTGAAGCCGCCTTGGCACTCCCTTCCACCGAAGCCCAGCAAGCCTATATTCATCAGGCGACTGGGGAGGATGTCGCTTTGCGGGCTGCCATCCAAGCCGTGCTCGCTGGTACCCGGCTCGATCCAGACCCAGCGCGGACCAGCGCTTATCAGGGGCCGAGCCTCAACGATCATTTGGAATTGCCGACATCGATCGGTCCGTATCGACTGATCGAGCTGCTCGGTGAAGGGGGGATGGGCTGTGTTTATGCCGCGGAGCAACTCGAACCCGTCCGCCGCCAAGTCGCACTTAAGGTGATCAAGGCGGGCATGGATTCGCAAGCGATCATCCGCCGCTTTGAAGCCGAGCGTCAAGCCTTGGCTTTGATGGATCACCCCAATATTGCCCGTGTCTTCGATGCGGGAACCACCGAGCTCGGCCGCCCGTATTTTGTCATGGAGCTCGTCCGCGGTCAGCCGATCACTCAGTGCTGCACCAATCAGCGGCTTCCGATCAAGGAGCGACTTGCCCTGTTTATCACCGTCTGCCACGCCATCCAGCACGCCCATACCAAGGGGATTATTCACCGCGACATTAAGGCGTCCAATGTCCTGGTCACGCCCGATGACCACGGTCGGCCGATCCCCAAAATCATTGACTTCGGCATCGCAAAGTCGATCGGCCCGACCTTGACGGCCGCCACCCTCCAAACCGAAGCGCAAAGCCTAGTCGGCACGCTGCAGTCGATGAGCCCCGAACAGGCCAGTCTGAATCCGATCGATGTGGATACCCGCTCGGACATTTACAGTCTGGGTGTGCTCCTTTACGAACTACTGACTGGCACGACCCCCTTGTTTGGACCTGAGAATCCGCCGCCCGATTGGCTGGAATGCCTACGACGCATCCGCGAGCAGGAGTGCGTCCGCCCCAGCAGCCTGGTGCTGCGTCACTCGGTTTCGTCCGGTGCCCATGTCCGCGCTGGGCAACTACGCGGCGAGCTCGACTGGATCACTCTCAAGGCTCTGGAGAAAGACCGTGAACGCCGCTACCAGACCGCCACGGGTCTGGCTCGCGACCTGGAACGTTACCTGGCTGATGAGCCCGTCGAAGCCGCGCCCCCGTCGACGGGATACCGCCTACGCAAGTTCCTGAGGCGACACCGCGGGCCGGTCATTGCCGCCGGGCTGGTGCTGTTGGCCCTGGTAGCGGGCATCATCGGTACCAGCCTGGGCCTCATCCGCGCTTGGCAGGCCGAGTTGAGCGAGAGCCAAGCCCACGAACTGGCCGAGCAACGCTTCGAGCAAGCCACCCGAACGTTGCAAAAGATCACCTTCGAGTTCGCCGACAACCTCGCCTTCTTTGAATCCGACCCGGCCTTGCGGCTTCGCCTTAGCGAGCTGATCCAGGATGGTCTGTCTCAGCTGCTTTCCAACACCCCGCGGCAGCTCGAACTCGAGCTGTTGCAGCTACGCGTCACTCTTAATCTGGTCGACGCCCTGACCCAGCTGGGCCAGATCCATCAGGCCCGGACCGCTTGGCTGGAGATGCACCAGCGAGCCGATGAGCTGGTCCGCGGCCATCCCAAATTGGCCATGCTGGTTCGGGAACGGTCCCTGTGCTACGACCGCTTGGGCAACATTGAGCTGGCTGCCCGCAACTTTCCTGCTGCCCGAGTGGCTTATCAACGGCTGCTGGCAGAAGCCGAACAGCTGGCTATCGAGCATCCCGAGCAGATTGTGTTCCAGCTCGATCGAGCGGATGCGCTGCGAAATCTTTCTCTTGTCGCGCTGCAGGAGCGCGATCATGTCGCTGCCCAAAACCTGCTCGAGCAGGCGCGGACCGCGTTGGTCCCTCTCTTACCCCGCACCCGTGACCCAAGTTTGGGCGATTCTGCGCGAGCCGTTTACCAGCAACGTCTGCAATGGCTGGACAGCCAGGTCGCTCTCATACGACAGGTGCCCGCCGTCCTTGAAGACCCCCGATGCGTGCAAAACCAACCACGCGACCGCCAAGTCACTTTTCTCGGTTTTCGCGCCCACGCCCTGGCCCGACGAGGCGATCATGCAGCCGCCGCCGCAACCGCTCACCGCATCCAGCAGCTGGATTCTCCTCCCGTGCAGCACCCTTGGGAACCGCTCCAAGCTTACATGGCCTGCCTAAAAGCGGCCGCCAACGATTCGCTGGCCGCCGAGCATTACCGTGCTGCGGCCATGGAATGTCTGGAAAACATGGCCGCTGAGGGCTATTTCCGGGACCCTGCTTACCGGATGCGTCTCCAAACGGCTACATCCCTGATTCCGTTGCATGCAGATGACGCTTATCAACAGTTTGTGCAAAACCAGGCCTCGTCGCCTATGAAGGAGTAAATACATGAAGATTGCTCTCGGCATCAATGGTGCGTGTGGACGCATGAGCCAGCGGATCCTGGCCTTGGCCCACCAGGACGAGCAGTTGGTTACGACGCTCGCGTTGGAGGTCCCCAATCATCCCGATCTCGGTCGCGATATTGGCGAGCTTGTCAACCTTGGGCATTTGGGTGTTCCGGTGCGAGCAGAAATACCGACCGATCACCGCGTCGATGTCATTATCGACTTCTCATCCCCAGAAGGTACCCAGTCGATTCTGCGCAATTGTGTGGCGCGGCGAATCCCATTGGTCCTGGCCACGACGGGTCACACGGCCGAACAAAAAGAGGAAATCGCCATGGCAGCCCACGAAACCGCCATCCTGATGGCCCCCAACATGAGCCTTGCGGTGAACGTGCTGTTTGAGCTGTCCGGTCAATGTGGCCGCATGCTCGCGGGCAAGGGCTATGACGTGGAGATTATTGAGCGGCATCATCGTTACAAAAAAGACGCCCCTTCGGGCACCGCCATGCATTTTGCGCATCTGATCCAGGAAGCGATGGGCCAAAAAAAGTTTCGACACGGTCGCGAAGGGTTAGTCGGCGAGCGATCCGACCAAGAAATCGGCATCCATGCGATTCGTGCCGGCGACAACGTCGGCGAGCACACCATCATCTTCTCGGCCCTCGGCGAGACGCTGGAGTTGGTGCACAAAGGCAGCAGCCGCGACAGCTACGCTCGCGGCGCCCTGCAAGCGGCCAAGTATCTGGCCAACCGGCCAGCCGGCAGTTACTCGATGAAGGATGTACTGGGGTTGTAGAGAGGATCAAATTTGGGTGGCTCAGCGAACATTTTCCTGGCTTACACTGTCTGATAGCTTAAGCCCGAGCTGCTCCCATAACCCATGGAGCATCCGCCCATGTCTCCTGAGCGTTACTATTGGACCTCCGCTGCGGCTTTTGTGCGCGGCCGCCAACGCCAGGGGGAAGCGGTCGATTTACCAGCGTCGTTCCAAAACACTCCGCTCGGCGAGCTGACCAGCGATCAGCTGGAAGCGATCTGGCAGGCCGGTGTCGCAGCCGAGCTGAAGCTACACAAGTTCAAGCGGACAATGGGACTGCCCCGGGTCGAACGTGTCCTCGGCGCCCTGCGTTCCCTTGCCCCCGCCGAACTCCTCGACCTCGGCAGCGGTCGGGGGGTCTTCCTGTGGCCGCTGCTGGACGCCTTCCCTGATCTGCCGGTCACCGCCGTCGACGCCGACCCTCGGCGGGCACGGGACCTAGCCGCGGTTCGGCTCGGCGGGCAGACCCAGCTCACTAGCTGCCAGGCTGATGTCATCGCACTGCCGTTCGCGAACGACCAGTTCGACACCGTCAGCTTGCTCGAGGTCCTGGAGCACATCCCACGCTGTGCCGACGCCCTGGCCGAGGTGGTCCGCGTCGCCCGAAGGTTTGTCATCCTCTCCGTCCCAGCGAAACCAGATGACAACCCCGAGCACATCCACCTGTTCTCGGTCGACCGTCTGCAGTCCATGTTCGCCGCGCTGGGCGTCGAGCGAGTGAGCTTCGCTTCGGTCCGCGGCCACCTGGTCGCGATCGCCAACGTCTCCACCGAGTGACCCCGATGACTCCCCTGCACAAGTACCCGCGGACCCAGCACCTCAAGGGCTCGCGCCTGCAACCGGGCGACGAGGACCTCGACGCCGTCCCCTGGAAGCGACTAGCCGGCCGCCACCTGGTGGTCGAGGAGAAGATGGACGGCGCCAACAGTGGCCTCCGCTTCTCCCCCGCCGGCCAACTTCTCCTGCAAAGCCGCGGCCACTACCTCAGCGGCGGTGTCCGCGAGAAACACTTCGCGCGGCTCAAGCAGTGGGCAACTACCCACGCCGCGACGCTGTGGGACCGGCTCGGCGACCGCTACCTCGTCTTCGGCGAGTGGCTCTATGCGAAACACACCATCTTCTATGATTGCTTGCCACACTACTTCCTGGAGTTCGACATCCTTGACACGGTCACCGGAGACTTCTTAAGCACACCACGACGAGCCGAACTGCTGGCCGGGCTTCCGGTCCTTTCGGTCCGGGTTCTGTTCACGGGCAGCACCCATCGACAACAGGATGTCACTGGCTTACTCGGCGGGTCCGCATTCATTCGACCTGGCCACCGCGACTGCCTGCGTGAAGAAGCACAGCGGCTTGGCCTGGACCCGGACCACGTCTTGGCCGAGACCGACCGCACCACCCTAATGGAGGGCCTCTACATCAAGGTCGAGGAGGGCGACCGCGTCGTCGAACGCTACAAGTTCATCCGCCATGACTTCCTGACCGCGGTGCTGCAATCGGACTCGCACTGGCTGCACCGGCCGATCGTACCCAACCTGTTGGCTCCGGACGTCGACCTGTTCGCCGGCGGGGAGGAGGCAACTGATGGAGGATGACTGGGAATTCCCCTTCTGCCCGCAGCCGCCTGATTGGTCGCTGGACTGGCCGTCGATCGTTGAGGCGTTCACCTGGGTACAAGCCATGAAGGGCTGTCCCCAGGACCCGATCTGGCATGCCGAGGGAAATGTCGAGGTCCACACCCACATGGTCTGTGCGGCCCTGGTCAGCCTGGACGTCTGGCGCCAACTACCTGTCAGTGAGCGGTCTGTGTTGTTCGCCGCGGCCTTGCTGCACGACGTCGCCAAGCCAGCGGTCACCCTCAGCGAGGACGGGCGCATCCGTGCCCCTAAACACGCCCGCCTGGGGGCACGCATGTCTCAAGATCTGCTGATGCGTGACCTACTGCCGACCAAGTCGTTACGCGACCTCGAACTCCGGGAACAAGTCGTCGCCCTGGTGCGGCACCACGGACTTCCGTTGTATTGGCTTGACCGCGACGACCCCCAACGGGAAACCACCACCGTCAGCCAGCGGGTCCGCTGCGACCGCCTGGCCTTGCTGGCCGAGGCCGATGTTCGTGGCCGCATCTGTGCCGACCAGCAAGACCTCCTTGACCGCGTCCAGCTGTTCCGGGATTTCTGCGACGAACAAAGCTGCTTGTCGGAACCGAGACGATTCGCCTCCGCTGAGACACGCTTGCGCTACTTCCAGGGCCAGGCGGTCGCTCCCGAGGCAATTCTCTATGACGCCAGCCGACTCGAAGTCACCCTACTGTCCGGCTTACCTGCTACCGGCAAGGATCACTGGCTCCGAACCAGTGAACCTGCTCAACGGATTATCTCCCTGGACGCCATCCGCAGCCAGCTGCGCATTCCGCCGGAGGCTCCACAGGGGCGGGTGATCTCTGCAGCGAGGCAACAAGCTCAGGAATATTTACGCGCAGAAACCGACTTCATCTGGAATGCCACGAACATTACTCGAGCGCTGCGGAGCCAGCTCATTCGGTGGTTCTCGGACTACAGGGCTCGGGTACGCATTGTCTATGTCGAAGCCGCATGGCCGACGATTCTGGAGCGGAACCGGGCTCGCCCCGAACCGGTGCCGGAGGCAGTGCTTGATCGCCTAGCCCGGAAGTTGGAGGTGCCGACGTTGATGGAAGCCCATCAGGTGGAGTGGGCCGTTTGAGCGAAGGCCTCTTGGCATATTGGCTTAGCGTGACTGGAAGTGCTGCCTACACATTCCCCATGGCGGGAGGATGCTGTTCTTTCCGAGCGGTGGGTGTAAACCCACCGAGGGTTGGGCCGACTTCTACCGGCGAGCTCGCATCGGCCACGGCGAGCGGACGCCAGTCTTTCCGAGCGGTGGGTGTCCTTGGGCACGATCGACGGTAACAATGGCATCCGACCTCAAAACTGAATCTGGGGCTCCCCTGCAGAGAGTAGAGGCTAGGGCTTCACTCCGGGTCTGACAGCATTCCGCCTCCCGGGGGCCCGAGCAGAAACTCGGGCGATGGAGTCATTCTCCCTCCCACTCATTCCTCAAGAAACTTCTTCCGTCGCAGCTGGTGGTGATAGTACTGGGCAAAACGGTGAGATTCATCGCGCACGTACTGCAGTAGCCGCAGCGCTGCCGAGTGGCGGCTCAGCTTCAGCGGTTCGGCCTCACCCGGCTGATAAATCTCCTCCTCTCGCTTGGCCAGGGAGATCAGACACGGCGGCTCGATGCCCAGCACACGGAAGGCATCGCGGGCGGCGTTGAGCTGACCCTTGCCCCCGTCAATCAGCACGATGTCGGGAAACACGCTCTCATCGTTGCGGGCGTGGCGATAACGCCTCGCGACTACCTCGCGGATCGAGGCGAAGTCGTCCACCCCCTCGACGGTCTTGATCTTGAACTTGCGATAGCCCGGTTTGAACGGCAGTCCATCGAGGAAGCTGACCAGTGACGCTACCGTGTCTTCACCGCCGAGGTGAGCGATGTCGATGCCCTCGATGCTGCGCGGCGTTTGACGCAGGCCCAGGACCTTGCGCAGGCCCGCTAGCCCCTTCTTCGGGTCAATCTGAAACACGTGGGGTTGCACGTCACGCTCGGCATCGCCACGGAGATCGAGATTTCTCAACGCCTTGATTTCATCGCGGATCCGGGCTGCCTTCTCGAACTGCATGGCCTGGCTGGCGGTCTGCATTTCTTTTTCGAGCTCACGGATAAGGCGGTCCTTCTTGCCCTCGAGCACCAGGCGTAGGCCGCGAATCTGCTTTCGGTAGCTGTCGCGGTCGACGCGCAGGTTACACGGGGCGGTGCACTGGTGGATGCTGTGCAACAGGCACGGACGGAACCAGCGCCAGCGCTGGTCCTGGGAATCGATGTCCAGCGTACAGGTGCGGAACTTGAACACCCGCTGCAGTACCTGCATGGCCATTCGAAGTTTGCTCGCCGAGGTAAACGGCCCGTACAGCTTGACCCCTTTGCGGCGTGGGTTCCGCGTAAACTCAACCCGGGGAAACTCCTCGCGGACGCGGATCTGTAAGTAGGGGAAGGACTTGTCATCCTTGAGATCAACATTGAAGCGGGGCTGGATATCTTTTACCAGCCGAGCCTCCATGAGCAAGGCATCCACCTCGGTCTCCGCGGTGATGTAGTCAATGTCGGCGATGTGCTTGACCAGCTCACGCGTACGATGTTCGACGGCCGCGGCCTGGGTAAAGTAGTGCGAGGCCCGGTTCCGCAAGTTTTTCGCCTTGCCGACATAGATGACGCGTCCTTCGCCATCTTTCATCAGGTAGCAGCCCGGCTCGGTGGGGAACTGCTTGACCTTTTCGCCCGGCGGCAACGCATTCGATTCCGCGGCGGGAGGAGTACCAGCCATATCCATCGCTTCCTTCACGGCGTCCTAAATGGTAAATCCCAACCATTTTAGCCGAGAGGCACCAGCGGAGGAAAGCTTGGCTGGGAAGAGCGACTCGGAGGTCCTGCCGCCGTCTGGCAGGGGCTTACCAACCTGGGTCGGTGTCGCGGATGTGCTTCCAGAGACTATTGAGGGCTGACCAACCGTCGTGGCTCGAAGTCCGTTGGTCAAGGGTGTCGACAAGCCGTTCCGCGAAAGCATCTCCGTGCGTGGGGCGACGTTCCAACCCGAGCGCGAGCAGGACCAGCCGTGCCTTGCTGCAGGCTGCGGCCGCGGCCCGCAAGGCGTCGGATTCGGCGGCGACCGACCAGTCGAGCAGACCGTCCTCTCCCATCTGCAAGCGAGTGATCGTTCGATCGGCCAACTGATGGGTATCGTGCACCGTCTGACAGGCTTGCTCCAAGGGAAGCACAAGCCCGCAAGCGACCAGAGTCAACCGGCAGCGGGCCTGAGTGAGGTTGTGCTCGAACTTGGTCGTGTCCCATCCGTCTTCCCAGGCGATGCGATCGAGCCGGAGTAGAAACCGTGACTCCACCGCTTCGAGCAGTGTTAAGATCAGCAACCGACTCAAGTCATGATTCAGCGACGCTGACGTTTCATGGATCAGCTGGATGGTATGCTCCAGGAGTGCCGGCTGCCCCCAGCGCATGACCGCCTGCCACTCGGGCCGGTACACCCCCAGGTATTGCCGGATCCGCCACGCCTCAGTGCCCCGACCACGGTCCTCGAGCCAGTCCGCCAACAACAACTTGGGCAGGTCGGCGTCCGGGTCGGCCAGGCACGCGTTGATCAGGGCTTGTTTTTCGCTCATGGCAGGCTCCTCCTGGGCTTCAACCTGTCGAGATCTAATATGGAGCTTGTTTTAATCCATCAGTGTATCTAGTTCATAAGTTTCCACACGAATTTCGTCGACGTGGAAGAGAAAAGTGGAAAAAGCAAATCCATCCCGGTCTGAAGACGCATTACGGTGAGACAACCGGAGCCAACGTGTGATCAGATCCATCTCTTAAATTGTCTTCATGGAGGCTTTAGCCCGCGGATGCCTAGGAATTCGCGGTTTTTATAGTTCGACCGTCCGAGATGGTCTCGGGCAGTTTCCCCTGAAACCGACCCCGCGACGCGGGGATCGTAAGGAGTACGCGCATGTTTTCCAAGTTCAAAGCGGTACTGCGGTTGTGGAACGGGCAGACAATCAATCAGCTCCACGCCCAACGGCCGGTTGGCCGACTGCGTCTGTTCACGGCCTTGGCCGTCTCTTTGACCTTCTTCACCCTGGCCCCGGTTGCTCAAGCTCAAGTGCGTTTGGTTTCGTTCTTGTCGGATGACCAGGAAGTCCAAGATCCGCCGGTCAATGTGGGTAGCTTTGGCTTCGGTGAAGTGACCTTTGACATCGTCGATGGGAAAGTCATCGCTTCGATTGAAGTGAAGGGCCTGATCCGCTCCGGTACAGACGTCACCCGCTTACACATCCACGACGCCCCGCGCGGAGAGAACGGGCCGATCGTGGTCAACTTTTTCGATACCGTCCTGACGCCGGATCGGGACCCAGATACGCTCCCCGTTCGCCGCCGTGGCTTCGTCCGCCTGCGTTTTACTGAGGAGATCGACCCAGAGTTGGCCTTAGAAATTCTCTTGTTTCCGGAAGATTTCTACATCAACCTTCATACCGAGAAATTCCCCGGCGGTGAGATCCGCGGGCAATTGGCGGCCCCGTTCTTCAAGTTCTAGGCCTTCTTCGACCCGCAATTGATCGGGTCGTTGTGCTCGGCAACCCGGGTCGCCCCGGGGGCCGGGCTTTCAACACCATACTGTCCCCGAAGGCTCTGAGCCTTTGGTCCGTGTGTTCGAGCCGGTCATTTCAACTTCCAGCCGATGACTTTGGCCTCCATCGGCACGATCGGCCTCTGTCAGGATCAGCCGCGGCGTTCTGTTGTCTTTGCATTTCATGACACGGACTTGGATTTGTCCCTAAAACTCTCCGACTTCATTAATCCCCTTACACGAAACGTAGCGCCACCCGCTCGTTCAGTGGCACATCGAAACGGATAATGCGGCTTTCGGCCGTCACCAGGTAATCCAGCGCGCAAGCGGGGTCCGCATCGACCTTGGCATGAAAGTACGCCGCGTTATGGTCCCCCTGGATGCCGATCCACTGAAAAGACTTGCCCGTGGCGCAGAGCCACTCATAAAACGCTTTGGCTTCGTGGCCTTCACGTCCGGGGTAGTACAGCAGTTCATCAAACACCATCACCGTCCCCGGCACGATCCGGTCGGTAATCCGGTCGAGTACCGACTTGGTGGAGACATAGATGTCGCAGTCGATGTGGACCAGGTCCGCGGGCCCGGGGTGTTCTGCGAGGAACGGCCCAAGCGATTCCTCGAACAGACCGGGGACGATCCGGGCGTTACTCGGCAAATCGGTCGGCGGATCGAATTGAAACGACCCCTTCTTAAAAGCCTCACTCCAATCCGCCGGCAGCCCTTCAAACGAGTCAAAGGTGTAGACCAGCCCAGCCTTGCGGGCTTCGCACAGCATCCGGGTAGTCGTCGCACTGCCAGTGCCAAACTCGAGCCACAGGCCCTCCGGCCGATCGAGCGCCACCCCGTCCTGAGCGACGTGCCAAAGCGGCGGCTTGGGCAACTGTAACGGGACCAGGTCCTGCTCCGCCTTCTGGATAAACGCCTCGAGCGACATCGGCCGCTCCACCAGGTTGATCGTCTCTTGCGGCATCGGTTCTCTCCGTTGGTTGCGACCGCCACTGTGGTCCAGTGTACGGTGGGCCTGTGCGAATACCAACGACCGGTCCGGATCACGCATCGAGGTCGCAACGGGGACGGATCGGCGAAAGACCGTTTCGGCCATCCTGCTCCATAACAATCTTATATATTTTAATAATTTGACTTACCGTTCGCGGCCTTGACGTCTTCGCTCACCATCAATCCGGGCGGAAAAGCCGAGCACAAGATCCCGGGTGGAGCATCGCTTGGTACTCCACGATGACCAGATCAAGGGCGAAACATCTTCTCAGCCTGGCCTCCAATCGATACGATGAGGCGAGCAATTGGGGTGGAAGCTCAATGGTCGAGCAGCCCGCTCATAACGGGTTGGAAGTGGGTTCGATTCCCTCACACCCCACTGTTTACCCCATCCCCGACACTTGCTGAGCATGCCCTGGAATCGCCAAACTCCCAACCGGGCCACGTTGGCGCGGCAATGGCTCCTCTCCTGGCAAAACCGTTCGGTCATTGCCGCCGTTCGATGAGCTGACCAGCATTGCGCTGGCCGATGCGGCCTGAATTGCTGACCGACCGAGACGAACAAGGAAATGAGTACTTTTACCTGCCGGATGCTTCCCGGCCACCAGCCGAGACGCCGGTTCCGCTTATTTCCTGCCAGAATTTGATACTCTCATTCTGGCCCATGCTGATCGTTCACGCGTTTCTCTCCGCAGGGCGGGGGTCGGTGATGATTCTGCTCGATGGCCTCGTGGCCGGCACTTGGCGGGTGGAGCAACAGCGGCAATCGACGATGCTTTCTTTTATGCCCTTGGCCGCGCTGAACAAAAGTACTTAGGCCAAGCTTATGCAGGAAGCCGCGGGCTTGCTGGCCTGGCTGGCCGATAGGAACGGACAAGTGGTTGTCACACAGACTTAAGCGGGTTGCCTCGCAATGGGCGACCCCCTCTTTGGGAGGTTCTTCGATGGACGGAGCAACCGTGGGGTTGATTGGTGGCATCACCGGGGCAGTGGTTGGCTGTCTAGGCGGTGCTTTGGGGACTTATCTCGGTATTCGCTCGGCCCGTTCGCGAGCCGAACGGCGTTTCCTTTTCCGCTGGTCGGTTCTTTTGTGGCTTGCCATCATTGTCTTTCTTGCCGCGCTCTGGCTGATTCCTACTCCTTACCGCTTTTTTCTGTGGATCCCCTATCCATTCTTGTTGCTCTGGTTCATCCACCATATCAATCAGGGCAGTGCTCAGATCCGGGCTTCCCAGTCAGACCCTCATGAACCACCCTTGCTCCGCTCTGGTTCGGCCAATTGAATAATTTTAGCTTCTGAGCGTCAGAGGTTCTAACTGACGTCTGCCTTGGCAGACGTCACGGTATTGGATTTGCCACGAAACCGTTTCATTGAGAGACACCATGCCAACCCGGATCCGTTCCGCGTTCACGTTGATTGAACTGCTCGTCGTGATCGCGATTATCGCCATTTTGATCGGCCTGTTGTTACCGGCAGTCCAGAAGGTTCGCGAAGCTGCCGCTCGCATGCAGTGCTCGAACAACCTGAAGCAGATTGGCCTGGCCTACCATAATTTCGAGAGTGCCAACGGCGGTTTTGCCCCTTATGCCGTGCAACCTGACCCGGCCAATATTCCCGGCACCATCAACTTCGCCATGCAAACCCGCGGTTGGGGCATTCCGTTGTTGCCCTATCTAGAGCAGAACGCCCTGGCCGACCGGTACAACTTGCAAAGCTTCTTCTACGACACCAACAACCTGAACCAGGAGGTGTCGAACACCCATTTGCGGATCCTGCAATGCCCGTCCGCCGCGACGCAGGACCGGCTGTACACTGCACAGAGCTCCTTCGCCGGGCTGATCGGCCTGCCCACCACCTGGACCGCCTCCGCGGCCGACTACTGCCCCGTCGCCAACGTCAACGCCTCGTTCCAGACCGCTGCCGGCATCAGCCCCACCAGCCCGACCCGCTATCAAGGTGCCTTGCAGGTCAATGTGTTGACCAAGATCAATGCCATGAGCGATGGCAGCTCGAATACCATTCTGATGGGCGAGGCCGCCGGACGACCGCAGGTCTGGCGCAATGGCCGGCTGGCTACCACCGATCTACCGGGAGGCAAGGCGGCCAATGATCTTGGCGAGAGCTCTCCGTGGGTCGATGTCTGGGGTGGCGGCTGGGCCGATGCCTCGGCCGGCGGCTTTATCCTGTCCGGTTCGGATGGCACCGGCATTCTGCCCGGCGGTTCCTGCGCCATCAACTGTAGCAACGACCTGGGCTTTTACGCGTTCCACACCGGCGGCGCGAACTTTGTCTTTGGCGATGGTTCGGTCCGCTTTGTCCGCGCCGCGATCAGTCCGCTGGCCATGATCGCGGCCATTAGCCGCGCCGGTGGTGAGGTGGTGCCGATCGATGAATAGTCGCCTTTACCAACCGATCATGGGCCTGCATGTTCGTTGGCTGTATCGGCTGCTGTTGCCGGCCTGGTTGTTCCTGGCCGGCTGCGGCGAGCAAGAACCCGAGCCGTTTCCGGTGACCGGGACGCTGTTGATCGGCGGCCAGCCGGCCGAGGGGGCTATGGTCCGGTTCCATCCGGTCAACGCCGGCCCCGACTCGGTGCGGCCGTTTGGCATGGTCGACGCCGAGGGCCGCTTCCAGCTGACCAGTCAGGTCGCCAATGATGGTGCCATGCCGGGCGATTACAAGGTGACCGTCGAGTGGCGGCCGCCCAAATTTCGCCCCTCCGCTCCCGACGGCCCAGATCGTCTCCAGGGACGCTATGCGAACCCGGAAACTTCCCAGATTTCCGTGACCATTCAGGACCAACCGACCACGCTGGACCCGATCCAGCTTGACTGACCGCGCAAATCAGACCTGGACAGGTCGCAATACTGTACAAAAAGTCACTTTTATCGTTGACAGTGGTCAGGCGTTCATGCTAGAGATGCTAGCATGAGCGGACTGGCCATTGGACACCTAGATGCGGATTGTTTTTACGTTTCGGCCGAGCGGGTACGCGATGACTTCCTGCGCGATAAGCCCGTGGGGGTGCTCGGCAACAACGGGGCGTGCGTGATCGCACGGAGCTATGAGATGCGTGCCGCCGGTGTACGCACTGGCGAACCAATCTGGGACGCAATCAAGCTGTGCCCCCAGGGGATCTACGTCAAGCGCGATTTCCGCTGGTATGAGGTCCTCAGCCGGGCCATGCTCGAGGTTGTGCGAACCCATTCAGATTGCGTTGAGTATTACGCGATTGATGAGTTTTTCTTTACCGCTCGTCCCCGACCCGGCCAGTCCATGCAGCAATTGGCCAGTCACCTCCGCGACACCATCCTGGCCAAGACCGGCCTGCCCGTCTCAGTGGGGCTGGGTCGTAGCCGCACCATGGCCAAGCTGCTCTCGGACACCTTCAAGCCGTTTGGCGCCATGGCCATTCTCGACCCCTGTGATGAACGGGAACTGCTGTCGCGGCTTCCGGTGACCGACATCACCGGGATTGCGGGTCGCCGCGCAGCTCGATTGGCACCGTACAACATCCGCAGCTGCCTGGATCTGGCCCAAGCGGACCGGCGGCTGGTCCGTCGGCTGCTGACCATCACGGGCGAGTCGATCTGGCGAGAACTCAATGGGGAACGGGCCATCGTTCTGCAGCCCAACCGACCGCCGCACAAAATGCTCTCGCGTGGCGGTAGTATCGGCTGGGCTACCAGCGACCCGGACGTGATCCATGGCTGGGTGGTGCGCAACCTGGAACGGCTGATCGAAGAGCTCGACTTTCACCAGGTCCGGGCCGGCAAGCTGTCGGTCTGGTTGGAGTTCACCGAGGGGCCGTCCGGCGTGGGGGAAGTGAGCCTCGAATCACCCACCGACCGTTTTGACCTGTTACTCGATGCCGCGCGGCAAGCGACGCATGATGCCTATCGGCCTGGGGGTCGGGTGGTGCGCATGCAAGTGCTGGCGACGCACCTGCGTGGCAGTGGTTTGATTCAGCGTAGCCTGTTTGATGCAGGGCCGAGTGAGCAACAGGAGCGGCTTGCCCAGGTGAAGCGGCGCATCAATCAGCGGCTAGGCCGCTTTACCCTGCGTAGTGGAGCCACGCTGCCGCTCAAAGCAATGTATCGCGACTGGGAAGCGGGTTACGACATTTGTGATGTGCACGGTAAAATTTGTTTTTGATTTCCTCCCATGTGTGTGGGCATCGCGCTTCTGTCCAGCGAGTTACCGCTGGAACTAATGGAACGTCATCGACTCGAGCAGCGGCTGCATGAACGTGGCGGCGAGCGTGAAGTTCGCTTTCTGTATCGACAGGCCGAGCGACGGCTGCCAGTCTGGCACGAGGGGCTGTTGAAGATCGTTCGCTGGGGGAGTCGGCGAACGGAAAGTCGGCGGTTGCCGCCAACTGGTTGGACCTGGCAAGCCACGGTCGAAGCCGGCGGCTGGGCGCCCTTCGCCGCGGAGCCGGTCGACATCCCGGCCAACTTTGCCCTGGAAAACGGCGTCTGGTATCGGGTGCGGCAAGGCATCCGCGGGCTGCTGGTCCAAGACGAGCATGGGCTGCCGGCAGTGTACATGCTGTGTGAACCGGCAACGCGCTACTACCGCATCATGACCCGCAGTGAGCGGATGCCCACCTTGATTGCCGAGATTATTTAACACATCCGATGCTCAGATCTTTTTTGAACATATGTACAGCGAGGAAACCGCGGAGCACAGCAGAGATCGTCACTGGGAAAGGTTCCTGGCTTCTTCGTATCTTAGCGATCCCACGGGCTGGGTGAGATTTTCGCAAAGTTGGGGTGGCGCATGTGCCGAAGAACTAACCTGAAACGAAGCGAGCAAGGCCCGAGTGCGGAGTCTTGGGGGAACCGTGGACCCGCCACCGCAGCGTGAGGTCATCGGGCGAGCGACCGGAGGGGGAAACAGTCATGCGCAGCGCGGGAACGTTTCTGATCCTGCTCGGCCTGAGCGGATGTGTCGCGGACGGGCCACAGGTCGGCAGTCAACCATTCAATCAGCCTTATCGAGTCAAAGAAGCCAAGGGAGTGATGGGCCCGCATGGCACGCCCCTGGCCATGAGTGCCCGAGGCAAGATCAAGTCGCCCTATCAGAACGGGCGAGCGATCCAACCTGCCGGCGGGGTTGCTGGGATGAGTGGTGGCGTGAAGCATGCGAACTATGTGGGCAGCCCTTCGGGCGGCATCCAGCGTGTCAACTTCGGCGGCCACGCCGGTGGTCCGGGCGGCGGGCAGATCGGCGCACCCAATGTGCCCCCCATGGGCCCTCCGGGCGCGGTGGCAGCGGTTGGGGCGATCCCACCGGGCGCCGCCATGCAGTTGGGCAACTCCCGCACCTCGGTTCGCTTTGGCACCCCAGCCGGGATGACCGTGTCTTGGCTGACAGGCAATGGCTTTGGGGAGCATGTCGTCGAGGTCCCCGGGCGGTATAACTTCCGTCAGGGTGGCATCTATCGTCTGAAGCTGTCGAGTATCCCCACCCGACCGAACATGGTACTCTACCCCACCATCGAAGTGTTGCCGGCCAACCACAAGACGGCCACCTTCTTGGCGCATAGCTCGGTGCCGGTGAACTTTACCGAACAGGACTTCGAACAAGTTGATTCGGGCAACTTCCTGATCAAAGTGATCTACCTGCCCGATCCGGAGTTCCAAGACCTAGCCGCCATCGCAGGCCCAGCCGAGATCATCTCTACCCGCCTGGAACCAGGGCTGGATCCAATTATCGAAGCACAACGACGGGGTAGTATCCTGGTGGTGGTGCGGGTGGGTAATATCGACCTACAAGCGCCGAATACCCCGAGTATGGCAGGTGGATTACCGGGTGTTCCCAGTGGTGGCGTACTACCCGGATCGGTAGTTCCCAATCAGGGTGTGCCAGGAGGCGTGTTGCCCGGGTCGGTAGTTCCCAATCAGGGTGTGCCAGGGGGCGTGTTGCCCGGGTCCATTGTCCCCGATCAAGGGATACCGGGTGGCGTAATGCCTGGAGGCATCGTGCCCAATGGGGTAGTACCGGGAACCACCGTTCCGGGAGGCAGCCCGATGCCAGGAATGATGCCACCGACCATGCCGCGGAATTCGACCGTGCCCGGCGGACAACGCCCGAGTGCGATCCCAACCACACCGGTCAAGCCGGCCGAAAAGATGCCCAAACCACCCACAGGGCTGCGGACCAAAAACACGAAACGACTAGGCCTGATCGGTCGCATCTTTGGCGACAGTGACAAGGATGCTGCTGAGGCCAAGAAGAAAACAAAGCCCAAGTTGATCCCGGTGAGCCGGATGATCGGCCGCGACGGGAAGTAAGCACAACGAAGAGCAAAAGCGAAAAAAGCGTTTACGGGAAAAAGCAGCGATTGCGATGCGGGGTCACCCCCGGACTCACGTCCGGGGCTCGCCTTAAGAGGCAGAGGCGGTTGCAAGAAGCCAGAAACCCCGGACTCACGTCCGGGGCTCGCCTTAAGAGGCAGAGACGGTTGCAAGAAGCCAGAAACCCCGGACTCACGTCCGGGGCTCGCCGGAAGACCGAAGGGCTCAGGACTTACGTCCTTCGCACCCTGGATCTCAGCCGGGGACAAAACGCGCTGTACAAGCGATGCCATATCTCTCTGGGAAGCAGGAATCGTCCCATGAACCTTGGCCTCCTCACCGTGCTGGTGCCAACCCTGACGATGGCCGCGCCGGTTCCACCGGTTCCGTTGCCACCAGCACCCGTACTGTATGTCCGGATGATTGCTCCGGAGGGAACCCGGGTGAGCTTCTACCCGGGGCTGCCGCAAGAACAATTGCTCGAGAGCCCGGCGACGGTGGCGATGCGACCGGGCTATCACTACCGGCTACGGCTAGACAACTTACCCGATGATAAGCAGACCCCGCTGTTTCCGAGTCTCGAAATCCGAGGCAGCTTGCATCCACCCAAGGGGCTCAATATCGCTGCCCATCCGGTGCCCTTGGTCCTCACCGAAGCGGAGATCGAGCAGATTCGGCTCGGGGCCATGGTCACCAAAGTGCTCTACCTGGAAGATCCGGAAATGGCAGTCGGCTTACAATCGACACCGGATCAGCCCTTACAGTTTGAAGTCGCTTCCGAGCACGAAGCACTGGAAAGTGCTCGCGAGCGTGGTCGAATGATGGTGGTGTTTCGAGTAGGAGGAAAGCAATACGCGCCTGACGAACTGGCGCGGATCAATGTTCCCGGCACCATCCTTTTGCCCAATGAACCGGTCCTGCCGCCCGCAGCAGCACCACCACATTTTCAGCCCTGTTTCTATCCTGTTTATGACCCGATCCTCGGACCAGAACCAGCGACCGAGGAATGCCTTCACGATGGCGGAGACATCAACATCAAACTGGGGATCCGACCCGATGGGCAGTTGGGTGGACTGGATCCGTCCGATGCCTCGCTAGAATATACCTTGGGACGCGACCGTCGTGTTGCCACCTCCAACCGAGTGTGCGTTTGTGTGCCACGCTACGTGGCCCTGCGGGCGATTTTGGTCCCTACCGGCTTTCTCCGTGCCAGTGCAGCACAGGTCGAAAGCAAACTCGAGCCCACCAATCTTCTGGTAACCCAGCAACCACCCATCACGGTCGAACAGCTGGACATCGTCGAGTTATTACGCCAACCGATCCCGCCGCGTGGCATCGAAAGCCGACTAGGTGTGCATAGCTGGCAGGGAGAAACCAAGCCCGAAGCCTTTGCACAAATCGATGGCGTCGCTGTGATCGGACAGCTTGTCGAAACCATCGACCTGACGGGCTACCCCTGCTGTAAACCGTTGTTGCTGCATAAGTGGGTCGAGCCCGCCTACCCCCAGCAAATCGGCGAGGTGATCACATTCTACTTGCGCTACCGCAATCTGACCAACGAGACCATGACCAAGGTGGTGGTCAGTGACAATCTGACCGCACGGCTGGGCTATATCCCCAAGTCCGCCAAGTCGGATCGCGAGGCGACCTTTACCTACATCGAGAACGACGTTGGCTCGGTCATCTTACGCTGGGAAATTGCCGGTGAGCTCAAACCCGGCCAGATGGGGGTGGTTTCGTTCAGGGCACGCATTCGTTAGCCAGCAGACAGGCAGAGGCGATTGCGGTGCGGGGAAAGCGGCAGAGGCGATTGCGATGCGGGGAAAGAGGCAGAGGCGATTGCGGGAAGTCTGGGAGAGGCAGAGGCGTTTGCGATGCGGGGAAAGAGGCAGAGGCGCTTGCGATAAGTCAGAACCCCCGGACTGACGTCCGGGGCTCGCCTTTCGGAGGCGCTTGCGACGACAGAAGTGATGGACTGCAAGAGAGTTGCAGAGAATCGCTCGCGTAGGCAGAGCTCCGGACTGACGTCCTTCGCCAGAGAAGAGACT
>CAYPIE010000087.1:0-25234 GCA_964410665.1 uncultured Alcaligenaceae bacterium
CGCCTCTGCCTCTTCTACCCGCAAACGCCTCGGCCTCTTTAGTTCACCCTCGAACATACGTCCGAGGGTGAACTAAAGAGGCCGATGGAAAGGGCAGCGACATGATCGAACGGCTGAAACGGTTTCTACTGTTGACCGGCACCATCCCCCGAAGCAGTTATCTACTGATCGGGGTTCTGCTGTTCGGCGTGAAGTATGCTCTGGACTGGACCGTGGCCCGAGCGTTTGGGCGATCATGGTCGCCTGTGAACTATCTGGTCTGGCCAGACCGCGAATCGGTGTTGGTGTTTCAGTTGCCGGAGGCCGACCGTGAGTTTGGCGTGGTCATGATGGCGTTGGCACTGCCGTTCATCTGGGTCGGGGTGACCCTCACGCTGCAGCGGTTGCGCGATGCCCAACTGCCGCTGGCATTGGTGCTGCTGTTCTTTATTCCATTGGTGAATCTGTTGCTCATTTTGGGGCTCTGCCTGGTACCGTCACGCTCTGCACGAGGGAGCTTAGGCCCGAATGCGGTCCTTGCCCGTCGTGCCCGGGTGGTGCATCACAAGGTTGCCGGTGAAAGTCAGGCGGCGTCGTTCTGGATCGCCTGTGGGGTGAGCGTGGTGATCACCGTCGGATTGGTGGTGCTCTCGGCGAACGTGCTGAAAAGTTATGGGTTCGGGGTGTTTGTCGCCGCCCCGTTTGCCCAGGGGTGGCTCGCGGCGGTGCTGTACGGGTTGCCCGACCGCCGGTCTCTCGGGCAGTGCGTGTCGGTGGCGTTGGCGGCAGTCGGGCTGAGCGGATTGGTGTTACTGGTGATCGCCATCGAAGGGCTGATCTGCATCGTGATGGCCTCGCCAATTGCGTTAGCGCTGGCGACGCTTGGCAGCATGGTAGGCTATGTCATCCAGTCACGTCCGTGGGTTAACGACTCGGTTCCTGTCATGATCCTGGGGCTACTCGTCACCATGCCTGCGCTGATGGCAGCGGAATCCGTGGCATCCCCGGAGCTGACCATCCGAGAAGTTCGTACCGAGGTGATCGTGGATGCCCCGTTGGACCGGGTATGGAGCTATGTTATTGCGTTTCCGCCACTGGACGAACCGAGCGAGCTGCTATTCCGCTCGGGCATCGCCTACCCACAGCGGGCGGAGATCCGTGGTCAGGGCGTCGGGGCGATACGTTTCTGCGTGTTCTCGACCGGTGCGTTTGTTGAGCCGATCGAGGTGTGGGATGAGCCCTCGCGTCTGGCCTTTTCGGTCACCGACCAACCGGCTCCGATGGAGGAACTCAGCCCGTTCCACATTCACCCGCCTCACCTGGACAACTTCTTGGTCAGTCGCCGCGGCCAGTTCCGGCTCGAGCCTTTGCCCGACGGTCGCACTCGTCTGGAAGGAACGACCTGGTACACCAACCGGATGTGGCCGGCTGACTACTGGAGCGTGTGGTCGGATTTCATCATCCACCAGATCCACTACCGGGTGCTGGAGCACGTCCGTGAGTTGGCTGAGGCCGATCTAGGGACCTAAACCCCAGAAGCATGGCCTGGCGTCGAAGAGAAGGCGAAGACCTGAATAGGGGGCGTGTTCCTGTTCCATCTGCCCAAAGTCCGTTTGCTCAAGGGGTATTTCGCATAGGCCTAGCGGGAACGAAAAAAAGCTGTCGCTTTGCCGGTTGGTCAGTATCTATACTATAGAGGACAAAAGTATAGATAAAGCTCTGCGAAGCGAAAGCGTGCCATCGAGATATGCTGAAGGGGAGGCGATGCCGAGGTTTGTGAGGAAGATTCCGGTATGTCGCTCTTTATGCCTCGGTGTTGGTCTATGTGGCGATCGTGACGATGCTTGTGATCGGCTAGGGAAGGCGGATTCGGGAGGTCCACTTGGTGTACGAACCCACAACGGTAGTCGAATACCAGTGACAGCTCGCGGCAACTCTTGCCTGATGCGGGCCGTGGTTCGACCGGTCCCAGGCTGGCAGCTCACTCCGGTCCGCTGAGCTGGGTCCGCCGCGGAATATTGTTCATGAAGTCCGGGACCTGGCCGGGGTCGCGGCGGAGGTGAACTTTGTCTTGGGCCCTGGTGGACGGCGATGCTGTTGGCGTGGGTGCCGGGAGCAATGGTCCAGCGGTTGGACGCTGCCATTCGCGTAAACCCCGAAGAGAGCATATGTTGGGCGTTCGATCAGCCACACCCGCTGGTTCAGGAGTTGGTGGAGTTAGGCCTGTTGCGGTAATGTTGACCGGGCGCAGAAGGAAGGGATCTGATGAAAGTCGTCACCTATACGGTCACGCTGATTGCCGGACTGAGTTTGTGCCCAGGTTGCCGCCCGGTGTCCACCCCGAAGTCAGCTCCCACGACCAGTCTGACGGGGAAGACTTCAAACTGGAAGACAGTCACCTCGCGGGACGGGCTGGTCACCTTCCGAGTGCCAGCAAGCTGGGTGGCGAAGCATGTGCCCGAAGGGCCATCGGTTTTTCAAGAAGACCGCCCGGACGCCCCCCGGTTGCTGGTGACCATGCTCGCCATGAAGTTGTCTGAACCGATCGACCCCAACTCCCCGAACGAGGTGCTCCGCTCCTATGCCGTCGATGCCAAGTTACCCGATGGGGAAAACCTACCAATCGAGCAGTTGGCCGACGGCAACGTACTGGTACGCGTGAATAAGCTCGGCGAGGACCAAGGCAATCCAGCGTTCATCCACGGCTGGATCATCGCCAACCCACTACCGCCCCGCCATGTGCGGCTATTCTTCTTCACCTTTCGCGCCCCGCTCGAACAGGTAGATAAGCCTCTGCTTAAAGAACAGGTCCAACGGCTTGACCGTGAGATTAGGGCGAGCGAATATGCCGAGCAGCTGGCGAAGTAATCTAACGCCAACCCCTGTACCCGAACCAAGTCCGATTCGGACAGCACCGGGTTTGATTCGCTTACAAGCAACGACGCAGAAGGAAAAAGCCCATGGACGAAGTACATCTTTGGATCGCCAAGATGAAGATCCACGAGTTGCTCGGGGAGTATACCCTGGCCATCGATCGCCATGACCCGGAAGGCTGGGCGAACTGTTTTACCCCGGATGGTGTGTTCGGCACTGGCAATCTGGCGATCCGCGGCCGGGCCAAGTTGAGCGAGTACGCCAAGGTCCACAGTACGATCAACACCCGGCACATCACCGCTTCTCCGGTGTACGTCGTCGAAGCTGGCGGGCAGCGCGCTACTGGGCAGGCAACGACCGTCGTGACCGCCGCTACCCGAGCCGGGAACAAGATCCTCATGATCGGCCATTATGATGATCAGCTGGTGAACGTGGACGGGCGCTGGCTCATCGCCCAACGCTGGGCCCCAGCGGAGGGCCCCGCTGAGGATCCGAGCTTGGATGGTCTCTCGGCCGATGAGGAAGTTTCGACCATGATACGCCGTCTATTCGATGCGTTTGAAAGGCTAGGCGAGCGAGTCTGATGTGTTCGTCGCTTCTGTACTGGCGCTGACGAAGAAGGTACTTGACCAAGGAGGGGTGTTCGAATGGTAAGTCAACTGGCGTCCGCATCGTACGAGCTAAAGGTCAGCGTCGCCGCCTCGCCGGAACGGGTCTGGCAGGTGCTGGTTGGCGAGTCGGCCGGGTGGTGGCCCAAGGAGTTTCATACTTCGGAGCGTGTCCAACGGTTTGTGATCGAGCCGGTTCTCGGCGGCCGGGCTTATGAGGATTACGGCGGAGGCGATGGGCTGGTCTGGTACTCGGTGGTCGGGGTAGAAACGGGTCGCTGGTTGATGCTCGCTGGACACCTGCTGCCCCCGTTCGGTGGTCCAGCGGTGACCGCACTGCGGCTAACCCTGTCGGACGAAGACGGAGGTTCCCAACTGTTGATTGAGGACGACCGGTTTGGCGTCGTGGGCGAGTCTCCGCTGGAGGGCTGGCAGCTGGTATTTGCAACAGGCTTGCGGAGCTATGTAGAGGGGGGAGAAGCACAAACCTGAATCCTCTTGCATTGTCACAGGCCTGGCCGGTGACAGGGCTTTTCGACCCACTTCATCAGTGGCTCGCGGACCGATTTCTGGGGTCTTCTCACACCAAAGACGAGCCGGCCTAGAGGCTTTGCCGCAAGAGGCTTGCTCGATCGATAACCGAAGGAAATGTCCATGTACTGCCGTCGATTCCTGTTGGCCATGTTTACATCTTTAACCCTGGCGAACTTCACTTGGGCCGAGAAGGCTCCCCTGACGCCAGCGCAGCTTGGTAAGACCGCGACACATGTGATCACCGGGCACGTCACGGACATCTACGACCGCACCGAGACGGTGGGCAACTGGAAGTACACCCGGTATGTCGCCGAGATCCGCGTGGTGGGCTGCGAGAAGGGTAAGGGAGTCCAGAAGGGTGACCTAGTGTATGCTCGCTACTGGCGCCGCTCCTGGATTGGGGCGGGACGAGTGCCTCCATCGACGGCGGGCCATCGCGGCTTGCCCAGTGATGGTGATACCCTGAGGGTCTACCTGGCCCGCAACGCCTACGATGGATTTACCCGTGACAACAAGGACGGCGGGTTCAACGTGATCGGGGCCAATGGCTTCGCCGAGTGGAAGCCGACGCCGAGTAAGTAAGATGGATCGGAGTCGGCCGCGAACACTGGTACTTTCGACCTTTCGGAGGTGTCGAATGCTCGGCGCGATCGCTGGGGACGTCATTGGGTCGGTGCACGAGCATGCCGGTAGCAAAACCAAGGACTTCCCACTCTTTGTCGAGGATAGTTGTTTCACGGATGACACGGTGTTGACGGTTGCCGTGGCACATCGGCTACTGTGGGGCGGTGACTACATCGATCTGTACCACGACTATTTTCACCACTACCTCCAGGCGGGGTACGGCAACAGCTTTATCCGCTGGGCCGGCTACCGCTGCCGTGAGCCATACAACAGCTGGGGCAACGGATCCGCGATGCGGGTCAGCCCGGTGGGGATTGTTGCTTCGACCATGGACGAGGTGCTAGCCCAAGCCCGGGCCAGCGCCGCGGTGACCCACGATCACCCCGAAGGAGTTCGCGGTGCCCAGGCTACGGCTGTCGCGGTCTTCCTGGCTCGATCGGGATATGCCAAAGAGGATATCCAGAGCCACATCGAGCGGGAGTTCGGCTATAACCTCTCCGAGTCGCTCGACGATATCCGTGCGAGCTATACCTTTGACGTGTCCTGTCAGGGGTCGGTACCCCAGTCGATCATCGCATTTCTCGAAGCGGATGGGTTTGAGGATGCCGTGCGTAATGCGATCTCGCTCGGCGGTGACGCGGACACCATGGCCTGTATCGCCGGGGGCATCGCCGAGGCATTCTACGGCGGTGTGCCCGCGGAGATCGAGCGGGCGACCTTGATGGCCTTGGACGAGCGGTTGCGTCAGGTGGTGGAGGCGTTCCGTGAGCGTTTCGCCGACCGGCTGATGCGGTACCGGGGCTGACCAGGTCCACAGGTGTCTTCCTGCGGCGTAGGCTCGGCGGGTGCGGTCTTGGCATTGGCGACAGCACACTTACCATGAACGGTAACGTCAATGCTTGTTCGTCCCACCAAGGAGCGAGGACCATGGCCGAGGACACGCCCGTCCGAACGTATATCTCCACCAACGGTCAGGTGACCATCCGGCAACGCCCGACTCGTTTACTGATGCATGTGGTACTTTATGCCGTCGAAGCGACTCTGGAGTTGGGCTTGAAGAAGCTACGCCAGAAAGGAGAGGCGGCTTCGCGCTGGTTGGAGCGGCTAAATGCCGCAGAGATCCGTCTGGGCGAGCCCTTCTTTATGGAGATGGCCAACCACAAAGACCCGATGCAGCGCGCCCAACAGATGGCTGCACGGGCAATGGGTCGCCGCGTCCCCAAGCGTAGCTCTAGTGTACGCAAGAGCGAGGTGAACATGGTGTTGACTGCGGTATGGGACATCGCCTCGCTTTCTGCCGAGCAGACATTGGTGCTTTTGGACCGCTTACGCTTTGAGGTGGGCGACGCCGAGGACGTTGACGCGGAAGCGGTCGCGGAAAACGACCGCTGGCCGATGCCGGAGGATCTTCTTCAAGAGATGGTCGAGCAGTTCAACCAGTCGTCCGAGAATGAACGATCGCCTGAGTTTCTATTTATCACCCGGCTGGACGATGATCGGCGTGAACAGGCGATCGCCGAGGCGTTTACCCAGGCCCAGGCCCAGGCGGAGTTCTTCGCCCAGGCGGTGGGGCGACGGTTGGTGCACGAGCCGCACCTCATCCAGTGGGGGGTGGATATCCGGGCTTTTCACCGGCCTGACAGGATGCAAAACCGGCACCGCTTGGGGGCGCTCCTAAGTGAGTGTTCCTATGACCTGGACGAAAACGAGGTTGTCTCTGATGATCCCAGGTCGGCGGAGTTCCCCATCCGCATCGGTGCGAGCTACTACCTCGAGCCCCTCGCGGACAACGCAGCGCGACCGCCGTCATCCGTGGGCTGAACCAGCGTATCCCCGAACGACCTGTGCTTTTCCCTCTCGCCCGGCGAGCGGCAAACGCTCGGCGGGACCAGTAGCCTCTAGGACAAACCGATGCACAGCCACCTGATTCTCCTCACAGCTCTCTTCCACGGCAGCTTGCCCGCTGCCAGGGCTGAGGAGGCTTCTCCTGTTTGTGCCGTCTCGCCCAACGGCCGGGTGCGGATCGAGTTGTCGCTCGGCACTTCCAAGTCGACGAAAGGTGTGCCCTGCTACCGGGTCACCCTCGGAGACCGGGAGGTCGTCGCCCCCTCATCCCTCGGAGTCGAGTTGTTAGGTACCGGCCATCTTGGTGGGCCGTGTGCGATCGTTGGGGTGGCAGCGAGGTCAGTCCACGAGAAATACACTCAGATCACAGGCAAGCGTCGGCAAGTTACCAACCACGCTACCGAGGTGGTGGTGCGGCTACGGGAGGACGCTGTACCCTGGCGAACCTGGGAGGTGGTGTTGCGGGCGTATAACGACGGGGCCGCCTTCCGCTACCGGTTCCCGAAGCAGGACGGTTGGGATTACCTTGCCATTACCGGGGAGCGGACCGGGTTTCGCTTTCCACCGGAGGCCCAGGCGTTTGCCCTCCCGCTCAACGCTTTCACCACTTCCTACGAAAAGCGGTATGTCATCAAGCCGGTTCGGGAACTGGGGCAAGACTGGCTGCTTGGACTCCCCATGCTCCTCGAGTGTCCGGGTGGCATCTGGGCGGCGATTACCGAGGCCGAGATAAACGAGTACGCCGGGATGTATCTTGCCCCAGCGGAGAAGGGAGCACTGTCGGCCCGGTTGTCCCCGCTACCGGATGAGCCGGGGGTAGCGGTGCGTCACCCGTTGCCGCATGCTTCGCCATGGCGGGTGATCCTGCTGGGCGAGCGGGTCGGCCGGCTGGTGGAATCGGACCTTGTGCTCAACCTGAGCGAGCCCTGCGCGATCGAGGACACTTCGTGGATTAAGACCGGCAAGACCACCTTCCCATGGTGGAACGGCTTCTACGAGAAGGAACTCGATTTTCAACTGGGTTTAAACACCGCCACTGCGAAGTACTACATCGACTTTTGTGCAGAGGCCGGGATCCCCTATCACTCGCTGGACGGAATTCGTAACCAGGCCTGGTACGGCGGGCCGATCGTGCCTTATCGAGGCGCTGAGCCCACCCGAGGCGGCAAAGCGCTCGACCTATCGGAAGTCCTGAGGTACGCCAAATCCAAGGGTGTTCGTATCCGGCTATGGATGCACTGGCAGGCTGCCGAGCGACACATGCACAAGGCGTTTCCTCTGTACCAAGCATGGGGGGTCGAAGGGGTGATGCTCGACTTCATGGACCGCGATGACCAGATCATGAACCGCTTGGTCCGCAAGGCGGTTCAGCTCGCGGCCCAAAACCAGTTGACGGTCACGCTGCACGGTTGCCCCAAACCCACCGGGCTCGAACGCACTTACCCGAACCTGCTGACCCACGAGGGGGTGATGAACCTTGAGTACGATAAGTGGGATAAGCGGGGGGTCACTCCTGAGCATGAGGTAACCGTTCCCTTCACCCGCATGCTGGCTGGTCCGCTGGACTTCCATCAGGGATCGTTCCGCACCGTCGCCCCCGAAGCATTTCGACCCCGCAACCGGGCACCGCAAGTGATGGGTACACCGGCTCGCACTTTGGCCAGTTACGTGCTGTATCAGAACCACCTGTCGATGGTTGCCGACTACCCCAGCGCCTACCGCGGTCACCCCGGCTTGTCCGCCCTTGCGGCTATCCCGACCACCTGGGACGACACCAAGGTGCTTGACGCCAAGGTCGGCGAGTTCATGGTGCTTGCCCGGCGAGGTGGAGAGGACTGGCATATCGGAGCGATGACTGATTCGAAGCCGCGCACCCTTAAGGTGCCACTGACCTTCTTGGGCTCGGGTCGGTTCAAGGCTGAATTATGGCTCGACGACCAGGCGGCCGAGCACGGGCTTTCCCGAAAAGCGATGGATCTGACCGCGACCGATACGCTCGAGCTCAACCTTGAGGTCGCTGGTGGGGCGTATGTTCGGCTGAAGGCTGATGAGAGCCGTCCGTGACAGAGCTAGCCGTCACGGACTCGATGACTGTTGCGGCCCAACCTCGCTGGCACGCTACTACTTTAGCTTGGGCACCGTCTTGAGGATCTGTTTGACCTTCGTCTCATCAAGTTCACCCGGGCGGAAGGCGAAGTTGGCCACCACCTTCTCGTTGACGAACAGGAGCACGGTCACCTCGGCCTCCTCGTTGAGCAGGTAGCTCGGCGGGCCAATCGGGTCGTCGAAGACCCCCAGCGGGATGTTCTTGACCGCCTGCTCTTGGCCCCACTTGGCCAGGGTGTCGATGTCGAACTTGTTGTTATCCAGGAAGGTGACCCAGCCGCGGATGCCATCCTTAGTGATGTCCGGCTCGACGACGGGGTCCAGTTGATTGAGCAGCTTGCCCAGGGGCTTCGACGTCTTGCGGGCGAAGACGACAAAGGCAGGGCTAGGGCCGGTTTCACAGATGTAGCAGGTCGGTTGGCCGCGCTGTTCGCCGGTGGCCACGGTGAAGATATACGGGCCTGGGCGGCGGCCGACGGGGACGCCGGAGATACAGGGTTCGGTCGTGTCCGCTTCCGCGGCATCGGCCTTGGTGAAGCCGGCCTTGACCAGCGCTTTGTAGCCAGGCTTGAGCGGTCGGACCTCGAAACCTTGCTGCTTCAAGATCGTGGCCGCGAACACCGCTCGGACACCCGCGCCGCAGTGGGTGTAGATGATCTTGTCCTTGGCCAGCTTGCGAAGAAACTCTTTAAGCTTGCCCTCGTCACGCATCTGGGTCAGCGGCATCAGCTTCGCCGTCTTGAGGTGGCCTTCCTGCCACTCCTCGGGTTCGCGGACATCCAGCAAAATGGCCTTGTTCTCGGTCAGGTTCTGCTGAACCGTTTCCAGCGAATCCTTGGTGTGGCGGACTGGCTCCTTGGCCCAGGCGAGAACGCTTGTGCAGGCAACGATGGTCAGGGCCATAAGGCGACGCAACATGAGGTCGATCTCCTTCGGGTGCAGGTGCGGGTGCGGCTAGGTTGTGGCAAGCGGCCCTATCCGGGGGCGCCAAGCCTGGCGGTAGGGGGCGACCGGCAGCAGGGCCAGTCGGGCGCGGAGGCAAGTCATCGTAATCGTGAGAAACCCACCATACCACAGCCAATTATGCCGGAACAGATTGTGGCTAAAGTTCCCTTCCAGGAGCATCAGGAAGATGGCGATGGCAATGGCCCGGCTGAGACTGAACAGAAAGGCGTCCTTGGGGGCCCGATGCTGCATGCGCATGCGATGCACCCAGGCCAAGTTCCAGAAAAAACTCAGCACGATGGCTCCGAAGGTGACGATGCCGATGAGACCCATTTCGCCCATAATCTGGCCGTACAGGTTGTGGGATTCAATCTCGCGATGCGTCGCTGGACGCCAGGCCCCGGGGCCGACTCCGGTCAGCGGGGACTGCTGGAACAGTTCGGTCCCAAGGATGAAGCCCTCAAGGCGGCCTTCGCCGGAGACGCGGGCCGACTCGGGGCCGGCGTCGGGGTTGATAATGGTCTCAAAGCGGGTTTGCAGGTCTGCCGGCAGGGCAAAGAACACCAGCGGGCCCACACACACACCGAGCATGGCGAGTTTCCACATATGCCGGCTGCGAAGGGTGAGGAGTGCTCCTAGGATCAGCATGCCGAGGAACGAGGAACGCGATCCGGTCAATAAGATGCATAGAATCGACAGGGCGACATAGCCTAGGAGAAGCATTTTGCCGCCGCGTTGTACACGCGACCAAAAAACGGTCACCAGCGGCAGCGCGAACAGGATGCTCATGCCGAAGCTGTTGGGGTCGCCCAGCGAGGTATCGACCCCCATCATACGAGCGATGCCCATGCGGTAGGTGTAGCGGCCGCCGATGTATTCCCGTAAGGAATGCAACATGTATACGGCCATGACGATCAAGAAACCGGCAACGATCTGCTTGAGTTTCCGTTCATCCTGGACGGTGGTGACCAACAGGAGATAAAACACCACAATCTTGAAGTAGTTTTCGACGACGATCTGCCCCTGGTCCATCCACGGGCTCATGCCCCAACAAAACAGCACGCCCAGGCAAAAGGCTAGAAAAGCCCAGTGCTGCACGCTGGGCAACCAGCGTTTGCCAGGCGTCAGCACCCAAGCTAACAGGGTCACAATCATGTACAGGCGTTCGATGTGGAGATCACCCAACAGGGGCCAAAACTCGAACGGCCGATGGATGAACAGAAACATGTAGCCGATGAGCAGATAGTGCATGGTTCCATCCCGCGTGGCTGGGAATCCGTCCCGGCAAATGAGTGCGTGGATGATAACCTTGGGCAGATAGGCGAGTGAAGGGCAATCGGACACTTTGAGGGCTTCCGTGCCGCGTTTGCTCCTTCGCCAGTCTGGCGATGACTGGCTACCATAATGGTGATGGAAACAAACGCCCGAGGATGCACCGCGGAGCGAACCTCATGCGACGGGATCTTCATGATCGGAGAGTGCTGCTGACCGGTGCCTGGAGCGGAATTGGCCGGGCCCTCAGCTTGCAGCTCGCTCGGGCAGGGGCACGGTTGCTTGTGACCGCTCGATCGGCGGAGCCGCTTGAGGCTCTGGCCCGTGAGCTTAAGCCTAGCGGGGTGGAGGTCATCACCTTGGCCGGTGATGTCACCGAGCCCACCCACCGCGAACAACTCGCCGCCATGGTCGGCGAGCGTTGGGGAGCTCTGGACATTCTGATCAACAATGCGGGTGTTGAGGCTTCCGGGCTGTTCACTTCAAGCAGCGAAGCGACTTTGCGGCAGCTGATGGAGGTCAATTTTTTTGCCCCGGTCGAGCTATTGCGGTTATGTGTGCCGCTCTTGGAACGGGGTCGCCAGCCGGTGGTGGTGAATGTATCCTCGAGGTGTGGCCGGCGGGGTCTGCCGGATTGGGCAGAATATTCGGCCAGCAAGTTTGCGCTGACGGGATTTACTGAGGCCATGCGGGCGGAGCTCGCATGTTACGATATTACCGCCTTGCTAGTCTCACCGGGGTTTACCATTACGCCGCTCCGCGAACATGCACTGCGTTGTGATACTCGGGTGAAAACCCGTGAACGCCGGGGGATGTCCCCCGAACATGTCGCACGCAAGATTCTGCATACCATCCAGACGAACCGGACCGAACGAACGGTGGGGCTGGGTGCCCGATGGCTTTTACGGGGGAATCGCTTCTTCCCCCGCTGGATTGATGGGATTTTTGCTCGCAAACACAAACGGCTCTATCCGCCGAACTATGAGGATAATCCATGAGCATCGCGGAACCGATCGCGACTCCCGAGGCGGCTCCAGCCCGGTCGCTGTCTGACCCGGCGTTCAAGGCTGCCCTGCAACAGCTTCGTCAACCCGATAATACCACCAACTGGTACTATATCCTACGCGCCTACGTGCTGCTGGCGTTGGTAGTCGGTGGGACACTGTGGTTCTACGCCCAGCGCGAAACCTGGGGACTGGCCTGGGCTTGGAACATCCCGATTACCATCGTCACCATCTTGGTGGTCGGGGCGATCCAGCATCAGTTAAGTGCTATTGCCCACGAGGCGGTGCACCGCAGTTTATTCCGCAATCGTTATCTGAATGAATTGGCCGGCGACTTGCTGGCTATGTTCCCGATGTTCAGCAGTCTACATCACTACCGGCTGCAGCATTGGGCGCACCACCAATTTGTCAACGACCCCGACCGCGATCCGGATCTGTCCCAACTCCGGCAAAGCGGTCACTGGCTCAAGTTTCCCCAGCCGCGTAAGGCGTTTCTTCGCAGGCTGATTGGTTTTCTCTGGTTGCCAAGCCTGTTTCGTTTCATGAAGGTGCGGGCCAAGTATAGTTCCACAGGGACCACACACAACCCCTACCTGCGCAAGGGCGAGCAGTCCTCCAAGCTGGCCCTGCGGGTGGGCTTTGTCTACACGCTGACACTGGTGGGCAGCCTAATCGGCCTGTACTATGTGGACAACTGGACGCTCCTGGCCGTGGCACCTTTGGGACTTTACCTGTTGATCTTGTCGATCTTCTTTTCCTTGCCCGATCGGGCGTTTCATCAGACGCGCATCCAGCCGCTGATCGGTCCACGCACCCAGGGGGTGTTACGGCTGGGCTTTCTAACAACTCTATGCACCAGCCTGGCCTGGCTCACGGTCTGGACCCGCGAATGGGTGGTCGGCTACTTTCTGTTGTTGTGGATTGTACCGATTTTCACTTCCTTCTCGCTGTTTATGATCCTCCGCCAAGTGGTCCAGCACGGCAACGGTGGCCGCGGCTTCCTCAACAACACCCGAACCTTCCTGGTGCACCCGTTGATCTCCTTTAGCGTGTTTCCACTGGGCCAGGATTACCATCTGCCCCACCACATGTACTCCACCGTGCCGCACTACAACCTCAAGAAGCTGCATGCGCTGCTCCTGGAGTATCCTGAGTATCAGCACCAGGGCACGGTGGTGGAGGGCTACTTCTTCCCGCCGCATCGTCCGCCGCACAACCCGACGGTGTTGGACGTGCTCGAACGCACCGGGCCGCTTAGTCGGGAAGTGTACATCGATGAGGGAGTGCTTGAGGAGGGTGATGTGGATGACCTCGAGGCGATTCGCCAAGAAGAAGCACGGTCGCGGGAAGCATATCAATCTGACATGAATCAACAACCAGGTTGACACCATGCCGCCAGTGGTATTGCTTAACGCGGTCGGTCTTACCCCCCGGCTCTTACCGCATGCTCCACGCTTGTCCGCACGGGCCAAGTCGGCCTGGGTCCGTCCCATGCCGGAGGTGGTTCCGGCCGTGACCTGCACGGCCCAGGCGACCATGCTCACGGGCGAGCCGGTGAGTCGCCATGGCATCGTTGCCAACGGCTGGTTGTATCGTGACACCGCCGAGGTCCGCTTCTGGCAGCAGTCCAACCGGCTCATCCAAGCCGAACCCTTGTATGCAACCGCCGCGCGGCATGCTGCGGAGCGGGGCAAACGCTTTCACTGCGCCAAACTGTTCTGGTGGTTTAACCAGGGGGCAGCGGTCGAATTCAGTGTGACCCCAAAGCCCTTCTATGGGATTGACGGGAGTAAAGTCTTTGGCATCACGGGAACGCCCGAGGGACTCACCGAGGGCCTGGAAGCGGAACTGGGAGCGTTTCCGTTTGCCACATTTTGGGGACCGATGGCTGGTCTACCTTGCACCAAGTGGATCGGTCAAGCTGCTGCCCGAGTGATCGATGAGCATAAGCCGGATCTCACGCTGGTTTATCTACCGCATTTGGACTACGACCCCCAGCGGCATGGTCCGAAGGGGAGTGACTACCCTCGTTTGGTGCGAGAATTGGATGATGCTTGCGAACCGATCCTTGACGCCGCGCGCCGGCTTGGGGCCGAGGTGTGTGTGGTAAGTGAGTACGGTCACTGCCAGGTCGATCAGGTGGTTTACCCGAACCAGGTGCTTCGGGTAGCCGGGTATCTGAAGGTGCGTACTGGGCCGTTCGGTGACCAGCTCGATACTTTTATCAGCCGAGCCTTTGCCGTTTGCGATCACCAGATCGCCCATGTGTATGTGAATCATCCGGAGGAGGTCCCGGCGGTGCGCGACTTACTGGCGCCGTTGCCCGGAGTGGGCCGGGTGTTGGTCGGCGAAGAACGAGCAGAGTTCAACCTTACCCACGAACGGGCGGGGGATATCGTTTTGTTGTCACGGCCGGATGCCTGGTTCGCTTATCCGTTCTGGCTGGAAGAGAAGAATGCCCCCGACTACGCCCGCAGCGTGGCCATTCACCACAAACCGGGCTTTGATCCGTGCGAGTTGTTCTTTGACACCAGACGCCTGCGTTTCCCCAAGTTACACATCGCCCATCGGCTGGCCCAGAAATCGCTCGGCATGCGCATGACTCTGGACGTGGTCCCGCTGGATGCCAGCTTGGTCAAGGGGAGCCACGGCTTGCCAGCCTCCGACGCGCAGGACCGCCCGCTGTTTATCGGTCCCGGACCAGCCCCTGCCGAGGACTCCTTCCCCATGACTAGCGTCAAGGCACGCCTGCTGGAGACGCTCGACTTGGCTTGAGGCCATGACCAACCGATCCTCAGCCCCGATCCAAACCGGCGGTCGCAAGCGGACGGTGTTCCGGCTCCTGGCGATCGCCCTGGGGTTGTTCCCCCTGCTGTTGTTGGAGTTAGGCCTACGCCTGGCGGGGCTGGGTAAGCCGACCGAATATAACGATCCGTTTGTCGGCTTCAGTGCCATCCACCCCTTATTTATCTATCAAGCCGAAACTGACCGCTACGAAATCCCGAAGTCTCGGCAAACTCACTTTCGACCAGATGGATTCGCGGGCAAGAAAGGTGAGCGAGCAACCCGCGTCTTTGTCCTTGGCGGCTCCACCGTCCAGGGACGCCCATGGGCGATCGAGACCTCGTTTCCCACTTGGCTGGAGCTTGGCCTGGAAGTCGCCGACCCAACTCGGGACTGGGAGGTGGTCAACTGCGGTGGTATCTCCTACGCGAGCTACCGCCTGGTCCCCATCCTCGAGGAGGTGTTGCAGTACCAACCTGATCTGATCTTGGTCATGACCGGCCACAACGAGTTTCTCGAAGACCGCAGCTATGACCACATCAAGTCGGCCCCCAAGTTCCTCGCCTGGCCGATGCGCCAAGTCAGCCGACTACGTACCTATAACCTGTTGCGAGGCATCTATCTCGACGCCACCGGGGCTCCCTCGACGGAAGAACGTCCCGAACTACCTGCCGAATCGGATGCCATCCTGGATTGGGAAGGGGGCATGGCCAAGTACCATCGGGACCCCAAGTGGCAAGCGGGGGTGATCGCTCATTACCGCCACAACTTGGAGCGGATGGTGGTGTTGGCCGAGCAAGCCAATGTACCCCTGTGGTTGCTCAACCCGGTGTCCAATCTGGAGTGGCCCCCGTTCAAGGCGGTCCATGGTCAGGCCATCACGCCCGCAGCAGAACAGGTTTTTGCCGACCTGCTTGCCGAGGCCCGTCAGCACTATCGGAATGACCTCGGAGAGGCGCTGCGGTTGCTGTATGAAGCTCGTGACCTAGACGATCAACACGCCTTGGTGCACTATGAAATTGGCATGTGCTTGCGGACCTTGCGGCACCTTCCTCGGGCCGAACAAGCTCTACGCCAGGCCAAGGACCAGGATGTCTGCCCACTCCGGGTCCTGGACACCATGCAGGCGTTGCTCCTCGATGTCGCGACCACGTACAACAACCCCTGGATCGATGTGGAAGGGCTCATCGCTCAACAAAGCCGTCACGGCTACCCGAGCAACCAGTGGCTGGTCGATCACGTACACCCCTCGATCGAAGGTCACCAGCAAATTGCTCAGCACTTGCTCGACCGCCTGCAAGAGAAAGGCTGGGTTATCCCCCAGGCGGGCTGGGAACTAGAGCGAGATCGTCGCTGGCAAGCGCATCTGGAATCCCTGCCTCCCTTGTATTTTGCTCAGGGTCGCAATCGACTTAAGGCGGTTCAGGCCTGGGCCCATGGCCAGACCGATCGCAACAAACCATGACCACCATCCTGGGTATCTCGGCTTACTACCATGACAGCGCGGCTGCCCTGGTGCGCGATGGCGTGATTGTAGCTGCGACCCAGGAAGAACGCTTTAGTCGGTGTAAGCATGATAAAGCTTTTCCGACCCGGGCGGTGAGCTGGTGCTTGGACGCGGCAGAGGTCACGGCGGAGCAACTCGACTATGTTGCTTTCTACGAGAAGCCCTGGACCAAGTTCGAGCGCATCCTCGATACCTTCCTGGCACAGGCTCCCGAGGGTTTTGCTGCCTTCCACCAAGCCATGCCGACCTGGCTCAAGGATCGGCTCTACCTGCGTCGTCGTATCAATCAAGCACTTGGGCGGCCTGCAAGCAAGCCCATAGTATTTCTCGAGCATCACGAGAGTCATGCTGCCAGTGCTTTCTTGCCAAGCCCGTTTGAAACCGCTGCCATCCTGACCTTGGACGGGGTTGGCGAATGGACTACGACCAGTATGGGAGTCGGTACCGGCAACACCCTTCGACTAACCCATCAGCTTTGCTTTCCCCACTCGCTGGGACTGCTCTACTCGGCATGCACCGCCTACTGCGGCTTCCAGGTCAACGATGGCGAGTACAAGCTGATGGGCCTGGCACCGTATGGGCAGCCGGTGTACCGCGATACCATCCTACGCCACCTGATCGATGTAAAGGCCGATGGCAGTTTTCGTCTGAATCTAGACTATTTTACGTTCGGCATTCGGGACCGGATGACTAACCGCCACTTCGATCGTCTGTTTGGCGGACCGGCTCGTTCTCCCGATGCTCCGTTTGGTCAACGCCACCTGGATCTGGCGGCCAGTATCCAACTCGTTACCGAGGAGGTGATCCTGCATCTGGCCGAGGGGTTGCATCATCGTAGCGGTGAAGCCAATCTGGTCCTGGCCGGTGGTGTAGCACTGAATAGCGTGGCGAACGGTCGGCTCCTTCGGGAAGGGCCGTTCCGTCATCTATGGATCCAGCCGGCAGCCGGAGATGCGGGGGGAGCCTTGGGAGCCGCGTTATTCGTCTGGTACCAGTTGCTTGGCCGACCCAGGGGGGTCGATTCGCCTGACGCTCAGCAAGGGAGTTTCTTAGGACCAGAGTACCCGGCAGATTCGGTGACGGCTTGGCTGACGGAGCGGCACATCCCGTTTCATCGCCTCACTTGTGAACGTCAACGGATGCAGCGGGTTGCCGCCGAACTCGATGCAGGCAAGGTCGTGGGTTGGTTTTGTGGGCGGATGGAGTATGGTCCGCGAGCTCTAGGAGCACGGAGCATTTTGGCCGATGCTCGGTGCTCCGGTATGCAGTCGCGGCTCAATCGCTCGATCAAGTTTCGGGAGGGATTCCGCCCGTTTGCTCCGGCGGTACTCGTCGAGCATGCTCACAATTGGTTTGACTTGCCAGCGGGCCAGGATAGTCCCTATATGCTCATGGTGGTCCCAGTAAAGCCGCAACACTGCCTGCCGGAAGCGATCGCTGCAAATGCGGATATCTATCAGCGCGCTCGGGGCGTACGCAGTACTATTCCAGCGGTGACCCATGTCGATCACTCCGCTCGCGTTCAGACCGTCGATCGGCAGCGGCAGCCCAGCTTCCATGCCCTGTTGACTGCTTTTCATGAACGCACCGGCTGTCCGGTCTTGATCAACACCAGCTTCAATGTCCGCGACGAACCGATTGTCTGCTCGCCCGCAGATGCCTATCGCTGTTTTCAAAATACTGGCATCGATCTGCTGGTTCTTGGGGATTGTCTGATCACTAATAAGACGACTGAGTTCGAGGACGTACCCGATGCGGTGGTCTGATGTCCGTACACCCACGACCCAGCGCGTACTCTGGGAGTTCGCGAGCCTATTGGCCCTGGTTGGGCTGCTTTCTATGGTCTTGCTCGAGGGTACCGGACGCTGTTTGGGCGTCTTGGGTCTGATGGGGGGGCTCATTGGCTTGATCCGGCCGCGCTGGTTAGCCCCGTTGTTTCTCGGCTGGCGGTTGGCCGTCTTTCCGCTTGCCTGGCTGGTGACTCTGCTGGTCCTGGCGGTGATCTTTTTTGGGTTGATCACACCTCTGGGCTTGTGGCTGCGGCTTCGATGCCGTGACTTGTTACAACGTCGAATCGAACCTGAGCAGGATAGTTATTGGGAAGAACGGCCAGCATCGACCGATCCAACTCGATACCTGCAACCGTTCTAGGGGAGGCGCAGCATGACCGAACCAAGCAACGAATTCGAGAAAGCGGCTCAGGCGGAGCAAACCCCAGGGTTACTCATCGAGTTCTGGCATTTTTTGCGGCAAAACAAAAAGTGGTGGTTGCTGCCCATCCTGATCGTGCTGTTGCTGTTTGGCTTTCTGATGGTGCTTTCCTCAACGGGAGCGGCCCCGTTCATCTACACCTTCAGTTGACCGCAGTCCTGGGGTTTGCGATCATCACTCCCCCGGAAGCGATTGATTGTGGCCTAGTGGAGGGACAGGGAGTGTCCAGCGCCAGCGAACCATTACCTCGTCATCTGCTTGGCTGGTTTCCCTATCTGTGGTCGCGGGTGTTGTTTCCTGGACAGTCTGCGGGTGATTCAACCTTGCGGCAAAGTTCACTGCTTTGGCTATTGATTCTGCCCGCCTTGCTGCTGTACCCGACCCGGGATTTTCTTCTGCTCGAACCAGATGAGGGACGTTACGCGCAGATCCCTCGGGAGATGCTGGCTGCAGGGGACTGGGTAGTTCCTGTCTTGCAGGGTGAACCGTATCTGGATAAGCCGCCGCTGTTTTACTGGCTGGTGATGCTGGCGTATCACTTGTTCGGGGTAGCCGACAGTGTCGCCCGCATTGTCCCGGCCCTAGCGGTTCATGCCACCATCCTTTGTGTTTACTTGATTGGCCGCCGGAGCATGGGAGAGCGGACCGCCTTTTGGGGAGCACTGTTGCTCACGCTGATGCCTGGGTTCATTGGCATGGGGCGGCTGCTGTTACTGGATGGACTGTTAACGTTTTGCATCACCCTGATGCTGTTGAGCGTGTTCGAGGCCATTCGCACTGAGCGGTTTCGCTGGGGCTGGTGGTTGCTCTCAGCGGTAGCTTGTGGCTTCGGGGTGCTCACCAAGGGGCCGGTGGCTCTGATAATGCTGCTACCTCCAGTGCTTGCCTGGTGCTGGCTGTGTAGTCGATCGGTGGCATTCACCCTGCCGCGGTTGGCCGCCTACCTGGGCATGGTGCTCGCCATCAACCTACCGTGGTATGTGGCGATCTATCTGCGTGAACCGGTGTTCCTCCGCTACTTCTTTTGGGAACACAACGTCCTGCGCTTTGCCAGCCCGTTCGACCACCTGCAACCGGTGTGGTACTACCTGCCGATCGCTTTGGGTAGTATGTTGCCTGCTAGCTTATTGCTGCTACCCCTGTTCCGCTATTTCACCACGGGTGAAGAAGGGGTCACACGGCAGCGGTCGCCGGAGTTGAGCTTCTGGCTGCTGGCAGGGGGGTGGTGCCTGCTTTTCTTTTCGCTTTCGGGGTCGAAGTTACCGACCTACATTCTGCCCGCGTTTCCGCTGTTGGCTCTGGTGTTGGGGTACTACATTGTGCACAGCCGCTGGCTGCACTCGGCCTGGACCCGAACGGCTCTGGTCAGCACCGGAGCTGTTCTACTGTTGACAGTTTATATCGGCATCCCTTGGTACGCCCGCGAGCGGTCTCCCCTTGGACGGCCGGAACTGGTGCTGCGGCACGTGCGCGACCCCGAGCAGGCGGTGGTCTGCTACCCGCGTCAGGTCAACTCGGTCGCCTTCTACCTCGGCCGGTCCGACTTCCAGAATTATCGCAGCAAGGAAACTCAGGACCTGATTCTGTCGCTGCTTACCCGGCCGCGGACGGTGATCCTGCTCACGCACCGCCATTCCATCGAGGCCCTACGCCACTGTTTGCCCGAGGACCTGCTACAGATCAGCGAGTCGGTCTCGCTCAAGAAGGAATACCCCAACTGGCCGTTCCTGGAAAAAGTCCTGGGTGACACGCCGTGGGGCCTGTGTGATATCGCCGTGGTTGAGATCCGCGCTTTGGCCCGGCAGAGCGAGCAGGCCAGGCGATAAGTGAGGGAAGTGCTACAACGCACCTTCCCCTGGAGATCATTTTCCAGGGGAAGTCGGCAGAAACTATTCCTGGGATTGTTTACTCTCGGGCAGCACCAGTTCGGTGGCGCCAACGGTCCCTTTTCGCGAAGCACCGCCGACCACCACGATGCCTTCCTTGATGGGTATGATACGGTGTACGAAGCGGTTTTCACGCACCTCACCAGCCGGCACCCACTCATCGTCGGCTAGGCGATACAGCGTGCCGTCGGAGGGGTTGACAACTAGCGACCCTTGGAAGACACAGGCGGCAGGTGAGAAACCGTTCATCCGATTCCCCGGCAGATCGGGGCCCTTGCTCCACTTCTTGCTCGCGGGGTCGTAGATATTGACGAACGGCTTGAGCTCCCCGACCTCGGTCATGCCGCCGACGACATATACCTTGCCCTCGTGGGTCGCGGCGATCAAGGCTCGTCGCACAAACGGCTGGGGGATAGTCTGCCACTCAGGGTTGGCCGCAGCCAGGTCGTAGACCAAGGCGGTATCGTGCCAGACCGGCTTGTTGCCTTTGCCACCCATGGCCCAGCCGCCGACGACATAGATGCGGTCGCCCTGGACCACCGCGTCGTGCGATGACCGCGGCTGGGGCAGGTCGGGCAGGTCGGTCCACTTCTTGGTTGCCGGGTCGTAACCGGCGAACGAGCTCAGCGAGATCATGTCGGTGGGTTCGCCTGGGTCATTGCGAGCCTGGGTCCCGCCGATGCGGTACAGCTTGCCGCTGTGGGCCACCATGGCCAGCCCTTGCATGCTCGGACCACCGGGCAACTCCTCCCAGGTGTTGCTCCCTTCCAGACGCAAGCGGCGAAAGATACCTAGGGCATTCTTGTTGGAGAACGCGTGGGCGGAGCCAATGTGACCCCCGTAAACATACAGGTAACCATCGCACACCGCGGCCCCAAAACTGGACACCGCGGGCTTTAGCGGCGGGTACTTGGTCGTGGGCTCCGCCGCTAGCGGCAGTCCAAACAGAGCGACAACGCCCAGACTTAGGAGTTGCTTCATAGTCGTTCGGTTCCTTATGTAAGAGCGCCAGAGCAGATCTAGTTACGACGATGGCCGTTCGTTTAACATCGCCTGCCGTTTCCCGGGAAGCAACACCTTTCGGGTAAATTGCTCCCAGACGCGCTGATCGCGCAGTCTAGGCTGACCCAGCTTTAACCGCTCTAGACTGTCGATGTTGTAACGCTCTTCCGGGGGCAACTGCTGCCACTGGTCCATCGTCAGTGGCGTCTGCTGCAGCGAGCCAGGGGGTGGATCCTTGCCACAGCCTGCCAAGCTCGCCATGCCGATGCTCAGGAAGCTCAGTCCCAGCAGACGCTTTAGAAGCTTCTTCATTAGTAGGAACCTCCATCCAGGCTGGCGACTTCACCACCTGCACGCGAACCGTACGCCTGGTAAACCTCGTATGGGATGCCGTCGCGGACGAAGCGAACCGAGCCATCGGCCAACGCGAAATTGCCGCCGCCGGTGTGCTCGCTGCGGAAGGCGCCGTACGGGGTGCTCGCATGGTCGTGGCGGTTGAACGCATGGAAGGTAGTGCCCCAGCTGTAGCCGATGTAGCCGAAGGCCCAGACGCCGCCGTAGCTGGTCGAGGGCACCCCCTGCGGTTTGAAGTCGGTTTCCCCGGCCAGGAAGGTGTTCGAGGTGCCGTCGTTGAGCGAAGCCATGCGGGTGACCGATTGGTTTGGCGAGGTGGGATCGACGCTCTTGACTGGGACAATCGTCCCATCGAATCGCGGCTCGGCGATGCCGTAGAAGCTGGCATAGTGCAGCAGGGTTACATCGATGGTGCCCGCGGCCAACAAGTACGAGCAATAGCCCCGGTTCTCCACCCCACTCGGGCCGCCCAGCGACCCGGCCGGGGGCGTCATTGATGGGCAGGTGTAGGTTGGAATGAGCATCTGCTGCAGCATGGCATTGGTAAAGCCATCTCTATCGGGATCTTCGCTGCTATTCCGCGGTAAGCTCGCATCCCAGCGGCGGGCCACTGCATCTTGCTCCAGATAGGGCAGCAGGGCGATGAAACCGGTTACCCAGGTGTCGCTGGTCTCGCCTGGCAAGCGATCGATTACCGCATAGGGAAATTCTTGGTGGGCATCATGGTAGTTGTGCAGGGCCAAAGCAAGTTGCTTGAGGTTGTTTTGGCACTTCATACGCGCGGCCGCTTCACGAACCTTTTGGACGGCGGGCAAGAGCAGTCCGATCAGGATGGCGAGGATGGCGATGACGACGAGCAGCTCAATCAGGGTGAAGGCGGAACGATGTCGGGAACGCAGCACTGGCATTCTCCTCGTGTGCAAGAACCAAGGTTCAGGAACGCAACGGAGGAGCATTGCGAGCGGAAGTGAAGCAAGAGAGCGCTTCACGGCGGTGGCGGAGCATCCTCAGGGTGGGTAATGATGAGACTGAGTCTCACCCGCAGACTATCTTAGAGCCCGAATTCGCACGCCACAAGTGCGATTTTTCCAGGGGATTTTTCAAAACGATGCGGCCGGGCCACCCGGCTTGTTGACACTGAGTCTCACTATCGCTAGGCTAAGCGCAGTCCTTCATTTTTCCACTGAGGCGAGCTCTCCCGATGGTTGAGGAACCCCAGCCGCCAGCACACCAGGAACCCCCTCCTGCTGACACCGCTCCGGTGATGCGGACCGAGGAGTTGTTTGGGCCGCTACGCGAGATCTGCATCGAACATGCGGGCGAGACCTACCGCCTGCGTATTACTCGTCGCGGCAAGTTAATCCTGCAGAAATGAACCCACTGGCCGGGCTTACTGAAAATAATCCTCGGCCATCTCGCGCTGCTTGTCGATCATCGGCACCGCCGTCTCCATGACGATGTCATGCACGACCATCTGGGCGGTCCGCTTACGCAGCCGACTTTCTGGTTTTAGGATTAGTCGGTGGGTCAGCACTGCCTGGGCCATGCGCTTAACGTCATCGGGAAGGACAAAGTCCCGGCTGCCGATTGCCGCTAGTGCCTGGGCGGTCCGGAACAGGGCGATGGTGGCGCGCGGGCTACCACCGAGTAGCACGTCCTCGTGGTCCCGGGTGCTGTGCACGATGTCGAGGATATACTTGCGGACCTTGTCGTCGACGTGGATCTCGCGGATCGCTTCTTGACAGGCCAGGATCTCTTCGGCTTTGGTCACCGGGCTCAGCTCGTCGATCGGGTGCCGCAGTTGCAGCCGGGCGAGCATCTCGGCCTCCTGGTCGTAGTCGGGGTAACCGAGTGTGAGACGCACCAGGAAGCGGTCCAGCTGGGCTTCGGGTAGCGGGAAGGTGCCTTCTTGATCGATCGGGTTCTGGGTGGCGATGACCAGGAACGGGGGCTTGAGCACGTAGGTCTGCCCGTCGACGCTCACCCGCCGCTCGGCCATGGCTTCCAGCAGCGCGGACTGCGTTCGTGGAGTGGCCCGGTTGATCTCATCGGCCAACAGGGTCTGGGCGAAGATCGGCCCCGGGCGGAACTCGAACTCGCTGGTTTTCTGGTTGAAGATCGAAACCCCGGTGACGTCGGTGGGCAACAGGTCCGGGGTACACTGCAGCCGTTTAAAGGTGCAGTTGACGCTCCGGGCCAGGGCCCGGGCCAGCATGGTCTTGGCAACGCCGGGCACGTCCTCGAGCAAGATGTGCCCCTCGCAGAAGTAGGCGGCTAGGGCGAGGGTGAGTTGCGGGCGTTTGCCGATGATCACTTTTTCGATGTTGGCGACGATTTTGGCTGCGGTGGCCGCGACATCACTGGGGGACATGCCGGGGTTCCTCATGAGGCTGCGCGATGGATCAGAACAGGCGCGGTTGACGGTGGGGCTCGAGCAGATGCTCGGCCAGCTTCCGCTGCGGCACACTCACAGGATACTCGCTCAACCCCGTCGGGGCGACCCAGCGGGCTTGCGGATATGGCCCCAGGACATAGTCGCCGGACTGGTAGATTGCCTCAAGACAGATCAGCGTGACCTGATAGTGCATGATGCCGTGGCGGATGGTCAGCAGCTCGTTGCCGATGGTTGCCTTCATGCCGAGTTCGGTCACAAGCCGAAGGGCCGCCTGCTCGGGGTCTTCTGGGTTGACCAACTCGGTGTGGGGAAACTCCCACATGCCTGCCCAGCGCCCGGCGTCGGGCCGTTGAACCAAGAAGACTTGTGCTTCTTGACGGATGACCACCGCCACCTCACGGACCGCCACCAGCGCCGGCCGTGCCGATTTCACCGGTAGCTCGGTTTGCAGCTCGTCGCGTTTGGCAACGCACCACGGGGCCAGCGGGCAGCGTCCACAGGCCGGTTCGCTGACGGTACAGACCAGGGACCCGAGTTCCATGATCGCCTGGTTGAAGTCGCCGACGCGTTGTTCCGGGAGCAGCTCGGCCGCGGTTTGCCACAGCCAGCGCTGGGTGCTGCTTGCCTTGATCTGCTCGCGCCAGCCGAACAGCCGGGCCAGGACGCGCTGGCTGTTGGCCTCGACGATCGGCAGCTTGCGGTCGAACGCCTGTGACAGCACCGCCCCCAAAATGTAGCGGCCAACCCCGGGTAGTTCGCGCCAGACCACCGGGTCATCGGGCATCTCCCCGTCGTGGTCACGGACCAGGATCCTGGCCGCCTGATGCAGGTGCCGGGCGCGGCGATAATAGCCCAGCCCGGACCAGAGCCGTAGCACTTCCTGTTCATCGGCCGCGGCCAGGGCATTGACGCTGGGAAACGCCAGCATAAACCGCTCAAAGAAGGGCACGACGGTGGCGACCTGGGTCTGTTGCAGCATCACCTCGCTGACCCAGATGCGATACGGATCGCGGTCGGCGCGCCAGGGCATGGTGCGGTGGTGTTGGTCAAACCAGTCGAGCAGCTGCTTTGCGACCGTGACGCGATCCGCGGGTGTCAGATGGTTCACGTGATTGGCGATTCGGGAGTGTTTAAATGGCGGCCCTTGAATTCTGTTGGCGAAGAAGCGGCAGAGGCGCTTGTGGTGCGGGGAAAGAGGCAGAAGCGCTTGCGGTGCGGGGAAAGAGGCAGAGGCGGTTGCGGTAAGTCAGAACCCCCGGACTGACGTCCGGGGCTCGCCTGAAGAGGCAGAAGCAGAGCTCCGG
>CAYPIE010000088.1:0-24636 GCA_964410665.1 uncultured Alcaligenaceae bacterium
CGTGCTCCCACTCGGCGTTGGTCCCAGGCGCTTCCGCCCAACCCTCGGCGGGTTCACACCCGCCGCTCGGAAAAGTATCCGCTCGCTGTGGCGGACGCGAGCCCATTGACAGCCGTCTGTCCAACCCTCGGCGGGTTCACACCCGCTGCTCGGAATGGCCACGCTAGCTCCTGGTTGTCTGGCCAGATCCGGGTGGCACACTTGGCCGCCACTTCGATGGAGGGGGTCAACGAATTGTGGACTTGATCCGATCTCGCTTCATGTGTTCCGTGCGGATGAGAATGCCAAAGGAGTGACATATATGCTAACGCGCTACTATTGGTTGATCGGATTTGCCGCGGTCTTCGGGTTCGCCCATCCGGTGGACACCAACCAAGTCCGCGCAGCTGCAAACGATCAGCGACCCGGCAAGACGATTGCCGACTTTACTTTGGTGGAGCCTGCCACCGGCAAGTCCTACAGCTTGAGCAAGCTGGCTGCCAATCATCAAACGATTGTGTTTGTCTTTATGGGTACGGTCTGCCCAGTCAACAACCAGTACATGCCTCGGTTAAATCAGATCACCGAGACGTACAAGTCCAAGGGTGTCATCGTGCTCGGCATCAATTCCAACTATGCCGACTCGGCCGAGGCCATCGCCCAGCATGCCAAAGAGTGGAAGCTCACCTTTCCGGTGTTGCGCGATGAGAACAATCGCGTCAGCGACCAGTTCGGCGCCCGGTTGACCCCCGAAGCCTTTGTGCTCGATGCCAAGCGGCAAGTCCGCTACCACGGCCGTATCGACAACCAGTACGCCCGGCTGTACAAGAAGCTCGAACCCACCACCCACGAGCTGACCGATGCCCTCGATGCCCTGCTCGCGGACAAGACGATTGCCAAGACGAGCACTCTCGTCGAGGGTTGCTACATTAGCCGCGCTCCGAAGCCCACCTCCCGTGAGGTCACCTTTACCAAGCACATCGCACCGATTCTGCAGCAGCATTGCCAAGAGTGTCATCGTTCCGGCCAGATCGCCCCGATGGCCCTGGTAAGCTACGCTGATGCCGCGGCCTGGGCCGAGACGATCCGCGAGGTCGTCGAAACTCGGGTGATGCCCCCTTGGTATGCGAGTCCCAAGTACGGCCACTTTGCCAACGAGCGCCGGGTGCCCGAAGAAGCCATTAAGACCCTAGCTGCCTGGGTCGAGGCTGGCTGCCCTGAGGGCAACCCCAAGGATCTACCGCCCGCGAAAAAGTATGACTCGCTGACCTGGCAGATCGGCAACCCGGACCTGATTCTGCCGATGGACCGTCCTTACAATGTGCCCGCCGACACCCCCAAGGGGGGCATTCCCTACCAGTACTTTGTGCTCGATCCGGGCTTCACCGAAGATATGTGGGTGGAGAAGGCCGAGGCCCGGGCGGGTGAGCCGAGCGTGGTCCACCATATCCTGGCCTTTATAGTGCCGCCGCGTGACCGCATCGATCCGGACCTGCCCACCTTCCCGCTTTTACCCGGGGTAAAGCAGGCCCAAGTGCTGTGTGGCACCGCTCCTGGAGACATGCCGACCATCCTGCCGGAGGGAACCGCTCGCCATATCCCCGCCGGCAGTAAGATCGTCCTGCAGATGCACTACACCCCCAATGGCAAGGCCGTGCAGGACCGCTCCTCGATCGGTCTAGTCTTTGCTAAAACCAAGCCCAAACACAAGGTCCAAGCGGTTCCCGTCTTTAATGAACGGATCCGCATTCCACCCCATGCGGCCCATCACCGGGAAGAATCCCGCTATACCTTCAAACAACCCGGACGCATCATCTCCCTGATGCCTCACATGCACCTGCGTGGTGCGGAATTCCGGGTGAACATTGTCCATGCCACGGGTAAGGAGCGTACCGCCCTCTGGGTCCCTGAATACAACTTCAACTGGCAGTTGGTTTATCGGCTTAAGGAGCCGATCGTCATGCCCAAGGGCAGTACCATGCACTGCATTGCCCACTACGACAACTCGGAGAACAACCCGTTCAACCCCGATCCGGCCCGAAAAGTCTACTGGGGTGACCAGACCTGGCAGGAAATGCTGATCGGCTGGGCCGATGTGGTCTGGGATAAGGAAATCGAATAGCACTCTGCCGTTGCTGAGCGTGGTGGCGTCAACCCCACCACCCCTCCACTTCGCCACTTATTCAGGGGCCTCATGTCCACCGATCTCCCCCCCTGTTATGCCATGGTTCATCCAGGCCTGGAGCCCATTGCTGCCGATGAGATTACTCAGGAACTCGGCGGCACCGTCCGCAAGACCACCAGTGGCCTGGTGGTCTTCCGCGTCGACTCAATCGATGAGCAACTCCTCCGCTTGCGCACGGTTGAGGATGTCTATCTGCTGGCCTGGGGAACCGATCAACTCACCTTCCGTGCCTCGGATCTGAAATCGATCCGCCGCTGGTCCAGCCATGATGTCGACTGGGACCAGCTGATCCGCCTACACCACGCCGTCCACCCCAAACCGAAGGGCAAACCCACCTTTCGCATTGTCACTCAGATGGCGGGCAAGCATGTCTATCGGCGCATCGATGCCGCCGAAGCCCTGGCCAAGAGCCTCGCCGGCAAGCTGCCAGCGAGTTGGAAACCTGCGGAGGAAAATGCCGCCATCGAGTTCTGGCTGACCATCCGTGGTAAGGTCGCCATCTGTGGCATCCGCCTGTCCGACCGTACCATGCGGCATCGCACCTACAAGCTCGACCACTTGCCCGCATCGCTACGCCCGACGGTGGCCGCAGCCATGGTTCGGCTGGCCGCTGCCCGTGGCGGCCAGGTGGTCCTCGACCCGGCCTGCGGTGCCGGCACCGTCCTAGCCGAACAGTTGGCCTACACCCGAGCGCAACACGCCGGGCGTGTCGCCCTGTGGGGCGGCGATCTGGATGCCGGAGCCATTCATGCTGCCAAGGAGAACTTGCTGCGGCTTGGGCCGATGCACTTATGCCGCTGGGATTTGGCGCGATTACCCTTCGCCCCGAGCTGCGTCGATCGGTTGATTTGTAACCTACCGTTTGGCAAGCAGATCGAGACCCCTGTCAGCATCGGGCCGTTGTATCAGGCCCTCGCTCGCGAAGGGGATCGTGTCCTCAAGCCCGAGGGAATCGCAGTGCTCCTGGTCTCGGAAATGGAGCAGCTGCGGCATGCGCTACGTCCGGTAAGCTGGATCGCCAAACGCCAGCTGGGGATCCGTATCCTGGGTCAGGAAGCGGTGATCAGCGTCTGGCAAAAGCCGGCTGGCTAACATATCATAACAGCTACTGTCGCGAGCCCACCGCCTGCCTCTGGGTATGTTGGGCTCTCCCGTCCGCCTGGATGCCCGTAATTCCGACTCGCATCCGTCTACTTCGAGGTTGGGCATGAGCGTCACCTATCGCTGTCCTGAATGTCAAAGTATTTTGCGACCCAAGGCACCGATTCCTGCGGGAAAGAAGATCAAATGCCCTCGCTGTGAGGCGATTTTTGCTCCGCAGCCAGTGACAACCAGCCCGCAACCCGCGGCCGTAAATGCCAACACCCCGCAAGCGGGTTCCGCGGAGGAACCCCTCAAGCCAGATCTGGCTGCTGCGCCCCAAGAGGATGAAAACACTGGTTACAAATTGGCCGAGGAACCGCCGGAGACCGAGGAGCAGAAAAAAGCGCGTGAGGTGAAATACGGCAGTCTTCGCAAGAAATTTGACAAGAACCAACGCGGCCCCGCCATCGCCAAGTGTGTCCAGCCCGCCAACTGGATGCTGCGCATGGGCCTGCTCCTGGGCGTCCTGAGCGTGCTGGGCTTTATGTGGGCCATCTGGCCAATGATCTTTAACGATGAACCCCTATCACCAGAACGGATGAACGAGCAAACGCTTTATGCGGGTATCGCCGTCGGCTGCCTGGTTTGGGGGATGCTCGTGTCGCTCGGCTCTTCCAAAATGCACGACCTGGAGTCATACCCCTGGGCCTTAGTCGGCTCGCTCCTGGCTGTACCACTGGTTGGCACCGGTCTCTGGGGCTTGGTCACTCTCCGCGACAAAGTGGTCATGGCCGGCTTCGACGAAACCCTGGTCATGCACGGGCTTGAACCTCGGTTCAACATCGATCCCGAGGATTTTACAGAAGACGACGATGACGATGACGACGATCTAGACGTCTAAGCGCATCCAGGCTGGAGGCATGCTTGTCTTTTGAATCTTTGTTGGCTACGGTGCGCGAGCGGATCACCCCACCGGTGGTGCTCGTACTCGGTTCGCCGCTGCGTGCGGCCGATCTGGTACTGGCCTTGAACGAGCCAGAAACGGTCTGCTATCAACTCGACTTGTACCAGGCCGAGCGACTCCGCGAGGAACTGACCAACCGCGAGGTCACCGCGCGGATCGAGACCTTGCCCGACCTGTGGGACTTGCCCGCGGAATTCCAGACCGCCATTCTGCCGATCGACACACATGGGGAACGCGAACTCAAGGTCGATATGCTCGAACAGGTCTATCACATCTTGAAGCCTCAAGGCCTGTTAGTAAGCTTATCCAAATATGTTCGGGATCAGCTCTGTCCCCGCTGGCACAAAAAAGTGTTTGGCAAATGCAGCGAGGCCCCCTCCCGCGCCGATGGCAGCATCTTCTGGAGTGTGCGCGGCAATGATCAACCGCGCCGCCGCCACGAACAAATCTTTCACGCCCGCATCCCCGGTAGTGAATCGCTCAGCTTTGTCTCTCGACCCGGCGTGTTCTGCTATGGCCGCTTCGACGATGGTGCCCGGGCTCTGGTCGAGTGCGCGGAGGTCCCGGGAGGCGCCAAGATCCTCGACCTCGGCTGTGGTGTCGGGACTAACGGCATCTTCGCCGCCAAAATGTCCGGCCCCAAAGCCGAAGTCACCTTCCTCGACAGCAACGTCCGTGCCATCGCCCTGGCCGAGCTGAACGCCCGCAACGCCGGTATCACCAACTTCCGAACCGTCGCCGCGCGGCAACCGACCGGTCTGCCGGGCAATACCTTCGATGTGGTGCTCACCAACCCGCCGTACTTTGCCAACGCCAGCATCGCCCGCATGTTCATCGAGCAGTCACGCCCGCTGTTACGCCGCGGCGGCCGCTTTTACCTCGTGACCAAGCAGGTGCACCAGATCGCACCAATGGTCGAAGAGGTGTTTGGCAACCTGATCGCACTGCAGCGACGGGGTTATATCGTGCTGTACGCCGAGTCCTGAGGAGAAGCGGGATGAATGCCCAAGAAGTGATTACTAAGCTGGACTTAAAGCCTCACCCCGTCGAAGGCGGCTACTTCCGCGAAACCTACCGCAGCGACCTCACTCTGCCCGGGAACGTTCTACCGGCCAACCCTGGCGCACGCTCGCTGGGCACTGCCATCTACTACCTGCTCACCCCCGACACGGTCTCCGCACTCCATCGGCTACCCACCGATGAGATCTTCCACTTCTACATGGGCGATCCCGTCCAGATGGTACAACTCTGGCCCGATGGCAGCACCAAGACACTGATCCTGGGTACCCATCTCCTGCGGAATCAGGTACCGCAAACGGTTGTTCGCGGCGGCGTCTGGCAGGGTAGCCTGCTCATCCCCGGCGGTCAGTTTGCCCTACTCGGCGCCACCATGGCCCCAGGATTCGATTATGCCGACTACGAGGAGGGCCACCGAAAACTCCTCAAGGCCCAGTATCCTGACGTCGCCGACATGATCGAGAAACTGACCCCCGCTGACAAAAGTTGACGGCCACCTCACGGAATCGCCGGGATCTGCGGTACAGTCCGACCAGCAACCTGGTTGAGGAGTAAACTCACATCCCCAACGGTCAGTACCTGGTTTCCATCCATATCGCCGAGCAGTCGCGGGTCGATCAAGGGATAGTCGGCAAACCCCATATCCAGCCCAGCGGCCTGCCGCAACAAGCCGACGACATCGGCCACCGTCAGCCGGCCATCGGCGTTGACATCGCCAAAGTACCCCAACACCTGGGTCGCCGCATCGCCACCACTTGGGATCAAACCACCATTGATCGACACTCCCTGCACCTGGAGTTTCTGACCCACAACAGGGGGCGGCCCCTCGGGTACCGTCGCGATGAGGGAAGCAAACGCCCGATCTAGGCCAGCCAACGGACTAGGACTGGTAAACGTTACCACCGCCATTCCGGGGACACCGACATCCAGAGTGATGGTCGCTCCCTGGGGTAGGTCCTCGGCCAATTGCACCTCGGTAATGGTAAGCAACGCCGGATTGTAGACGACCTCTAGACGTACGCTAGTCACCTCGCTGGCATCACTGAGCCGTAATGGTAACCCCACGGCCGTATTGGGGACAGCCACACTCTGCCCCGATCCACGGGCAAAATCCGGCAGGCTCACCACCACCGTGTTGGTAGCCAGCACGGTGAACACACCAGTATAATCACCCCCCGCCGTGCCATCACCATCCCCATCGAGCACTTCTCCCATGGCATCGGCAAAGGCGTTGACTCCGCTCCGCAGGGTCAGGCGATACGTGCCGGCAGACAGACGCCCGCCAGTCGCGATGAAAGTAAAGGTGTATCCATCCTCATCGGGCAACAGTGAGCCACGTATTTCTCCCTCTGCACCTACCAGGCTCAGATCAGGTGGGCCAAAGATGCCTTCCGAATCGTACAGGTTTAGTTCAACTTGGGAGATCGGACGACTAAAGCGAACCACAAACCCCTCAGAAGTCGGGGTTAGTTGAACGACTTGCAGGGTAGTGGCCTGCTCCTCAAACGCCCCAATATCCACGGTCCCTTGGCGGCGAGCGAAGCCAGTACCCCGCTGGTCATACGCCAGCGGATTCCCCATCGCATCCATCGCCTGAGCATCGCTGCCGGCATCTCGAGCCACACTGCCCGGGACCAGGGCAAAGGTCAGCGTCGGCCCACCGTTGGCATCGAGATAGGGTCGCATGATCTGGGCTAAAGTTAACAGATTCCCCTGGCCATCCCCCAGGACATTCCCATTGCTGGCGTGGCTGAGCCCACCCGTGGTAGCGGGGTTACCGATCAGGTTGTGGGCACTGTCCGGGGTGAGCACCCCAATCACATCCTCCGCCGTCGAAGGAGAGTTGGTTTCCCCTGAATAGTTGCCGGCCACGATGGTATTGTGCAGAGTCGTACTCGAAGTGAAGCTCACACTGGTCTCGGGAGCATAGAGCCCTCCACCGATCCCAAAAGCGTTGACCGCCCCATTCCCGACAATGGTAGAGTTGATGATGGTCAGCTCGCGAAGATTATGGATCGCTCCGCCACTCCCTCCACTCTGGTTGGCCCGGTTGTCGGTGAAGGTGCTGTTGGTGATGGTCAGGTTGCCGTTGTTGGCGATCGCCCCGCCACCGCCAAGGACCGAGGTATTGTTGGCGAAGAGGCTAGCATCCACGATCAACGACGCCTCGTTGTAGATCGCCCCGCCGCCAAATTCAGCGGCAGCATTGGCAACAAAGGTGCTTTCGGTAATGGTTAAGCTCCCCTGCCAGTTACCGATCGCCCCACCACCAGGGGAAGTATTCCCTGCAAAGGTAGTGCGTTGTACCGTTGCGTTGCCTTCATTCCGCAATCCCAGATCCGTAAACCGGCTGGCTCGCACGGTCAGATTCGCGTCCACATCGTTGTTCAGAGCCGACCCGGTAAAGCCATTCTGGGCAAACTGAACATCTTCCAGAACCAAGTTCCCCTGGTTCCACAGAGCAACCCGGCTACTTGGGCTACGAGCCAGAGTTAGGCCTTGCACGGTGACGTCGACCCCAGTGAGCACTTGAAACAGAGCAGGCAAGTCAAAAAATGGGGCGTTGACCAGCGTCCCATCCAGCACCAGCTGATCCGATCCCGGCCCGAGAATGGTCACGTCGTCGGCAATCGGCAACCCCGACGCCTCGTTGACCATAAGAACCTGATCCTCCAGAGCCGCGGCAAAGGCAATCTGCTGCTCACCCGGTCGGCTGTTCGCGAAAGCAAGCGCCTCGCGTAGGGACAGCCCATCGGGTGAGGTATCCCCATCGGTTGTATCCTCGAGTGTTGCGACTACCAGTAGGTCGGTTGACTGAACTTCGAAGGCCCCGATATCACTCGCCGTGCCGAACCGGCGTGCATATGGCCCTCCCCGCTGATCAAACGGCTCCGAAGTTGCCCCACCACCATCGAGGGCTCGACTTCCCGCGACCAGGGCATGGGTCGGCATAGGCCCACCATTCCTCGCAAGGGTCAACTCCAGAATGTCCGCTAAGGGAAGCAGGTTGCCGAGGCCATCCCCCACTCGGTTGCCATTGCTACCCTCGACCAGTCCCCCAGCCGTGGCCGGATCGCCGATCAGGTTGTTCGCACTGTTGGCGGCCAGCTGGCCGTGAATCTCCTCAGGTGTGGCCATATCGCGAGCGTTGCCGGCGACAATGCTGTTGTTCAGCGTCATCCCCACCGCAGGAGCGATCTGTAAGCCGGCACCCTGCCTGTCCTCTCCCACCTGGTTGGCAACGATCGTGAGGCCTGCCAAAAAGCTTGGACCTCGGGCCTCGATCCCACCCCCACCTTCCTCGGCCCGGTTGCCCGAGATGGTGCTCTGGCTGACGGTCAACGGCCCATTACTGAAGATCCCACCACCATACAACCCCGCCGTGCTGCCCTCGACGGTCGCTCCCTGCAAACTAAGGCTATTGCTCGGGGTCAGGTTGGCGATGGCACCCCCAATCTCGGCCGCGGTATTGTCCTGCAACCACACTCGCTCCAACTCAGCAGTCCCCGCGACCAAGGCCAACGCACCACCCCGCTCCGCCGTGTTGCCCACCAGCCGGCTGTCGGTCAAGATGAAGTGCTCGCCCCGTGCCTGGATCGCGCCACCATTGCCGGGAGTATTGCCTCCCTGGAAAGTCAAGCCGCGGATCGTGACGCTTGTACCAAGCTCAAGATCCAGGATCCGTGACTGTCCCGCGGCATCGATGGTCAGCGACTCGGCCCCAGGCCCCACCAGAGACAGATCGACTTCCACCGTCGGCAGCGGTGTCCCCTCCAGAACAATCGTCTGCCCGACCAAGGCCTCGGCAAAACCAATGCGTACCCGATCGCCCGTGGCATTGGCCTGCTCGATGGCCTCGCGGAGAGTAAACTCGCCCAGGTTAAAATTGCCATCCGAGCGATCCCCCAGGGCATCCACGACAAAGACCGGATCTTGCGCTTCGACCGCCCCGAGATCAACGCCCGGCCCCGCAATCCGCACAAACGGGGCTCCCCGCTGATCCGACAACAGTCGCAACCGACCAGGCTCGACCGCCAGCGCATTGTCTCCGGCATTGCGGGCGCGACTATCACTCGTCAGGGAGTGGGTTGGCAAGCCACCCTGGGTATCGATGGCCAATGGCTCGACAATCTGGGCCAGCGGTAGCAGCCCTCCCGTCCCATCGCCGACGCGATTCCCCAGCACTCCCTCGAACAGCCCGCCCGCGCTATCCGGATCACCAATCAGGTTGTGCGAACTGAGGGGCACCAGTGGCAGTCCAGCAATGTCGCTGGGCTGCTGGGTCGCACCATCCTCCCCCACCCGCACATTTCCTGCGACAATGCTGTTCTGCAACAGGGTGTTCGACCCGCGGCTCAATCCAGAACTCCCCAGCACCCGCTCGTTGTCGATCCCTGCGCCCCCTTCGCCTGATCGGTTGTCGACAACGGTCGAGTTGACTACCTCGATCCAGCTTTGGACGTTGCGGATCGCACCTCCAATGCCCTCGACTTGGTTGCCCGACAGGGTGACGTTGGCGAGAGTCAGGTTGCCACGAAACGTGCTGATGGCGCCCCCATCCAGGGCCCGGTTGTGGATGAAACTCGTGTCTCGTATGCTCAACAAGCCACTATTCTCGATCGCCCCGCCCGAGAAGGCCTGATTGCCGTCAAACAGAGAACCTTCAATTACCAGCCGGCCCAGGTTCGACACCGCTCCACCGGCCGCGGCTTCATTCCCAATAAACCGGCTCCCTGCAATCCTGGGCAGCGGCTGTCCACTCACTGTCCCGTTCGAATACACTGCCCCGGCCCCTAAGGGAGCGGCATTGGGCGCCTGGTTGCCGATGAAGGTGCTATCAAGAATCTGCAAACTGCCGCCATCATTCGCGATGGCACCGGCTCCTTCGTCCCCAGTAAGGCGGTTCCCTTCAAAGTGGCTGCGGTAAACCTCCAACTCAGCACCCGCCTCATTCAGAATCGCCCCGGCAAAGTGCTGCGAAGCGTTGTCGATAAACGCACACCCTTCCACCGTCAACCGGCCCGAGTTGCGAATCGCCCCGGCCGAGTAGAACGGAATCCCGGTGTTCTGGCTGAACACACAATCAGCCAGGGTCAAGTCGCCAAAGTTGCGAATCGCCCCTTCTTCGCCGCGAAAGTTGGCGATGGTAACGCCTCGGATCTCGGTGACGCCTTGGTTGACTAGGGTATTGCGGTCCCCCTGCCCATCCAGCGTGATCAAGTCGGCCCCGGGGCCATCGATGGTGATGCCGCCGAAAAAGCGGAAGTCATAGGGAATGCTGCTGCCATGAATGGCTTCATCGAACTGAATGGTGTCACCGTCCTGAGCTGTATCCATGGCCTCAGCAAAGGACAGCTTGCCATCCGCCAGATCGGTTCCTCCGGCGGCGGTATCCACAAGCAAGATGGCGGGGACATGACGATCTTCGAGCGTTTCCAGCTGCAGACAACCGACGGTCGGCATCCCTGAACGGGCCATGTATGCACTCCTAGGGGTCGTGAGGCATCAACTAAGGCAAAATGAAGAATGTTCGCCCTGGCAAATATGAATTAGGCTAGCGAAATAATAAATGAGTCACAAGTGAAATACCAGAATAACGCACGATCGTGCAAGACCATGAACTTGAGGATGGCCCAAGGGCTTTCCGAACGGATGAGGGAAACAGGGCGTGCCACCCGTTTCTGAAGATGTGCTCCCCCCGTCGGGCCTGTTCAAACGATTGGGTCAAAGCGGTGTTTAAACAAGGTGGTGCGGGACGCGGTCCGTCGAGAGGTTCGGAGGCAGGCCCGTTGGACGTGTCATGTCTTGCCGATCCCGTCGAGCCAACTCTCGATGCCAATCGCGAAAGGCCTAGGGCTTCAAGCCCTGACGGCGGTAAAACGCGAGGATCGAGCGTCCGGATCGGGCATAGTCGGCAAGCGTACGTCGCCAAGCGTGTTCCTTGGTGCGATCGCGGGGGGTACCCTTTCGTCGGGCCATGGGGTGGGTCCGCACACAGACCGTCGGTTTACCCGAGAGAGTACCATGCCATCCAAGATCGGTTTTGCGAGACGCTTCCTCTGTATCTGCACAACCGGCATGCGCGGATTCGGCATCGGGTCATCCATCGCCATCGGAGACCCGTTCCACGCCCAGTTATCAATAAACAGAAAAACGATATTCGGCATCTCAGCGGCAGCCACGCTGTGGACGGCCAACAGGCTGAATGCGACACACCGCAGACGGACCATCAGGCTGGTCACGTTACGAAACTCAATTTGGAAGCGGCTCCTCATTGCGACGTCGTTCCCGATCTTCCCGCTTCCGTTTTTCCGGCTTCGGAGTGCGAGGCCTTGGATTCACGGCCCCGGCCTGGCGACTCGGAAGCGGTTCGACAATCTCTTCTTCCGGAGGAAGCAAACGCGTGAGTTTCGTTTTCAACGCGGCGAATTGGGAGTTGTTCGTCTGGTTCGTCCATTCATGAGGATCGCTGGTGCGGTCATAGAGTTCGGTCGTGCCGTCCCAGTAGCGGATGAACCGCGCGGTCTCCGTGCGAACCGCCATGTGACCGTCGTAGACCGTGATGGCCGGTTGAGGCCGCGGGGCTCGAACGTCGTTCAACAAAGGCAACAGCGAGTGACCATCGAGATGATCCGGCTTGTCGATGCCGTTCAGATCCACCAGTGTCGGGTAAATGTCCAGGAGAGAAACTGGCCGTGAACAGATCTGACCGGGCCGAGTCACTCCCGGCACGCGCCACATCATCACGCTGTCAGTGGCTTCTTCCCACAGCGTCCCCTTCGTCCAGTTCTGTTTCTCGCCAAGATGAAAGCCGTGGTCGCTGATCAGGATGACGATCGTGTTGTCGCGGTGCGGGCTTGCGTCGAGTGCCTTGAGGACGCGTCCCATATGGACGTCAGAAAACGTGACACTGGCCAGGTAGCCGCGGATCGCTTCCTTGACCAGACCCTTGACCTTGACTTTCTCATCCCAACCAAGATTGACCAACCGCCGGCCATAGTCGGGAATGTCGTTCAGATCGTCGGCCTTGATCGGTGGCAGTTTGATCTCGTCCAGAGAATACATATCTAGGTACTTCTGTGGGACGTACCACGGATAGTGCGGATGAAACAAACCGCACGAAATGAAGAACGGCTTGTCGTGTTTTCGCCGCAGGGCTTCGATCGCGGCGTCGGCCAGCCGCTTGTCGCTCATTTCTTTTTCGTCGAGGTGCGTCGCTCCCCAGTCGCGTTCCGTGAGCTTGCCTCTGGCACTGCGAGCGATGCCATTGAGCGGAGCGGTCGGCGGCGGTGGCGTCCGCTTGTGTTTCATCGACGCGTCGTACTTCACGCCGGTATCGTATCCGTGCGACACCTTGCCGAACGACCCGATCCAGTACCCCTCATCCCGAAACGTCCTGAACAACGAAGGAACGCCGTGCAAAACTTTGCTGTCGCCGACTTTGACTCCGTTGCGTGATACCCCCGATTTCCACGGTGCGACCCCCGAGAGAATCGCTGTCCGTGACGGCGAGCAAACCGGGCTGGCCGTGCAGGCGTTGTGAAAGAGCACGCCCTGTTTCGCCAGCCGCTGGATATTCGGCGCGACGACCTTGCCCGAGTAACGGGTGGGATCTTCCAGCAACCAAGTGTTGAGATCGTCGACGATCAGCAGCAGCACATTCATCGGCTTGTCCGGCGGGGACGCAGCGTGGGCCGATGTCGTCCCCAATGTGACAAATGTCGTGACGATCGAAGCGAAAAGTAGATGCTGGTTCATTGAGTTCATTCCTGATTCTGGTCGCTGTTCGCAATCCCCGCATGCCGCTTGTTTTTCCGAAGCTCGTTGTTAAAGTCTTCCATCTGCTTTTTCAGCCGCGCGGCGATCTCAGGGTGTTTAGCAAACAAATTGTTTTGTTCGCCGATATCGTCGCTCAGGTTATAGAGCGTCTCGACGTTGACCTTCTTCGCCTTCCTGTCGCTGGCGGGCTGTCGCTTTGATCTTTTTACCTTTGGGGGCTTTTCGGTCGCGATTCGGTACTTCCAGTCGCCAACGCGGATTCCCTGAACACCTCGGCCTCGCAGGTAGTAGATGGCTTCGTGAGGTGACTTGGCGTCCAGCGTGCCGGCAAGCAGCGGCCAGATGTCTTTCCCATCAATCACCCGGTCGTCAGGTACGTCGCCGCCCGCAAGTTGGGTCAGCGTCGGCAGCAGATCCATGCCAGTGATGGCTTCGTCGGACTCGGTTCCCGCGGGAATCGTGCCCGACCAGCGAGCAACGAACGGAACTCGGACGCCGCCTTCCAGAGTCGAGCCTTTGCCTCCTTTCAACGGGCCGGCGCTACCGCCTTTGCCGGTGTTCGGGCCGTTGTCCGACGTGAATATGACCAGCGTATTCTTATCAAGCCCCAGTTCTTTCAGAGACCGCAGAATCTCTCCCGTGCTCCAGTCGAGTTCCTGAATCGTGTCACCATAATTACCTCGTTTGCTGCTGCCGACAAACTTGTCGGAAGCATGCAACGGGATGTGCGGCATGTTATGCGCCAGGTACACAAAGAACGGCTTGTCTTTGTTTCGGGTGATGAAGCGGATGGTCTCGCGCGTGTAGCGCTGCGTGAACTGCGTCTGGTCCGCGGGTACTTCGATGACGACGTTATCGCGAATCAGCGGACACGCCGCCGTCTCTCGCATAAGGATTCCGTCACGAGTGTAGCCTTCACGAAACACACAGTCGGCCGCGTACTTTTTGATCGTCGGGTAATAGAACTGGCTGTTGGATGACGGCGTTCCAAACCAGTAATCAAACCCGTGGTTGAGCGGCTGGAACATGTCTTGGTTGCCGAGATGCCACTTGCCAATGAGGGCGGTCGCATAACCCTGACCTTTCAGCAGTTCCGGCAGCGTGACTTCATCGGGGTTCAGGCCGTGGTTGTTCCGAGGAAACAGGACGCCGCCAATGCCGACGCGAGCCGAATGGCTTCCGGTCATCAGCGACGCACGCGTCGGAGAGCAAACGGCCGAAACATAGAAGCTGCTGAACTTCGCTCCCTCAGCCGCCATGCCGTCAATATTCGGCGTCGCAATGTCGTCGGCCCCGTAGCACGACAGGTCTCCGTAACCGAGATCGTCTGCAAGGATGACGATGACGTTGGGCTTCCGTTGCTCAGCGTGAGCGTACGCATGCGTGGCGGCCAGGCAGAGGACAGAGGTTGCAATGAATAGTCGACACATTCGTCTTGTGATTCCATAACATTGTTGATGGTTATTCGTCAGTGGATACGAGATGTATTGGCTCAGTCTGAATCGGCATTTCGGCTTCGAGCTTACGCGTGGTACACGGGTCTGTCTTTCCGTCAAGGGTCTGTTTTAGCAACCGGTTCGCCCGCGGCCATCGCCCGGGCTTGCTGTCGCCTCTGCTTCCGCTCCGCCCGAGCCGCTTCCAGTTTACGGTCCCGAGCGGCGAAGATCGCGTGTTCCTCGCCCCGCAGCATCGCCCCGGAGGCCACGTACCCCAGGGCCGCGTGCAGCCGGACCTTGTTGGAATGCTTGACCTAGTCCGTCACGATCCGCCGCGCATCGGCTAGACAACCGGTTGACCCAGTGGGTGATGAAGTCGACAACGGCGTCCCGGGTGTCGTGGAGAATCCAGGTGCCGTTCAGGGCTCCCCACGCAGCTTTTCTCGCTTGACGTGCTCCTCGAGGAGTTCGGCGAAGACGTTGTTCTTGCGGGCAAGCTGGTCCTGGAGGGCACGGATCCGCTTGTCCCTGGGGTCAGCAGCCTTGCGCGGGGCGGTGAAGGCGGCGGCGCCGTTCTCGAAGAACTGCTTCGGCCACAGGTAAAAGAGCGTCATCGACAGGTCATGTTCACGGCAGAGGTCGGAGATGGATTTGCCCTCCAACCGGTGCAACCGGAGTCACGCGACCTTCTGCTCGGGGGGAAACGTGCGGCGTGTGCGTTTCGGCAGAAGAATCCTCCGCGAAAGGATTGCCGCGAATTCCCCCGAAGGCACATTCCTATTCCGAATGAGGCATTACACCATAGCTTTGGAGGAATCGGTTCCTTCGACTACAACGCGTGGGTTCCTAAGGGGACCATCTGGCATCAGGAGGACGCGACGGCTCTGCTATCGCCAGCTCTGTTCCAGCACTTCCTCAAACCATTCGACGACGGGATTGTCGGAGCGTTTGACGGCTGCATCATGCACCAGCACTCGACCGGGTACGTGCCGTTCGAGCACTACCTCGAAATGGACTTCACGGCACTCGAACTGCATATCGACGAGGGCGGCCCGTCGGACGAAGAACTCTTTGACACACACAAAAAGATCCTGGAAAAGAAACCCTTGATCATCTGGGGCGACATTCCGGAAAGAGACCTGGATTGGATTTTCTCGAAGCTACCGGCCTGGGGACTGACAATGATCACCGTCGTGGATTCCCCGCATCAAGCGGTAGCGATCTGAAACCGGCATCTGGGGAAAGACTCATTTTACTCGAAAAGGAGTAACTCACCGTGAAGACACGCGTCCTTGTGCTGGCTTGCATAGCGATCGTTGGATCGGCCTGCGCCTCAATAGCAGCAACGCCCCCTGGAAATCAGACTTGGAGCGAGCCTCGCTACTTCTTGTCCGGCACTCCGATCTTCGCGAGCGGCTATTGTGACCAGCCGTATGTTGTCGTGCTGCCAGACGGCATGTGGCTGTGCACCTTCACCACAGGTGCTGAGCATGAAGGTGCCGGCGGTCAGCATATCGTTGCGACGCGATCACAAGACGAGGGCAAGACCTGGTCGGAACCAGTCCAGATCGAGCCCGATACCGGTCCGGCGGCCTCCTGGGCCATGCCGTACCTGACCGGCTTTGGACGAGTCTATGTCTTCTACGACTACAACGGCGACAAGATCGATCGTCTACCCAACAGCGAACGAAAAATCCGGGACGATATGCTTGGCTGGTATTGCTTCAAGTACTCCGATGACGGTGGTTTGACCTGGTCCGAACGCCATCGCCTGCCCGTCCGTACCACGGCCTGTGATCGTGCCAATCAATGGGGAGGCAAGGTTCACGTTCTGTGGGGAATCGGAAAGCCGCAGCATCTTCGAGACGGCGGCATGATTTTCGGCTTCACCAAACTCGGTAGGTATATGCTCGACAATGGGGAAGGCTGGTTCTTCCGCTGCGACAACATCAACACCGAGAAAGACCCTCGCCGACTTATCTGGAGGAATCTGCCCGAAGGCGAACATGGCGTGCGTCATCCCGATTTCGGCTCGGTTCAAGAAGAACACAATCTGGTCGAGTTGAGCGACGGGACGTTGTACTGTGTCTATCGCACCACCCACGGGTTCTGTGCCTACAGCACTAGCAAGGATGGCGGCGCAACGTGGAGCCTTCCCGAAAGACTGCGATACGCCACGGGCGAAGTGATTCCCAATCCGCGAGCCTGTCCGCGATTGTTCAAGTGCAGCAACGGCCGTTTCTTATTCTGGTTCGAGAACAACCACAGCAAGAGCTTCGACCACCGCAATCCGGCGTGGTTGTCCGGGGGAATCGAGACTTCCGCCGGAACCATTTCGTGGTCGCAACCGGAAATACTCATCTACAGTGACGATACCTCGTATCACCGCGGACGATTCAGTTATCCCGACCTGATTGAAAGGGACGGGAATTATTGGGTGACCAGTACGAACAAGGTCGAGGCGCGGATCTTCTCCGTCGATCCCGGGCTGTTGAACGGTCTCTGGGCACAGGTTGACCCGGCCCTCGCGTCGGCCAAAACGTCTCTCACCCCCGATGTCGCATGGAATGCCCAGCAGCTCGCCCGCGGCGAGATCTCACTTGCCGCCTGGGATCGTCGCCATCCCAACGGGTTCTGGCTCGATCCCAGCAAACGTGCCCAGAGTCTAAGCCTGCAGTTCACGGTGAGATTAGAAACGTTCACCCCAGACCAGATCCTGTTCGACGCGAGGACTGCCAGCGGGGACGGTCTCGCCATTTCGACGACGAAAGATGAGCGGATTCGAGTGACTTTCAAAACCGGCGAGGCCGAAGTTGCATGGTGTACCGACAAAAACTTCATTCAGGTTGGTGAAGACCACCGCGTCACGGTCATCCTGGACAACGGCCCCGGAATCGTGATGGGATTGGTCGACGACAAACTCTGTGACGGAAGTCCCAAAGACCCGTTTGGATGGCACCGCTACCGCGACCTCGACGCGGTCAAAAACCATCGAATCTCACGGAATCGTCCCACCCCGCGTTCCCTGCAGCCCGTCCCACTGAACGGATCATGCACGGCCAAGGTGAACGGGAAACAAATGTTGAACCTCGCCATTTTCAACCGCGCGTTGTCTGTTTCCGAGGTGGTCAATAACTAGCGAAAGGTAAGCTTCTACCGAACACCGGTCGCACCGGTCCACGATGCCAGGTAACTGCTGAACCAGAATCAAATGCGAATCGCCCTGCCAAAATGATACGTCAACAAGCATGCGTGCCGTGGACGATGTGTCGGGTAGCAACTCGCCAGTGCGGTCTCTCAGGTGGTTCCTCGCAGAGACCGTGGGGCTGCCCGAGAGAATACCATGCCCTGCAAGATGGGTTTTGCGAGACGCTCACGGCGATCCAGCGTTTTTGCGAACGGCTCGGTCAGGGCGAGGCCGCGTATCACGACTGGCAGAATTCGCGGCCAGGCGTTCTGCGAAAGCAGTCTCCGACAGCCGAGACGTCCTGGGCGGAATTCCGCGAGCGATTCCCAATCGTGATTGAGTATCTCGGCGATCTCGCCGATACGCCCGATTGGGACCACCGACTTGTCGGACCACTGGGCTGGCTGGTGGATCCGCGCGTGCGTCACACGGCAGATCTTCGTGCATGGTGGTTTCAACAAGACAACACGCTGTCTCTCAATCAACGGGGTATCTGGTATTTTCAAAGACTTGGAGCGATTGGAAGCGCTACTGCATGAATACCCTCGGAGCTGTCGCTGCCGCGAGCCTCTCGCAGGAAGACTTCGAGCCAGATGAACGCGAGGAATCTGAGGCAGAGGCCGACGAGTGGTTCTTTAATGAAATCGACGTTTGAAGCAGAGGCAGGCCGTGAGCACGCCCGACCGACCATGAACGACGAACAAGCCTTCATCGACGCCTGCCTCGCAAACCCGGACAGCGACTCGCCCAAGCTAGTCTTCGCCGACTGACTCGAGGAACAGGGGCGGATCGTCGAGGCCTGACGGATACGCACCCTGCGGGTCTATTGTCGGCAATGGCTGGCCGCCTTGCGATGGCAGACCGCGATCTTCGGAATGCGTCACCCGCTCAGCCCCCGCCTCGCCAAACTGGCAGGAAAGGTGATTCATCACCGGCAGGATGAGCTGTGGCGCGTGGTCTGCTTGACACGCATGGATGCGGTCCAATTCCGCTACCCCCTGCCACCGAAACTGGTACCCTACGACCTCTGGGTCACCAACCACTCCCAACGACCGCTAGCCCGGTCACAATGCCACATACTGCTATATGGATGTGATACCCTCACCGACCTGAAAGCGGCTCATGCGGACCTGGCAGCGGTATTCGCTCACATCGACCAAATCGATGACGTCGACCGATGCATTTTCGCCTACTGGCCGCTCGCCGTGCAAACCATGACCTGGACCGATCCAGGCTCGCTTTCAGCGTCCGAACCCACTGCCAGGCTCATCGTGAGTCGCGCCTGCGACGCGGCATCGGATGCGGCAATGTTCCGGCATGTCGCCCGGAAACTTGTCGAGCGGCGTATCTGGCTGACCCCAATCCCCGCCGCAGGTTCGGCACGCTCTGCCGCGGAGTACGCCTCGTACACCCTTTGGAAGCAGATCCGCGACACTGACCCGGCGTAGTGACTCCGCACCATCCACCTAGCCGTGGATTCAACGCACCTAGTCCAGCCCGGAGCGATTCCCGCGGCTCCTCCAAGCGCATTCCGTTCCCGCCTTGCATCCATCGGCACCTTGAACCGGCCGCTCCTCTGCAACCGCGTCAGAATATCGCGATGATTTCATGAAGAATCCCCTTCCGATCGCTCCTTCCGCCCGGTATCCTGGCAACAACCCCAGCCAATCCAACGTTGCTCCAGCCAACTTCTTTGCCAACGGCGAGGCAGACGCATGGCCATCATGATCCCCGAATCCTGTCCCAGCAAGGCGACCCAGGGTGAGAAGGATTTGTTTGCCTTGCTCTATGAACGCCTGCCCGATGACTATCATGTCTGGTATGAGCCGATCACCGCGAACCGCTACCCGGACTTTGTCATCCTCGGGCCCGCCTTCGGCCTGTTGATCATCGAAGTCAAAGGCTGGTACGGAGATCGCATCGTTGAGGCCAGCAACGAGCAGTTCCGCGTCCGCAAAGGGGGCGAGGGCTCGGCGATCGAAGCCCACGCATCACCGATCCGACAAAGCAAAGAATACCTACATCGCCTGCAGAACCTGTGTAAGCGCTACGAAGTCCTGGTCCACCCCGAGGGCAAGCACGAGGGCAAACTCAGCTTTCCTGTTGGCAACGGCGTGGTCATGTCCAACATCAACCTGCAGCAGGCGCAACAGCCCTTCCCTGGTGGCAACACCACCCTGTTCGACTTATTGCCCCAGCCCAAGGTGGCTTATCGCGATGAACTCCTCGCATGGAAAGAGCTCGATGAACGGCAGTTGCTACAACGCCTGCGCGACATGTTCGACGTCTACTTCCACTTTCCATCGCTCACCCGCGACCAGGTGCAGACGATCCATGGCATCGTCCACCCCGAAGTCAAGGTGGCCGAGATCCCGGCGACTTCCGCTTCGGTCCCCGAGGGACAAGAGCCCCCATCGGGCAATGTCATCGTCACTCTGGATCGCCGCCAGGAGCAGTTGGCCAAGTCGATGGGCGATGGCCACCGCATCTTCTTTGGTGTCGCCGGTTCGGGTAAGACGCTGCTATTGCTGGCCCGGGCCCGACTGCTGGTTGACCAGGAGCCCGAGGCACGTATCCTGGTCCTCACCTTCAACAAGGTCCTGGCCGCCTGGTTGCGTTCCCAGCTGCATACGGATCAAATTAATCCGCAATATTTATATATTGAAGTATGCCATTTCCACGGCTGGGCCCGCCAACAACTCGGCTCATTGCACTTCCTCTCCTATCGCGATCCGCCCATGGCCGACCGCATCCTCGGCGAGCGGCTCCTGGCTGCTGCCCAGCAACCTGGCTCCGACAAATATGACGCAATCTTGATCGATGAAGGGCACACCTTCGCCCCGGACTGGTTTCGAGCCTGTATCGCCTTTTTGGCCGACCCGAAACTGGGGCACTTGTTGGTGGTCTGTGATGGCAACCAGGCGATGTATCGGCGGAGCGCCTTTACCTGGAGCGAGGTTGGCGTCCACGCCCGCGGCCGCACCCGTTCCAAGGCGTTTCACCTGGATGTCAACTACCGAAACACCCAGGAGATTTTGGACGCCGCGTGGGCCGTGCTTAAACCGGTGGTCGCGGCGAGTGAGTTGGCCTCGGGTGAAGAGCTCGGGCCGGTGACCTTTCCGCTGGTCGAGCCCCGGTCACTGCGCCACGGACCCAAGCCCTGGCTGTGGCAAGTTCAGGACTGGAACACCACCCTCCTTGGCCTTCTACGGCACCTGGCCGACGATGGAGTAGCCTGGGAACAAGTCGCCGTCTTGTATCGTCGCCGCACCGATGCCTTTGATGCGATCTTGCGCGGCTTGTGTCTGCACTGTCTGGAGGCCGACATCCCGACCTACTGGGTCACTGAATCGGAAGAACATAAGTTGAACTACGATCCCCGGCAACCGGGGATCCGCATTCTCACCACACAGTCCGCCCTCGGGCTGGATTTTGACACGGTGCTACTCTTGGGGCTAGAATCGTTTGCCCATGCGTTGGCGAGTGAAGACGCGGTCGAAGAGCGGGTGTTTGCCCGGCGTGAATGCTATGTGGGCATGACCCGGGCCCGCGAACGGCTGCATCTGTTGTATCGCTATCCATCGGCGTTGACCGAGGAGTTGACTGCCAGTGGCGCCTTCCACACCCCAAATGAAGTGCCCAATCGCGCGGGGGTGGCGGTCGAGTAGCCACGGCGATATGCACCTTATCTACGGTGTCGAATTCGAGCGCGCATCCGTCGTTTCTTCCGTCCCACCTTGCGCCGTCCATTCCCTCGCCGTCGTCCCATGCAAACATCTCCTAAATATCGATCATTGAGTGGATTTAGCAAAGACGCTATTATAGGCAACCCTCTCCCGGTTGACAAGTAAAGCCACCATGCGGGTGGCACGCAGGTTGCTGGAAAAGTTCGCTTCGATTTCTACCAAGAAAACCACTTCTGCGTATAATTACAGCACACAGCGGAACCTCCCGACGACCCCGGTGGGAGTCGTCCTCGTAAACCACCTGGCGTATCTGGAGACCAAGAGCATGCTACGACGATTCTTGCTGATGAGTGTTGCTGCGTTGGCGCTGACGGTTGCCGTCGAGCAATCCGCCCAGACGCAGTATTTCCTCCCCGGCGGACAAGTGGTCGGCTACAACCCGTACACTGGCTCAACCTTCGTTCAAGGGTTTGGAGTTTCACCATTTTCCGGGACCTACTTTAACACGGTCAATCAGTTCAACCGCTTCAACGGCACCTTTTCCCAGGGGGTGCAGCAGTTCAATCCGTTTACCGGCACCATTGGCACCAGCCAGCGTTTTTACAACCCTTACTTGCGTTTTGGCGGGGTCAATCAATACCTCTACAATCCCTTCCTGGGCAATCGTTACGCCAACTTCTATTTCCGTCGCTGAGTCGCGGCACCGCCCGCCGTCGAGCGCGTGAATCCGACGGCGGCATCGCTTTTTCGACTTCCTGCTGGCAGATAGATCGTCAGATTCCTAGGCTATTCCCGGGCAGCGGACCATCAGTGCCTGGGCATGGGGCTCAGGCAGGGTCGCGCTCCGCCCTAGGAGGAATCACCGCATGAACTCGACGATCCGACGTAGCCTGGTGGTGGCGGTCGTGTTTGGTTTGGGCCTGGGCCTGGGCACCCTATTCCTCGATAGTGGGACAGCCACTGCCCAGCGGCAGCGAGCTCCTGGCTTCCCCCGCTACACCGTGATTGACACCGAAGGGATCAACCTGCTGGTCACCGATAACCAGACCAACACGCTCTACTTCTACAGCATCGATCAGGAAGAAGAGGTCGGAGCCGAGCTGAAACTCCGTGGCACCGTCGACCTAAACAAGGTGGGCCAACCCACGATCAAGCCCAAGGCTGCTGGCCAGGCCGCGAAGAATCCTCAACAGCGTCAGGACCAATAAGCTCGGAGGAACAACATGCGGCGAATGCTACTCTGGACCCTCCTGGTCTTGTTGGGCGGGGCCGTTGAAAGCCAGGCCCAATACGTCCGCGGCGGCATCTATCGCAATCCCTTCACCGGTCGCACCGTTGCCCGCGGCGGATACTACAATCCTTTCACCGGACGGTATGGCAGTGCGGGCACCCGGTACAACCCGTATACCGGACGCTACGGAGTGGGCCGCACCCGGGGCAACATCTACACAGGGCGTTACTCAAGCTACCGTGGTGGCTTTAACCGCTGGACCGGGCGCTACGGCTACCGCTATCGCTTCCGCTAAAGTTCGAACCGACGAACCGGCCTCCGTCAAGCACCAACCGGGTTTACCAGGAAAAGAGTCATCGGCACAATCACCCCGATTTACCTACTTGCCGCGCAAGTTCTGCCACTGCTCCTCTTTTCCTGGTAAATCTACCCGATTAGCATGACAGTGCGTTGACGCCGGAATGATGAAGGGAGAATGCAACCATGAACAGCACCTTGGTGTTCAGCCTGGTAACCGCGGCGGGCATGACTGGGCAGCAGCCCATTCCTCAGGTCCCCCAACCAACGGTGAACCTGCCCCAGAGCTACCAGGAACTGTTGCAACGACAGCAACTCGAGCGTCAATTATTCTTACAGCAGCAGCAGCAACAGCCGCAGATCCAACCACAGCAGCAAGGCCAGATCCCGCTGCAAGTGCCGGGAGTTTTGCCACAAGCGCCCGAGCAGCAAGCTCTGCCGCTACCCTATGGAGTTCAGCGTCCTAATCTTGGTGTGCCTGAGGTCTTACCGCCGGAGGTGGTGCCACAAGTGGGTCAACCGCAAATCGTGAGGCCCCAAGTCGGCCAACCGCCGCTGTTGGCAAAGCCGGTGGTCCAACCGGTGTTCAGCCGCGTCCCGACCCACTATGAGTTTGCCAAGTGCTTTGTGCCGGTGCCGGGCTATCACCGTGTCAAAATCCTGCACCCCCGTACCAAGTGCCCGGTGCAGGTTTGCTTCAAGCTCCCGGCCTGCGCCTGTCCCCCCAAGGTCAGGGTCGGCCGTCGCTCGATCGAGTATGATTACGGCGATCTGGAAGTCGAAATCAAGTTTCGACTGTTTGGCCGCGTCACCGTCGACTACGACGACTGAAACGGAAGCCACTATGTCGCAATCGTTGGATTTAGACTATTGCCTGGATGCGGCTCGGGAAGCCGCCCGGATCGGGGCTGCCATTCTTGAGGAGTGGCGGCCCCGTTTTCAGGTCCGTGAGAAGGCACGGGCCGATCTGGTCACTGAGGCCGATTTTGCCTCGCAAAAAGCCATCCGCGAATATCTGCTAGGCCGCTTCCCCGAGCACCACTTTCTGGGTGAAGAAGAACTCCCCGACGGTAGCCCACCTCCCGATGTCCATGCCGAGGATACGCCGCCTCTGTGGATCGTCGATCCGCTCGATGGCACCGCCAACTATGTCCACGATTGTCCGATGTATTGTGTCTCGATCGGCCTCCGCCACGCCGGGCAATTACACGTCGGCGTGATCTACGATCCCCGGCTCGACGAACTCTTCGCTGCCGCCACTGGCAAGGGCGCAGACTGTAACGGCATGCCGATCCAGGTCAGCGCGATCACCACCATCCGCGAGGCCATGCTGGCCACTGGCTTCCCGGCCGAGTTAGACCGCCAGGCCCGCAACCTTGACCAATGGCGACGCTACTCCTACGTCGCTCAGGGCCTCCGACGGACGGGCTCAACGGCACTCAATTTGGCCTATGTGGCTTGTGGCCGTTTTGATGGCTACTGGGCCTTCGACAACAAGGCCTGGGATGTCGCCGGCGGCGTCGTCTTAGTCCGCGAAGCCGGCGGCACGGTGACCAGCATCACAGGGCACGAGCACAACCCGTTCGAGGCCGATATCTTGGCCTCGAATGGACATCTTCACCCGTCCATGCTGGCCGAGCTGAATGACACCGAGGCAGCTTCGTAGCATTCACGCACCCGAACGAAGAACAGGTAGAGGCGGTTGCGAGGAATCAGAGAGGCGGTTGCGGTGCGGGGAAAGAGGCAGAGGGGTTTGCGGTGCGGGGAGGGCAGAGGCGGTTGCGGAGCGGGG
>CAYPIE010000089.1:0-10358 GCA_964410665.1 uncultured Alcaligenaceae bacterium
CGCCTCTGCCCTCCCCCTTATCGCAACCGCCTCTGCCTCTTCGCACTGCAAACGCCACTGCCTCTTCTGCATCGCAATCGCCTCTGCCTTTTCCGCACCACAATCGCCTCTGCCTCTTCCTGAAGAAGCGTCACTCGATCAGCTACCCCCTTCGCATACTCAAGGCGTGCTTCCCGCCCGCCCATACACTGACACGTGGCTCCGGCTCGTGGCGGTATACGGGGAACGGTCCCAACCACCCCAGCGCTGACGAAGGACCAGCCCGGTGAGCCGCGCCATCAGGTCGAGTTCACTCGGCCAAGCGTAGCGGAGCGGGACCGGGTAAAGCCGCGTGCCTTCCTTGGTGATGACGATGTACTGGTACTGCACAAGCTGCGCAACGGGGTCATGTACCGCCGCTTCGAGCGTCACCGAGTCGGAGGTAACTTGGACCGCACGGGTCCTCTGCCGACTCAGCTCGGCGGGGTCCGGGACAAACGCCTCGACGACGAAGACACCCCGGTCACTGAGATGCCGCGCCACGTTGCGGAAGCAGCGCACCTGATCGTTCTGGGACGTCAGGTTGAATAGAGTGTTGAACACCAGGTACACCAGGTCGAACTTCCCATCGACGCCAACGTTGGCGAAGTCGCCGACGGTCACCGGGATGGCGCTACCCCCCGGCTTCTGACGTAGCCTGTCCACCATCGCCGACGAAGCGTCGATGCCACACACCGACAGCCCGCGCTCGGCCAGCGGCAACGCCACCCGGCCGGTACCGATGCCCAGTTCAAGCACCATCCCGCCCGCAGCAAGCTCGGCAAGGACGTCAACGGTTTGCCGGGTCGTCGCATCCGCGATCCGAGTGCCATACCAAGTGTCGTAGACCTCGGCCATCCGCTCGCCGAACGTATCCGGACCATACCCGTCCACTTCCTTCTCCCTACGATCGGTATTGTTGGAACTCCTGGTTGAACGACGGTGCCGGCGATTCGACCACGCCCTTCGCAGACTCAGGGCGTGCCACCCGATGGCTTGGCTCGAGGAGTATCCCCCTCCCCCTCAGGCCCCCAATAGATCACCGGCGATCGAGCATACTCAAAGATCAGCGACGTCTCCACATGCGACACATCCTCACGGGATGTGAACGAGCGCACAATCACCTCGCGCAGGTGCACCACGTCCCGCACCGCCACGTGCACCAGAAAGTCTTGCGCTCCCCCAAGCAGATACACCGACATCACTTCCGGGATGTCCAAGAGACTATCCCGTAACACATCAAACGACACCCGCGCATGCTTGCTCAAACGCACGGCAATCATCGCCTGCACCCCCAGGCCCAAGGCCATCGGGTTGATCTCGGTGCGAAAGGCGGTGATCACTCCCGTCTCTTGCAGTCGACGCACTCGGGCCAGACAAGTGGATGGGGAAATGCCGTTGGCCGCGGCCAATTCCTTGTTCGAGATCCGCGCATGATTCTGCAAGGCCAGTAGGATGCCGCGGTCGATTTCGTCGAGAGTCACCGGAACCCGTCCAAATCGAAGATTATTCGGTTTTTCGACAGTCTACCGAATTCTATGCATTATCCTTGGGCTGAACTAGCACAAATGCATAAGATTGGGGTAGATTTACAAATCGCGTTGCACACCGATCTTTCGCGATCCTTTCATTTGTCAACCTCTTCGGAGTTTTGCCATGGCCACGACCCTCTCGCTGCCACTCGATACTTCTGCGCGGGAACTGTTTGTCTCGGCCGGCGTGCTCGAAAAAGATGTCGCGGTGCCCGCGCACCTGGAGCTGTTTGTCGAACAGTCAGACGGCGTGCTGGGCAAGGTCCGCGACATGATTGATGCGGGAGAATTGCCCGCCGAACGCGGACCGGAATTCCAGCAGCTCCTGGTCGATGCTTGCCAGCGCGTCCTGAACCACCCGATCGTTGCGGATAATCGTTATTTGCGGCGTTTTGCGCAGGGTGTTAGCGAAGCCCAGGCCCGCCACGAGTGTCAGCAGTTCTCGGTTTTTGCCCTGCAATTCGATGTCGCCCAGGCCAAGCTGGTGGCCAACGCCCCCACCGAGGAGGCGTACATCGAGCGGCTGCAAGTGTTGCTCAACGAAAAGGGTATCCCATATAAGAATGGCTTTGAAGGTGAACTCACCGGCCAGTGGAAGCTCAATACTGTCCACTTTACCTGGATGCGGAACATGGCGGAGGGCCTTGGCTTGAAGTTCGAGGACATCGGTAAGATCTGGCTGGGCCTCCCCGGGACCCAGGCATTTGTCCGGGCCACCTTCGACAAGTACGCCAGCACCGACCCCAACCAGGCCAGCGGCGCGGCCTTCGCCATCGAAAACTGGGCGGCCAACTACCTGTGGAAGCCCTGGATCGAAGGAATGGAAAAATTCAATGCGAAGCGCGAAAAGCCTGTGAACCTCGGCTATCTGAAGTACCATAACCAGGAAGAGCAGCACCACTCCCAGGCTACCCTGGACGAACTGCTGGAGAACTTCCTGGAGCCCTGGTTTGACCGGGAGGCCTTCCTGGCCGGGGCCGAAAGCATGCTGACCGAGGGGGTCCAGGCCTACTACGAGTCGCAGCTGGAGCACCTGCCCGAGAAGGATGACAGCTGGCCCAATCGTGCTTGTGCGGGTTGAACCTTACCCTTGGAGTGACCGCCATGACCGCTGAGCCGTTACCGCTGAAGAAGATCCACCACGTCGAGCTGCTGGTCGGCAATGCCAAGCAGGCGGCCTACTACTACCGCAAGGCATTTGGCTTTTCCCAAGTGTCCTACGCCGGTCCCGAGACCGGCGTGCGCGATCAGGCCTCCTACGTCTTACAACAGGGGGCCATTGTCTTGGTGCTCAGTACCCCCCTGCGACCCGAAGACCCCATGTCCGAACACCACCGCATCCACGGCGATGGGGTGCTGGACGTGGCCTTCCTGGTCGATGATGTCGATGCCGCGTTCCACGAAGCGGTGGCGCGTGGAGCAAGTGTGGCCCGCGAACCGTACGACCTGCGTGACGAACATGGCATGGTTCGCCGGGCCAAGCTTAAGGCCTATGGTGACACGCTGCACTCGTTGATCTCGCTAGCCGATTACAACGGCCCGTTCTTGCCCGGCTATCAAGAACGCCGGGTTCCGGAGGCTAGCTTCGGGCTGCGAGCGATCGACCACGTCGTCGGCAACGTCGAAGACGGCTCGATGGAGAAGTGGGTGGAATACTACCACCGGGTGTTTGGATTCAATCAGTTCCTATCTTTCGATGACAAGGATATCTCGACGGACTTTACGGCTCTGCGTAGTAAGGTGATGGCCAGCCCGACAGCGCCGGTGAAGTTCCCGATCAACGAGCCGGCCGCGGGCTTACGCAAGAGCCAGATCCAGGAGTACCTCGAGTACAACCAGGGCCCAGGGGTCCAACACGTCGCCCTGACCACCACCGACATCATCCATACGGTGTCGCTGTTGCGCTCGGTGGGGGTGGACTTCCTACGCGTTCCCGATGAGTACTACGGCATCATTTGGGACCGTGTCGGCGATGTGGTCGCCGAGGACCGAGCCGCCCTCAGGGACCTCAACATCCTGATCGACCGGGATGAGAAGGGCTACCTGCTGCAGATCTTTACCCGGCCGGTGGAAGACCGACCCACCCTGTTTTACGAGATTATCCAGCGCCGCGGCTCCGACTCGTTCGGCAAGGGCAACTTCAAGTCCCTGTTTGAAGCCATCGAGCGCGAGCAAGCTTCCCGCGGCAACCTATAAGGGCAAAGGGGGCAGACCATGCCTCACTACCAGGCGCGCGGCCAGTTGCCGCGCAAACGGCATACCGCCTTTCGCCAGCCCAACGGGGAGCTGTATGCCGAACACCTGATGGGCGGCCTGGGCTTTTCCGGGCCGGCCTCGTTGTTGTATCACCTTCGTCCGCCCACCCGCGTGCTGCACACGCGCCGCTTGGCGGATGTCCGTCTCGAGGCGGACGCCGAACATGCTCTGCACATGCGGCACTTTCGGCTCACCGAGTTGCCCCCAAGTAACGTGCGCACGCCTATTCTGTTTAACACTGACGTCACCCTGTCACTGGCGTACGCCCACGACATCGAGGACGATTTCTACCGCAACGGCCAGGCCGATGAGATTGTCTATGTCTCCGAAGGGAGTGGGGGGTTGGAGTCCGAATTCGGTGCCCTCCGCTACCACAGCGGCGACTACATCGTCATTCCCCGCGGCATCGTGCACCGCTTCCGCAAAGAGCCGGGCCCGAGTCGCTTTCTGGTCATCGAAACTCCCTCGCGGATCCGCTTCCCGTCACGCTATTTGACCGCGGAAGGGCAGTTGATGGAACATGCCCCGTTCTGCGAACGGGACATCCGCACCCCCGAAGAACTGATCACCGTGGATCAGTCGGGTGAGTTCCGCATGTTGGTCAAGCAAAACAACATCATCAGCGAGGTGTTGCTCGACCACCACCCCTTTGACGTGGTCGGCTGGGACGGCTGTTACTACCCGTTTGCCCTGTCAATCCACGACTTCGAGCCGATCACCGGCTCGCTGCACCAGCCGCCACCCGTCCACCAAACTTTCCAGGCCGACCAGTTTGTCGTCTGCTCATTTGTGCCGCGACTCTTTGACTTCCACCCCGACGCGGTCCCGGCTCCGTACAACCACTCCAACGTCAACAGCGACGAGGTGCTGTACTACGCCAACGATGAGTTTATGAGCCGCAAGGGTATCGCCTACGGGTCGATAACCCTCCACCCGGCGGGTTTGCCCCACGGCCCGCACCCGGGCCGGGCCGAGGCCTCGATCGGCAAGAAGGAAACCAAGGAGTTGGCGGTGATGCTCGACACCTTTCGACCGCTGCAAGTGGCCAAGGCAGCCTTGGCGGTGGAAGATCCGAATTACGCACGGAGCTGGCTGCGATGACCGAAGGACTTCGGGCACTATTGAGCGGCGTGTTTGACTACGCCGGTCTGTTTCCTCCGGCGAACCTGCCGCTGGAGGAAGCACTCGCCGAGTATCATCGCGTCCGACATAGCCCGGACGCCTGGCTGGTGCGTAACTTCGTCGTTCCGATCGCGCGGTTAAACGAAGCGGCCACCTTGGCGACAGAGCCGATTCCGTTCTCGGCACTCAGCCGAGGTCTAGAGAACCTGGACGAGGAACGGGAGCAACTCCAAGCCAGCGGGGTGGCCAACCAGGTAAAAGCAGTAGAACTTCCCCTGGAGCCGGGTGTCGACTTACGCCCGCTGGTAGAGCTGCCTGGTACCGTCTACCTCGAGCTCGCTTCGGTACCGGGAGACCTTACGCTGGGAGACTTTGGCCTCAAGTACCGCACCGGCGGCCTGGAAGCCAAGGCGTTTCCCAGTGTCGAACAACTTGCCCACTACATCGTCGAGCGATCTCGACACAATCAGCCCTGGAAGGCCACCGCGGGACTGCACCATCCGCTACGCATGTTCCGCGACGAGGTCGGCACTCAGATGCACGGCTTCTTGAACCTGCTGGTGGCGGTGGTGTTGACCGAGGTCCACCAGCTCGACCAACCCGAAGTGACGCAGATCATTGCCGAGGAATCGCTCGCCGCGTTTCGCTTCGACGATACGGGGATTGGCTGGGGGACTCGCTCAGCGTCCCTAGAGCAAATCCGGCAAGCCCGCCAACGCCGCTTCCATGCGATCGGAAGCTGTAGCCTGGCCGAGCCCAAGCAAGATCTGCAAGCCTGTGGGCTTTGGTAAACGGTTCCACGACCGATCCCCCTGACCTGAAGAAGGGTGGCCATGACCGAAGCAACTCGCCAAAGTTTTGTCCCGGGAGCCGCCGAATCTCCCTTTCCCATCCAGAACCTCCCCTACGGATGCTTCCGTACCTCCGCCGGTGAACCCGCTCACCTCGGCGTCGCCATTGGCGACCAGGTGCTCGACCTCACCCGCCTAGAACAAGCGGGGAAATTGCCTACCGACGGCCACACCTTCCAGGGCTCTACGCTCAACACGTTCCTGGCTCAGGGACAAACCGTTTGGACAAAGGTACGTGCCCGGCTGACCGAGTTGCTTGATGCCACGCATGCCGAGCTACGCGATGATGTTTCCCTGCGCGAGCAAGTCCTGGTGTCCATGGCCCAGGTAGAACTGCTGCTGCCAGTGAACATCGGAGATTACACAGACTTTTATTCTTCAATGTTTCATGCCCGTAACGTTGGCACCATGCTGCGTGGTCCCGACAACGCTCTGCAAGCGAACTGGACACATCTGCCCGTCGCCTACCACGGTCGGGCCAGCTCCGTGGTAATCAGCGGGACCGATATCCGACGTCCCCTGGGACAGACCGGCGAAGGCAAATTCGGCCCGGCCAAGGCCCTCGACTTTGAACTCGAGGTCGGCTTTCTTATCGGCCCGGGCAACCCCTTGGGGGAGCCGATCCCGATCACCAAGGCAATGGAGCACATCTTTGGCCTGGTGCTGGTCAACGATTGGAGTGCCCGGGATATCCAGAAGTGGGAGTACGTCCCTCTTGGCCCATTCCTGGCCAAGAGCTTTGCCACCTCTATCTCACCCTGGATCGTGCCACTGGCGGCCCTCGAACCGTTTCGCTTACCACCGTCGCTTCAGGATCCGAAACCTCTGCCTTATCTGTTTTGGCAGGATGACCACACCTACGATATCGAGCTGGAGGTCACCCTGGCTGCTCAAGGGGGCAACCCGATGCGAATCACCCAGTCCAATTTTCGCTACCTGTACTGGACGATGGCCCAACAGCTGGCCCACCACACCAGCAACGGCTGCAACGTCTGCCCCGGCGATCTCCTGGCCTCGGGGACCATCAGTGGACCTGATCCTGAGTCGCGTGGTTGCTTGTTAGAACTCACCTGGGGCGGCAAGGAGCCGCTCACCCTTCCGGATGAGCAAACCCGTCACTTTCTCCAGGATGGCGACCGAGTGACCATGACCGCCGCGTGTCGCGGGAATGGCTATCGCATTGGCTTCGGCGAAGTCAGCGGTCAAATCCTGCCGGCACTTCCTCGACCCGAATAGCGCCACCCCTCCCCACGGAGGCTACCCCATGTCCGAGCAACCCCTGTGGCGTCCTTCCCCCGAACGCATCGCGGCGGCCAACTTGACGGCCTTTCGCCACTTTGTGGCCGATTGCTATGAGGTTTCTGTCAACGATTATACATCGCTCTGGCGTTGGTCGGTCGAAGCCCGCGAAGACTTCTGGGCAGCCGTCTGGGATTTCTGTGAAGTCCGTGCCACCCGCCCCTGGGATAAGGTGTTAACCCATGGCGACCAGATGCCGGGAGCCCGTTGGTTCACCGGGGCCCAACTCAACTTCGCCGCCAACCTCTTGCGTGAGCGAAGTGACCGACCAGCCATCATCGCCCGCACCGAAACCAGTCGGGAACAACTCACCTTTGCCCAGCTCTATCAAGAAGTCGCTCGCCTGCGCGCCTGGATGGACCAGATCGGTATCCAAGTCGGCGACCGTGTCGCGGCATTCATGCCAAACATCCCCGCAACGGTCGTTGCAGCTCTGGCCGCAGCCAGCCTTGGAGCGATCTTCTCATCGTGCTCGCCCGACTTTGGCACCACCGGAGCAGTGGAGCGTTTCGGCCAGATCGCGCCACGTTTGTTGGTAGCCGCGGATGGCTATGTTTACAAAGGTCAGGCGTTTGACGCGATGCCCCGGGTCCGCGAGATCGCCCAGCAGCTTCCCTCGGTGCAACATACGTTGATTGCACACCACCTCCATGAATTCGCATCTCTAGATTATCTACCTGATCCCACCCTGCTGTCAGACCTGCCGCGAACGGATCGAGACATCCCGTTTGTCTCCCTGCCTTTCGATCACCCGCTGTACATCTTGTACTCATCGGGGACCACGGGCCGCCCCAAGTGCATCATGCATGGGGCGGGAGGGACTCTGTTGCAGCACCTCAAAGAGCAGCAACTGCACACAGATGTCAAGCCGGACGATCGCTTGTTCTACTTCACCACCTGCGGCTGGATGATGTGGAACTGGTTGATCAGCGGTCTGGCCTCCGGGGCCACCATTGTCCTGTATGACGGTGCTCCGATGGAGCCTAACCCCGCCGCCATGTTCGACCTGATCGATGCCGAACAGATCAGTATCTTTGGCACGAGCGCCAAATACCTGGCGGCCCTCGAGAAAGGTGGCGTACGCCCGATTACCACCCACCAACTGAGCTCCCTTAAAACCATTCTGTCGACTGGCTCCCCGTTGCCCCCTGAAGGTTTTCATTACGTCTACCGCGATATCAAAGCCAATGTCTGCCTGTCGTCGATCTCGGGCGGTACCGACATCGTGTCCTGCTTTGCCCTAGGCAACCCCACCGAGCCCGTGTGGCCGGGCGAGATACAGTGCCGCGGGCTGGGCATGCGCGTCGAGGTGTTTGACGAGAATGGCCAAAGCGTCCGCGGTCAAAAGGGTGAGTTGGTGTGCACCGTCCCTTTCCCGTCAATGCCAGTAGGGTTTGCCAATGACCTCGATGGCCACAAGTACCATGACGCCTACTTTGCCCGTTACCACAACGTCTGGCACCATGGAGACTACGCCGAGCTCACCCCGCATGATGGGATGATTATCTACGGCCGCAGTGATGCGGTGCTCAATCCGGGGGGCGTGCGGATTGGCACCGCAGAAATCTACCAACTGGTCGAACAACTCCCCGAGGTGATCGAGAGTCTGGCCGTCGGTCAAGAGTGGCAGGGAGACATCCGCATCATTCTGTTTGTGCGGCTACGTGACGGGGTGACCCTGACTGAGGCCTTGACGTCGCAAATCCAACAGCACATCCGCCAAGGCGCCACTCCACGGCACGTACCGGCCAAGATCATCGCCGTTCCGGAGGTTCCGCGGACCAAAAGCGGCAAGATGGTTGAACTTGCGGTCCGCGAGGTCATTCATGGACGGCCGGTCCACAACGCACATGCCCTCGCAAACCCCGAGTCGCTTGCGTATTTCCGCAATGTGGCAGAGCTCCAGTCCTAACTACCTCTGGCCATCAACAAACGAGGGTAGCATGACCTTGCTGGGCGTCGGCCATGCTACCCCCGCGGATGAGACGCTCGCTGGGAGCGTCCCAAGTTCCCATGAGTGACTACAGAAGGAAATCGTCCTCATCCAAGTCCATTGGGGCAAAGTTTTCCAGGCGAATCGTGCTCCCGTCCTTGAGGGTGATCACGGTATCGGCGCCATCGGCGGTAATCACCAACTCAGCAAAGGTGGACGTTGAGGTTTGACGCAGATCAATCTTGTCATTGCCCTTGCCGAAGTCCTCAATCGTGTCGTCACCCGAGTTGACCCCAAACACGAACACATCCGAGCCCCAGTCACCGATGAGGGTGTCGTTGCCCGTCCCACCGTTGAGGGTATCGTTGCTGGTACCACCGACGAGGTAGTCATTCCCAGCATTGCCGATGAGGTTGTTGTTCCCGGAACCACCGTCGAGCTGGTCATTTCCACCGCCTCCGACGAGGAGGTCGTTGCCCGAACCACCGAGCAGCGTGTCTTTGCCCCCGCCACCATAGATGGTGTCGTTGTTGTGACTACCATCGAGGAGATCCTTCCCTTTTCCGCCGGAGAGGAGGTCGTTCCCAGAACCACCGTTGAGGGTATCCTTCCCATCCCCACCAGTCAGAGTGTCGTTGCCTGAATCGCCCTGAAGCAGGTCGTTCTGGGACCCACCAGCGAGGGTGTCATTGCCTGAATCCCCAATCAGCGTGTCCTCACCTTCACCGCCATCAAGTAGATCATCCTGCGATCCACCGGCGAGGTAGTCATTCCCAGGGCCACCCAGGAGGATGTCCTTGCCCGAACCGCCGAGCAGGGTGTCGTTGCCCTCACCGCCATCGAGTTCATCCTCCTGAGAACTGCCAGCGAGGTAGTCATCACCGCCGTAACCATAAATGGTATCATTCGCACTCATCCCGATGATCAAGTCATTCTCCGGGGTACCCTCGAGCAGGTTCCCGAGATGGTCACCAACAATAACATTCATCTTGTAGTCATTGTAGTTGCCATCCCGATCAAGCACTCGAGCGTAGATCACCCCCGTGTAGTTCGGCTTGAAAGCAAAGGTCTTCTGATTCGAAGTGAATTGATCGAGCGGCAAGCTCGCCAACTCTGCCAACTCATCTTCGCTTTCTGCAAACATGTAGAAGTGTTCGCTCGAATCCTCGTCGACGACGTTGATGAGCTGCATGGTCACCTGGACTGGATTGGAATTATCCACCAGATTGGAGACCACCAAGTCCGCGGTGGGGGCGATGCCGCCGGTGGTTTCATCATTGTCGGTAATGGTGACATCGGCCGAGGTGGTGCCGCCCAGGACCAGACCCGAGCTCGGGCTGCTGATCG
>CAYPIE010000089.1:10458-21800 GCA_964410665.1 uncultured Alcaligenaceae bacterium
TCACCGTGATTTCGGTGCTATCCGCCTCGCTGCCAGCCGTCGTGCTCACCGACAGGTTCACCTCGGGGAAGTCGTTGTCTTGGATAGTAACATCGGCCGAGGTGGTGCCGCCCAGGACCAGACCCGAGCTCGGGCTGCTGATCGTGAACGTCGCCGTCTCCTCGCCCTCGACCTCAGCGTCATCGTTGACACTGATCGTGAACGACGCTTCGGTCTCACCATCCAGGATCGTCAGGCTCGTCGGGATCGTACCGGTGAAGTCGGCCACGGTAATACCAGCACCGGTCAACGCCAGGTCCACCGTCTGGTCGCCGTTGACCGCTTCACTGGCGGTCACCGTCACCGTGATTTCGGTGCTATCCGCCTCGCTGCCAGCCGTCGTGCTCACCGACAGATTCACCGGAACCGGCGGTACCTCCTGACGAACCACGATCGCACTGACCTTACCGTTGTCCACCGACGCGGCGAAGTCGATGTCGATCATGTTGTCGGTGATGGTCACCGGAATACTGAAGATCAGCGACTCGTTGATGTCACCGCCGGTCTCGAACAGGATGTCAAAGTCATCCAGGACCGGCACGTCTTCGATCTTCACGTCGAAGACCCGCTTACCTTGCACGCTTTGGAAGATCTCGGCGAAGTACAGCTCGACAGTGTAGGTGCCCGGTTCGACCGGGATCTCGTAACCGAGCGGGCTTTGACCGGGTTTGCCGCCAAACCGCTCGGTCTCGAACACCGTATCGTCGAAGACCGGCTGAGGCCCGTTGCCGCCATTGCTATCCTTGAAGGTATTCCCGTTGAGGGAGTAGTCGTCGGCAGCGAAGTCGATACCGTCCTGGTCAAGTAGGGCCGGGCCGCCAGCGTTGATGGCTAGGAGGACTGGGTCGGTACTCAGGGAGTCATTGTCGACAACGGTCAGCGTCACCACCTTGTCCTCGGCGAAGCTTGTCGTGGCAGTGATCTCCACCGTTTGGTCACCGTCCACAAAGGGATCGTCCACGCCAGTGATGGTGAACGTCTGCGACGACTGGCCCGAGGTAATGACAACGGTCATCGCCGACACTTTACCTTCGCTGACGTCACTGCTGGACAGCGTCACAGTCACGTCATCGACTGCCGGGACGTCCAGGGTCACCGTTCCAACCGCGGCACTGCCCTCGGTGATGCTCTCCGAGTCGACGACCAAGGTCAGGGCAGATGGCTCCGGCTCATCGTTGTCTTGGATAGTAACATCGGCCGAGGTGGTGCCGCCCAGGACCAGACCCGAGCTCGGGCTGCTGATCGTGAACGTCGCCGTCTCCTCGCCCTCGACCTCAGCGTCATCGTTGACGCTGATCGTGAACGACGCTTCGGTCTCACCATCTAGGATGGTCAGGCTCGTCGGGATCGGGTCCCCCGTAAAGTCATCTGCCGAAGCGGTACCGCTCAGACCCAGAGCGACTGTCTGGTCGAGGATCACCGCCTGGTCAACGGACACCGTCACGGTGATCTCGGTGGTCCCCGCCTCGCTGCCCGCGTTCGGGCTCACCGACAGGTTCACCACGGCTTGGTCGTTATCGAGGATGCCGCCCACCGCGATTGTGTTGTCGAACGGGATCTGGGTGGCACTGGGATCGATCGTCTCGCCAACGTTGGCGGCGAGGATTTGCAGGCCAAAGCTCTCAAAAGCCTCGACCAACGAGTCGTCGAACAGTACCAGCGGAACACTGAGCGGAGACGCCGTATTCGCCGGGATGGTGACATCGATCACGAGGGCCCCAGCCTCGTTGAAGGCGACGTCTGTACCGAGAGTGGCCGGGGTGTTCGTCTGCTCGGACAGCTGGACCTGCACGGTGATCGGTTGGTTGAAGCCGTTGGTAAACTCAGGGCTGAGGAAGAGGGAGAAGTCCGCCGAGTCGCCCTCTGTCGTGCTCGAGCCGACACCAACCGAAACCTCTGGGACCAGACGCAGCTCAGCCCCCTGGGAGAGTTGGCTCGTAAGGTTGCCGTCGCCGTCGACTACGCCGGCCGCCAGGAAGAACAGGTCGTCGATCGTCGCCGGGGCCGCGCCGTTGACACCGTTGCTGATGTCGATCTGGAAAGTGACCTCACCGTTGGCGTCAGCCGTGCCCGAGAGAACCGTCGGGGTGGCGTCGAACTGGTTGGCGTGGAACGGGTCCTGCGGGACGGTTTCACTGCCGTTGCCAGCGTGCTTCTCGTAACCCGAGGCGTCGATGAGATAGAGTTCGACAGTGCTGCCGGCTGGAGCACCGGTGACCGTGACGGTGTGTGTCGTTTCGGCCGTGGTGGCTCGACGTTCGGCGTTGATCAGGCCGTCGATCGTCAGCTCGGGAGCAGGTAACGCTTCACTTTCATCGAAGTTTGCCTTTGAATTGTTCAGTCCAGTCAGCTCGAGTTGGCGGGTGACCGTGACCTCGCCGTCCGGGGTGTCAAAGGTGATGGTGACGGTCGTGCCGGCGATTTCTCCGCCGGAGACAGCGCCGGCCTGGCCGGTGCCGGAGGCGTTCTGGATCGACTGCGGGTCGACGTCGACGCCGAAGACAAAGGTCCCATTGGCGACGAAGTCATTGAAGTTGAGGGTCATGACCTTGAAGCCGCCGGGGGTGGCGTTATCGCCTCCGGGCAGTTGCTCGGTGAACGGATAGTTCTCCGGGTCACCAATGTAGCCGCTGCCGCTCGTAACCGGAGCCAACACGATGCCGTCCTCGTCAACCAAGCCGACGTCGTTGTTGGCGAACTTGAGCCCCTGGCCGCCGGCGTCGCCGGCTTCAGCAGTCGGGTCCCAAACCGCACCGAGGAATTCGCCGCCAGTCAGGTCTAGTCCGGTGGACAAGATCGCGGTGCCGATGTCAAAGGTCACGCTCTTGATCGTGACGTTGCCGGTCGAGTTGTTGCTGATGGTGAGCGAGCTGGAACCGAACGTCGTGGAGCCGCTGACTTCGACCGTTGCATCGATAGTGAATGGCTCGTCGTTGTCGGTGATGGTCACGCTGGCAGAGTCTTTGCCCAGGACGATTCCAGCGCTGGGGTTGCTGATCGTGAAGGTGGCCGTCTCCTCGTCCTCGGGAAGGTCATCGTCGTAGACGGGGAAACTGATCGAGGCTTCGGTCTGCCCGTCCAGGATGGTCAACGTGTTCGGGATCGTCAGCCCTTCAAAGTCCGCGGCCTCGACGCTGCCCGCGAGGTCCAGCGTCACCGTCTGGTCACCGCTGACCGCTTCGCTGGCGGTTACCGACACCGTGATCAAGGTCAGTTCGGCTTCGCTGCCGGCGTCGGGCGTCACCGACAGGTTCACCGTCGGCACGGTGGTGGTTTCGAGTTGGATGATCTCGATGGCGTTGACAAGCGGGTTGTTCTTGTTCGGCTCGTGAATGAACTCGAGATTGATGGTCCCGTCAGTGACCTCGACGACGTTGCTGATGAGGCCGCCGACCTGGTGACCAAACTGCGCCGACAAGTCGACGTCCATCAGGTTGACCGGGACCGAGCCCTCGATCGCGACGTCGAAGACGCGTTGGTCGGGGACACTGGTGCCGGCGAAGCCGTTGCCCATGTACAGCCGCACTTCGTACTCACCGTCCGGCAGGTCGGTGCCGAAGGCCCACTGCATGGTCGTGCCACCCTTGTTGTCCCAGCGTTCCGTGTCGAAGATCTGTCCAGGCGTCGAATTCGGGACGTTCGGGCCAGGCTCCACCGCAGCAAACCCGGTGGTATTGTTGCTTCCCGGATCCGCGAGGTACGGGCTGTTGCCGGTGGCAGTGTCCGCACCCCAGGCCGGACCATCGTCGGTCGCGGCGATCTCCGGACCGCCGGCGTTGACGCGGAAGAGCACAGTGCCAGAGGCCGGGACATCGTTGTCGGTGATGGTCACCTCGACCGTGGTGGTACTACCCAGCTCGATGCCATCTGACGGGTTCATCAGCGCGAAGATCGCCGTCTCCTCACCCTCGATCAGCAGATCGTCGTTGACATTCGTGGTAAACGAAGCCGTGGTATCTCCAACCGGAATCTCCATGGTGACCTTGCCATCCACGAAACTGGCCGTCCCGTTGGTGAAATCCTCGGCCGTGACTCCGGTGCCGCTGAGCACCACCTCGACCGTCTGAGCACTGGTCATTGCTTCACTGGCGGTCACCGTCACCGTGATTTCGGTGCTGTCCGCCTCACTACCGGCCGTGGTACTCACCGATAGGTCGACCGTCGGGATGACGGGGTCGACCAGCTGCAAGGCGATCGAATCGCTCACTGGCCCGGCAACCGTCCCCTGATCCACCGGCGCGGCGACAATCAGGTTGACCCCTTGGATGTCCGTGTCGGAGCCCGCGGTGTTGGTCAAGGTGATCTGGAACTCGGCTTCGCCGTTGGAATCCAGGACACCGTCAAGGACGGTGACCTGCTCGGCCTGGTTCGCCTCGAACGGATCCAGGCTGGTGACGACGCCGCCAGGCTCGCCGCTGGCTTCCATGACGACGAGTTGTACGGCCTGGCCCGGGGTGCCGGTGACCTTGACCGTCTGGGAGGCGTTGGTGACCTGGGCAGTCTGGCCGTAGAAGTTGTTGCCGTCGGGGGCGGTGCTGACGTTCAGGACCTCGACGGTCAGCGGGTCGGCCGGGTTGGCGGTGAACACCGCCTCGGCGCCGCCGTTGCTGCCGTCGCTGAACAGCTGGCCCTCGAGCACGGTGCCGTCGGCGAAGGTGACGGTGACATTCGAGCCGATCAGCTCGGCACCCGAAACGGAACCCTGACCGCCGGACCCGGTTTGGCCCTCGATGTTGGCGGGGTCAATATCGACGCTGAAAGCGAAGCTCTCACCCATGTTAAAGTCGTTGAATGTGAGAGCAGCCTCGAGGAAGCCGCCGTTACCGAACGACTCGGAGAACGGATCGACAAGATTGTCCGTCGGGGTGACGTAACCGGTGGCAGTGGCGCCGGAGTTGGCTTGCAGCCCCTTGGCGGTTACGTCGCCGGCCGTCCCCGCCGGGTCAAAGACGATCTTCGGCAAGATCGAATTCCCCAGGTTGATCACGACCGACTCGATGTCTACCTCGCCGGTGTTCTCGAGCACAAAGGAGCCATTGCCGAAGGTGCTGGCACCGATGTCGGCTCCCGTGTTGATCGCCAGGGTCGCCGAGGCCACCCCCTGTTGGGCAGCTTCGACGACAAAGTCGAGGGTCGAGGTGGCCGCCTGACCGTTCTGGCTCCACCACAGGGTGTAGGTGCCGGCCGCCAGCGGGGTGTCGAATGGGCCCATCGTGGACTGGCCAAAGGCATCGCCGTCGGCCATATCGAGAAGGAGGTTGTCGCCCACCATGCTCTCGTCGAAGACGACCCCGCCGAGGAGGTTCCCGGCGTCGGGGCTGGCCGGGTCTTCGGTGAAGGTGGCTCCTGCCTGCATACCGAGGAAGGTGGCGTTGCTAAGCGAGTCGTCGTAATCGTCAAAGTCGACCAGGTTGATGGCGGTGAGCACCGAGCCCTCGGGGACGGTGAAGGTCAAGTAGTCATAGTCGCGCGGGTCGCCTTGTTGGGTGGAGACGATGGTCGTCGTGCCTTCGGCGAGGTCGATGGTAGTCGGGTTGAAGCGGTCGCCGGAGAAGTCGAGGCCGGCCGCGGGGACGCCGTCGACGCTGTCCGAAGGAAGCCCGGAATCATCCGCGACAAGAATCTCAATGCCCTTGATGGCCGGGTTCTCAATACCGTGGATAAACTCGAGCGACAGCGAGCCGTCGGTGACGTTCACCGAGGTAGTGAGCATGAAGCCAACACCAGCGCCATAGTTGTCAAAGGCGTTAACGTCGTCGAACTCCGGCGGGACCATCCCTTCGACCTCGACGTCGAACACGCGCTTGTCTTCCGCGGTGATGCCGTTGAAGATCTCGGCGAAGAACAGGTTGACGACGTAGTCGCCCTCGGCGACCGGGAACTCCCAGAGCATCTCAGGGGCGGAGGTGGCGTCGTAGCGCTCCGTGTTGAACAGGGCCACGGGAGCCGAGGCGGGGACACTAGAGTCGAGGTTGTCGGCGGTCACCGGGACCCCGTTGCTGCCGCCGGAACCGAAGGTACTGCCACCGGTGCTCATCGCCACCAGGTAGTCGCTGTTGCTGGCGTTGCCGAAGGTGCCGGTGTCGGCTGACCAAACGGGGCCGATGCCGTCGGCGGGTTCGAGCTCGGGGCCGCCGGTGTTCACGCGGTAGAGCACATCGCCAGGCAAGCCAGCCTCAACATCATCGTCCTGGATCGTGTATGTGGCGGAGGCAGTCCCGATGTTGGCGTTGTCGCTCACCCCAGTGATGGTGACGGTGAAGTCCTCAGGCACCTCAACATCGGTGTCTTGCAGGATATTGATGTCGATGGATTTGGATGAGCCGCTGGGGATGGTCACCGTGCCGGTGTAGACCCCGGCGTCGAGCACCCCGTCGGTGTAGGCATAATCCTGACCGGCCTTCGCCGAGCCCTCGCTGATCTGGAAGGAAACCTCGATGGGGTCCGTGGACGTCACATCGGTTCCGAACGAGATCGTCAGCGAACCAGCGCCCTCGGCGACAGGCAGGTCACCGCCGAGGATCGATACCTTGGGAACCGGGATTGGGGCTGGACCAAGGATTTCGATGCCGTTGATCAGCGGGTTTTCGACCACGTGCTCGAAGAGGATGTTGAGGGTGCCATCGGTGACGGGTACCTCATAGGTAAACATGCCGCCGACCTGGTGGCCGAGCGTGGCGGATAGATCGAGGTCGTTCTCGACCTGATTCCCCTCGATCGAGATATCGAAGACGCGTTCGCCCGGCTGGCTGGTGCCGCCGAAGCCATTGCCCATGAATAGGTTGACGAAGTAGGTGCCGTCGGTCGGGGCGTCGAACGCCCACTCCATCTCCGGTGCAGAACCCGGGTCCCAGCGTTCCTGGGCGAAGATCGCTTGCGGCACGTAGTCCGGGACGGCGTAGTCGCCGCTGTCACGACCAGTGATGTTGTGGGTGGAGACGTTGCCGGTGTTGACCGAGAAGCCTTCACCGGACTGAGCCCCTTTATCGCCGGCGCCGACCCAGTCGACGTCGCCGTCGGGGTCGAACTCCGAGCCCGGCAGGGCGGCCAGGGTTGTGTTGCTGGTGTTTACGCGGTAGAGCAGTTGGGTACTAGAGACGGTGACCTCGACGCTGGCCATGTCGGGGAAGGTCCCATCGGAAATCGCGTAGTTGAAGCTGGCCAGGCCTTCGAAGTCCGCGTCGGGCGTAAAGACAACGAAGTCGTCGGTTGTGTCGCCGGGGGTATCGTTGTTGTTGAGTTCGACCACACCATTGGTCGCACTCGACACCGCCGTGACGCTCAGGATGTCGGTCGGGTTCAGGTCGCTGTCGTTGGCGAGCAGGTCGGCCACCGGGATGATCAACGGTTGGTTGACACCGGTGGAAAATTCATCGTCGCCGGCCTCGGGTGCCACCGGGATCTCGGTGGGGGTGATGGTCAGTTCGAGGAAGTCGGCGGTGAATGGCGCCTGATCGCCGCGCGAGGTGGCGAGCATCGTCACCACGGGGGCGCTGGCTTGGCCTTCGACTTCGTACTCGCCTCGGAGGGCCTGGGCGATTGGGCTGTTAGCGGCTAGGGTGATCGGGTCGCCGACGAGGATCGGGGCGCCGGCGAGCCCAGCGCTGGTTTCGGCGAAGCGGTACTGGGCCTGGACGGTGATCGCTTGCGGATCACTCAGGTCGACCTTGAAGCCTAGCTCGAGGATATTGTTATTCACCGTGTCGGCCAACAGGTCAGCGATGTTCCTCTCCGCCTGGTCGCTCAGGACGACATCGCCCTCCTCGTGGACCACTTGCAGCTTCTCGCCGGTATCGTCAGCCCCGATCACGAACTTGATGTAGTTGGACTGATCCCCGGTGCCCAGGGCGATGCCGGTGGACCCGAAGGATTCGAAAGTGCTCGCGTCGGGTAACAGGTTGAAGATGGGCACCGCGATGGTGAAGTCCTGGACGTTGGCCGCGGGCAGGAAGCCGGTCTGGATAGCATCCTTCTGGGAGTTCTCGGATCCGAGAGCGTCACCCTCGGTAACACTCTTGATTTGGAAGATGCCCGGGGCGCCGCCGCGGATGGTGTTGTCCAGGTCGATCAGCGGGGTATCGTCGAGCTGGTCGTTGATCTCGTCGACTCCGTTGACCATCCAGCCGGTCAGGCCGATGCCGTCCTCACCACCGACGCCAGAGCCGTCATTGCCGCCGGGATAGTTGTTGCCGCCGGGGTTAAAGTCCCAGAACAGGGTTTCGCCGCCGACCAGAAGGGTGTTGGTGCCGTTGTTGGGGTCGAACTGGAGCGGGTCGTTGATGTCCAGGATGCCGTCGTTGTCGGCGTCGTCGTCAGGAGTCGGCGGCGTGCCTGGCTCCAGAACAACAATCTCGCCCTGGGCTCTTTTCAGAACGAACATGGTGCCGGCGCCGACGCCGTTGCTGCCGGGAATGCCTTGGTTACCGAGGGCAGTGATGTCAAGAGTCTGGCCACCGACGTCGATCGCCTTGGCGTCGGTGACGCTAGTACCGGTCTGGGTACCATCGGTGGTGATCTCGAACAGGGTAACGTCGCCGTTGAACGAGACAACCGCGAGGTACTCGGTGTTCGGGCCACCGTCCCCAATCCCGTCAGCGGTGTACTCGGTCAGACCGTTGGAGGAGCTGTTAATACTATACAAAGAACCATCGGGACCCTTTTGGAAAGTGGCGGACTTGTTCGGGGCGGGTGCGATCCAGACACCTTCCTGAGGGTTGACGTTGCCACCTGTGATGGAGTCCCAGTCAGCTGGGAGGTCGTCGAGTAAGGTCGGAGTGTCGTTGTCGGCCGTGAGCTGGGTGGTGAAGCCGATCGGAGTGCCTTGGTCGGTGGTGTTAACCGCGGCGTACAGCTCGGAAGCCGCACCCGAGGCTCGGGTCGGGTGAGCGTGCCCGGCGTAGAACCCATCGGTCACCAAGTGCAGGTTATCAAATGCCGAGTCGCTGTTGGTCGGGTCAGTATCGGTGTTGGCAGGGTTGTCCGCGAGCTTCTCATCGGAAGGCCGGTTGGTCGCAACCTGAGCTGAGTCGGTGACGTAGTCGTTGTTGACGTCGATGGGCTCGTCGCCCCAGCCGTTGTTGGGACCGTTGTCGAAGGTGTAGATGTTGCCGGCTTCCGTGATGACTACGTCGTAGTGGTTGCGGTAGCCGGTCGAGTAGATCTGAACCGGGCCGTCGGGGTCGTACTTGGCCTGGTTACGGCCGTCGTTGCCGCCGAAGGTGTCGGCGGCCTCGGCGTTGGTCTCGCCGGTGACCCCTGGGACAATGTCTCTGCCCTGGCCGTCGTTCTCCCGGGTGGGGTCGTCGAGGGTCGGCAGTGCGTAGACGTAGGGGTCGACGTAATCGGTGCCGCCCTTGAGCCCGCCGTTGTTGAGCAGGTCTTGTTCGATCTGCTCGAGCTGAGTCAGGTCGATGCGGAGGATGGCGGCGGAATAGTAGTACTCTGGTAGGTAGGCAAAGTTGTTCGAGGGGGCGCCCTTGTTGGCGTGGCCGCCAGAAGCGACGTACATGATCTGGCGTTGTTGGCCGTCGACAAACTCGGTGCGGATGTCGAAGCCGTTGGTCGAGTGGTTCTCTTCGGAACGCGGCAGACCGATGACTAGGTCGACCTTCTCCCAGCCGGTGTCGGTTTGGGTGAGGCGGCTGATGATCCCGGAGTTGGTATCCAGGTTGTTGTCGTTCCCGCCGCCGCCAGCGCCAATGCGCGGGTCGCTCGAGGTGACATAGAGGATTGGATCTTCGGCAGTGCCGGCAACGGAGATCCCGGTGACCTGGCGGTTGTTCACACTCTGGTTGAGGCTGCCGTCGTCGTTGTGGTTGGGGATGCCCTGGATCAGGTCGATCTCGTCGATGTTGGAAGCCTGCCAGGTATCACTGTCGTTGGTGACGTCGGCGACCTTGATCAAGCCGTTCTGCTGGGAGACGTAGAGACGGCCGTCGGGTCCGAACTGGAGTGAGGTGGCATTGCTGGCACCGAAGCCCTCGAGCGGGATCTGGTCGAAGGTTTGGGTGATCGAGGGTACGGTGCGGTCCTCGAGGAACTCGACGTGAGGGTGGAACGCGTTCGTGGGTTTGCGAGTCTTGTTGGAACGCTTACGTGGAGTGTGGGGGTCATGGGAAAGCATCAGCAAAGCAACTCCATCAGAGAATACTGGAACGGGATGATGCAATCATCAAAATTCTGCTTCTAGATACAGAAAGTTCTCAGGCAGACCCACGGTAGGAGTTCCGAATGCACGGACAACCTACCAACACCGTTCCTGCTCCCAAGGGTGCGAGCGGCGGGATTCTGCTTTAAACCATTATTTTTCATCGGGGGTGATATCTACCTTAACGCAGGCCCCAGAAAAACCAAGATGAAATTCGCTATTTTCAAAATATTCAGTATCGTGAGCTCTAGAATGTATTCCCCATTCTCTTCCCTTGCTTCTGCGCTATCCGGGCACCTCCAAGACGATGAGGCAATCCATCCGCTCACTTCTTCCCAGAATAATCGCGGATGTGCTGAACCGCACCCTTTGGGCAAATGTTCAGAAAATCCCTTACATGCCCCCACGTCGGCAAGCCCCCAGGGAAACTGGTAAAAACAGGTGAAAGATAAGACGAGATCTCGATTTGAAACATCACTAGAAAGTATAAATATCTAACAGTTCGCCCCTGATCGACCCTGCAATCAGAGAACCGCGCGATCCATCGGCAACTGCACACACGCGTGAGACGAAAACGCTGCGGTCACTGAGGAACTCTGGATTTGCAGATGAATTTCTACTCCATTTACGATTTGACCGTACCGATGCCGAAGCGAGAAGATTCTTATTATGAAAAAATGCGAATTTGCAAGCACCATCCTTGACGGTCAAAGCTCCGCATGACGCGGCGGGTACCGCGTCATGCCGGGCAAAAGCGGCGAGCTGCTTGAACTTGCGGCCCGCGAGGTCATTTATGGACGACCGGTCCACAACGCACATGCCCGGGCGAACCCCGAGTCGCTTACGTACTCGCTCACCGTCCCTAGCCATCAACAAACGGGGGTAGCATGACCTTGCTGGGCGTCGGCCATGCTACCCCCGCGGAATGTAACGCTCCGGTTGGAGCGTTACAAGTTCACAATGAATCAATCATCCAGGATAAAATCGTTGTCATCCAGGTCTTCGATATCGACCCCCAACAGTAGGATGGTCTGATCGCCCGTTTGATTCGGCGACAGGTCGATCACAACATCATCACCCACCTGTTTGACTCGACTATCATCATCGTCATCGTCATCGTCATCGTCATCGTCGAAATCTTCGAAGTCGTCTTCGT
>CAYPIE010000089.1:21900-24163 GCA_964410665.1 uncultured Alcaligenaceae bacterium
TCATCGTCATCGTCATCGTCATCGTCATCGTCGAAATCTTCGAAGTCGTCTTCGTCCAAGTAGGCGAAGGCCCTCAGGTCGATCTTGTCATTGCCCTTGCCGAAGTCTGTGACCGTATCGTTGCCTGAGCTGGCCACGAACACAAAAACGTCCGAGCCCCAGCCCCCAGTGAGGGTGTCGTCACCCTCCCCGCCGTTGAGGGTGTCCCTGCTGCTGCCACCATTGAGCAGGTCATTCCCTTCGCCACCGAGGAGGCTGTCTCTTCCAGAACCACCTTCGAGGGTGTCGTCGCCCTCCCCACCAACGAGGGTGTCCCTGCCGGACTCGCCGATAAGCGTGTCGTCGCCCAAGCCGCCAACGACGATGTCGTTGTTGTGACCACCGTCGAGCAGGTCATTGCCTGGTCCGCCGCTGAGGGTATCGTTGTTGGAGCCACCATCGAGCGTGTCATCGCCTTCCCCGCCGATCAGAGTGTCCTTACCCGAATCACCCTGGAGCAGGTCGTTTTGGGGCCCACCGGTGAGGAGGTCGTTGCCAGAAGCTCCGATCAGAGTGTTCTCGCCCTCGCCGCCGACGAGCTCATCATTCTGAGAACCACCGTCGAGGTAGTCATTGCCCGGTCCGCCGCTGAGGGTGTCCTTGCCCGAAGCCCCGATCAAGGTGTCGTCACCCTCGCCGCCGTAGAGTTCATCCTCTTGAGAGCTACCTACAAGGTAGTCATCGCCCCCGAAACCGTAGATGGTATCGTTATTACTCATCCCGACAATCAGATCCTGCTCTGGGGTGCCCTCGAGCAGGTTCCCGAGATGGTCACCAATAATAACATTCATCTTGTAGTCATTGAAGTTGCCATCCCGATCAAGCACCCGAGCGTAGATCACTCCCTCGTAGCCCGGCTCGAACGTAAAGGTCTTTTCATTCGAAGTGAATTGATCGAGCGGCGAGTTTACCAATTCCGTAAACTCCGTTTCACCTTTCGCAAAGATGAAATAAAACTCGCTCGAATCCTCGTCGACGACGTTGATGAGCTGGAAGGTCGCCTGGACCGGGTTGGAATTATCCTGAACATTGGAGACGATCAGTTCGGCAGTCGGGGCGATACCTCCGCCGGTGTCTTCATCGTTGTCAAGAATCCCCCCATTGGCGAGGCTAGCGTCAAACGGAATCTGCAGGGCAGTCGAGTCGATCGCAGTGCCGACATTCGCCGCGATGATCTGCAGATCAAAGGTCTCGAAGTTCTCAACTTCGGTATCGTCGAACAGGACCAGCGGCCCGCTGAACGGCGAGGCCGTGTTCGCCGGAATGGTGACATCAATCTGGGTCGCTCCATCGCTGTCGAAGGCCACATCCGTGCCAAGCGTTGCTGGACTGTCGTCGTCGGTCGCGACCAATTGCACCCGGACCGTGATCGGCTGGTTGACTCCGTTGGTGAAGTCCGCATCGAGGAACAGAGAGAAGTCCGCCGGATCGCCCTCAGTCGTGCTTGAGCCAACACCAATGGAAAGCATCGGCAAATTGTCCGCGATGGTGATGGTCGCTTGAGTCATCGAGCCCAGCGACACGTTGGCGTCACCTGTCACTTCGGTGAGGGTGACCACCACCGTCTCCGCTCCCTCGATGTCCAGATCGTCGAGCACGGCGACTTCAATTGTCGCCGACAGCTCCCCGGCCGCGATGGTCACCGTCCCGGTCAGCGCCGTGTAGTCGGCGTCGGGTGAGGCCGTCCCGCTAACACTGTAGCTGACCACCGTGTCGGTGACGGCCGCTTCGCCCAGGCTGACGGTGAACTGGCCATTGGTACCCGGCTCCGCACCATTGAGGGTCGGAGCGATCGTGACCTTGTTGGCCACATCGTTGTCGGTGATGATCACCTCGACCGTGGTGGTGCTGCCCAGCTCGATGCCATCCGACGGGTTCATCAGTGAGAAGATCGCCGTCTCCTCACCCTCGATCAGCAGATCGTCGTTGACATTCGTTGTAAACGAGACCGTGGTCTTTCCAGCCGGAATCTCCATGGTGACCTTGCCATCCACGAAGCTGACCGTGCCGTCCGTGAAATCCTCGGCCGTGACTCCGGTGCCGCTGAGCACCACCTCGACCGTCTGAGCACTGGTCATCGCTTCACTGGCGGTCACCGTCACCGTGATTTCGGTGCTATCCGCCTCACTACCGGCCGTGGTACTTACTGACAGGTCGACCGTTGGGAAGTCGTTGTCGGTGATCGTCACATCCTGCGTGGTAGTGCTGCCCAGCACCAACCCCG
>CAYPIE010000090.1:0-23874 GCA_964410665.1 uncultured Alcaligenaceae bacterium
CTCATCACTTTACTCATCACTTTACGACAACAATAGATTGGAACCTTGCTGACCAAGCAGAGAATCCGAGTCACCATCATCGGTGATCGTGGTCGTGTACAAAACGACGCGCGTCGCCGTAGAATCCGGGAACGTGACCGCGAAGCCCTCCATGGTCACCTGTCGCACGCGTTCTTCGAAGACCAAGTCCTTGTCGCCCCAAACTAGGCCGAGCGAGGTCAGCACGCTCTGATTCAACAGCGTGTTGCTCTCGTAGAGAAAGCTCCCTCCGATCAAGAGATCGTCCCCGGGCCGGCCGCGGAGGTCGTCCGAGCCGAAACCACCGATCAAGATGTCCCGGTTCTTAAGGCCACGCAGATAGTCATTGCCGGCTTGACCGGAGAGGACATTGACGCCTCGACCACCCCGGAGAAAGTCATCCCCCTCGCCACCAAAGAGGAGGGTCGGGAGGTGGGTATTCGCACTGACGACAACCTTGTCATGACCAGCCAAGGCATCGACCACAATTCGGTCGATGGGAGCAACTCGAAAGTCCTGCCGCCCCTTGGGCAGGAAGTCCGCCCGCACCCGAACCTTGCGTCCTCCAGCTAAAGTTCGAATATAGATATGATCATCTTGCTGAGTGCCGGTGACCACCAGAAACCCGTCCTTGATCACAGCGTCACCCATCGGGGCAGGCGTCGAAGCCAAGACGTTGTCCGCGTTGGGGGTGTTAAGCGCTTCCTCATCCTCGGGTGTGCCCGTTTCACCGGCGAAGCCTGCTTGGTCGAAGTCGTTGCGCGTCCAATCGCTCGGTTCGGTCGTCGGCGTGCCAAGGTGTTCACCGGGAATGCGTGAAGCGCCGCCAACGACCGAAGGGTCACCGCCGAAGCCAGGAGCCAGAACCACCTGGGCATAGGTCCAGTTGCCACCGGCATCGAATTTGTTGACGTTCTTGGTAAATTTTGTTTTCCACGTATCGAAGACCGCCACACGATCGACGATGCGACTCCAAGGCTTCCCATCCAGCGTGCCATCATTGTCGGTATCCAGGTCTTGACCAACGCTGCCGGTAAAACCCTCGACCAGCAGCAGGGTGACCGCACCATTTTCGTACTTGTTCGTCGAGAACGGTGTGGTGAAGAACCCATTGCCGTCGGTCGACCCAACCGGATCCGCGCTATCAATCGTGCCGGCGACGAACGGCCCGTCTCCATCGATTTGCACAATGGTGAAGTGGGAGTAGTCGGTGTCCGAGCTGCCAAAGATCTCGACGAACTCCATGTCATCGGTCCCGGCATGGTTGAACACGAACTCGTTGATCACCGGGTCGGCCGAGACGGTCGTCGGCGTGACCCGGTCTTCTAGTTTTCCAATGGTCAGCCGCTGGGTTGAACGTTGGCGTTCCGAACCCGGCCGAGGGACACAAAAGGGCTTCGACATCCTGACGCTCTCCGCACAGTCACATCGAATGATTCGACGGACTCCATCTTTCACGGGAGATCCTGACGCTGCAAAATATTGATGGGGATATGATAACGACGCCCTTGTCAAGGACAAGGAGCGAGTTATGAAAAATTGTGGAAATGGTGGGCTATGGATCACGGTTCGAGGGTCTGCCATCCTCTCAAATTCGCTCCCCAACCGCTTAGTCCTCGCGGCCCTCTTCCGTCATTATTTTCATCAGCGTGAGCAGACGAAACGGGTCGGGGCTCTTGATTTCCAGCTCTTCGAAGCGTTCGTTGATCTGGGCCAACAGGGCCTCCATTTCCGGGCTGCGCGGCTGTTGCTGCGCCTTGTTCTGTGCCGCCTTGAGGGCGCGCTCGATGTGGTAGCGACTCCGCCGGGTGTGGTTGAGGAATCGCACTGCCTGGTAGTAAGGGAAGTGGGGGTTGGCTGGGAACTTCTTCTCCCCCAGGTTGATGCAGTCGCGGGCAAGGTTTAACCAGCGGAGCTCCAGGGCCAGGCTACACACCCAGACCAAGGCATGCTCATCGAGGTTCTTCTTGTTCTTCAGGAGCTTGTTCAGGCTGACGCGCAGCTTTTGTTCGTGCGATTTGGCACCGCGATACACAGCGGCCTCCTGGCGATAACCGGCAAATGCCGCTAACAGCGGCACGATCTCCGCCCAGGTGAGGCTGGCCGCGGTGGTCTCCTTGTAGGACTGGTCGATGCTGCCGCGCACTCCGCGCGGCAGGTTCATCTGGTTGGCCTCGACCATCAGCCGATAGTTGGCCTCGTGCCGTCGCTCGGGGGCCTCCAGCGCTTGCTCGCGCAGCTGGGTGAAGGTCTCCGAATCCCCTTCCTTCAGTGCCAGCACGGCCCGACAACAGAGCAACAGCCGCCGATCCGTGTCACCCGGCAACAATGGGGTGGCGGCCTCCAAGGTCTGACGTGCCGTGTCGAATGCCTTCTGGACCGCCTGACTGCGTGCCTGGGCCACCAAGGTCCGCCCGAGCCGTTGCCTTAACGCCTGATCAAATGGATTGATCCGTTCCGCACGCTGGAGCAAGTCGACGGCCTGGTCGAGTTCGCCCAGCCGCTGATGATACACAGCCAGTTGTGAGATCAGCATCAGGTGATCGGGAAATCGCTGAGTCAAGTCGACAACATACGGACCGATCGGTGCGAGGTCGTCCGCGTTCAGACAGTGGCGGACAAACGCGACCGCCGGCTCGACCCAATCGGGAGCCAGTTCCATGGCGGTGCGAAAGCAGGTACGCGCATCCGGGCTCAACGGTGGCGGCCGGAATGTTTCATTCCACCAACTGGTGAAACTCTCTTCTTGCTCCGACTCCTCTGGCTCACAAGTGACAGCATTCTCCCCCATCCGTAGCCAAATCATGGCCCGGGCCAGTTTGCCTTGCTCTTCCGGCCAACGGTCGAGATGGCTGGCAATAAAACGCTCATACTGCTGCCAGCGTTCGTGCGCTTGCTCGAATTGCTCGGTACCTTCCAGGATCACCGCTTCTAACCGAGCAAACTGGGGATCCTCCGGCAATGGGCCGAACACCCGGGTGAAGCGGCGGAGATCCTCCGGCCGTCCGCGTTGCCCGATCGTCCAGTACATCACCTGGGCCAACCGTTGAATCTCTGCGGGGTACGACTCGCGAAACTGCGACACAAGTCGGGCACATTTGGCAAAGGCTGGCTGGAGCGTGTCGCGCTGTTGAATGGCCGTCTCCACGCGTTGAAGCCCTTGAATCAACTCGAAATTCGGCTGCAGTCGGCGGGCCAGACGCTGTCGCGACGCATTCCCACTGGTCGGGTTGCTCGCCGCACCCTCCTCCTCCGACGGATGGATGAGCTGGACCAGCCGATAGGGCAGACGATTCGGCTGCAGCCGTTGAAAATGCTCCGTCGCCCAGGCAGGCTCGCCCGACGCCCGCGCCGTCAAGCCGCGGAGCAATAACCGCCAGTCGGCAAAGAGTGAGCGTGCCGGGATTTCCCGGAGAGCTTCCTTGACCGCGTCATCGCGGCCAGCCTGGTAGTGCTCAAAGGCTTGCCGGACCCGGGCAAAATCCGGCTGTAACGCGGCGGGAAGCCGCTCCGGTTCGGGCCGCGTTTGGACCAGCAGTTGATCCACCAGTGTGCCCATCACCTCCGACCAGACCGCCTCATCGCCAAGGCGATCTACCAGCTCGATCGCCCCGGAAACGTTGCCGAGCTGAGCATGCCACAAAGCCAGCTCACGAAGCCAACCAGGTTCCTCTCTCTCCAGGCGGGCAGCCGCATTCAGCGTCACCATCCCCTCACGAACTTGGTGTTTGCGAACCAGTTCGGCAATCTGGCGGCGATACGCTTCGCGCACCAGGTTTTGCGCGGCTTCGCTGCGATCCTCCTCGAGCAGCTGCTGCCCCAGATGAATCGCTTCGAAGAACCGCTGGGCTGCAAGCGCCCTCTCAATCCGCTCGGGTAGTGTGGATCCTTCAGCAGAAGACTGGGATTGCTGTCGAGCCACGCGAGGTCTCCCTGCCAAAAAACGGACCAGCAACTCTGAACTCCTCCGGATCAGCCTAACAGCCCGAACCGGACGGGTGAATACGCGAACGCTTCCCTAGTCAGATCAAGGGAAGCGAGTTAAACTATTTTCATTCCCTCGTCGTCGATGAGGTCGCTCAATCGTTGTTGGATGTCCTCCCGAGGAACGCATTATGATCCGATTCGATTCCCTAGGAGTGGCGGTCGGCTGCCTCCTCGCGGGGCTGACGGCTTCGACGGATCTCCTGGCCCAGAGCAAACCCATCACTGCTTCCGATCTCAACCAATCGCTCACGCAACTCGATCAGGAGGCCGCGCTCAAGCGAATTGTGGGCACGATCAATGCCCGCCTGCGTGCGGATTGGAGCGAACGCGGCCTCGAGCCAGCTCCCGCTGCCAGCGATAGCGCGTTTGTCCGTAGGGTCTATCTAGATCTGATCGGCCGCATCCCACGGGCGAGCGAAGTCCGCGATTTTCTTGAGGACACCCACCCAGCCAAGCGTGCTCGGCTGGTCGATCGCTTGATCCGCACACCCAGCTTTGCCAACCACTTCGCCTCGATCACCCGCCGCGACTGGCTGCCCCAGACCGATGAGGATGCGCAAACCTTCTTCCTCGGGGTCAATATGGAACGGTGGCTCCGTGACCGCTTGCGTGAGGACACCCCTTATGACCAGTTGGTCCGACAAATTTTAACCTTGCCGCCGCTGGGTCCACGTCGCAACCGTGACCGCGACCTCCCCTATGATTTTTATCAGGCCAACAACTCCAAGCCCGAGGAGATTGCCGCCACGGTGACCCGGGCTTTTATGGGCATCAAGCTCGAGTGCGCGCAATGCCATGACCACCCCTTCGCCGAGTATACCCAGGACCAGTTTTGGGAATTCGCCGCCTTCTTTGTCGATATGCAAGCGGGTCTCCCCCGGCCCCGCAGTAAATCGGTCAACGACTATGCCTTTTTCCGCGAAATCCGCGTGCCGGAGACCACCCGCATGGTCTCGGCCCGGCTGTTCGATGGGACCAACCCGCGGTGGCAAGATGGGACCATGCCACGCGAATTGTTCGCCGATTGGTTGATCCACCCGGACAATCCGTTTTTCGCCCGCAACGCCGCCAACCGGCTTTGGGCACACTTCTTCGGCTACGGGATCATCGATCCGGTCGATGAACCGAGCCCAGACAACCCGCCGAGCCATCCCGAAATACTGGACGCCCTGGCCCAAGGGTTGATCGCTGCCGACTACGACCTGAAATTCCTCATTCGCGCCATTACCCGCAGCGAAGCGTATCAGCGGTCCAGCCACCTGACGGAGTCGGCCCAACAAGACTGGCAACGCTTTGCCCGCATGAACGTCAAGGGACTCAGCGACGATCAGCTCTTCGACAGCCTGGTCGTGGCCACGGGTTTTCGCGATCCAAACCCCGAAGCCGATAATTTCTATGCCCAGGGCACCCGACAACGTTTTCGGGTTCGCTTTGGCTCCGCAGAACGTCCCACCGCGATGCAGACTTCCATCCTGCAGGCGTTGATGCTCATGAATGGTGACTTTGTCACTGCCCAGACCAGTCTGGAGCGCAGCCAGAATCTGACCGCCATTGCCGAAATGCCACTGGCCAGCAATGCTGAGAAAATCGACGCCCTGTTCCTGAACACACTTAGCCGGATGCCCACCTCAGCCGAACGATCGCGTTTCCTGGGTTATGTGGAAGCCGGTGGACCTTCGGGTGATACCAAGAAAGCCCTGGCCGATGTCTTCTGGGTGCTGCTCAATAGCACCGAATTTCTGACCAATCATTAAGGCCTCCCAGGTGGTTCACAGCGCGGCGGACGGGAATGCTGCCACGCTGCGATCGCCCTCTGACCGCCATCTCTCCCCGATCTAGATCGTCTTTCCCTGGTCTGAATCGCCGCCAAATCAAGGAGTGTTCCTCATGCCGAACTTCCAACCAATGTTGACACGTCGCGACTGGTTCCGCCTGGGCAGCGCAGGGCTCATGGGCCTGCCACTCTCGGGCTGGATGGAGCAACTTGCCGCCGCTACCGCACGAGAAGGCACGCGTCAGAAAGCTTGCATCCTTCTGTGGATGGCCGGCGGCCCATCGCAGACGGACACCTTTGATCTCAAGCCAGGGCACGACAACGGCGGCCCCTTCAAGCCGATCGACACCGCGGTCCCCGGCATTCGGATTAGTGAACACCTGCCCAAGATTGCCAGCCACGCTCAAGACCTGGTGCTGGTTCGCTCCATGACCACCCGCGAAGGCGATCACGGGCGGGCGACCTATTTAATGCGCACCGGGAACCTGCCCATGGGGGCCATCCAGTACCCCACCCTGGGATCGTTACTGTCCAAGGAGATTGGCAACCCCGAGGCCGAGTTGCCGAATTTTGTCAGTATCTCTCCGTTCCGGGTGTTCAACCGGGCCGCCCTGTTGCCGGGCTTTCTCGGCCCCAAGTACGCCCCGCTGATCGTGGGCGAGAATCGTGGCTTCGGCAACAACCCCAATGAACAGACCGACGAGATGCTCAAGGTCCAAGATCTCGAAGCCCCCAAGCAGATTCCCAGCGAGCATGCGCTTGCCCGCCTCGATCTGCTGCAGAAGATGCAACACGAGTTCGCCCAGTCCCACCCTGGACTCCTCGCGGAGAGCCATCGGCTGGCTTATCGCCGCGCGGTCAAACTGATGCGCTCGGCCGGAGCCAAAGCCTTCGACCTCAGCGAAGAGCCCGACAAGCTGCGGGACGCCTACGGCCGCAACCTGTTCGGCCAGGGCTGCCTGCTGGCCCGACGTCTCGTCGAGCGTGGCGTTTCCTTCATCGAGGTGACACTCAACGGCGTGCCCGGCGCTGGGGCCGGCTGGGACACGCATGGCAACAACTTCGACCAAGTCAAAACGCTGAGCAACATCCTCGACCCGGCCTGGGGAACGCTGATGACCGACCTCAAGGAACGCGGCTTGCTCGAGACCACCACCATCGTCTGGATGGGCGAGTTCGGCCGCACCCCCCGCATCAATGGGAACAATGGCCGCGACCATTTTCCCAATGCCTGGAGCGCTGTCCTGGGCGGCGGCGGCATCCGCGGCGGCCAGGTCGTCGGCAAGACCAGCAAAGACGGTCAAGAAGTCCGCGAACGGCCCGTCCAAGTCAGCGATTTTCTGGCCACCATCTGTTTGGCTCTGGGCATCGACTATCTGAAGACCAATGACTCGAACATCGGCCGTCCCATCCGCATTGTCGACAAGCAAGCCAAGCCGATCGAGGGGGTGCTGGCATGATGAATCTGAGTCTGATCGGCTGGCTGCTTCTGACCAGCCTGGTGGGCACCCCGGCGTTCGAGCGGGATCGACATCCTAGTCGCCCCCGCGGTGGCGTGAGCGGGATGCTGCCCGAGCACTTTGCCGGTGGGTTGGAACGCCAGTTGGATCCCTTTGTCCTGCCCAAGCAGGATCTTGGGGTCGTCCACACCTATGATGTCCTGTTCCTCGCCGATGCCCGGCCTGTCAAAATCCGCCTGCACATCGATCGTCTGCAATCCAGCATCGAACAAGTCTGGCAGAAGCGGATTCGCCAGTGGTTTGATTACTTTGACCGCGACCACAGCGGCCACCTCAACGCCCACGAACTCCGCTTCGTCTATTCCGCCCGGGGCGTCGATCAGCTGTTGCAGGGTCAGTTCTATTATCGCGCGGCCATCGAATCGGTCCCACTGGCCGAGCTCGACCGCGATCAAGACCGGCGGGTCTCCTTTGCCGAACTGATCGCCTACTATGCCCCCGCGGCCCAGCACCTGGTTCGCATCCGACCGGGATTGCCAAGTGGGCAGAATGCCGACCAAATCACCGAGGCCATGTTTGCCCTACTCGACAGCAATCAGGACGAAAAGTTGGCTGCCGAGGAACTCAACCGGACCCAAACCCTGCTGGCCGACCGTGATGCCGATGACAACGAGATCCTGACCGTCCGTGAGCTGACCGATCAGGCCGCTCGACGCACGAATGCCATGATGGCCACACCGGGGATGATGGGCCGCACAACCCCTGAAAACGAACCCGAGCGTCCACGCGAGTCTCTGCTCGAGGTCGCCCCCGCCAAAGCACTGCCCAAGGAATTGACGCAAACCCTGCTGCAGAAGTACGACCAGAACCAGGATGCCCAGTTAGATCCGAACGAATTCGCCCTGCCGTCATCGGTGTTTCGACACTTCGATCGCGATCACAGTCAGCGCTTGTGTGTCGAGGAATTGGCTGACTGGCGCCAGACGGGCGTGGATGTGTGTGTCGAGCTTCGCTTGGGCGATGCGAGCACACCCCCTCTGATCAGGTGCACGACGCCCCCATCCGACCTGGCCCGTGGGCCGATTCCACTGACGCTGCAGCCGCTCGATGACATGCTGACCGTCCACCTCGCCGGACAGAGCGTCGCGTTCCACGTGGGCTACGAGCGAAGCGTGGATGGGCAGTCGAAACCACTCGCTGCAAACCTCGGTCGCCGCTATGCCGGAATCTTCGGCATGGCCGATAGCAACCACGACAAACAACTCACCGATGCGGAGATCGCTGGGCCACAATTCCAATTTCTGCGCATCGTTTTTGACGGAGCGGATCATGATGCCAACGGCCGCTTAAGCCAGCAAGAATTCCAGCAATACTTCCGCGTGCACCAGCAGATCAGCGAACTGCCCTTGGCCTTGACCTTTGCCACCCAGAAGCCGAGCTTGTTTGATCTGCTCGACCGAAACGGTGATGCCCGACTCGGTCTCCGCGAGCTACGAACCTTGAGCAGTCGTGTCCGCACCCTGACCCCGGATGGTGGACCGCTGACCCGAGCGGCTATTCGACCTCGTGGCCTGGTCGAGCTCGGTTCGGCGCGTGGCGAGGTTCCGGCCAGCGTTGGCGGCCCGTTCGACCCCCGAACTCCCGATGCTCCAAAGGAGCAGACCCAAGGCCCGGTCTGGTTCCGCAAGCTAGACCGCAATGCCGACGGCGATGTGTCGCCGCGTGAGTGGTTGATGTCCCGTCCCCTGTTCAACCGCATCGATGCCGACGGCGATGGGCTGATTAGCCTCAAGGAGGCAGAGGCCGTCGGTTCCCCGTGATCGCAGCGGTTGTGGCGCGCATGCGATGCTGCATCCTGGTCTCGGCTCTCGACTTCTATCAATTCTGGTGCGAGTCCCGGCCGATTGTGCCTTTTGCATGGACCAATCGACCGGTTTTTTCCGGATTTCCTCCGGAGGTTGGGCATGCAGATATCTTGGCATTTGGTATGCTTCGCGTAGTTGCCCGCATAGCCCAACACGCGAATGCACTATGTCTAAATGGCGTGTCGAACCAAGAACGCGATTCACCAGGTACGAACAAAGGGGACCAAGCATGGCTGAGTATCGTGACCTCGCCAGGGATCTCATTGCTGCCGACGGCGTGATCGATGACACCGAATTGAAGCTTCTCAAAAAATACCTCTACGCGGACAATAAGATCGTCCACGCCGAAGTGACCTTTCTGACCGAGGTTCGTTCGGCGGTCATGCGTAAACACAAAGAAGCCGACTTCGCCAAGTTTCACCGCTTTCTGCTCAAGGCCATCCAAGACTACCTGCTCGCCGATGGGCACAAGATTAATGACGAAGATGTGAAGCTGGTGAAAAAGATGGCCGGCGATGCTCACATCGATCAGAGCGAAATCAAGAAGTTTCTCAACAAACTCAAGAAGGATTCTGGCAACGATCAGCTCACCAAGATCGCTGACGACTTCGCCAAAAAGGAAGAAAAGGCCAAGTGAGCCCTTTTGGCGAGCTGGCCGTGCCCGTTGCCTTGGTTGATTTCCGCAAACAACCGCCCTCGGCCAGCATCCCCTCGTCTATTCCCTTCCCCCTCTCGGTCGCTTTGGTACCCGCGTGATCTGTTGCACGGCTACCATCTACTCGGCCCGCGATGTGCTTCGCCAGAAAATCCCCTCTTGTACCTGCTTGTCTTACCGACAGCTGAGCAACCGGTGGCAAGCCCGGAGTCCGTGACGGGCCTGCCACTCGAGCCAGCTTCGATGGAGGTGGTCGACTAAGCAGTCGTCGGCAACTCGACGCGGATTGCTCGCCCCAACGTCCAGGCATCCCCCGAACGGACCACCTCGTGGTAAAGTGTATCGCGTTCGACCGGAACGCGACCCGCTTCCTCTATCAAGCGGCGGATTTGCGTGACCGTGAGTTCCTGCGGCGAATCTGAGCCAGCGTCATGGTAAATCTTCTCATGCACCACCGTCCCATCCAGATCATCCGCACCGTAGCTTAACGCAGCCTGTGCCGTTTGGATGCCCAGCATGATCCAGTAGGCCTTGATGTGGGGAAAATTGTCGAGCATCAACCGGCTCAACGCCATCACCCGCAGGTCCGTCAGTCCACTCGGCTTGGGGAGGTGGGACAGATTGGTGTTATCGGGATGAAAGGCCAGCGGGATGAAGGTTTGGAAGCCGCCGGTCTGATCCTGCAGTTCGCGCAGCCGGATCAGATGGTCCAGCCGGTGCACTGGCTGCTCAATGTGTCCATACAGCATGGTGGCGTTGGAGCGGAGGCCCAGCTCATGGGCCTCGCGGTGAACCCGTAGCCAAGGCTCCGCCTCGGCCTTGTGCTCGCAGATCTTGGGACGGATGTCGGGATGGAAAATCTCTGCGCCGCCACCCGGTAGGCTGCCCAGGCCAGCCTCCTTGAACTCGGCCAACAAATCGCGCGTCGTCCTGCCGGTCATCCGGGCAAACCAGTCCCACTCGACCGCGGTGTACGCCTTGAGATGTAGCCGCGGATAGGCCTCATGAATGATCTTAATCAGATTCAAGTACCACTCGTAGGGCAGCTTGTGGTGCAGCCCACCGACGATGTGCAGCTCGGTAGCGCCGCGGTCATGCGCTTCGCGGGCACGGTCTAGGATCTGCGCATCGCTCATGACATAGCCCTTCTCCGACTTGAGGTCGGCGCGAAAGGCGCAAAAAGTACAGCGATACACGCAGATGTTGGTCGGGTTGAGGTGCTCATTCACGTTGTAGTAGGTGAAGTTGCCATTTTTGCGCTCGCGCACCTGATTGGCCAGCTCGCCCAAGGTATGCAGATCCGCAAATTCCTCGAGATACAGACCATCTTCGAGGCTTAGGCGCTCGGCCGAGGCCACCTTGTCGCGGATTTCTTCGATACGCTTGTCAGTGCTCACAGCACTTCTCCTGATTGGGAGGACTCGTTTGCTTGCTACCATTGGTACATTTTTCTAACCGCGTCTCCCTGTCCAGAGTAACCCTGTTCGACCCCTGCGAGAAGTCGGCCCAAGGCCGAAACATCCGCGATCACAAGCCAATGCCTACCAAGCCAATGATGTGCACAGATTGAGGGATCGGTTTTCACGGAACTGGGTTTGCCCCCCTCAGCTCCGAGATCAGCCCTGCAGTCGAGAGCCAACGCGAGCGCACGCCAGGGGCAACATCTTCGACTGCTTCCGATCGCCTCCGTCTTGCCCGGCCGTAGCACGAGAGGTTCCCATCAGCCTCCGCAACTGCGATGCAAGCCTCCAGCAGTTCACCAAGCTCTTACGGTCGTGATCACTTCGAAGCTCCTTGAGAGTGATCTTGATGGCGTTGACGACCCGGAAGCCCATTCGATGGAGGCGCTCGATTTGGCGACAGCGAACGCGATTTGCTCATTCCGCAGAAAGCCCGTTCTTGTGCAGAAGGTTTGTCGATGTGGCTTGGATTTCCCTAGGCAAGCCCTTCTTGGATGGGATGCCAAAGCCCGGGTTACGAGCAGATGCCATTAAGACGCGTGCCGGGCTCGGTTTGAATCAATAATTCGTATATCGAATATATTTTTGCATGGCCGAGCCCGGTCGGGTGTAGGCACCGACGAGGGTAGACCCTCTCGGGATCCACAGCCCCCGTCACGATTGCCGAAGATCCCTCGCGGCGTGAGCGGATTTGATTTCTGCTCAGGCAGCGCCGATGCGGCCTCCCCTTGGCTGCTCGACCAGATCACAGATATAGATGCAGAGTGCGCCTCGTTGGTGAGTGGGGAGTGGCAAGGGATTGCCTTGGATCCAATTCGCAAGCTCGCACTGCCAGCAGATCTTCGACGTGTCTGGCGATGAGTCTTGCGAATCGCCCGGCGAGTCAGACAGTTCAGCCGACAATGGGTGCATGACCAGTACTCTCCTGGGCAGCTCACCAGGGACTTGGTAGATACTCGTGCTAAAGCCTGTAACCGGCAGGCATGGTGGAGCATCAAAGCGACGCGACTCTCATGCTTCTTCCATTAGGTGGTTAACACCTTTATCTCGGTTTCCGCCACTACACAGACTTCCTAAGTTCAACAACTTCACTTTATTGAGACTGTACCCGAGGCAATTCGCACGAACATTCGGGTGGCGTTGCCATCCAACGGGTTCTTAAGTTCTTGACGCGAGCAATTAAGTGCATCGTGTGAAGGGAGTATTAAATCTAAGAATAAATGGCCGGCGCCTCTACACATCAACACAAAACCGGCTAAAGATACCCATGATAACAAGTGCCGGCGAGGAGATCGGCGCCGTGTTCTCTCGGAGATCATCTATGAAGCTTTCGTTGAATCGTCGTGGCTTTACGCTGATTGAGCTGTTGGTGGTGATTGCCATCATCGCTATCTTGATTGGCCTGCTGCTGCCGGCCGTACAGAAGGTGCGTGAAGCGGCTGCCCGCATGCAATGCCAAAACAACTTGAAGCAGATCGGTCTGGCCTTCATGAACTACGAAAGTGCCTTGGGCAACTTTCCCGAAGGTCCGTATGACAATGATCCGCGGACCAACGGCGTCGCGGCGTACGACGAGTTTCCTCCGACCTACGGCAACACCCCTTGCTGTAGCGCGGATCACCCCGATGGCTGGAATCATTTCTTCAAGATTCTGCCCTACATTGAGCAGGAAAACGTCTTTCGTCTGGCCGACTTCGGCACCCCGCCGCCGAACCGGATCAACAACGACCTGGTGGCTCAGTCACTGATCAAGATTTATTACTGCCCCAGCCGCCGCGCGGTGGAGGGCTATGGCTCGGGCTCATTCGGCCGCAACGACTACGCCGGCAACGCAGGCTTCTATCAGGGTTCGCGGCTCGAGTACTTCGGTGGAGGTGCTCCCGATGACATCTACCTCGGCGTGCCCCCCCCGTTGGGTATCCAGGCTCCGGACATCGGCATGCGACCTGAAGGTGACGAACGCGCCACCCCCAACCAGGGCAACACCGGTGGTCGCCGCGGCGCCATCGTGCACGGGGTGCGTGGTGGTCGGCGGAAGATCGGTGACTTCAGCGACGGTATGTCCAACAGCATCCTGGTCGCCGAGAAGTCGATCGCCGCAGGCCGGTACGGTGCCGAAGGCGGCGACAACGAGCGTTGGAACAACAGCGGTTGGGATGAGGATTGCGTCCGCTGGCACTTCGTGCCTTCGCCGGACAACAGCCTGCAGCAGACTCCGCCTTGCTTCCCCCCCGGTGAGACCGGCTGTAGCGGCAGCAGCATCTGGCGGCGTAACTTCGGCTCGGCCCACACGGGTGTGCTCAACGCCGTCTTTGGCGACGGCTCGGTGCGCTCGATCAACTTCCAGGTCAGCCCGGAAGCGTTCATGCGGGCGTGTGTCATCGATGATGGTGGTGTGATCCCGGACGGCGAAATTTGATCGCGATCTGCTTTGGGAGTGAGATGAGAATGCAAAAGGGTATTCGATTTGGTCTTCTGCTTAGCGTCTTGGCTCTGGTCGGCTGTGGCAGTGAAGTGCCCAAGCCGCCAGAAGAATACGACAAGGCCAAGGTCACCCAAGAAGACAAAAATATCGAAAGTGAAGAAGGTCGCCGTTAAGGGCTAGCCTCCTGCTGAAACTGCGTGAAGGATGGTCCTCACTCCGTGGCATCCCTCACGCAGTTTTTCCGTCCCTACTGCCAGTTGTTGTCCGTGACCCTCCTCCAACAACTTCCACGCGATTTCTTACCCGAGTTGATTCCATGCGCTATTGCATCGTGCTGCTGACCCTCGGCCTAGCCCTCGGCTGCTCTTCCCAACAACGCAAATCCAACCAAGTTGCGCTCGCCAAGGAGAAGGGTGGATCGCTCCCCAAAGCCCAACTGCCGACGCGACTCGATCCCGACAAGCGTGTGGAGAATCCTGATTACCAATACTGGGCCAAGTTTAAACCCGGTACCTCCGTCGACATCGTACACCTCAGCGAAGCGCCTGAGCAAAAATATGAAACCACGGAAACCCATACACTCCTGCAAGTGACGGCCATGGGTGTTAAAGTCGAAATCAAGGCCCCGGTCACCCTGCCCGACGGCTCCACCCAGGAGACCGCGCCACGCGTGGTTCGCCATCCGCGTTGGGTGTCGCGCCCCTTGAAAGAGGGAACGTTGGGCCAACCTCCTGGCACCTATGAAACGGGCGAGGAAACCATCACCGTCGATGGCAAGGAATATGCGACCCGCTGGTACAAGGCCCGTGGCAAGGTCGAGGCTGGAGACACCGAAACGCAAACTTGGTTCTCCGAAGAAGTCCCCGGTGGGCTGCTCAAGCGCTTCCATGCCATCCCCGCCAGCGGCAAAACAATTCGCTCAGAAGCTCGTGCGATTAAGCAGCCTGAAGGTGAGTGAGCTGCTGGTCCCTTGCACCTCACTTGAGCCGAACCCCCGAGCGACTCACCCCAAGGCGAACCCACTACAAAGTCAATCCCCGATCTGAAGCCTGCGGGGTCATTCACAATCCTGGCACTGGTGCGGGTGGCGGTGGCCCTAGCTCACCAAAGGTAGGTGCTGGTGCCGGCGGAACGACCACAGGCGTGGTCACCAGAGGTACCCCCTCAACACCCCCCTGAATCTTTTGAAACTCGCGGCGTGGTAACCCACCCGGACGAGTGACGTCCAACAGATCGGCGATCGGTGCGGTACTACACCCGGTCAGACCCAGGAGCATCAGCAGTGCATAACGCATGGCTATTTCTCCATGTTTAGCGGCTTGCCGCCGGTAACGCCGGCATCGCCGGATGATCCCGTCCTAGGGCATCCAGCAAGGCCTCGATCACCACAACCACCTGCACCCGACGCTCCAGATGCATATCCGCCTCAAACGTGCGGTCCAGCCAGCGAAGGATCCGCTCCAGGCCCAAGCGCTCGCCGAGTTGACCAAAGCGTGCATCCTCCGTCCGTTCGAGAACCAGGGCATACTTGGCCTGTCGAAGCAAATCCACCAGCATGCGGAGCACCAGCATGGCTCGCTGACGGTGCGCGGCCGAATCTTTACCTGCCTCTTCAATAAACTGCTGCCAGCGCTTGGCCAGGGTCACAAACCGGGGGGCAGTCTGGTTGAGCTCATCGAGCATCTGTTCACGAAATGTCCAAATGCTTGGATCATGCAACGCGAGACCGAGCCCAACGCTGCCCGCGGCTAACCGCACCAGAAGCTCGCGTTGCTCTGGCTCAGTAATCCCTTGCCCGGCCAAGAGCGTATCAAGCAGTGCGGGAGCTAACGCATGAAAATGGATCACCTGACAGCGAGACACAATCGTACTGAGTTGTCGCTGCAGGTCACTGCCAATCAGGATCAAGATTGCCCCGGCCGGTGGTTCCTCCAAGGTCTTCAAAAAGCAGTTGGCCGATGCATCGTTGAGATCATCCGCATCCTCCACGATCGCAATGCGGCGTTGCCCTCGGACCGGGCGTAGCGATAGTTGGCCGCAAAGTTCGCGAATGGTCTCGATGGGGATTTCATGTTTGTCGTTCGGCCGGGCGGCCCAGAGTAGATCTGGGTGGGTGGCAGCGTCGAATTGACGACAAGAACGGCACTGGTCGCAGGCTTCCAGCGTAGTACCGCTCTGTTCACATAACAGTGCCTTGGCCAGTTCCCGGGCGAAGCGGGCTTTGCCAATGCCACGGGGCCCGACAAACAGATACGCCTGCCCAAGCCGTCCACGTTGCCAGGCTGCCGTAAAGCAGTGCTGCACCCGATCATGCCCAAGGATCTGTCGCCAGCTCATGTGCGGTTCTCACGCGCATGCTTACCCGATGCCGAACATAGCAACTCCACTCGTTGTCGCAAGTCCGCCTGGATGGTCGCGATGTCACCGGAAGCATCGACCACTTGATAGCGCTGCGGTTCCTGGGCCGCTACCGTTAGGAACCCCTGACGGACCCGCTCATGAAAGGCTTGATCGCGCGCTTCCAGGCGGTCCGGATCACGGCCACGCCGAGCGAGTGCCTGCTGCACGGGCAGATCCAGCACAAACGTGACCGCCGGTAGGATCCCCGCGGTGGCATACTGGCCGACTTGCCACAATGCCGCCGGATCCAGTCCCCCGGCATAACCTTGATACACCACATTCGCCAGAAGATAACGGTCGGAGAGCACCCAGTCACCGCGATCCAACGCGGGGCGAATCAACTGAGCGACCAACTCGGAACGGCTGGCCATGAACAGAAATGCCTCCGTCCATACAGTCATCGATTCGCGATGGTCCAGCAGAAGGGTGCGTAAACGTGCTCCCAGCGACGTCCCACCCGGGTCCACACAAGTTGTCACCGGCTGACCCAATGCACGCAGCCATTCGGCCAGCAACTGCACCTGCGTGGACTTGCCGGTGCCGTCAATTCCGTCCAGGGCAAGAAATCGGGGGGTCATAACGATGGGACGGACTTCCCCTTAAAATAGAATGGGCCACCAAGCGAGTCGAACCCATCGACCCTCAGTCCGGTTCGCTCGGCTCGATCAATCCCAACACATCGCCGGGTACTACCGCTTGATCGACCACTGCGAGGCGTTCGAGCAGACGTCCGCTCACCGGGGCAGACACATCAAAGGTTGCCGGCCCGGTAAGAATCTCGACTAGCCGGTCGCCCGCGTACACTTCGTCCCCCGGCTCAGCAAACCATAAGCTGAGCCGCGCCTGAGGCATGCCCAGATCAGGCAACAGGATCGGCACTGCCATGGGGGGTCACCATCTCATCGGCATGGTAACTCGAACGCACAAACGGCCCGGCCACCACCTGGCGGAAGCCCAGCGTGCGCGCCCGCGCCGCCAGGGCATCAAACTCCTCGGGTGGCACAAACCGTGCCATGGGAATATGCTTCAACGTTGGCTGTAAATACTGACCGAGAGTCAGAATATCACAGTCGATTTGCCGCAGGTCGGCCAGAACATCAAAGAGTTCATCAATCGTCTCGCCAATCCCTAACATCAGCCCGGACTTGGTCAGGATGTGCGGCGCCCGACGCTTGCTGTGCGCGAGCATGTCCAGACTGCGTTGATAATTGGCACGACCCCGCACTTTGCGATAAAGTCTCGGCACCGTCTCGAGATTGTGATTAAAAACCTCGGGTTGCGCCTTCAGGACGCGATCCAGCGCGGACATATCACCGAGAAAGTCCGGCGTCAGCACCTCGACCGCGGCGCCCGTGCGGGCACGCACGGCCACGATACAGCGATAGAAGTGATCCGCCCCACCATCGGGCAAATCATCCCGGGTCACCGAGGTGATCACTACATGCTTCAGACCCAGCCGATAAGCAGCCTCGGCAACGCGGTCGGGCTCATCATCCTCGAGCATCTCAGGTTTGCCCCGTGGCACCGAGCAGAAACCACACGGACGGGTGCAAATATTGCCCAGGATCATGAAGGTTGCCGTCCGCCGAGCATAGCATTCCGGCCGGTTGGGACAACGAGCATTCTCGCAGACCGTTTCCAGGCGCAATTCATCGAGTAAGCCCTGGGTAAAGAAGTTGCCGTTGCCAGTGGGCAATTTGCGTTTGAGCCAAGCTGGCAAGCGACGGGGGTTGCGGGGAGATGCCTCAGAGGTTGGAAGAACCGGTAGTGACTGCATGCTGATTCGCTCGGGGGGCCAAGGCCGGATGATGATGAAGGATTGCCTGACGCTGGTAAGCAAACGCCGCGGTGAATTGCTCGAGGAACCGTTGCCGGAAGCGAGCCGCTCGCACAGGGACGCGTAATTCGCGTTCGACCGAAGTCATCGGCTCCGTGCGGCCATCACAGGCAATCTGTTTATACGGTAGTAATTCTGGGTTCAAATTCACCGTAAGTCCATAATAGCTGACCCACTGCCGTACGGCGATGCCGACCTGGGTCAGCTGACGAGAGCCTACCAGGTGACCGCCCGCCCCATGCGTATGTAACCCAAGCAGCTCATATTCTTGTAGCACCGTGTGCGTGATCGTCTTCAGCCGCTCCACAAACGCCCCCACAGTCAAGTCCAGCGCATCCAGCGGCACAATCGGATAGATGGCCAACTGACCAGGCAGGTGTAACGTGGTTCCGCCACCACGATTCACGCGGAATACGCGGCAGCCGAGATGCTCCAGCTCTGCGGCGGTCAAGCCCACATCGCGGACACTTCCGGCCCGGCCGATGGTGATCGTGGGTGGGTGCTCGCAAAAGCACAAGGCCGCCCGATGACGTTCGCCCGAGATCTCATAAACCAATCTTCGCTGCAACCAGAGCATCTCCACAAACGGCACCTGGCCTAGGAGATACACCTCCAATACCGGGTCATTCGACGGAGAATCATCGGCAGGAACATTCCAGGCGAACATGGCAGCGTCGGCAACTCCCTCAATCGCGATCGGGTGGGTCTCAACACGCGCTCCACTTTAGCAACCGCTGCTCCATCCTCAAAGCCCACAAGCCAAGCGAGCCGTTTGGGAATATCGCCCTACAGGCATGTACCCACGCAATCCTGCCTCGCTTGCGTGGCCTCTCTGGACTCCCCAATGCCATCAGCAGTCCAATCAGCACTCGCCCTCCGTCCGAAACCCACGGCCCGGTTCGCCGCATCGGACAGATTGACAGGCGTAGCGATTCCTTCGTAACGTAGAACTATTCGGCTGCCAGGACTTTTCGCCCACTGCGTTTTCCGTGCAGAATCCCCGCTTTTTAGACCCCCAAATGGTGGGCGGCAAACTGTCGCCATTCGAAAGACGAGGTCGGCCATGAGTTTTGTCTGGCGCTGGGTACAACGGTCGGGCACGCTACTGGTCATCGTCGCCATCCTGGGCGGAAGTTGGTACCTCTTGGAGGCAACCCGCACCACCGAGTCCAACCGTCCGCGTCGCAATGAAACGCAGCCCACCGTAGTCACGGTTGCTCCAGCGACGCGCCGCCCCGTGCAACGGACCGTGGAGATGGTCGGCTCGCTGTATGGCTGGGAGGAGATTGACCTGGCTGCCAAAGTCAGTGGCCGAGTGCAGCAAATCTATTACGATGTGGGGGCACTGGTCCGCCCGGGCGACCTCCTGTTGGCGATTGACCCCACCGACTTTGAGCTGGGAGTCCGTCAAGCGGAGCGTGCCTTGCAGCTGGAGCTGGCCCGGCTGGGTCGCACGCAACTGCCCGAGGGAGAGATTGACCTGAGTCAACTGCCGTCGGTGGTTCGCGCCATTGCCCGCGAACAGGAGGCCAAAGCTCAGCTCGAGCGGGTTCGCCAACTGGCCAATCAACGGGCCGTTTCGGCCGAGGAACGCGATGCGGTCGAACGCAACTATGCGGTAGCCCGTGCCGATCATCGCCAAGCGATTCTGGACGCCCAGACCGCGCTTGCGGGCGCGCGCGAACGCCAGGCCGCGCTAGAAACCGCCCGACAGCGGCTCAAGGATGCCAAGGTGCGCGTCCCGGGCCAACCGCCGGAGCAACGCCCTTCCTTGGGCGACCCCGATCCTCCGCCGACCTATGTCATCTGCGAGCGCAACGTCTCCGAGGGAGAAATGATCCAGTCGGAATTTGGCCAAAACACCACGCTATTCTCCTTGGTGATCGACCATCCGCTGAAGCTCAAGGCCAGCGTCCCCGAACGGTATAAAAGTGCCATCCAGGTCGATCAGCAGGTACTGCTCCAGGTGGAAGCCTACCCCGAGGAGACCTTTACTGGGCGGGTCGCCCGCGTGAACCCGGCGGTCGACCGCACGACCCGCGCCTTTGAGGTGGAGGTGCATGTGGCCAACCCTGAGCGTCGGTTGAGCCCTGGCAGCTTCGTGGAAGCAACCGTGCTTACCTCAGTCGATACCAATGCCCTCACCGTCCCCGAAGAGGCCCTGGTCTCCTTTGCCGGGGTGACCAAAGTGTTTGTGCTTGAAAGGGACGTGGTACGGGCAGTCCCGGTCGAGCCAGGGGTTAGTATTGAGCTGCCTGAAGCAGAGACCGAGCGAATGTGGATCGAGGTGGAAGGCGACCTGACTGCCAATGCCCAGGTAGTCACCAGCGGTCAGTCCCGTCTATCCGATGGGGCCCCGGCGAAGATCCGAGCCGAAACAGCGTCGGATCACGGAGGCAACCGATGAAAATTTGGGACCTCTGCATCCAGCGACCGGTCTTTACCCTGATGCTGGTCAGCGCCCCGGTCATCCTGGGCATCGCCTCCTACTTCCGGCTCGGGGTCGAACTCTTCCCCAATGTCGATGTGCCGTTCGTGACCGTCACCACCACCTTGCGCGGCGCCAGCGTCGAAGAGATGGAGAGCTCGGTCACCAAGGTGATCGAGGAGGCGGTCAACAGTGTCTCCGGGATCGACACCCTGCGCTCGACCACCAAGGAAGGCTTCTCGCAAGTCATGATCGAATTCAAGCTGGAAAAGGATGGTGATGTCGCCGCCCAGGAAGTCGATGCCAAGGTCCGCACCATTGTCGGCCGCCTACCAATCGGAACGGATCCCCCGATCATCGACAAACTAGCGGTCGATGCCGTCCCCGTCCTGACCCTAGCGATCTCAGGGCGGCGTGATTTGCGTGAGGTCACCGAGATCACCCGCAAGCGGATCAAGGAAAACCTCGAGACCCTCAGCGGCGTCGGCTCCGTGGTCCTGGTAGGCGGTCGCACCCGCGCCATCCAGATCATCCTCGAACCCAACAAATTACTAAAGTATGACAACTTAACCGTCACCGACATCCGCGACGCCCTGATCCGCGAGAATCAGGAGCAGCCTGGTGGTCGGGTCGACCGCGGCCTATCCGAACGCATCATGCGAACACTCGGCCGGGTGGAAAAGCCGGAGGAGTTTGCCGACCTGATCGTTGGCAACCAAGGGGGCCAGCCGGTGCGGATCGCCCAGCTGGGTCGGGTCGACGATGGCTATGAGGAACCACGCGGGCTGTCTCGCTTGTGGGTCCGTGGCGAAATGCCTGACCAAGCCCCAGGTGCCAACTCGGTTAGCCTGGTAATTCAGAAACAATCGGGGGCGAACACCGTCGAGGTGGTCGATCGGATCCTGGCCCGCCTTGACGAGCTCAAGACCGGGCTACCGACCGATCTGCGTGTCGAGGTGATTCGCGATCAGTCGCGGTTTATCCGCAACTCGATGGACGAGGTCAAAGTCCACCTGGTGCTCGCTGCCATCTTGGTGGTGCTCTCCATCCTCCTGTTCTTACGCGACTGGCGCACCACCCTGATTGCCACCGTGGCCATCCCGACCTCGATGATCGGCAGCTTCGCCTGCATGGATTGGATGGGCTTTAGCATCAATAACTTCACCATGCTTGGGCTGATTCTGGCGGTGGGGATCGTGGTCGATGATGCCGTGGTGGTCCACGAAAACATTTTCCGTCATATGGAAGAAAAAGGGCTATCGGCCTGGCAAGCCGCGTCCACAGCGACCCGTGAGATTGCCCTGGCGGTGCTGGCGACCACCCTGTCGTTGGTGGTCGTGTTTGCACCGATTGCGTTCATGGGAGGCCAGGTCGGCCGCTTCCTCTCCTGTTTTGGTTGGGTGGTCGGCTTCTCGGTGCTATTGAGCATGTTTGTCTCGTTCACCCTGACGCCCATGTTGTGTGCCCGGTTTCTCAAGCCGCCCGCGGCCGGCGAAGGCTCAAGCAAAAGTGGCCTGGCCTGGCAAGTCATTGAGGGCTCTTACCTGGGAATGCTGGGCTGGTCGCTCAAGCATCGCTGGGCGATTGTCCTGCTGGCGTTGGGCATCCTGATGTTGACGCCAAAGTTGTTTGAAACAGCGGGTTCGGACTTTGTCCCCAAGGATGACCAGTCCGAGTTTGAGGTAGCGCTGAGCCTACCCGAAGGCTATAGCCTGGACCGGGCTGACCAGGTCCTCACCGAACTGGACCTCCGGCTCCGTCAGCTCCGTGGTGTGACACATACCTTCTATACCATTGGCGACACCAGCGGCAGAGTGGCCAAAGGACAAGGGGATGTCACCACCGCTCTCATCTATGTTCGCCTGGTGCCGATTGGCGCCCGCGACTACTCCCAGTTTGATGTGATGCGCGATGCCCGCGTGATCATGGTCGACTATCCAGACCTACGCTCGGCGGTGCAGACTGTCGAGCCGATCACCGCCGCCGGCATCAAACAGGTCGACCTGGACTTTAACTTGATCGGACCCGACATGGAGCAACTGCGGGCCTTCGGCAACGAGATCGCCGAGTGGTTGCGCAATCAGTCCGGCTATGTCGATGTCGATACCAGCCTGTCGTTGTCCAAGCCCGAGTTGTGGGTCAAACCCGATCGCGAACGCATGAGTGACTTGGGCGTGTCACTCGAGGATATCGCCCTGACCACCCGCATCCTGGTCGGCGGCGAGCCGGTCAGCAAATTCAAGGAAGGAGATGAGCAGTACGATATCTGGCTCCGCGCCGAACGGAGTGAACGAAACGATCCCATTGAGATCGCCCAGATTGGCGTGCCAGCAAGCCGGGTGCCCAACGGGGTGGCCCGCTTGGGCAACCTGGTCGACTTCGAACAGAACCTCGGCCCCAACGCCATCGACCGCTTCAGCCGGCAACGCCAAGTCGCCATCGCCGCCAACCTCCAGGGCAAGGACATCGGCACCGCTGTCGAGGAGATCCTAACGCATGTGCAGAAGATGAACCTGCCGCCAGAATACCGTTACGAGTTCATCGGCGACGCCAAAATGCTCGAAGAGTCCAACGCCAACTTCGCCTTAGGCTTCATGCTGGCCTTTGTCTTCATGTATATGATCCTGGCTGCCCAATTCGAGAGCCTGGTGCACCCGGTCGCCATCCTGGCGGCACTGCCCTTGACGATCCCATTTGCTGTACTTTCACTTATATTAATGCAAACAAGTCTAGATGTGTTTGCCATGCTCGGTCTGTTCATGCTGTTCGGCATCGTCAAGAAGAACGGCATCCTGCAGATCGATTACACCAACCAGCTGCGAGCCCAGGGCCTCGACCGCGACACCGCGATTATGCAGGCCAACCGGGTCCGCCTGCGCCCGATCCTGATGACCACGGTGATGCTGGTCGCGGCCATGATCCCGATGGCCCTGGGCACCGGCCCCGGCGCGGGCACCCGGGCCAGCATGGCCAAGGTGATCCTCGGCGGCCAGGCATTATCCCTGCTGCTCGCCCTGTTGATTACCCCCGTGGCCTACTCGATGTTCGATGCCTTCGGCAGCTCCTTCCGCCGCCGGTCCACACCAGTGCAGCCGAATTCATAGCGATTGCGAGAAATCAGCACATTCGAGGTTCGCCTGAAAGAGGTAGAGGCGGTTGCACTGCGAAGCGGCAGAGGCGATTGCGCTGCGAAGCGGCAGAGGCGATTGCGCTGCGGGGAAAGCGGCAGAGGCGCTTGCGATGCGAAGCGGCAGAGGCGGTTGCGGTAAGAAGCGGTAGAGGCGATTGCGCTGCGGGGAAAGAGGCAGAGGCGCTTGCGGTAAGTCAGAACCCCCGGACTGACGTCCGGGGCTCGCCTTTCGGAGGCGGTTGCATGAGCGGAAGTGGTTGACCGCGAGATGGCTGCAACGAATCGCCAGCGTGGACAGAGCTCCGGACTCACGTCCTTCGCCAGAGCAGACGCAGCGCGTTGCGTAGGAACGTAAGTTCCGGAGCTCTTCTCTGCCTCTCAAGGCGAGCCCCGGACGTCAGTCCTGATAACTCATGGCATTTTTTCGGTTGACAG
>CAYPIE010000091.1:0-23196 GCA_964410665.1 uncultured Alcaligenaceae bacterium
GGGGCGGGATTCGCAGTTTTGGCACCGCCACCATTCACAACAGCACCTTCTCCGGCAACTCTGCAGTGCTCACCGGGGGCGGGGTGAGTAACTTTGGAGGAATGACCCTCAACAACTCGATCGTTGCCAACAGCCTTTCCGGCGGAGATCTGAACAATGGTGGGTTCGCGACCGGGTCGAATAACTTGATCGAGGACGGGGTTGTTCCTGTCGGACTAATCGACACCCTCACCGGCGATCCCTTGCTTGGCCCTCTACAAGATAACGGTGGCTTGACCTTCACTCAGGCTCTGCTTACAGGTAGCCTTGCCATCAATGCAGGGAACAACGCCGGCGTTCCCAGCGGTGTAACTACCGACCAGCGCGGCGAGGCCCGGATCATCAACGGGACGGTCGACATTGGGGCCTTCGAGGTCATGAACCAGTCACCCGACATCACTCCCCAATCCTTCGACATTCCCGAGAACAGTCCTACCGCCACCGAAATCGGCACGGTGAACGCTACGGATCCGGACGCCGGTAGCAAGCTCAGCTTCGCCATCATGGCGGGCAACGGGCTCGGTGCCTTTGCCCTCAACAGCACCACCGGGGTGCTCACCGTCGCCAATCCCGGTCCCCTGAACTTCGAGACCAACCCTACCTTCAACCTCTCGGTCCAGGTTTCCGATGAGTTCGGTGGCTCGGACTCGGCCGTCGTCGCTGTCAACCTTATGAACATCAATGAAGACGCGCCGACCCTCAACAATGTTAGCTTCGGCCCCATCGCCGAAGGGGACCCCTCGTCCACAGTGGTCGGCACCCTCACCGCCGCCGACCCCGATGCCGACCCCACCTTTACCTACACCATCACTGGCGGCAACCCCGGCGGCGACGGCTTTGCTCTCAACCCGGCTACCGGTGTCCTCACAGTCAACAACGGCGACTCCCTCGACTTCGAAACCCAACCCACCGTCGATCTCCAAGTTTCGGTCAGTGACGGCTTGTTCAACGACACTGCCACCGTCACCGTCAGCCTAAGCAACCAGGCCCCCTCGGTGGTCAGCCTCTCGGGACCGAGTAACCTCGACTTCGGCCAAACCTGGAACGGCTCCTTCGAGATCGCCGATCCTGCTAGTGTTGGCAGTGATCCGGCCTTCTGGAGCATCCTGGTGAGCGTCAACGATCGCCCGGCGGACTTGCAGATCTTCTCCGACGACGTCCGAGTCGACACCCTCACGAACCTGAGCTGGGATGCCTTCCATGCCGGTCCAAACACGATTACCCTGACCGTCACCGACACCAGTGGAGCCATGGACCAACAGACACTGAATGTCACAGTGGCGCGGCCTACCGTGGTCTATGTCGATGATGACTTTGCTCCACCGGTTGGAGGCGACGCCAATGGCAACGGCCCCGGCAACTATTTTGGTTTATTCAACGGCTTCGGCGGCGATCAGTTCAACAACTTCGCCGATGCCCTCGCGGCAGTCGCCGACAACGGTCGCATCGTCGTCTACTCCGGCACCTATAACGAAGCGATCAATCTGACCCGTGGACTCGAGCTCGAACTGCGCAACCCCAGCACCAATGTCACCATCGATTCTCTGGCCGGCATTCCCGGCACCACCGTCGATACCATGGGCGGCACCCTCACCGTTGGCGATGCCAGCAATACCAACTACGCCGGGCTCATCACCGGCAGCGGCAACCTGATCAAGACCGGCAGCGGCAACTTTACCCTCTCCGGCTCCAACGACTTCACCGGCAACCTCACCCTACAACAAGGCACCCTCACCCTGAACGGCAGCCTTAACGGCGATGCCAACGACGTCCTGATCACCGGCGACAACACCCGGTTCCAGGGGAGCGGGTCGATCAGTGGACGCGGCGTCGAAGTCCGCTCCTCGGCCCAGAACGTCGAGATTACCGGAGTCACCATCACCCATCCCGGGGATGCCGCCATCCTGGTCCAGTCCAAGGCCAGTGTCTACCTCCATAACACCACCTTGCCAGTCGGCACCGGTGCCAACCGCTTCGGCATCGATGTCTTCGGCGGCACTGCCCTGATCCTCAACAACAACATCAACTTCAACAGTTCCGACCCGGGCACCACAGCTGCCGGCATCCGCGTCGATAACGGGGGCATCGTCGACGCCGGTGAGCTCAACGACCTTACCACCCAGTTCTACTACAACGACATCACCGGGCTCCGCTCGAACTTCGCCATCCCCTTCGGACCCGGCGGTAACTCCTTACGCAACTACCCCGTGTTTATCCCAGGCACCACCTCCCCCAACGTCGCCCAGGCCATTCGAAATCTCAACGAGGGTCTTACTCCCTTTCCTCCCTCGGGAGTCGAGCAAAGTAATAACTACTCCCGATTCAGTCCACAGCTGGGCCGTCTGGATATGCTCGCCCAGGGAAACACCTTCGGCAACGGACTGGAGCTCTTCCAGGTCGAGCAACGCATCTTTCATGACTTGGACAATGGCAACTTCGGCTTTGTCACCTATGGCGGTGGTACCGCCGTCGACCCGGCTACCGTCGATCCCAACACCATGCACTACTACGCCATCAATCCCGATTCCCGCTTTATCGATGATTTCGAGGCGGGCATGGGCCAGTTCAGCACCGATGCTATCGCACCGGTAGGACAGGCCTCTGTCTACCGCGTGTTCGACTACACCTTCGATGCCTTTGTCTTCCTCGACCCCAACCTGCTCGATCCCAACTCCAACCTCGGGGTCAACCTGCAAAAACTCGATGGGCCCAATGCCGGCGACTACACCGGGTTGATCCGGGTGGAGGTCGTCGGCCAGGTGTACAACCACGTGACCGGAGCTTATCAGGTTCGCTTTGGCTTTATCGGAAATGGGGTCGAGTATGGCAGCCTCGCCGATGGCAACTATGATCTCAACCTGGTCTCACAGTTCATCCAGAGCGGTGGGCCCGGAGGCCCGGGGATTGCCAATGCCGCGCTGACCGCCACGAGCTTCTGGCGGTTCTTCGGCGATGCGCACACCGACAGTGTGTCGCTTGAGCAAGGCGATCGCGACTCTGACCTGACCGACATCCAGGCCTTTAACCAGGCCAACACCAGCCGGGCTTCGGGTCGGCGGTCGAATAACCCCTACCGTGCCCACTTTGACTTCGACGGCAACGGCTTGATCACCGGAGCCGACCGCGGCCAGTTCATGCTCCGATACGGCAGCGATCTGCCGGCTTTCGGGGATGATGACGATGATGATAATGATGATGATGATGGAAGCGTGGGCCCGCGGGCTAGGATCCGCTAAGGAGTTGGAATCCCACCGGGCGGGTAAGCCCGGTGGGATCGTTTGAGTATCACACGAAGTTGCGGATAGTCACTTGTAGGTTGGCACTGTCCTCGCCCAACAGTTCATTCACGCCGGTGCCACCATCGAGAACCCCAAAGACATTGAGCGACGACCCATTCAAGTCAAGCATGTCGTCGCCGCTACCCATGCGGATGTCGACGTTCAAGCCGCTGCCATCGTTGTCCGTGGTCAGTTCGATCGCATCGTCACCATTGCCGCCGCGGAAAGTGAACCCGCCGAGAATGGCAAAGATTTCCACACTGATCAGGTTGTCGCCGTTGCCGGTCTGCACATCGAGGGTGTTGACGGTATTGTCCCCCGTCAGCAGAAGGTCATTGATCCCGTTGCCGAACCGGACGGTCACCCCATTCCAATCAAGGTTGGCCAGGTCCAAGAGGATGTCGCCGTCGCCACCCTCGAAGCGGAAGTCGCCACCGATCGAGGCATCTGGAGTAAAGGTGATATTGTTGAAAAAGCCCGTGCCGTCAAAGAAGACCGACAGGTCGTTGCCTACGGCCGAGGAAAAGTCAAACAGGTCGTTCATGCCGACACCACCACGAATGGTGGCATCCCCGCCAATACTGCTACCGGAGTTGAACAGGTACAGATTTTCACCATTCCCCAGATCCACACTCAAATCGGCCCCGACGTTGCCACTCAACGAGAAGAAATCAAACCCCGTTGAGGTAGTGACAGCCGTAAGCGATTGGCCGATCACCGCTTCTGCGGCAATGTCGATGATTTCCCCGGCCGTACCACCGGTCTGCAAGTTGAGCGTCAACGAGCCGTCGATGGTACCCGAGGCAGGGGTCGTATTGCTGAACATGGTGATGGTGTCTTCACGCACCGAACCGGTGACATTCACGTCGCCGTTGACCTGACCGATCACGTCGACCTGCAGCATGGTACTACCGGGGTTGCGAATGCTGACATCTCCAGCGACCCGGGCCAGATCGGAACCGATTGCTAGACTCCCGATGGTTACCTGGTCGACATAAGTCTGGGTTAACGAACCCAACACCGTCGAGCCCGGCGCCAGGGTCACTAAATCGCCCCCGGTAGCGTTTGCTCCGCGTGGGTTGGCCACCACGGTGACATTCCCCCCTACGGTCAAAGGAGCCCCTCCAGCGTTGGCCCCCAGTTGGATGTCTTCCCGACCATCCCCGCGCAGAATGGTGAGATTGCCAGCAATGGTCCCTTCCTCGATGATGACCTCATTCGCAGTGCGGTCAACATTACCGTCGCCTCGACCAAGATCTAGGAATACATCTCCTGTTAGAGTATTCCCATCCAGATCGATCACCACTCGACCCACCCCATCGGGAGTGGGCCGCCGGAATAGCTGGACCCACAGATCACCCTCGACCGGGAGGGTCACGTCGAGGCTGGCCCCAGTATCGGTGATTCGGATAGTATCCGGTGCGGTGGCAGTAATCGTGAGTTCGTCCTGAGGAATGCCGCGCACAAGGGTGATATCGCCAAACAGAGAGGCAACCAGAGCGGGCACCACCCGTTCTTCCAAGCAATCGGGAGCGAGATCGAAGCAGCGCGTACGCGTCATAAGGGGATTTCTCCGTGCAAGGTCTGCGAGCATCGGGGAGGACTTGCCCCTCGTTCTGCTCAGCGTCATTCGGGGGAATGCTGCTCTTGTAACAGCCCGCACGTCGGCAAAAAACCCGGAGAAATGCTACCCTCTATCTAATAAGGCTTCCTGGCTCAGTTTATCTGATTTGCCAGACACAAACCGAACAACTCCTGAAGCTGGCGTTCTGTTTGTATTCGAGCCATCCCCTACAACCGACCCGCCGCTGCCGTTCTTCAGCGTGTCTGGACCGATGCACCATGACACCAGACTTAGTCGCTCCTCGGAAATGAGCGGTTGCTCTGGACGATGCCAGGGTTAGCTGAAGTTCATGATCGTGGCGTTGTTGGTCAGGTTGGCAATCCCCTCGAGGGAGTTGGTTCCCCCACCCCCATCGGCCTCTCCAGTGATGGTGAGGATGGCATCACTGAAGTTGAGCGTATCGTCACCTTCACCAAACAACAGATCCAGATTCAGATCGTTCATGCCGTTCGTGGTATCCAGGCTGATGCTGTCGTCTCCGTTGCCACCGCGAAAGGTGAAGGTGCCGGTAATCTCGAAATCGTTCACCAACTGGATGTTATTGCCCCCGTTACCTACTTCGACAGTCAGCTGGTCAATCTTGTTGCCATTGGTCCCATCCAGAGTTAGCAAGCTCGAATTGCTGTCGTTGCCGACTTGAACCATCACCATGCCGAGGTCAATACGATCGAGGAGAATCGAATTCGCACTATCGAGGGCGCGGTAGCGGAAGGCCCCCGCCACACTGGCTTTGCTGCCGAAACTGAACTGATTATCTCCCTCACCGTTGAGCTCGATCACCAGGTTGCCATCGACCTTGGCATCGAAGCTGGTCAAGTCATGATCGCCGGCACTCGCCCGAAGTATCACGTCCCCGTCAATCATGGCCGGCGCATTGAATGCGAAGGTATCTGCACCCGGACCCAGGTCGACATTCAGACTTCCGCCCAATTCCCCCTCGACAACCAACTGATCGGCACTACTGCCGGTCCGGACAAAGGTGGTGCCGCCAATCTTCGCATCAGGTCCCAGTGTAATCAGCTGGCCCATGTTTCGACCTGACAGGAGATTGATCTGTAAGTTGCCGTCGATGCGACCTGAATCCAGAGTGGTATTGCCATCAATGGTCACCTTGTCATCATTCGTCGAACCGGTGATGGCAACACTGCCCTGCACCAGACCAAATAGTTCGGCTGTCAAGGCCGCAGCCCCAGGATTGGTCAGGTTGAGATCGCCCGCCACCCGTGCCAGGGGTGATCCGGCCATGGGGCTGCCTAAGGCAATATCCTCGACATACACTGCCGAGACATTGTCCAATAAGGTGGTTCCTGGAAAGATGGTCAGCTTGTCACCTGTGGTAATCGTCCCACGAGGATTCATGACGACCGTGGTGGTACCACGAATCTCGGTTTTCAGATCGATCACCTCGCGGCCATCCCCACGCAGAATCGTGACATTGCCAGCAATGGTGCCATCCTCGATCACAACCGGGTTCGCGGTTGGGTCGAGGTTGCCGTCGCCTCGTCCCAGGTCGAGGAGCAGATCACCGGAGAGTTCAAACCCGTCCAGGTCGATCGTCAGCTTCCCCTGGCCCGGAGCGACCGAGCGGCGGAACAGCTGGATGTACAAATCCCCGTCCACCGGGAGGGTCACCTCCAACGAGGTTTGGTTGTCAGTGACTTTGATTTGGTTATCGGCAGTGGCGACAATACTGAGTTCCCCTGCTGGGATGCCCCGCAGAAAGGTAAACTCGCCAAACAGTGAGGCCACCAGTGCCGGAGCGGTACGTGCTTCGAGGGGGTTACAACGGAGGTACGGATGGCGGATTGGTTTCATACTTCTCTCTCACGGAGTACGTCCGGCAGGCCCAGCCTGGCGTTCGCGTAGCTGCTGGTGCATTCGCTTCGTTGCCTAATGTTTACCACTCCCGCAAGCTCGCGCAAAATCGGATAGCTTAGCACCATTCGCTCTCTTGCCCCGCTACCCCCTGCATCCACTTTCCTCGTCAGGATCTGGCCCGTTAGATCGTTTTCCGGGCCATTCTAACCGAGCTGATTGGCTAACCCTTACCCCGGGATCTCCAGGATCCAGTACAATCGCACCAACAAGTTTCTTCGATCGGGCGATCCCATTAGGAGCAATTACCATGAGTGCTGCACTTCCGCACCTTTATCTTGCCCGCCACGGTGAAACCGAATGGAGTAAAAGTGGTCAACATACGGGTCGCACTGACCTCCCCTTGACACCCACCGGTGAACGCCAAGCCGCGTTGCTCGGGTTACGCTTGCAAGGCCTGCCAATCACGCGAGTGCTTTCGAGCCCATTACAGCGGTCCAGGCATACGGCAGAACTGGCCGGTTTTGCCGATCGTGTCGAAGTAGATGCGGACCTGGCCGAGTGGAATTATGGCGATTATGAGGGATTGACGACCAAGGAAATCCGCCTCCAGCAGCCGGATTGGACCGTCTTCCGCGATGGTTGCCCACAAGGAGAATCGGTTGAACAGATTCAAGAACGTGCAAATTGTGTACTGACACGGATTCGCGCGAATGCCGGCGACGTGCTCGTGTTCGGGCACGGGCATTTCAACCGAGTGCTGGCGGCGTGCTGGATTGGCCTGGGGGTTGGTGGAGCCGCTCTGCTGGCATTAGATACCGCGACCCTGTGTATTTTGGGCTACGATCATGACCTCGACGAACCGGTGATTCGCCTGTGGAATGATGACCGCCACTTGGAAGGATAAACCGGACACAACCGCTTAGCCGTGTAATGGAATCCATTCAATTACATCGAAACGAGAATGCGGCGAGGTTTGTGGGCTTAGACAGAGCTCGTCGTAAGCTCCCTGGCAAGCCTGGATGAGTTGTTTGAGTTCCTGTTCAGGCAGATTCGGTTGTTCGCGACAAATCATCAGATCGGTGGTCAAAGCCGGCGCGGAGATCACCTGGAGTTCGCTATACAGTTGCCGTGCCTCTTCCCCGAGCAGGTGCCCCGCCGAGCTGGACGGGACCAGCAGATAAACCTCCTCGTTGGTCTCCCCGCTGCGGAACAGCGGGCGGGCCAGACTATGAAATTCGTGAAGCTGATGCCTGACCTCGACATTTTGCGCCTGCGCCGCGGAGAAGGTGACTTGGGCGACATCGGAAACGGGCAGCAGTTCCCCAAGAAACGCCGCCGTTTGTTCGATCATGGGGGTGGCCAGATGCTGCATCAGGTCGTGGCTTTTCAGGCAAAGGTGGAACAGCCCACCAAATGGTTCCAAGACCAGCGATTGGATGACATTATCCAGACTCAGCCAATGCTCGCGACCCAACCGTTGTAAAAACGAGGTCGCCGAGGTCTCCAGTTCCAGTTCACCCTTGGGCAGGATGACGCGGAGGTTCGAAGCTCCACGCAACGCCTCACGCAGAGGATCGACAATCCCCACTGGGGAGATGTCGCTACGTTCGTCGATCGAGGTAAACGGTCCCACCGCCGGAAGCGCTGTTCCGAGTGGCTGGCCCAACGCTTGTTGCAGATGGTTGAGTCGTTGCCGACAGAACGAGAGATCGCCTAGACGATCTTCTAACCGGGCGAACAGATCGCGATAGAAGCTGACCAGCGACTGCTCCATATCCTCAAGCATCCGCGAGTGGGCAAACTGCCGTAGCTTGTCGAGAAACTGCCGAATGGTCCGTGTCGACGAACCAAACAAGCGGAAGCCTCCCCCGGTACCAATGGGGATACTATCTAGCGCCGTTTGGACTTCGGCACGTTCGCGTTGTGAGCGAATGCCATGGTCATGGGCTCGCCGAGTCAGACTGGTCAACATTTCTTCGCAGAATTGGCCCATGCGGCGAAAGCCACTTTCGGCCGCCGCAATCCGCGAGCCAGCATACTGCAGTAGTTGCAACGACTGAGTGGTCAGTTTCTTTTCAATCTCCGCGGCCAAGGTTTGACTCGCCTGGCACCAGATGCGCCCGGCACGGCTCTTGCGATAACCTTCGGTTTCTGCAGTGGGACGGACGCCGATGGTGTCCTGGAAGCGGTCCAGGGTTTGCCGGGCCCAGGCGGATGGGTCGATCGGTGCAGCAGCAACCGCCTCTTCTTCGAGCTCCCCCATCAGCTGATTGATGATATCTGTGGGCGTCCCATCGCTGGAGCGAGCGGCGATTTCCTGCACTCGTTGCCGCAAGCGGTTCGGTTGCAAGTCGGGGTCCGCCAAGGCCTGGGCACAAACGCTCTCAATCGGCGCCTGACCCATCCAGGCATTCGACGCTTGCCAGTCCTCGACCAGCCGCTGGCTCATTTGCCGCGCGGCCTCGCGGAGCATCAGCCCGCGTGGGAACCAGACGCTATAGGTGCCAAAGCCCCGGAATGGACCGGTGTTGGACGATCGCCGCAGCCGACTCTGCTGGAGTTCACTGCCGAGCGAGGTAGTCAGTTCGTTGCCGAGGTAGGTACTCAGATGGGCAATGGCATCGCGCAGGGCCTCAGGCGAGCGATTGGCGAGTGGCAGCAGGTAGACGCTGGTAAAAGGCAACCCTTCCCACTTGATCGATGGTCCATCCGGGCCCGCATACTGCGCGGAGAAGGACACCGCTGAGTCAGCATAGTGGTTGAGCTCGGTCAGGGTCGCTACCAAGTTGGCTTGCTCGTGTTTGGGTGTGGCCGGATCATTAGGCGAGCCACAGAAGAGAAAGACATAAATCTCGGCCTTCTGGTAGCGTTCCTGGTTCAATAAGTCCCTTAAGGCAACCCCAAAATCCATCAACGCGCCACCTGAGCCACTGGTCGCATCGGCAAACAGATAGATGCGCGGATGATTACTCCGCACTGGTATGCCGGTCTGACTGGCCGAGTAAGAAATCGCCTCAGGATGGCTGCTGATGCGCAACTCGCGACGAACCCGGCTGATAAAGCGTAAGTAATGATCGCAGAATGCTAGTCGTCCCAGCGCTCGGCTCTCGTTCGGTTGCAGCGAGCGCGGAATGGAATAGAGTTTCTGCGTCGGCAACCATTCATTCAGCATATCCAGATGCTTGCGACGGTAGGCCGAGACAGGTTGCAACGGCAGCGGAAACAGCTGGTCTTCGGTCAACGCAATGTCTGGAGAAACATTCATTGCCTTCCGCGGTGCTTCCGGATCGGAGTCGACATACAGGAAGCGAAAGATCGGCGCATGACTCAACTCACCAATCCGATCGAGCAGGCGGCAGCGCATCTCCAACAACGCCCGCCGACCAAAACTGCCAATCCCGATCACCAAACTTGGCCGTAACACCCCATCCAGGATCGAGCGTGAGGTGTCATGCGAACGTGGCGCGGCATCCTGCTCGGCGGCATGTTCCAGCGCCACGATGTTGGTCGCATCCAGCAATTGCGCAGGATCCGTAGTCCCCTGTTGAGGCAACACGGCCGTTCCCGGATGCTCCGGGGCCGCCCCGGGGGCAGGCGGATTCTGCAGCGGCACCACCAACTCACTGACCGTCGCCGGGGGCAACTGCATCTCACTGAGCGACATCGACCAAAGCGAGACCGTGCCATGATTGGGCATCGCCGGCAGGCCCGCCAGGGCGCGAATAAAGCTCAGGCAGTTCGGAAATCGTTGGTCCGGATCCTTACTCAAGGCCCGAGCCACTGCGGGTCGGTCATCGGCCGGCAAGGGCTCGAGGTCCGGCTCACTATTCATGTGTTGCAAGGCGAGCTGCCGGATATTCTTGCCGCGGTACGGCCGTTGCCCGGTAACCAGCTCCATATAAACGATCGCCAGGCTATATTGGTCGGAGTGCTTGGAGATGCGGTTGGCAAATGTCTCGGGCGCGGCATAAAAGGGAGAAATCCCTCCCATTAGACCCGTCGAGCTTTGCCGTTCGAGTTGCTTGACTAGGCCGAAATCGGCCACCTTCACCCGGTCCGCGACCAAAAACAGATTGCGAGGTTTGACGTCGAGATGCAGCAGGTTGTGCCGTTCGATCAGGTAATCGAGTCCCTCAGCAGCATCGTGTAAAAACCGCAGCACCAACTCGCGGGGCAGACCGGGCATCCCGGCACTACGGGCTTCTTCAAGCAAGTCGTGCAGGCTCTTGTCCGCCAACTCCATGACGATGAGCACTTCGCCACTCACCGTCTCGATGCGGTCGAGCTGGAGGACAAAGGGATGGCGAACCTCCTTGACCTTCTGCAAGGCTTTCAATTCTTGCTCGGCCTTGACCCCTTCGCCTTCAAGCGAATTCAGGTTGCCGTAGACAAATTTGATTGCCTTGTCGATGCCACCAGGAGCCTGACACTTCCAGACCTCCCCGAAACCACCAGTACCCAGCGGCTCGATCAGCCGGTACCCGGAAATCGGTTCGGTGTTCGGTTCGCGCAGCCAGCTCATGTCGCATCTCGTTGCCGGGTGGCCACCGGATGTCTCCCCCAAGTCCACTTCGGGGTGCAGAGAGAGAACCAATTGAACCCTAGCATTTTTTTTGGCGACAAAGCGGAGGATTTTGCGTCTAAGGCCCAGTGACCGGTCTTACCGGCCCAAACTCGCCCCGCACGAAAATGATTCGCGACCAACTGAGATCAAACCGCTCTGCGGATCCCCAGCCGGTCTTTTCCTGACATCAATCTTATGGCATCACCCATCAAGGTAACCAGACGGCGGCATCGAAGACCGGCCCGTCGACACACACCCGCTGATAATCCCAGCTGCCATCGGGCTGACGGACCTTGGTCACACAACTAAAACAAATACCCACCCCACAAGCCATCGGGGTTTCCAAAGACACCTGGGCCGAACGCTGCCACCGTTGTGCCAGTGCCACCACGACCCTTAACATCGGCTCTGGACCACAAGCCACAATCGGCCCGGGCGGACCATCCTGCTCCAGCAGTTGGGTGATCACCCCTGAGTGCCCCAAGCTGCCATCATCGGTGGCCAGCGAAACTTCCGCTCCGGCCGCCCGAAAATCTTCGACTCCTGCCACAAGACTCGCGGTGCGCACGCCATAGTACAGCTGCACCCGACGGCAATGGGCCCGGGCCGCCTGCCCGCCATAGCCCCGTTGGCCCAACAGTTCGCGGGTGTAGGCCAGAAACGGTGTCTGCCCAATGCCACCGGCGACCAGGTTGACCTGATCGACGCCGTCGATGGGCAAGAACGGCCTCCCCAGCGGTCCCCAGACCTCTAGTCGCTCGCCCACTACCACCTCGGCCAGCTTGCCGGTCATTTTCCCAATCACCAGATAGACGATATCGATGCCGATCGGCACCCCCGCGGAATCCAGCACAGTGTCATACAGGGCAAACGGCCGGCCCAACAGCGGATCGGTCGTGTCGGGTAGCCGCAGCATAACAAACTGACCGGGCTGAATCCGCTGGGCAATCTCCGGCGTGGCCAGCCGGATGCGGAAGGTCCGCTCGGCCAGGAGAACGTGCTCCAGAACGGCAACCGTTTGTTGGAAAAAAGTCGGAGTCGTCATACATCGGTCTTTCGACGGCGTTTGTCCCGGGCAGCTTGTTGCTGGGCAATCGCATCCCGCAACGCGTGGAGCTCGGTAGCACTGAGCCGGCGTGCCTTGCCCTTCAGAATTCCTTGCATCTTGATCGGACCGATGGCCACGCGAACAAGCCGCAGGACCTTATGCTCCAGCTTGGCCAGCATGCGGCGAATCTCGCGGTTCTTGCCCTCATTGAGCACAATGCGTAACCAGGTACTTTCCCCCTGGGTCTTGAGCCGCTTGACCCGCTTAGCCTTGACCCGGCCATCACTGAGCCAGACGCCTTCGATTAGACGTTTCTGGTCCGCTGCGGTCGGGAACCCGGCCACCTGGACATGATAGGTCTTCTCAATACCAAAACGCGGATGCATCAGCTGGTTCGCCAGGTCGCCATCATTGGTCATCAATAGCAGACCTTCGCTGGCCTCATCAAGCCGACCGACCGTGTAGACCCGCTGTTCAACCTGGGGGATTAGATCGATGGCCCGGGTGCGGCCAGCGGGGTCGTAGTTGGTGCACAGCACTCCCGGGGGCTTGTGTACCAGCCAATACGCCAACTTTTCCAATTTAACCGGGTGATCATCGACAGCAATCTGCTGTGTGTGCGGATCGACCCGAACGCCCAGTTCCCGAACGATCTGGCCATCGATGCGAACCCGACCCGCGGAAATCAATTCATCGCAATGGCGCCGGGAGCCGATGCCGGCGTGTGCCAGGTATTTGTTGAGCCGTTCCATAAGGTTGGTTCCGGGGGTTCTGCTTCCGTCGGTTTGAATGTGTCTGATTATACCCGGTTCTAAGCCGGTCGGGCACGACTTGACATCAGGGCAGCCTCAACGGACCACGATCCGCGAGTTCACCGAGATGATGGCCATCGCCGCTGGAGGCGGACACGAACTCACGGGTGATGATCGACGTTCTTCCTCGGACCTCGTGGGAATCAATCGAGCCGTGACGACCTGTTGCAAAGGGAAAACGCCCATGCCGCCGTCTGCCGTTCGACGTCCCAGGCCAGGATGTTCCCGGCCAGGTCCCAGGCGAAGAGCTGCCCGTCTGGTGCAAACCTGAGCCCCTTGACCAAAGCTCCCGGCGCGTTGACCCGGCCGAGCTCCTGACCGGAGTCCACGTCCAGCAGACGGACACCCGGGGTGTGATGGTCTGCGCTCACGCTGGCCAGTAGACGGCCATCGGGGCTGAACGCGGCCTTGGCGGTCGCGGCGGCGATTGAGACCTGCCTCACCTCCTGTGAGTAGCCGGGATCCGAGACCATCAGACCCCCGCCGGCCGCGACCGTAACCAGCCGGTGAGCCTCGAACGACCACACCGCGGAGCGGACGTCTGGACCGTCCAGGCCAAGCGGTTCGACGACCCTTCCCGAGTGGACATCCCAAAGGCAGAGCCCCCACCTTCCCCGAGGCGAGCAGATGATTTTCCCATCCGGGGAGAACTGGATGGCCGCGCCTGCCCCACCACGGTGAGGATGGCAGTGCAACCGCCGGCCTCCCGGCCAAGCCCATACAAACACCGAGGCCGGACTGACCCCCGCCAGGAACTTGCCATCTGGTGAGAACTGCAGGTGTGTGATCTCCGGCCCTGAGGGCTCGGCGAACAGGGCTGCAGCCGTCACTGGCTTTACCGTTCCTTCGGAAAGGGCAACAGAATAGACCGGCCCCGACTTGCTCGCAAACACCACTGCGTCTGCGGCGGGGGCGAGCGCAACGCAGCCAGGAGTGAATTCCCGGACACCCAGCCGTTGAGCTTCCTGGCGGTTCACGTCCAACAGGACGATGTCAGTCCATAGCTGCTCCGCCTTGGCATGCTGCTGGAACGTGACCAGTACCGCGGCGTGATCGCCCCGCGAGTCCAACGCCAGATCGCTGGCCCAGACATGGTGAAACGCCGACGCTGCGTGATAGCGAAAGCCGCCCGACCACAACAACAGCCCTTCGACCACCGCGAGCAACACGACAGCGACGAACACGAGCAGCCAGCGGGCAGCGAAGCGTCGCGCGAAGCGCCATGGGGACGGCCTGCGGCCTGGGAACTCATGCATGACACTCATGTGAAGCTCAGATAGCCGAGCAGCAGGGTCTGGAAACCGGCGAGGGCCGCGGCAGTGACCAAGCCGCCCCGCCGCCAGTGTTCGTATAGGGCCACCAGCAAGGTACAAACCAGGGCGGTCGTCGCCAGCTTCACCAGAACGAACAGCCATACCTTCCCCCCCCCTGCATTTCCAGGAGCCAGCGGCCGACCGGGTTCTGTTCCGCCTGCCCGATGATCTCGTGGTTGACCACCACCAGTAATGCGTCGTGGACGGAGACCGCGGCCACCACGACACACAGCAAACTGAAAACCACCACCTGCCGATCAAAGTGGTTAAGGAAGAGCGACCAGCGTCTTTGCACAAAACTGAGCCGGCCTGTTCGAGTACGGCACATGCCTGTTGCAAGGTGTCGCCGAGAAAGATCCATCTTTGACCTCTGATCGTGGGGGACGAGCCGTCGGGTTAGCATTGCAGGGTTCCTGATCGGAATCGAGATTTAGGGCCCGGGACCGACCCTGTGCAGCCCGGGCCGGCTTGGCGATCGCCGCTTCGGTTCAAAAACGCTCCGGTCTTCCCGGCAGTGGGCCGCGGTGGCCGCGCGGACCACGGGACCGCAGGTCTCGGAGCTGACGCTTCTGTGCATCGGTCAGGATCTTGTCCAGCCGAGCGTCCACCTCCTTCTGCAACTCCGCCAGCTGCTGCCTCTGGTCGTCGCTAAGTTCCAGCAGGTTTTGGAGGGCGGCGGACATGACCATCCCGGTTTGCCCCGGACCGCCCGGCGGGCCAAGCCTGCCGCGGCCGCCGGACCCACGCCCCGGCCCCCGGAACCCGCGCTCGCCTGGTCCGCCGAACCTGCCACGACTACCGAACCGGCCTTCCGGTTCCGCGGCCAACTCCTTGGTGAACAGGGCGGTCAGCTCATCTTTCGAGACTACCCCGTCATTGTTCCCGTCGGCGCGGTCGAACAGGCGATGTAACCGGGCATCGGTGAGCTCGTCCTTGGTTAATTTGCCGTCCTTTTGTTTGTCGAAGGCCATCATCCGGTCGGCCATGCCCTCGGCCGATACCGGCCCGCGGCCCCAGGAGCCGCCCTGACTCCGCGGGGAGGGCTGTGCCGCCAACGATGGGGTGACGCTGAGAATCACACACACGGATAGAAATCCGGCCAAAGCACGCATCGGTTGCCTCCTCGGCTCACTGATTTGGGATGATTTAATGGTCGTCGCGTTCGCGGGGGGAGAGGTCGCGCTCGTCCGGGGTTCGGCCGAGGATAATGTCGAACTTTGCCATCCACGCACCGGCATTCGAATCCTTGACCGGAGTAAATTCGGTTTGAATCAGTTCGCGGTCAACCAGGTCGCGGACCGAGTGGAACACGCCGTCTCGGGCGTTGCCGGGGGCGCCGGCAATAAAGATCTGGCTAGTCAAGACCTCGCGGCCGTTCTTTTTCACCTTGTAGTGGATGTGCCCGGCGGGCCGGCCGGGGTAGGGCACCGGCTTGATGGTGCGGAAGCGGTACTCCCCGGACGAGCCAGTGGTGAAGTGGCCGAACCCCTGAAAGTTCTTGTCCACCTGGTCCGGCTTCTGCTCCTCGTCCCGCGTGAGGTGGTACACCGCCTTAGCGTCACACTGCCAGATCTCAACGGTCGCGTCCTTGATCGGCCGGCCGTCGACGTCGAGGACGCGGCCGGTGAGGTGGGTGATCTCGCCGAGGGCCGGGGTGGCGGAGCCGTCGACCAAGACTAGGTCGTTGTCTCGGTCGAGCGGCAGCCGCGTGGGGTAGAACGGCCCCTCGGTCATCGGCGGGTTGGGGAACAGCTGGTCGGCGAGCGCCGCCGGGGCGGCCACGGCCGCGGCCCCGAGCGAGAGCCCGCCGCGAAGGAAGGCACGGCGAGACGGATGATGGCGGGCGGGGTTCAGGTTCATGTGGATTGTCTCCTGTTCTTCATCGGGGCCGACCGTGCCGGTCCAGGTCGGCGTCTAAACTTAGTACTGCCGGCAGCGGCCGGCCGTGGACAGCCGGGCAGACATTTTTTAACGAGTTCGTCGACAGACAGGGCCGTCCCAAGTTGGATGGGCCCCGCGGCCGGCCCGCGGTATGGTAAGGCCAGCACAAAGGAGGGTACGCGGATGGACATGGCCGCGCGAGCCGATGAACTGCTCAGCCGCCTGCGGGCTGGAGACGGGCAAGCCCTCGGTGAGCTGTTTGAGCTGTTCCGGGAACGGTTGTGGCGTATGCTGGCGGTGCGGCTCGACCGCCGGCTGGCCGGCCGATTGTCGGTAGAAGATGTGCTTCAGGACACCTTCCTCGACGTGGCCGCCCGACTGGTTGATTACCTCGACCAGCCCGCCGTCCCGGTCTACGTCTGGCTCCGGTTCCTGACCTTGCAGCGGATGAAGGCAGTCCAGCGGGCCCACCTGGGCGCCCGGATCCGGGACGTCCGGGCCGAAGTGCCACTCCCTGAGGACCGGGCCGAGTACGCCTGCTCAGATTCGATGGCCGGACAGCTGGCCGGCGACCTGACCTCGCCGAGCCAGGGCGCTGTCCGCCGGGAGCTGCAAGAACGGCTCCGCGATGCCCTCGACGCCATGGACCCGCTCGACCGAGAGGTCCTGGCCCTGCGGCACTTCGAGGAGTTGAGCAACGCCGAGGCCGCGGTCGTGCTCGGCATCAGTAAGGACGCGGCCAGTAAACGTTACGTCCGCTCCCTGCAACGGCTCCGGGACATCCTTGACGACCCGGGCTGACCTCCGGAGGAGACCGATGAGCGACGAGTCGAACTACACCAGTGACATCGACGCAGTGGCGGACGAGTTCGCCCGCCGCCTCCGATCCGGGGAACGGCCTTCCGTCGAAGACTACGCCGCCCGTCACCCCGGGCTGGCCGACCAGCTCCGCGACATCCTCCCAGCGGTGGCGATGATGGAACACCTCAAGCCGCGCCGGGACCACGCACCGACCCGACCGGCCCCGGACGTGGACCTTCCCCCAAACCAGGTGGGCGAGTACCGCATCGTGCGCGAGCTCGGCCGCGGCGGCATGGGGGTGGTCTATGAGGCTGAGCACGGCCCGCTCGGCCGCCGGGTTGCCCTGAAGGTGCTCCCCGGGCACCTGCTCAGCGGCGACCGGCTCCGCGACCGCTTCCGCCGCGAGGCGACCGCCGCGGCCCGACTGCACCACACCAACATCGTCCCAGTCTTCGAGGCCGGCGAGGCCGACGGACGGTGCTTCTACGCCATGCCACTGATCACCGGCGCGGGGCTGGACCAGGTCATCCGAGACCGGGCCGCCGGTGCCACCGGTAAGTCACCGGCGCTGGCCAGACTACCCGCCCCGGAGTACATGCGGGCCGTGGCCAAGATCGGGGCCCAGGTGGCCGACGCCCTGGCCTACGCCCACGGCCGCGGCGTCTACCACCGTGACATCAAGCCGTCCAACCTCTTGGTCGATGAGCGGGGTGGAGTCTGGGTGACCGACTTCGGCGTGGCCAAGCTGGTCGCCGAGGCGAACCTGACCCACACCGGCGACCTGGTCGGCACGCTCCGCTACATGCCCCCGGAGCGGTTCGCCGGGCAGACCGACCCGCGGGGTGACATCTACTCCCTCGGCGTCACTCTCTACGAGCTACTGACCCTTCACCCCGCCTTCCCCGAAGCCACCCCGCATCACCTGATGCGCCTCATCACCCACGAGGACCCGGTCCGGCCCCGCTGGCTCAACTCGGCCATCCCCGCCGACCTGGAGACGGTAATCCTCAAGGCGGCCGCCCGCGATCCGGCGGACCGCTACCAAACCCCGGGCGAGCTGGCCGATGACCTCCGTCGGTTCCTCGACGACCGCCCGGTCCGGGCAAAGCGCGCCAACCCCGCCGACCGGGCCTGCCGTTGGGCCCGGCGTAACCCGGCCCTGGCGACCGCTCTCGGAGCGGTGTTCCTGCTGATGGCCGCGGTCACGGTCGTCTCGGTCATCGCCTTCGTCGTCACCTCGGCGGCGAACCGCGAGGCCGGCGAGGCGCTACAGGCCGAGAAACAGCAACGCGAACACGCTGAGAAGACCGCGGCCCTCGCCCTGGGGGCGCTCAACCGAACCTACGACCGGTTCGCCCCAGCCCGGCTGGTGGCTGCGCCAACTGACACCACCGCCGACGGGATCGAGCTGCCGCCCCGCCCGCCGGCCGTCCCCCCGGACGCGGTCGCCCTGCTCGAGGACCTGGTGCGAACCTACGAGCAGGTCGCCCGGGCCGGCGAGCGCTTCCCCGCCTTACTAGCCCAGGTGGCCGAGGCCAACCACCGGCTCGGCGACATCCACCGCCGCCTCGGCCACTACCCGGCCGCCGCGAGGGCCTATCAATCGGCCGTGGAGCAGTACGCCCGGTTGGCCGAGACCGCCCAGGGCGATGGAGACCGCGTGCGACTGGCCCGGGCCTACAACGAATACGGCCGGACCTTGCGGCTGTTGTATCGCCCGGACAAAGCCCGTCAGGCCCACCAGCAAGCCATCCGAACCCTCGCCGACGGCCCCGCTCCCAGCCGCCCCGAGTGCCGCTACGAGCTGGCCTACGCCTATTACGCCCTGGCCGAGCGGGAGATGTTCCTCACCCCCCTGGGCCCGCCCCGCCGTCGCGGTAGCCACCGGAACCACCGCCGGCCAACTCCACCCGGTGACCGTCCCCCAGGTCGGCAAGCCGTTGCACTGCTCGAGCCGCTCGTTGCTGAGTTCCCGACCGTGCCCGAGTACCGACACCTGCTCGCTCGCTGCCTCCGCAACTTACCGCCTGATCGAGGAACGAGCCGCAGCGACCCCCCGGCCGACCGCGCCGTCTCCCTACTCCGGCAGCTGGTCACCGACTTCTCCCAGGTCCCTGACTACCAGCTCGACTTGTGCGAGATCCTCGCCAGGCCATTCCCGTCCTACCCCGGTGAGTCGACCGACGACCGCCTCACCCGCCAACGCGAAGCGGCTCGCCTCGCTGCCGAACTAACCCAGCGATACCCCTCCGTCCCCGAGTACACCGCCATCCACGCCCGCTGCCTCGACCAAGTTGGGCTCACCCTGATCCGGGCCGGGCAGCTGCCCGCGTCGGAAGCGTTCCACCGCCAAGCCGTCGAACGGCAATCCCGGCTGGTCGAACAGCACCCCGAAGTCGCCGCCTACGGACTCTGGCTCGGGCTGATGGAGCGCTCCCTCGGCGACGTCCTCGGCAAGCAGGAGAACTTCAGCGAAGCAACCCACCACCTCCAGGCCGCCATCGCCCGGATCGATTCGATCCGGGCCGAGTACCCGCAGCTGGCCGGCGTCGATGGCTTCCTGGGTCTCACCTACCGTAACCTGGCCGAGGTGCTCAAGGAGGTCGGCGACCAGCAGGCCGCCACCACCGCCGAAGCCAAAGCCCGGGAGTTCGGCCGCCGGCGGTGAGTTACCCCGGAGCCTCCTGACTCACCACCGCATCCCCAACGGCAATCTCCCCCTCGCTCAGAATCGCTGCCCGCAGCCCGCCGATACCCTTGAGCCCGACCATCACATCGGCGCCGGTCAGTCGCTGCAAGAAGCGACAAGGGTGACATACCCGCAGGCCCCGCACGGTCACCGGGCCGACCTGGAAGGTGCGGTCGACCAACTCGTTGAGCCGCACGCCCTTTGTGACCAGGTTGCGGCGAAACTGCCAGGCCTCCAGTTCGGTGCCCAGCGCGGCATTACAAGCATCGATCGCTTCCTGTTCGATCAGGGTCAGCTCACGGCCGTCCTCGGCCAGCGGCGGTCGGTTGAACGAACCCACCTTGTGAAAATAGCGGTCCCCCTCGAGCCCGCGGCCCGGCACCGCGCGGATCCTCGCAACAGCAGTAAGGATCTCTCGTCCTTGCGGCCCAACAATGATGCTGACAACGCTGGCTGGCATCCATGATCTCCGGGGCAGGCTTCTTGGGCGAAGCAATCTGGTCAAGATCCCGACGGGGCCTCGAGGACTTCCCGCCACTTCCGCGGCACGCCCTGATAAGCAGCTTGGTAGGTGGCCTCGAATGGGACCAGAATGTGGCCCCCTTCGAACAGAAACAACGGCATGTCGATGAGTGTCTTCCCGACTGCGGTGGGTTCGATGTAGCCGATCTTGCGTTGACCTGAGGAATAGGCGGCCAGGGTCAGAGGTTCATCCGGCGGCAGAGTAAAAAGCTCATCGCTGATCTCCCGCCAGATGGCCGCGTGGATGCCCTGAGGGTCGCGCGGCCCCGGCGGGAATAGGTCGACGATCAGCAGATGGTAGCCCCGGTAGAGGGCCTCGACCGCCTTTTCGACAAACGACCGGATGGCGTGCCAGGAAGACTTGTTGCCGGGCGAGACGATCTCGAGCAGGGCCACGATGTCGTCGCCGCTGGAGTGACGGATGACGATAGTGCGGCGTTTGAGGGCATAGTCATCCATCTCGGCTTCAGCGGTGAAGCGTGTCTGTGGAGGGTCGGCGATGACCGAGACCGTCCCTCTGCCGGCATCAGCATCGGGCAAAACTATCAACTTTTCCCGATCCAATTTGTGGAGGCCGGCAATCCTCTCAACCTGGGCATAGTATTCTGCAGGAAGTAGTTGCTCATTGAAGACTTTCTGAAGCTCAGCAACCCAGCTCAGATGAACACAATGCCAGATCTCGGCAGAAACCCGGGTCCAGTCATGAATCGGCATGAGTCACCTCCCTTCGGATCCCGATGCTCCATTGTACACCCTCCACGACCTTGTCAGCGCGGCTACGACGGCTTTGATTGCCGCGAGGCACCCGGTCGGCTATGCTGCAAGCAACGAAGCCGAACAAATTCATGAACTTGGGATTGATGCCCCATGAAACTCAGCGTGGCCTACAAAGGGCGTAGCCGCATTGTCCGTCAACCTGGCAAACTCGCTCTGTCTTTGGCCCCGAATCTGCGGCGAGACCGGGTGAGCTTCGTTGGCAGACTCCGTCAGCCTTTGCGCTTTCGCGAGGCGATCTCCGCCTTGCACGATGTGGTCATCAGCGACCTGCGTTACAAACCCAAGGACCGCTCGGCTTACCAGGAATACCTCAAGCAGCTCCACAAGCGCGAGGAACAAATTCGCCGCGCGGCCCGCGAGTTTACCTATGACCAGGCGATCCAAGAGTTCCCCGAAGCCCGGCGTGTGGAGCTGAAGGATCAGTATCGCAAGATGCATCGCCTGTACTGGGATGCCCGGGAGAAATATGCCCGCTACCTGCAGGAGCACGACTGGGATCTGTTCCGCCTGGTCATGCCGCTCGACCCAGTGATCACCGTCGCTCCGGATGTATTGTTCTTCGAATGTTTCAGTGCGGATGAGAGCAGCTATGCCTGCTTGACCGTTCGCCGCGATGCCTTTGAAGCCGAGGAAGCGGTGACCCTGGGTACCACCAACGTCGACTATTCCTGGGAGCTGTACGAGCACTTCCAGGAGCTGCGCACTTACCGTGAAACACGCTTTGTCGTTGATCCCTCCGGCTTTGAGGTGCAAACCGCTGACCGCGAAGACTACTTCGAAGAGAAGATCGACCTACCCCCGTCCTGGCTCCGTGGCTTTATGCAATTACAGTCGGCCATGAGCCTCCCGATGCGGAAGGTGGTGTTGGGTCGCGAGGCGGCTTACAACATCCTGAGCTATCTCAAACGCAACCGGGCCAAGAAGAGCCCGCGGGCGATCCGCTTCGAATTGACGCCCGGACAACCGCCGGTCATCGTCCTCGAACCCTTTGAACAACGCATTGTCGCGTATCCCAATATCTATCAAGGAAAACGCGCGGAGGTCATTCGCACTTGGGGCCGTGATCGGCTGCAAGTCCTGGCCCGGCTGTTGCCACTGGTCGAGGGGGCCGAAGTTTATCTGCTCGGCACCGGTCTGCCGAGCTTTTGGGTCATGCGCATGGGCGATATGCGGCTTCTGCTCGGCCTGTCCGGCTGGACCAAAAATGATTGGACCGGAGCCAGTGCCTTGGACCAGTTGATGCCGCCCGTCGAACCATCCAACGAGATCCTGAGCAAGATTGCCAAAGCCTTCCAGCGTAGCCCGGGCTTAACCTTCAACGAGATCCAACATGCCACCGGCGAATCGCCCCCCCAGGTCGCCGCAGGCCTGAACCGGCTGGCTCTATTCGGCCAGCTCATCCACGACATGCCCGCACGTCTCTATCGCTGGCGACAAATCCTGCCCGTCGCTCTGTCGCTTGAGCAACTCGGCCCAGGCAACCCAGAGACCGAAGCCGCCCGCGAACTGGTTCGCAAGAACCAGGTTCAGATCACCCGCGACGAGCAGACGCCCACCGGCATGCGCGCCGTCTCCGGCATGGTTCCCGAGCGACCCACCGACATTCTGCTCGACCGCGACAACAAGATTGTTCGCGGCAAATGCACCTGCTCGTACTTCTATCAAAATGGCCTCCGCCGCGGCCCGTGCCGCCACATGCAAGCCATGCGCACCACGGTCTTGGACGGCGGCGGCATGCCATCGCTGGAACAGTGGTTCGCCGAGTTCGCTACCGACTGATGGAAGAGGCAGAGGCGGCTGTGGTGCGGAAGAGGCGTTTGCGGTGCGGGGAAAGAGGCAGAGGCGATTGCGATACGGGGAAAGAGGCAGAAGCGATTGCGGTGCGGAGAACCCCCGGACTCACGTCCGGGGCTCGCCTGAAGAGGGCAGAAGCAGAGCTCCGGAACTTACGTTCCTGCGCAGTGCACAGTCTCTTCTCTGGCGAAGGACGTCAGTCCGGAGCTCTGCCCAGACAGACGCTTGTGATCAAG
>CAYPIE010000092.1:0-23076 GCA_964410665.1 uncultured Alcaligenaceae bacterium
CAATCGCCTCTGCCTCTTTCCCCGCATCGCAATCGCCTCTGCCTCTTTCCCCGCAACGCAAACGCCTCTGCCTCTTTCCCCGCAACGCAACCGCCTCTACCTCTCCGGATTCTCGCAGCCGCTTCTGTCTCTGCTCATCAACGCAGAAGGTGTTCCTCACATTTTCTTTGAGGAACGGTTTTTCCGCACCCAGCAGCGGCTCAAGCAGCGCGAAGTTCTTGGCGTTTATGCGCAATCAGTTCGAGCAGCGCCTTGGCCGGGTCGGCGAACTTCTTGATGCCTTCGTGCATGAGCACTTCTTCAAGCTTCTGCATGTCTACTTTCGCATCGATTTCTGCCAAAATCTCTGAGCTGGGGAGTTCATCGACTTTGCGCGTAAACGTGCGGCCGCTGTCCTGGACCGCGGCGTTGGTCGCGGGCGGGTTGGTTTCAATGTCGGAACCGGCGAAAGCCTCGACGTACTTCCAGGCTGGATCTTCGGGCTTTTTGGTACCGGTGCTGGCAAAAATGATTTCCTGAGCCAAGGGCAATCCCTTGTTCTTCCAGAACTCCTGGTTGAGGTGCCACAGACGCTTGGCGTTGACGATGCCGACCATGCCCTGGGCGGCGGGCGATAAGTCTGGGACATGCTTCTCGGTGTAGACGTCGAGCCGGCTAACAAAGATGCTGTAGACGGTCTTAACCTTGTCCTTGTCGCTCCGTCTTTGTGCCCCACGCCAGCAGGCCTCCCGAGCAGCTTTGTATTGCCGCTCGCTGAACACCAGGGTTACATTGATCGCAATTCCGGCAGCGACCAGCTCTTCCAGGGCGCCCAGGCCGCCCTCGGTGGCCGGCACCTTGATCATCCGGTTTTTCTTGCCCAAGCCCCAGTGCTTGCCGAGTTGGATATAGTTCGCGGTGCGCTCAGCGATCGGCAGATTCCTCTCCGGATCTTCCAGCAACGGGTCAAGTTCAAAGCTGACCCAGCCATCGTTGCATTGGGTCTCCGTCCAAACGGGCTCAAACACCGCTTGGGCCTGGGCCACCAAGTGATCGGTCATGGACCAGGCGATCGCCTCATCATCGTGTCCCTCGCGGAGCAGGCGAGCCAAATCATCGTCAAAGCGACCGGTTTTGATCAGGTTGGCCACGATAATCGGGTTGGAGGTCGCGCCAGTGGCGCCACGCATGCGGTTCCGGGTGACTTCGTCGGGATCGACCGAGTCGAGCCAGAGTTTGGTGCCGCTGGCAACCAGGGATTCGAGCGGCGTGGTCATGCTGACATCTCCAGAGTAAGAACGAGACGGATCAGACAGGGCGGCGTCCACACCGCCATTCTTGGGGATATTTTAGAACCCCTGCAAACGGGGGCGAGCCTGCCTCCTCTTCTAAGGGGAGGTCAGGCGAACCGTCGCCGATACATCTTGCCGCAAATAGCGACAAGTGCCATCTTGGTCTTCACACACGTAGTACAGGGCAAAGGCAGGAAGCCTGACCGTCCCGCTGGCATTTTTTGCGGTACGCACCTCAAACTCGACTTGGCGAGTTTCCGTGGAAGCCGCGGCCTGCTTGCCGTCGATGCGCTGCACTTGGCGGTCCACCTGCCAGCCTTCGGGTAACGAAAGCCAGACGAGCGTGGGACCGGCGTCATTGGTCCAGTGGGTTTTTCGGGCCGTGACCGGACGCAGGGTGATGTGTACACGCACCGTGGCCCCGGGCTTGATCTGAGCCGGTACCACGGTGGCCTCGGCTTGGATGAATGGGGTGTCATCTCGCGTGATCCGCCCGTTTGGATCGGGATGTTTACTGGCGACATGCTTGGTCTCGAAGCGGCGGGCGGGCTTAGCCAGCTCAGCACCTGTGGGAGGAATGGGCAACGTGACTGGGGTTTCGCCACGGTCACGAATGGCTTGCTGAGCCCGGTCGACCCAGTCATAGAACGGATAGGGCTTGATCAACCGCGGGCCATATTGCTGGATGCGTCGACGCCAGATGTACTGGTTGGGTTCTTGGGCGAGGGCTGCCGTCCAGGCATCGACGGCATGCTGGAAGTCCTCGGGTTGTCGCTGCTTGGACTCGTAGCGCATACGGAAGCAGACGCCCAGGCGAAAACGGGCGGCCGCATCCTCGGGGTCGTGCTGTAAACAGGTCTGGTAAGCGGCGATCGCTTGGGAGATCAGCTCGGGTTGCCACAGAGCAATGGCATCGCCATAGCCACGCCAGGCGTCCGCTGTATCAGCTTGCGCGGCTTTGGCTTGGAGGGCGTTCAAGTCAGGACGCTGTGCGGCTCGAGGCGTGGTCGCTTGGTCAGGAGCGGGGAAGTCTTGATGGAGGAACTGACTGACAAAGGTTCTCGGGTTGGACCGGGTCGAACGGACGATGCCATGCTCATCGATGGCGACGATGATCGGTACCGCCTCGGAACGGAGGACATTGATGGGATCATGCACGATCGGCCAACCGAAGCCTTGCCACTGGGCGAACAGGGCACAGCGTTCGGGATGTTGTTCCTGAGTAATGCCGAGGACGACGAGCTTGCCTTCTTGAACCAGTTTCTTGGTGGCGGCGTGCCAGACCGGCACGTGTTTACGGCAACCCGCTCACCAGGAGGCGAACTGAATCAACAGGACCTTTTTGCCTCGATACATGCCCAAGGACATCGGCTGGCGATTGTCGATCTGTGGCAGGACAAAGTCCACATGCGCCTGCCCGACCTTGGGTCGATAGGGCTGATCGAGCCCGCTAAGATCACTGGCCAGCAGACTACTGGTGGCGAGCAGCAATGGGGAAAGAAGCATGGGAAAACCTCGAGTGGAGATGGCTTGGTGAGAGCAAAGGGCCGCCGCTTGGACGGGCAGGTTCGTCGCCGAGCAAGTCCGTTCCAAGGCGACATTTTATTGTAGGTGTTGAGGCGGGTTTGGCTGCCCTTGAGGGACAATTCGCGCTTGCGAAGCGGTCGAGGAAGACGCACACTACAAAGAACCAGTGACGTCCATTTGCCGAACGGTATGCATACGCTGGCCGCCGTATCCTTTTGCCCCGACTTTGGCGGGAGAGCAGCCATGACTCTGCTCGCGTATGGCATCATCCCTAGACCCGCGGTGGGCAGCCTTCCTGGTGGAACGATCCCGGCGGGGGTCACAGGGCGACCTGTGGATATCTTACCGCATGGCCCGGTGGCGATCGTCTATTCAGCGGCTGCGGCCGATCCTCCGGAAGTACCGACTCTGGTGGCGTTCGCCCAGGTGATCCAGCACTTTCACGTTCACGGTGGCATTGTTCCGTGTCGCTATGGTTGCCGCGCGACCTCGGCAGAGCAATTGTACACCGCGTTTTCGCCACTGGAGCCCTACCACCAGTTTCTGACCACGCATGCCGGGCTGGATGAGATGACCATTCGCTTGCCTTGGAGCCCGTCACTGGCCGTCTGGTTCGGCTGCCAGACCGCTTCGCCGAGCACTACGGCCAGTACCCCGGGACTGGCGTATCTCAGGCAACGGCAGCAACATTATCAGCATCGTGATCAACGGCACCAGGTTGGTGAACGCTTCGAGGGGTTACTCCGCGAGCATTTTGACGGGCAGTTTCACCAGCTCCATCGGGATCGGTTGACACACCCTGTCGAGCAGATCCAGATCACCTTTCTGATCGAGCGATCGCTTGTGGAGGCCTTCCGTCACCGCTTCGCCGCCTTACCGAGATTTCCTACCGAGGCACAGCTCAGCGGACCTTGGGCGTTGTATACGTTTGCGGCCTTACACGGGACACAACCCCCCCCGGGAGTCCCCCAATGAGCGGACTCGCGTCGCCATCGGATGACCGATGAGTCGCTGCAGATCGCTGGGGCCAGATCGCTGGGGGCAATGCGGCTTGGTTGCACCAGCGGCGCGGGGGCAGGCCCTGAAGTGGGGCGGCGAGCGCCACCCCACTTCCGAAGGACACCCTCCGAGTTAGTTCAAGGGAAAGTTGGTCAGGACCATATCCTTGCCCGGTGCATGACAGCGGACACAGCCGGGCACGCCATTGCCGCTCGCCGGGACCTTGCTGGGATCGGTGGTGCTGGTGACCTCGTACCAGAACCAGCCTTTGCCATCGTCCGTTTTATCGCTGGTTTTGACCATCACTGCCCAGCCGGTCAACTGGTTGTCTTTGGTGTACATTTCCTTGATGGCAGCCGAGCCGGCGGGATGTTCCTGGTTGCCCGACTTGAGCGACTCCGCCAGCTTCTGATCCATGTAGACGCGGACGGGGTTGCCGACCGCTGTGTGGGGGCCACGGCCGGGATGGGTCTTGCTCTCTTGGGCGGGAAAGTCCCTGTAGGTGCCGGCCTTGAGATAGGCAAAGAGTTTTTCGTTGTTGGTGGGGATAACGCTTGGAACGTTCGCGGGTGTCTTGGCGGTGGCTGCCCACGTCTTGTCGGCGGCGGGTGGTGCGGCCGGGGCGTTGGCCTTGCCTTGCAGGTTTTCGACGTTCTTGCCCTTCCCCTTGACCGCCCTTAGGACGGGATAGTACTGCGTGAAAACGAAGTCATCCTGGGCAGAGCCTTGATGGCAGGTGTTACAATCGGCGGTGGCAAACGCCTTGGCCTGGGTCTTGACCGGCTGGTCCTTCGGGACGGTGAAGCTGAAGTAGGCCCAGTTGCCGGGCTCGTCGGGGAATTGCTTGGCACTTTTGACCTCGGCTTCCAGGCCGATGAACTCACCCTGGAAGTAGCCCTTGCCGCTGACCGCCTGTTTCGAACCGACGCTGACCAGTTCCTTGATCAGGACTGTGCCTTCACGGAACGTGCCCGTTTTTTTGTAGTGCTCATAGCTGTCCGGATCGATGTAGACGTTGTGAAATTCCGGAAACGGGGCCTTGCCGTCGTTCATATCATTGGGCGTTACCGGGGTACCGACAAACACCCAAGTGCGGTAGTTCTTGGGCCGCAAGAGTTCGCCCGTGGGGGTAAATTCCGCTGCGCCAATTTTCTTGACGTTGTTGCCTTTTGCCGCAGCGCTCGCGGAAATATCCATGTGGTTGACTTGGGTGGATTCCGACTGAGTGCAGCCAATGGCCAGGGCTACAGGCAGACACAAGCTTAGACCAACCAAATGCAGACGCATAAGAGCTCCTTTGTGCGGTGCTGATCAAGTCAACGCGACTGATCCAGTGCCTCGATTTGTTGTATGCCCCGGACGGCTCGGTTGGCCCCTGTCGGTAGCGGGATCGTCTGCCGAGCGAACAAGCTTGTTTGAGTCGTTTGACGCGTGATGGCAAGGGATGCTGGCCTTACGGGGTTGGTTGCGGTGGTCGGGCCGGCGTTTTACCATCTGCCCAGTTTGCCGAGATTTTGTTCCATGGTTGAGCGGAGGAGCACCTCGGCCCCTGAGCGTTGCCTTTTGCTCAAGGCGAATGCGCAAATCATGTGCGGGTGGATGCCGCCACAGTTCCTTCGAGAAGTTTTCCGCAAGGAGCGGGCCCACTGGGCAGACCTGGCTCTTAAGCCTCAGGAACGTGGTGGCCTGATGACCGCGTTGCTCGATTTCAAGTCGCCGGATATCGATGAAGTGGCCGGATTGCCACCCGGTTGACCTGGCCGCCCAAGTTTCCCTGTGTCCTGAGGTCCGGCGATCCCTATGATGATAAGGTGTTTGTCTGCATTGGGCTTGGCGTCGGCGGTTGGCATGGCTTGATCCGCAGCCAGTTGGCCGTGGAACCTCAACGGGGATGGCGGCACTCCCTTCCAGGTCGCCGCCAAGGGGAAGCGGCGGGTGCCGATGCGGCTGGCCGTCGAGCAGATTCGACTTCACCCGCTGTGTTGCCGGTGGCGACCTTCTTTTGCGATTGAGTACGCGCATGAAACGCTTCTTGCTGTTTGGGTTGTTGCCGACGCTACTGGTGCTGCTCGGGGTGACGGCCTTGTATACCGTGGACGAGGCCGAATACGCCTACGTCACCCGCTTCGGCGAACTGCGCGTGATCCATGATGGCGCAACGCAGGCTGGGCTGCATGTCAAATGGCCCTGGCCGATCGAGTCGGTGGAGCGACTCGATCGTCGGCTCCAAGTGGTTGCGCTCCCCGCCATCGAAGCCCGCACGCGTGATGCCACCGACCAGACCGCTGGCAATACCATCACCGCGGAGGTGTTTTTGTGCTGGCGCATTCCTGATGCCGAAGCTGCGAGACAGTTCATCCGAACTTGTCAGACGCTGGAGCGTGCGCAGAGGTTACTGGAGCCGGTGGTCATAAGCCGCCTCAATGGGGTCATCAGCAACATGCCCCTGGAGAATCTGATCCGGGTCGATACGCTGGGTGGGATTGACCAGCGGATGGAACGCATTCGCCAGCAGTTGCTCGGTCAGACAGGCATTGGTGAAGAACAGCTTGCTCCTCAGGATCGGTTTCAGGCGGCGGCGCGGAAACGTTATGGGATTGAGATTATTGATATTCGATTGCGACGCTTTAACTACCCCGAAGCGGTGCGTGCGACGATTGCCGAGCGAATTCGCAGCGAACGACAACTCAAGGTGGCCGACTATGAAAGCCAAGGCCGGCTTAAGGCCGCTGAGATTCAGGCCACGGCGGAGAAAAGTGCTCGGATCACCGAGGCCCTGGCCCGGGCGACCCGGCAGCGTCTCGAAGGTGAAGCGGCGGTGAAGGCGGATGCGATTCGCAATGCCGCCCATGCCCAAGACCCGGAGTTTTATGCGTTCTTGCAGAAACTGGCTGCTTATCGCAACATTTTGACCGAGAGCCGCGACGTCTTGTTGCTGTCCACGCGGCATGAGTTGTTTGACATGCTGCTGAATCCGCCCAAGCCGGACGGTGGTACGCGTGCCATGGGGGTTCGTCAGGCTCGGATGCCCGCCAGCGTCAGGCCCGGTCCAGGCGAAGGGGGGCAATGACATGCGCTGGCTGCTCCGTTTGTTGGCACTCGCCCTCGTGCTTTATTTGCTCTCGGGCATTACCCAGGTGCGACCCGAAGAGCAGGCGGTGGTCCGCCGCTTTGGCCGTTTTGTCGATCGCTGGGGACCGGGGCTGCATCTTGGCCTACCGTATGGTCTGGATCGGGTCGATCGCATCCCGGTGTCGGCGGTACGTCAAGTGAACATCGGCTATAACACCAACCTGGACTATCAGCCGTCCTTGCCTCCAGGGCAATTGCTGACGGCCGATCAGAACCTCATGAATCTGCAGGTCGCGGTCGAATATTTTGTCCGTACCGATCCCGGAGCCTTGGAAGACTATGTGCTCAAGCGCGATCGGGTGGATGCCTTGTTGAGCCTGAGCGTGGAAACCCTGATGACCGAGTGGGTCGCCAGTGTCCCGGTGGACACCGTGTTGCGCAGCGGCAGCGTGGCCTTGCCCGCCTGGCTGATGCAACGTTTGCCAGAGCGGATTGCTCCCTACCAACTGGGCATTGAAATTCAGCAGGCCAGTGTCGCCCTGCTCGCACCGCCCGATGAGGTCAAGGATGCCTTCGAGGCAGTCAATCAGGCGCAGAGCCAGATGCTCACCCGCGAGTATGAAGCGCGGCAACAAGCTGACCGGCGCCAGGCCACCGCGCAGGAAGTCGCTTTCCGTGAACGTCAGCGGGCGGCGGCCTATCAGGCCGAGCAACGGGCCCTAGCCCGCGCGGAGGTCGAGGCCTTCCGCCAGCGCTTGCGGCAATATCAACAACTGCGTTCACTGAACCCGAAGATCCTGGCCTCCATCTGGTGGAATGAGATGGGCAGCCTGCTCACTGCCATGCAACGCAATGGCCGGATTGATCTGCTCGACACCTACCTAGATCAGGGTGGGCTGGATATCACGCAATTTCTTCCTCCCAAGTAAACAAGCAAACATGCAACGGTTATGATTCGCTGGCACATCTTCAACCGCAAAGTGCATTACTGGGGCTCGCTGCTCATCGCAGCCCCGATCCTGGTGGTCATTGTCACGGGGATTCTGCTGCAGCTCAAAAAGGATCTCGACTGGGTGCAACCCCCCGAGCAGCGCGGCTCGACCAAGGTGCCGACCCTGTCCCCCGATCGCATCCTGGCCATCTGCCAAACCCTTCCAGAACTGGAGATCGGCACCTGGGCAGACATTCATCGCATCGACATTCGGCCGTCCAAGGGCATTCTCAAGGTGACCGCGCGCAACCGCTGGGAGGCCCAGATCGATCACGCCAGCGGCTCGGTGTTGCAGGTGGCTTACCGTCGGTCGGATTTAATCGAATCATTGCATGACGGTTCTTGGTTTCACGATCGAGCCAAGTTGTGGCTGTTTCTGCCCGCAGCCTTGGGTCTGTTGATCTTGTGGTTGACCGGGATGTACTTATTTGTCTTGCCTCTGTGGGTAAAACGGAGGCGTAACAGTGGAAAAAACGCGGGTAGCAGGAACCCTGGCAGCAATAATTCGTCTAAAAAGTGAAAATTATTCACTTAGATGAACTTGGGAGCTGCTATGCTGGCCGCAAATCTCCGGACCGTGCTGGTGTTGGTGCTGAGTATTGGCTTTTTTGGGCTTGCCGTTCTGGAGGCAGCCAATCCCCTGGAAGCCCGAGCCCTTTACTATCGCAACCTTCTCAAAAATGCCCAGGATAGTAAGACTCGGGTGCGGGCGGCCGAACAACTGGGTGCCATCGGCCGGATTGAGGCGATCTATGTCCGGTCTGCCACCGCGGATCTGGTGCAGCTCAGCCGAGACTCGGATGCGAAATGTCGCGTGGCAGCCGCGCAGGCGTTAGGACGCATTGATCCCGATCCGCAGTAGGTGCTGCCGGTGCTTGAGACCTTGCTCAAAGACGAAACCTTGGCGGTCCGTCTCGCCAGTGCGCAAGGCCTGGCGGCCATGGGTCGCCATGGCAGCAGTGCTCTGAACGCGGTTCGCACGGCCATGCACAAGGATGCGCACGAACAAGCTGCCGTCGGGATCTACCGTGACGTCATTCAGACCCTCGGCGGCCGATCCGAATCGACCGGGAACGTTGACTGAAGCGGCGGTGCTTCGCTGCCCGGATGGTGCTATCTGCAGCCTGCTCCGCGTGCCTGCGAAGCGGGCACAGGGTCAGTCGCGGCGGTTTTGCTCGGACTGCCAGGCGGGATGGCTGCTGAGATCGCGGAGCGATCCGTTGAGCGTCGAGGTGGTCTGCTGGGGCGTGGGTAGGCGGAGGGTTTGCTGCTGCAGTTGCCGCATGCTCGCTCCAAGCCCGATGCAGAAAAAGAACCCCGCAGCAAGGTCGGTGGGCAACCACACGCCATTGAGCATCAGTAGCACACCGAACAGGGCGCCAAACAGTCCTGCTGCCATTGGGGCAGACGGCGTATTCCACTGCCAAGCCAACTGAACAAGATAGACCAAGCCAATGATCCCAATGGCTACGAACATGGCGACACCGACCGCTCCATACTGCAAGCGTAAGTGGATATAGTGCTGATCGATCGAGACGAAGCGTTCATCGGTTTCCGGAGGCAGGGAGATTTGCCGGCGTAAGTTGGTGCCGTAACCGAACCAACCCGCTTGTTCGAGGGGTTCCTGGTAAACCTTTGCCAGCAGCAGGCGATGCCGAGTCCCGGAGTATTCGAAGGATTCTCCGCGGATCTGGACGATCACGGTCAACGTTGGCGAGTTGCCGCTCAAACCCTCGGCAAAACGCACCAAGTCGTCCTTGAAGGAGAACGCCAGTCCACCAACGATCATAAACACGATCAGGAGAACGCTTCGGGCCCAGACCAGACGGAAGATGGCATACCAGGCGAGGCTACAGACTAGGGCGATCAAGGCTCCGCGCGAGGCGGTACAGAAGATGGCGCAGCCTAACAATCCAGGGGTCAGCCGCCACCAGCTAGGCCCAAGCCCTTGGCGCGCACGACGAAATGCTTCGATCAACCAGGGCATCACCAGGACCAGGAGCAACCCGAGATAAATCGGGTGGTGCAAACCGACCTGGGCTCGCTTGATCCCCCAGCGATAATCTTCCCCGCCGAGTCTGTCGAACAAGCTCTTCCATGGATTGATCATGGTGACCGATTCGAGGATGGCATAAACACTGACGCCGAGGCATGCCCAAACGGCGACGCGGGTAATCGAGCCCAGGTCGCTGGGGTTTTGCACAAACCAGCGTCCCATCAGGTAAGGTAAGAACCAAAAGCGGGCTGCCTCAAACGGTGAGCCGAGGCGCAGATCATCGTTGAGATACTGGGCCACGATGATCGTGCCCACCATGCCCACGAACAGGACATCACTCAGCAGCGGACGAAACGATGGGAAGCGAATGGGTTGGGTCAAGAACACGGCGATCACTGCCAGGCTGACCACCGCCCTGGGGTCGAGGATAATCGTTCCCACCGACAGCTTGAACCACACCGGGATGAGTAACAGGCCGGCAAACCAGCCCCACCACAGCGCGGGTTGCAGCCCATAGCGGAGCCCCGCCAGAAAAACGCCCAGAAAAGTCAGTGTACAGATGAAAAAATTCATAAAATGTAGAATAGATGGCCATGGCACACGGCCGAATAACCGTCCTGATGCCAAGTTTACGATAACATTATCTCACTATTGATTCTCATAGGGCTTCCAACCGTGCACGCGAGGATTCTTGCCCGGGCGAAGATCCTTGCAGGCTCAAGCAGCTTCGCGAATGCTACGAAGGGATGTGGAGGATGAGTGCCACAGGCGTCGTCGTGATCGGTCGCAATGAGGGGGAACGCCTACGCAAGTGTTTGGCCTCGGTGTTGGGGCAAACCGAAAGAGTCGTCTATGTGGATTCAGGTTCCACCGATGGCAGCGTCGAATTGGCCGGTCGACAGGGGGTGGTGACGGTCGATCTGGACTTAGAGATCCCGTTTACGGCTGCCCGGGCACGCAACGCCGGATTCGCCCGGCTTCGGCAACAATGGCCCGAACTGGAGTTTGTCCAATTCGTCGATGGCGACTGTGAACTCGAACCTAGCTGGCTGGACGCGGCCAGTGCTGCGTTGCAGGACCACCCCGACTGGGGGGTGGTCCTTGGTCGGCTTCGCGAACGCTATCCGGAGGCTTCAATCTACAATCGTTTTTGTGATATGGAGTGGAATCCGCCGATCGGCGAGGCTTGGTCTTGCGGTGGCATTGCGCTGATGCGTATTCGCGCTTTCGCGGAAGTAGACGGATTTCGCGAAAGCTTGATTGCCGGAGAGGAAGCCGAGCTGTGTCTCCGTTTACGCCAAGCTGGTTGGAAGGTGCATCGGCTGGCCCATGAGATGGCCTCGCACGATGCGGCCATGACCCGCTTTGGCCAGTGGTGGAAACGCAATCTCCGCTCCGGACATGCGGTGGCTGAGGTGTCGCGCTTACACCGCCATCGCAAAGACAATCTGTGGCAGCATGCCTATCGCAGCAACTTTCTCTGGGGCTTGTGGTTACCGGTCGGAGCGTTGGCGGCGGCTCCAGTCACCTGGGGAGTCAGCATTGTGGCCGGTCTGAGCCTCTTTGGAGTACAGTATCGCCGCATTGCTTGGGGACGGCAGGTCCAGGGGGATGCGCCGCAGGTTTCGCGACTTTATGCCCGCTACTGTCTCGTCGGCAAGTTTCCACAGGCACTGGGTCAATTGCGCTACCACTGGCGGCGTTTACGCCGCCAACCCATTCGCTTGATTGAATACAAAGCCCCTGCTTCGCCGCGACCGCCTGAGGCTTCGGTTGCATGAAAATTGCCTATTTCACCAATGTCTATCCTCATGTGCGGCACACCTTTATTCGTCGAGAAATCACCGCTCTCGAGCAGCAGGGACAGCCGATTGTCCGCTTTAGCATTCGCCGCAGTGAGGCGAAACTCATCGATCCGGCCGACCTGGCCGAGCAGGAACGCACACGCGTGATCTTCGATCGCCGGCTGCCCGGCTTGCTTTGGGCGTTGTTGGCAAGCCTGGTCGGTCGGCCTTGGCGCTTTGTTCCGGCCGTCGGGCAAGCGTTTGCCCTAGGTTGGCGGGCTGGCAAGTTGCTGCGACATGCCATCTATTTGGCAGAGGCGTGTGTGTTGCGCAAGTGGCTGTGCGACGCGGGGGTGGACCACGTCCATGTCCATTTTGCCACCAATCCCGCGACCGTGGCCTTGCTGGTGCAGACGCTGGGGGGGCCAGCCTACAGCTTGACGATTCATGGCCCCGAAGAATGGGACCAACCGGAAGCCCTCTCGTTGCCGCAGAAATATATCAACGCACGTTTCGTGGTCGCCGTCAGTCACTACGGGCGGGCTCAGGTGCTGCGCTTCTGTCGCCATGAACACTGGCAGCGGGTGCGCGTGATTCGCTGTGGCGTCGATGCCAGTTTCTTGCACGGGGAACCGACTCCAGTGCCGGATACCTCGCAGCTGGTGTGCGTCGGAGGACTGGTTGCCCAGAAGGGCCATTTGATTCTGCTCGAGTCGCTGCATCAGCTGCAACAGGAAGGGGTTCCGTTTACCATGGCCCTGGTGGGCGACGGACCCTTGCGACCCTTGCTCGAACGCCGCATCCGAGAGCTCGACCTCTTCGAGCGGGTTCACCTGCTGGGTTGGCAGAGTAATGCCGGGGTGCGCGAGCAATTGTTGGCGTCGCGGGCGCTGGTCATGGCCAGTCTTGCGGAAAACCTGCCGGTGGCGATGATGGAAGCCCTGGCGTTGGGGCGGCCGGTGATCGGGACCTATTTGGCCGGCATCCCTGAGCTGATCGAACCGGGGGTCACGGGCTTTCTGGTGCCGGCTAGTGATGCCGTCGGTCTGGCTCAGATGCTCCGACGGGTGCTGCAGACGGAAGTCGCTGAACTGACCGCTTTAAGCCAGCAAGGGGCGGCTCGGGTGGCCCAGCAGCATGATGTCTCCTGCGAAGCCGCGAAGCTGGCTCAGTGCTTTCGAGCAATCGCCTCGGACCACCGCGGCTCAGGCATTACTCCACCGACATGAGAATGATCAACGAATGAGGGGCTACGAGGTACTGCTGCCCCTCGGTGATCGGCGGGGCATCGGCTTCGGCGACAATGTCCCGCGGGGAGTGCAGGGCGGTATCCACAATCCGCCGCCAGGGGCGTCGCGTTGGTGCATACGGAATGCGAAAGGCGATCGATTCGCGCCAGGCATTCATCGCGACATAAAAATCCCGGTCGGGGACAAAGTCGAGTTCGAGTTCACGACCGGTGTAGCGACCATCCAGGCTGAAGGCCAGGATCTTGCTGAAGTAGCCAAAGTCCGGTTTGCCCGGCTGTGGCCCATGCCAGATGATGTCGGCCGGATGATCGGGCAATGGGGGCTCTGGCCAGGCATGGCTGGAAAAATACTTGCCGGCAATTTTGGGGACGCCGGCTTCTTGCGGTCGCACTGGACCCGCGGCGGGGAAGGCCTCCGGTCCGACGGCGGGGCGGCTGCCACCATCCAAGGTTTGCTTGATTTTGCCCTGAAAAAAACGCCGCCGGCGAAACACCGGATGGCGTTTGCGTAGCTGGATCATTTCGCGGACAAAGCGGAGGAAGTCGGCATTTTCTTCGGCGAACCGCCAGTCGACCCAAGAGAGTTCGTTGTCTTGACACCAGGCATTGTTATTGCCTTGCTGGGTCCTGAGAAACTCATCACCGGCCAGGAGCATGGGTACCCCTTGCGACAACAGCAGGGTCGCGATCAAGTTCTTGGCCTGACGCTGACGTAATTCGAGAACCTGCGGCTTGGTCGAGGGACCTTCGATACCACAGTTCCAACTGTGGTTATCATTCGATCCATCGAGGTTGTTCTCGCCATTGGCCTCATTGTGCTTGTGGTTATAGCTCACCAGATCGGCCAAGGTAAAGCCATCGTGACAGGTGATAAAGTTGATCGAATGGCGGGGCAGACGCCCGTTCCATTGATATAAGTCGGCACTGCCACAAATGCGGCTGGCCAGGGCACCCGCGCAGCCCGCATCGCCACGCCAGAACCGCCGCACATCGTCGCGATAGCGACCATTCCATTCCGACCAGCGCCGACCAAAGGGGAAGTGGCCGACCTGATAGAGCCCCCCCGCATCCCAGGGCTCGGCAATCAATTTGGTGTCGGCGAGGACGCCATCCTCGGCAATGGTCTCGATGGTCGGGGGCTCGACCAGCACCTCGCCGGTGGCGCTGCGACCGAGAATCGAGGCCAGATCAAAGCGAAAGCCATCGACGTGCATGTCGCCCACCCAGTAGCGTAAGCAGGTCATGAGTAACTCACGCACCACCGGATGGTTGCAGTTCATGGTATTGCCACAACCGGAGAAGTTGAGGTATTCCCCGTTGGGACCGAGCATGTAGTAAAGCTCGTTATCCAGCCCACGGAACGAGTAGGTCCGCCCTTGCTCGTTGCCCTCGCCAGTATGGTTGAAGACGACGTCGAGGATGATTTCGATCCCGGCCTGGTGCAGGGCCCGGACGAGATCGCGGAACTCATGCAGCTGGCCGTATTCATGGCCGCTGGCGGCATAGGCTGCCTTCGGAGCGGCAAAGGCAATACTGTTGTAACCCCAGAAATTCTGCAAAGGCTCGCCGGTTTTGGGGTTGGTAAACGGGCAGTCGCACTCGTCAAACTCGTGGATGGGCAGTAGCTCCACGGCGGTGACGCCAAGCCACTTGAGGTAGGGAATCTTCTCGATCAGGCCACGAAAGGTACCCGGGGCCGAGACGCCGGCGGAAGGATGCCAGGTGAAGCCGCGGACATGGAGCTCGTAGATGATGGAATCTTCCATTTGCCGTAACGGCGGGGCATCATCTTGCCAATCGTAGCGGGTCAGGCGGTGAAAGACGCTGCGGCGGCCAGTCCGCAGTGGATCGGATTCGCAAGTGGCTCCCCAGTCGGCTCCATCGGAGAGCATGGTGGCGGCTGGATCAAGCAAGATAAGCTTGGGGTCGTAACGGTGCCGGGTGCCGGTCGGTCCATTGACCCGCCAGCCAAAGCGGAAGGAATCGGGCAGCCCTTGGACCAGTAAGTGCCAGTGGTCGCCGGTGCGGTGCGAGCGGGGATCGAGAACCAACTCGGTGAGCGGATGGTCCTGTGCTAGAGGCGTGATGACCAAGGTGACTGCGGTGCCATGGCGGCAGTGCAGGGCAAAGTTCACCCCCTCGGCGGTTCGCGTCGCCCCAAGGGGAAGTGGGCGCCCCCGCGCGATATGCAGATTGCTCATACGGCTGGCTTCGTTCGCTGGAGTCAAGTTCGCGTCAAGTTCGTCGCGTCCTGCATACGATAATATGCTAAGTACCGCTCGCGGCAATCGGAGACGGCCCATTCCTAAGTCCCTGCCCAACTCGGTGCAAGAATTTCTTGAGACAATTTTGCTTTTCGCGCTTGCATTGCCTAGAATCGCATGTAGGATATCTACTCTTTCAGTAGGCGACTCGCCCGCTGAGCACCTTTTTCGCGTCGTGTACCGATTGACGCTCTTGAAGCTTTGTCTGGTAATGCTTTGCCTGGACCTGGCGACAGAACATCAGAACATCGGTGACGCGTCTGTGCATCCATCCGCCGACTCCACGAAGTATTTGGAGTAGTGAAAGTACAAAGTACTTGGAACAGTTTGGGAGTGTCGACAACCTTCGGTGTGCATACCCTCCAGGGTCGGACCCTGGTGATCAATGTTGATCACAAAGCAATAATCGCAACAGTTGCAAACCATTGTTTACAAAGCATCGACTTCCACAAATTCATGCATTGATGCTGATCGACCTGTTCAGTCCACCGATCTCAAGCTTTGGACTCAATCCTTGGACCTAAGTCTTGGACCCAAGTTTTGGACATGGCCTGGCTCGGAAACTGATGGGATTTTCAAGTTCATTTCGAGGACACCACCATGAACGTCGCCAAAAGCGACGAAAATAAAACGGTCGCCCCTTCCCGTCGGCGTATCGTCCGCAAGTCTGAAGCCGCTTCTTCCCTGCCAGGTAACTTGCCACCGAATAAGAGTGCGGGTCCCGGGCCACGGCTTGATGACCTGTATCGGCTGCCCATGCCGAAGCTTTTTGAAGTCGCTGAACGTGAAGGGATTGCTGAGCATACCGGCATGAGCCGGGCCCAGCTGATCGTGGCGATCGTCCGCAAGCAAATTGAACGGGGCGAAATTGTCCGCGGTTCGGGCACGCTCGAAGTGCTGCCCGATGGCTATGGTTTTCTACGTAGTCAAGCGCATAACTATCTGGTTTCCCCAGAAGACATTTATGTGTCACCCAGCCAGATTCGACGTATGGGCTTGCGTACCGGCCTCGTCGTCGAGGGGCCGATCCGCTTGCCGATCGAGGGCCAGGATAACTTTGCCTTAATGCAGGTCGAGCTGGTCAATAGCAACCCGCCCGATGACAGTACCTCGATCACCAACTTCGAGGACTTGACCCCGCTCCACCCCAACCAACGTCTGATCCTGGAATCCGATCCCCAGGAGCTGGCCACGCGGGTGTTTGACCTGGTCACGCCGATCGGCAAGGGACAACGTGGACTGATCGTCTCGCCCCCCCGCGCCGGCAAGACGGTGATGTTGCAGAAACTAGCCTTGGGCTTGCTCAAGAATCACCCCGAGTGCTATCTCATCGTGCTCTTGATTGATGAGCGGCCCGAGGAGGTGACCGAAATGCAGCGGACGGTGCAAGGTCCCTCGGCGGAGGTCATCGCCAGCACCTTCGATGAGCCGCCTTCAGAACATATCCATGTGAGCGAGATCGTGCTCGAGAAGGCCAAGCGGCTGGTCGAACGCCGCAAGGACGTCGTTATTCTGCTCGACTCGATTACCCGTCTAGCTCGGGCCTACAACACCGAGTCTCCCTCCGGGGGTAAATTGCTCTCCGGTGGTTTGGATGCCAATGCCATGCAAAAGCCCAAGCGGTTCTTTGGGGCTGCGCGGAACGTCGAGGAGGGCGGTTCGTTGACCATTCTGGCCACCGCACTCATCGATACGGGCTCGCGGATGGATGAGGTGATTTTCGAAGAGTTCAAGGGCACCGGCAACATGGAGGTCCATCTGGACCGCCGTCTGGTCGAGAAGCGGGTGTGGCCGGCGATCGATATCAATCGCTCGGGCACGCGGAAGGAAGACCTGCTGTTGCACCCGGATGAACTCGAGCGGGTTCGCATTCTTCGCCGCGTCATTGCCGATATGCATCCCACCGAGGCGATGGAAAAACTCATCCAACAACTCTCACGAAACAAAACCAACGCGGAGTATTTGTTGACGCTGAGTACTCGTTAGGAATCGTTTGACGAATCTGGCCTTCAAGACCCGTCTTCCCAGGAAGGCGGGTCTTGTTTATATCCCTTCCACAGGCCACGCTTTCCCTCCAAGGCACCGGAGATTGCGAGTGACCGACACGCCGTCACTGGACCGGATCCCGCCCCAGAGCGAGGAGGCCGAACGGGGTTTGCTCGGCAGCATGCTTCGCGATAACGAAATCATCAGCGAAGTGATCTTGCTGGTGCGGCGTGAGCATTTCTACTTCGATGCCAACCAGAAGATCTTTCAGGCGATCGTGGACCTGTTCGATACCGGCCAGCCAGTCGATCTGGTGATCTTGGCCAACAAGCTCCGCGAATTGCAGCAGCTCGAAGATGTAGGCGGCTATGCCTACCTAGGCGACCTGTGGAACGCCGCACCCACCGCGGCCAACGCCGAGTACTATGCCCGCATCGTCCGCGAAAAGAGCATCACCCGCCGACTGATCCACACCAGCACGGAGATCCTGCGGGATGCCTACGATCAGGCCTACGCCCCGGAAGAAATGCTCGGCCGAGCCGAGTCGCAGATCCTCAAGATTGCCGAGGAGGGCAGTACCTCCCGGGCGCTGACCCTCGCCGAAGTGCTCAAGGAAGCGTACAATCGCATCGACGCTCGCAGCGGCCGCGACCACCTATCGCTTAGTGGTCTGGGCACCGGTTTTGTCGACCTCGACAACATCACCGCGGGGCTGCAGAACTCCGAGCTGATTATCTTGGCAGCCCGTCCATCCGTAGGAAAAACGGCGTTTAGTCTGAATATTGTTCGAAATATTGTTGTCGAAGAGCATCAACCGGTCCTGTTCGTCAGCTTGGAGCAGTCACGTATTGAGTTGGCCGAGCGTCTGCTCTGCTGCCAGGCCCGCGTCGATAGCCACAAGCTGCGTCGCGGCCACCTAGGCTCCGAAGATATGCAGAAACTCATTGCCGCCGGCGACATCCTGCGTCAAGCGCGGCTTTACATCGACGACACGCCCGGCCAGACCATGCTGCGGATTGCCGCCACTGCTCGGCGTCTGGCCCGCCCGGACCATGGTCAGATCAAGCTGGTGGTCATCGACTACCTACAGTTGATCGAACCAGAAAACCGGCGTGACCCGCGTCAGGAACAAGTGGCGCAGATCTCCCGGCGGCTTAAGTTCCTGGCCCGCGAGCTCAACATCCCGGTCATGGCTCTGGCCCAGGTCAACCGCAGCTCCGAAGACCGCCAGGACCACCGGCCGCGGTTGGCCGACTTACGCGAATCCGGATCAATAGAACAAGATGCAGACACATGTATGCTTCTTCATAGACCAGGTCGCTTCGATGGTGGCCAAGAGGATAATGTCATCGAGGTGCTCGTGGCCAAGCAGCGCAATGGTCCGACCGGCGATGTCACCCTGACCTATCTCAAGCAGTACATGCGCTATGAGAACTACGCCGGCGACACCGACTTTGGCATCTGACCTCGCCACGACGAGCAACCGCGGTTGCCGCGGTCCCAAGAGGCCGGCTACAATCCGTGGCATGCAAGCAACTTCGAGGACTTTGCCATCATGACATTCCGGGTGGGTAGTGGTCATGACACCCATCGGCTGGTCGAGGGCCGCCCATTGATCCTGGGCGGGCTGGCGATCGAGCACGACCGGGGTCTGGCCGGCCATTCGGATGCCGATGTGGTGCTACATGCGCTGACCGATGCGCTCCTTGGGGCGGCCGGGCTGGGTGACATCGGCGATCTGTTCCCAGACACCGATCCCGCCTACCGCGATGCCGACTCGGCCCAGTTTGTCTTAGAAGCGCTCAATCGGCTGAACCGACGCGGCTGGCGGATTGTCAATTTGGATATTACCATCTTTGCCCAAGAGCCCAAACTCGGCCCGGTCAAGCTGGCCATGCGCGAGCACTTGGCGAAGTTACTCCAGTTGACGCCCAGTGCGGTCAATGTCAAAGCCAAGACGGGTGAAAAAGTCGGAGCGATTGGCCGGGCTGAGGCGATTGGTTGCCACGCCATCGTCCTGATCGAGAACGGATGAGGAAATCATGGGACTCCAAGTTTACAGCACACTGACCCGCAAGAAGGAACCGTTTCAGACGGTCGAACCTGGCAAAGTGGGCATGTATGTTTGTGGTCCCACCGTTTATAAGCCGAGTCATATTGGCCACATGGTGGGTCCGGTGATCTTTGACACCATCAAGCGTTACTTGACCTACATCGGTTATGAGGTCCACTTTATCGTCAACATCACTGATGTGGATGACAAGTTGATTGCTCGGGCGAGCGAATTGGGCACTAGCGTGTCCGAGTTGGCCGGGAAAATGACCCAGGATTATCGCTGGTGCTTAGAACAGTTAAATGTGACCACCATCGATCGAATGCCCAAGGCCACCGAGCATATCGCTGAGATGATCGCTATGATGCAGCGGCTCATTGAGAAGGGCTATGCTTATGCTGCAGATGGTGATGTCTACTTCGACATCATGAAGGACGACGATTACGGCAAGCTATGCAATCGGGATCCGGAGCAGCTGGAAGCGGGCTCACGGATTGAAGTCAGCGTTCGTAAGCGCAACCCAGGCGACTTTGCCCTGTGGAAGGCGGCGAAGCCTGGCGAGCCGGCCTGGGACTCGCCCTGGGGCCGCGGTCGGCCCGGTTGGCATATCGAATGCTCGGCCATGAGCATGAAGTACTTGGGCGAAACGCTGGATATTCACGGCGGCGGCCTGGATCTGCAGTTCCCGCACCATGAAAATGAGTTGGCGCAATCCGAATCGTACAGTGATAAGCCATTTGCCAAGTATTGGCTGCACAATGGCCTGTTGCGGATGGGCGATCAGAAGATGGCCGGCTCGGTCGGCAATGTGGTCAACATCATGGACCTGTTACAGCAGCAGACGCCGGAGACCGTACGCTTCTTGTTGCTCAATACTCACTATCGCAGCCCGATTGAATACAGTGAGAAACGCTTTGAGGAATTAAGCAAAGGACTGGAACGCTATTTCAGCTTCTTTCAACGCGTCACTCGTGTTACGGGGAAGGACTTCTACACCCTTCCGGCACCCACGCAACAGGCGCCGATGGAAACGCGGGGGGCCTATCCCGAGTTTCTCAATGAGATTCGGCGGCTACGCGATCTGTTCCTGGCTAACATGGAGGATGACTTCAACACTGGTGGCGCCATCGGCGTGATGTATGAAATGCTCTCCTCGCTCAATCGCTTTGCCGATGCCCAGAAACTAGAACAGCCGGATGCCTCCGCCGAAGCCAAGACCGATTTCTTAAAGGGCATCACCGTTCTCCGCGAGCTGACCAACATCCTAGGGTTGTTTTGGAAGCCAATGACCCCGGCCAAGGGAGCCGATGACGGCCTGGTCGATGGGCTGATGCAGCTGCTGATCGACCTGCGTGCCGAGGCACGCAAGGCCAAGAATTTTGCCGTCGCCGATCAGATCCGCAACCGGCTCAAGGAATTGGGCGTCGTGCTCGAGGATCGACCCACGGGCACCGACTGGCAACGGGAATAATGCCTGGAATCCAAACCGTTCGCCGTGTACCCCCCAACCTTCGAGTTCTTGTCATGTCCTTGGCCATCGGTATGCGCATCCTCGGCGTCGATCCGGGGCTCAACATCACCGGCTATGCCATCCTGGAAGTCACCACCAGCGCACCCACCGTCTGTGAGGCGGGTGTGATCCGCTGTGGCGATGGTCGCGGCCCGGCTGAGATGGAAATTCGTCTACGCAGTCTGTACGATGGTATAGTAGAAATTATGCAGCAGTTTCATCCGCAGGCGGCCGTGGTTGAGCAGCTGTACGCCCACTACGAACATCCGCGTACGGCCATTTTGATGGCCCATGCTCGAGGTGTCATTTTCCTGGCCTGTGGTCAGCGGAATGTCCCAGTCAAGAGCTACAACGCCACGCGGATCAAGAAAACCATCACCGGCAATGGCCGCGCGGATAAAGAGCAGATTCAGCGGGCGATGCAGCGGGAACTGGGGCTGCCTAGCCTGCCCGAGCCCAACGATGTCGCCGATGCCTTGGCCACCGCCTTGTGCCATTACCATGCGTTGCTACTGGAGTCGCGCGGCAATCAGCCCAATACGGTGTGAAAGGATCCGTATGATCACACGCATCACCGGCATTCTGCAGCGTGTTCTCGATGAGGAGGTAAGGCTCCAGGTCGGCCCGCTGGAATATCAAGTACTGGTTTCGGAGTTTGGACGTCGGCAGTTACAAAACCATCTGGGCGAAGAGGTGGCCTTGTGTACCCTGCAGTACCTTGAAGGCAGCCAGGCGTCGAACCGCTTTTTGCCACGCATGCTCGGCTTTCTCAACGAGAATGAGCTCGACTTCTTCGAACTGTTCTGCAGCGTCGACCGCGTCGGCATGCGCAAAGCGCTCAAGGCGATGAGCCGCTCGGTCAAGGAGATTGCCGACGCCATCTACCGCCAGGACGCTAAGTGGTTGGCCACGCTGCCCGGGATCGGCAACGCCACGGCCGAGCAGATCATTACCTCCTTGAAAAAGAAAGTCACTCGCTTCACCGTGGCCGTGCCCGAGGGCGAGACACCCACAGGCAGCGGCGATGCGGTAGAGGGCAATGTCCTCGAAGAAGCCTACTTGGCCATGCTATCGCTGGGCATGGGCCCGCTCGAGGCCCGCACCCGGCTCGATCACATCATTAACCGCGGCGACAAACCGACCACCGTCCAGGACGTGTTGAACCTGGCGTTCAAAATGAATTGACCTGAGAGGCATCCCCATGGCTCGCGAACGCATCCTGGGCAATAACTCGGCCGAAGAAGAACGCAAACGTGACGCCGCGTTACGCCCACGTTGGCTCGCCGAGGTGATCGGTCAGCGGAACATTGTGCAACGGCTGGGCATTGCCGTGCGGGCATGCAAAAAGCTCAAGGAGCCGTTGCCGCACATCTTGTTTGATGGGCCGCCGGGGCTGGGTAAAACTACCTTTTCGACGGTGCTGCCCAACGAATTGGGTACCAGCATTCAGATGACCAGCGGTCCTGCCTTGAGCAAGCCCGCGGATCTACTGCCCTATCTGACCGGGCTGGAAGAGGGCTCGATCCTGTTCATCGATGAGATCCATCGTATGCCGCGGGTGGTGGAGGAGTTCATCTACCCGGCAATGGAAGATTATCGCATCGACATCGTCCTAGGCGAGGGTATGAACGCCCGGACGATTTCGATGCCCTTGAAGCGATTCACCCTGATCGGAGCCACTACCCGCAGCGGGATGTTGTCCGGCCCAATGCGTGACCGCTTCCGGATGCACGAACACCTGGAGTTCTACTCGATGGAGGACTTGGCCACCATCGTCCAGGTCAACGCTCTCAAGCTGGAAACCGAGATCACTGTCGAAGCCGCGGCTGAACTGGCGCAACGAAGCCGCGGCACCCCGCGCCTCGCGAACAACCGCCTGCGCTGGGCCCGGAACTTCGCGGTCAGCGAGGCCGATGGCAAGATCTCCTTGGAGATTGCCCGGGCTGCGTTGGACATGGCCGAGATCGACCGTTACGGCTTGGATACTCAAGACCGCCGCTACATCGAAACTCTGATTGGCACGTTCGACGGTGGTCCGACCGGCGTCGAGGCGATCGCTGCCACCATGAACATTGCCGGCGACACCCTCAGCGACGAGGTCGAGCCGTACCTGCTCCGCGAACAATTCGTCATCCGCACCCCACGCGGGCGGGTGGCAACGCCGAAGGCGTTTCAGCTCTTGGGCAAGGCGCCTCGGGATCTGCTCAACGATGGCGAATCGGACACGCCGACGTTGTTTGGGTGAGGTGATGCGGGACTGAAGTGGCGGAAGCGTTTGCGATGCGGGGAAAGCGGCAGAGGCGGTTGCGGTGCGGAAGCGGCAGAGGCGGTTGCGATGCGGGGAAAGAGGCAGAGGCGATTGCGAGGAGAAGCA
>CAYPIE010000093.1:0-22259 GCA_964410665.1 uncultured Alcaligenaceae bacterium
GCTCCGGAACTGACGTTCCTGCGCAGTGCACAGTCTCTTCTCTGGCGAAGGACGTCAGTCCTGAGCTCTGACTCCAGGCAGACGCTTGCTATCAAGATCGTTGCCGTCAAGCACTTCCGCCGTCGCAACCGCCTCCGAAAGGCGAGCCCCGGACGTCAGTCCGGGGGTTCTGGCTTACCGCAATCGCCTCTGCCTCTTTCGCCGCATCGCAAGCGCTTCTGCCGCTTCGCAGCGCAAGCGATTGTTGATTCCTGCAAACGCTTGTTGTTTCTCGCAAATGCTTCTAGTTTCTCGCAAACGCTTCGGCCTCCGCTGGGATGTATCAAACCGTTATCACCGCTGACTCCAAGAGATGCTTATGCCAGCAACTGACACCTTCACCCTGGGCCTGGTCCAGATGCAGATGGCTCCTGACCGTGCCACGAACCTTCACCGAGCCATCGAGTTCATTCGTTCGGCCGCTGCTCAAGGTGCATCGATTATCTGCCTCCCAGAGTTGTTTTTAGGCCCCTACTTTTGCCAGAAGGAAGATGCGCAGACCTTTGACTTAGCCGAGCCGATCCCTGGACCGACCAGCGAAGCCCTGGCCCCGTTGGCGGAGGAACTCGGGGTTGTTCTGATCGTCTCATTGTTTGAGAGACGAATGTCTGGGGTTTATCACAATACCATCGCCGTGCTCGACACGACCGGCCAGCTACTCGGCAAGTATCGCAAAATGCATATTCCCGACGATCCACTCTATTATGAGAAGTACTATTTCACTCCGGGCGATCTGGGCTTTCAGTGCTTTAGCACCCAACCTGCACAGATCGGCACGCTCATCTGCTGGGATCAGTGGTATCCCGAAGCCGCCCGGCTCACGGCCCTACGCGGTGCAGAAGTGCTGATTTATCCGACTGCGATCGGCTGGCACCCTCGGGAAAAGGCGGAGTTTGGCTCTGCTCAGTACGAGGCCTGGCAGATCGCGCAGCGCGGCCATGCCATTGCCAATGGCATTTATGTGGCTGCGGTCAACCGGGTCGGGTTTGAGGGTCGCGGCGAAAAGGGACTAGACTTCTGGGGCGGATCATTTGTCAGTGATCCCTTTGGTCGAATCATCGCCCAGGCATCGCACCACCAGGAGGAAATCTTGATTGTCCCTTGCGAGCGGAAACGGATGGAGGAGGTCCGTCGTAACTGGCCGTTTTTCCGTGACCGACGCATCGATGCTTATACGGGGATCACTCAGCGGGTGGCCGACGAAGTCGAATGATCGCCTTCACGCCGTGAACCCAACCGCCGTATACCCCTCGGTCGAGTTTCCCGTGCGCCACCGCCGAGCTAGCTGGAGCAGCTGTGAATCCCATGTCTCGCTTCACCGAATTCCTCGAATCCCTTCTCTTGGAAGGGAAGGTCGTCCTAGAGCAACCGTTGCAGTGCACGTCCAAGGACACGTCCGCTGCTCTGGCTTGTTTGGCTCGAGGATTTCACCTGGACAGCTTGAACCTGGCCGGGCCACCACTCTCCTTTGCAGCACGACATGCCCTGGCAGCAGCTCAGCTGCTGGCCGATGCCTGCTGGTGTTTGCTGGAGGCGGATGAGCCGCGGGCCGCGAAACCGCCGGGGCACGCCTGGCGTCTGCCCCCCGCCGCGACCGCTGCCGAACTCGCAAGTGTCGATTTGGTGTTACGCTATCTCCCTGATGTCTATCGTCATGCCCACGTCCAGGCTCCCGACCAGCCCTTCACCCCGGCCCTGTGTACGCTCCTGCATCGCTGGCCCCTGGCAGGCGTGTTGGCCGACCTGGCCGAACCCCCCATCGGTGATGTGCGCCTCGGCGACCATTTCGGACTACAGTTGCGTTATGCCGAACGGCTTTTACAACGGCCCCGCGCGGCCTGGCTGCCGTCTGTAGCGCGAACCTACGCGGTGGTCGCTATGGTCTTTCAAGAGGCGAATCAGCCACTCCCCGAACCTGCTTCTGCGATTGAGGCCGCCACGTGACTAGCCCAGCAACCGCCGCCAGCCCACTTGTTGACCGTTTGCAGATGGGCATTCTGGCACCGCTCAAACAACGCTTTGTCGGCCGCGAAGAGGTCATCGACCTAATCGCTCTCGCGGTCACCGCCGGTGAACACTTGTTTCTGTTCGGCCCACCTGGCACGGCCAAATCCGCGCTCATCCGTGCCTTTGCCCATGCAGTCCATGGACGCTATTTTGAATATTTGTTGACCCGGTTCTCCGAGCCCAACGAGTTGTTCGGACCGCTTGACTTGGCGAAGCTCCGCGATGGCACCGTCGCCACGGTAACCACCGGGATGCTCCCGGAGGCCGAGTTTGTCTTCCTGGATGAGCTGTTTAACGCCAATAGCGCGATTCTGAATAACCTGTTGACCGTGCTGAACGAACGCATTTATCGTCGTGGTGCCGAGTCGTATTCTCTACCCTTGCTCTCACTGTTCTCCGCCTCCAACCACCTGCCCGAAGAAGAAACGCTGCAAGCCCTGTTCGACCGCTTCTTGCTCCGCTGCCGCGTGCGGCCCCTGACTCGTGAAGCGATGCCCCGGCTGTTGCTGGCCGGTTGGGAACTCGAACGTGGTTGCAATGGGGCTGGACCGATCGCGCCAGCCCTGCAGGCCACGGAGTTCGCCGAGCTCAGGCGCGAAGTCTTGCAGGTCGATCTCACGCCAATTTTAGAAACGTATGTCAATACTATATTCCAAATCCGCGACCTCGGCGTGGATCTGTCGGATCGTCGGGCGGTCAAGATCCTGAAATTGGTCGCCGCCTCGGCCGTGTTGTGCGGTCGTGCGTTGGCAGCCCCCTCCGATCTATGGGTATTTCGCCATGTCTGGGACCGCGAGGAGCAGATTGACCCCCTAGATGCCCTACTACGGGACATTCTTCGCCAACAAGACACCACCACAACGATGCATCCCCGAGCCGCCCTGCCGGAACAGGTGGATGCCGAGGAAGTGGCCCGCCAGCTGGCCGCGATCGAACGAGAAATCAGCCAGGCCACCCCGAGTCTCACCACCCTGGCCCGCTGCCGCGAGCAAGTGGCGCGTTTGGCCGATCAGGCTGCCTGGGTCAGCGATGCCGAGCAGCGTCATCACCTGACCGAGCTAGCCGCCCGGTTGACCGGCCAGCTCCAAGGCTAGTGGGTTCTCTCCATGAGGGAGGTGGTCGACGAGTTCCGACCAACCCCCTTCGCTGCAGAGGAGGCTTGATGGCCATCGACCGAAGTACGATCCACGCCGCACGCATTCCCTGGAACGCTCTGGTGATGCTAGCACGCTACCGTACCCTCAGCAGCTTCCAGGTAACCCGTGAGCAGGGCCAGGCCTGGTTGCACGGGGAGCGGTCGCTACCCGTTGAGGTGCTGCAGACCCTGCTGGCGATTCCTGGAGCCACCTTCTTTACCCGCCGCAATCACCAATGGTATCGCGTGGGCAGCTTCCTGCCGACGGCAGAAGTCATGGACCTAAGCACCTCCGTTTTCCTGGGCGAGGTGCTGATACCCGAGCCGATCGAGCCGATCGAGCCGACATGTCCAGACGACTCCCACGCCCCAATTCGGACCGTACCCGGGCCGCCACGTGATCGGCCCATCCCCACCGACGTGACGGCCTTGTTGGTTCCTTTGACAGTCCTACAGACCTGGATCGACGCAGCGACAAACGGTCAGATCGAGGCGTGTCAGGGGTTATGGACCGATCAAGGCGTCTGGATCCAGGGCCCTCAGCTACCCTGGTTCGCGGAGGCAACCCGCTTCTGGGGAGCGTCGGTATGGCTACCTCTGGGCTACCATGCCGAGCCGGACTGGGGCGAGGCAATCCTGCGGGCAGCAGCCAGGGTCACCGCCGATGAGATCCTGGTCTGCACACCGGATCAGAACCTGCGTTTGCCGCGGCAACGATTTCAGCCCCTACGTCGGGCCATCCTCCGCCAGGCCGTCACGGAGGCGGGAGCATGAGTAGCACCCACGCGTTTTTGCAGTATCTTAGTCTCGACCGCGGCTACTTCGACTTCCTGGGCAAGCCGGGCTGGTCGTCGACCGGGGATGCCATGCTGGTCCATGAGCAGACCTTTGTCATGACCCTGCAACTGTCGGTGTTCCTGGAGGGGTTTGCCGAGCAACGGTCCCTCTTGCCGTTTGGCCAGATGTTAGTCCTGCTGCAATGGCTGCAGCAGTGGAAAGTGTCTGAGTGGAACGAAGTTGTCGACGGGTCCCAAGCATTCACGCGGACCTTTTCCTTACGGGGAGAGAGAGCTGTACCTGAAATCCGTAATCGCAGTTCTATGGGGAACTTCCCAAGACTGAACACCCGCACGTTCCCTATACGCAACGCCGGTGCGCTGATGGGCCACCTGTGTCAAGAATGGCAACCGACCCGCTTGATTGAGCACCCGCTGCGAACCCGCGGTTTCTTGCTATGGTTACGACAGCGGCATGACCTGGCCGGGTTACCAATGCACGATTTTGTCCATCGCCCCGAGACGCCTTCGCTCGGTGCCGAAGCTTGTCGGCAGCGTTTGATCGAGGCCTGGACTCAGCTCCCTTCGGACGAGCTCAGCCACTGGCTCGAACATGGTTGTGCCCCGCTACCCGACCCCGGGGAAACGCTGCTTGAATCGATCGAGGCAGCCAAACCCACCTCGATTCGGCAGGTCTTGCGTGAGCTCGCCCAATCGCGTGATCGTCTTCGTGGGACCCTGGCTCTGGTCGAGACGATGGAAGCCGCGCTGACCCTCCCTACCCGTACTGCCACTCCGCAGCGGCTCCCTTTGGGAGGCTACATGGATGTCACCACCCGCGGAACACCGGAACATCTACTACCCAGCCAGTTTGTCCTGGAAGGACTAGAGTTTGTCCGTCGCTATGCCGAACATGAGTTGCTGTTCTTCCGACGGGAAGAACCTCATGCCTTGGAACGTGAACGCTACCTATTCCTGCTCGATCAGGGGGTCCGCACCTGGGGTCATGTCCGCCTGGCCCTGACCGCCGCCTTTCAGATCCTTGCCAGCAAGGCTGAACGCCGCAAAGCGGAGATCCGTTTAGCGGTGAGTTCCCGTCCCGGCCACTGGATTAATCCCTTCGAAGTGTCCATGGAGCAGTTGGGAGAATATCTGGAGGCAAGTGATTTTTCGTTGCAGCCCACGACCTTGGTGGGCGATCTAGCCACGGATGATCCCTTTGTCACCGCGGCCGAAGTCATTCTGTTCACGCATCCACGTAGCCTGGCCGAGCCTGCGGTCATCCAGGCCGTCGCCAGTTGGAACACCCCGCCGCGCGGCTTCGCCGTGACCGCGGATGAGCAAGGAAGCGTAACGCTCCACGCATTCCGCGGGAAGGGCGTCGTGGAGCGAACCCGTTTTCGTGTGGATTTCTCCCGCGTAGGGCTGCCGCCCCCGAAGACACCTTTCACCGAGTACACCGCGGCCGGTCTCTGGCAGAGCAACACAGAGCTTGTGCCCATGCCCTTTTCCTTTGGCTTGAAGAGCCGGGCAAGCCACCTGGCCTTCGATGCCCAACACCGCTGGATCCTGGCTTGCGGTGTCGATGGCCTGCTCTGTCTGTGGCCCTTGGAAACGATGAACCACCCGTGCCACCCTGAAATTCTGCCGCCCGTTCGGTCGACGGCTGGAAGGATCACCATTCAGGCGATCGTCGGTCTCACCAACCGCTTCGTCGTGTTGGCCTCCGACCGCAACCATTCGATGATCCTCGACTACGACCTGCTTCACCGACGTGTTACCCTGCATGCGCCTCCCTGGCCGTTTCCAAGTCTTGTCTATGTCCACGCTGCCCCAGCCCTGGAATCGATCGTCGTGATCGACGCCCGCCACATGCAAAAGTTTGCCCTCGACCTGGAAACGCGTGGGATGGTCACCGATCAAGTCAGCACCGAGACCGAACTGACTACCCGGGCACGGCAAGCTTTCCAACAAGAACACTTTGAGCAAACCCAGCATTTTTCGGTGCAGACGGTGACCTCGGGTAGCTCGAGCGTCCAAGCCGCCACCGATGCAAATCTTCTGGCCATCCTGCATGCCGATTGCGGACGGCTCGATTTGGTCGGCCACCCTCCCCTCTCGGTGCAGCCCAGTCGCGAAGGCACCTACTTCTGGGAAGGAGCCACCCTGATCCAGGTCTTGGAGGCCGACAAGATTCTGGCGGTCGTCTGGCGTGCCCGTGGTCAACGACTCCAGCAGTTGACCCTCCTGGAAACCACCACCGGACGGATGCTGACAACCTTGCCAATGGGCAACGATGACCCACCCCAGGTCGAGCTCAGTCCCGATGGACAGCGGCTTGCCTACCTTCAACGTTCGACGCGGGTGGTCGTCCTCGACCCCCAGGAACCGGCCACCCCTCTGCTGGTCACCGAGCCGGCCCGGGTGCATGGCCAACACCGGCTGATCTACCACTTTTCCCCCGACGGGCAGCAGGAGGCGTTTGACCTCCACTTCGGGCGGTGCCAGTGGTCGGTTCAGCGTCAAGGAACCGTCATGAGTGTAGGCCGCGGTAGCCCAACCCTGGAAGGGACCATGATCCGTAACACGCTCACCCGCGACTGGGTGGTCATTCAGAATCGTCGTCTACAGATCGATCCCTTTGGACAGCTTACCGTGCTAGATGCCGCCAGTAAGCAGGTCGTGTGCATGATGATCGGGCAGGGACAGGGACTGGCCATCTGGCTACCGGACGGGACACGCTATGGCTCGCCGAACCTCCTCGGAGGGCCACCAACCCCGGGCGCTTTGGATCGGATTGGCCGCACCCTCTTGGAAACCGCCATTCATCCGGGAGAGCCTTCTACATGAGCTGGACCATGGTCACCCCCTATCAGCTAGAACGCCTCCGGGAGCCGGCAAGCGTCTCAGCGGTTTTGTTGCACACCCCTACCCTAGCAGGACTGCGCGACTACCTTGACCGGTTGAAAATCACGACCTGGCCGACCATCTACCCGATCGCCGGTGGATTTGTGATCGAGCGAGGTAGCGCGATGCCCACGCCCCCTCCAGCCTTGCGTTTACGTTCGCTTGCCCCGAACCTTTTTGTCCCGATCGATGCTCGGCTCACGCCGACTCTACGCGCCGATGAAGCGGCTGCCCTAACCCGCGAACGAGGATTGGTCTTTTTCCCGGGGGGTCAGGTATATGCCTTTGACCCGCAGAAGCCTTTAAACGTCGATCAGGTGCTGCACCTCGATCTTCTCACTGCGGTGACCGTCCATCCTTGGCCCCGCATCACTCCACTTGCCAAGCGACTGACCCAGATCGAACGCTTCTGGTTGCCTCCCGAGAATCCTGAAGCGTTGCTTGACAAGGACATCGATGATATTGGCATCTTCAAACCCGAGGCACCCGAGAGTCACCCTGGACGCAAATTCCTTGGTGGGGTGGCGGTGCGAACCGGAAAACTGCTCGGGGGGATGGGGCGAATGCTCGGCATTGGGCCGTTGACCCGCTTGGGTAGCCACCTGGCCAACCATGGGTTGCAGCTCGCCCCCGGTCTGGCCATGTCCCTCTTAGGCGCTCAAAGCGCGGCCTTGCATGCCCTGCTTAAGCAATTCCAGAATGGCAACCTCGAAGAAGCACTCAAGCGCGCCCTACCCCTGGGTGGCTCCTCCGGAGGGAGGTTTTCCAGCCTGGCCACTCGACTACCGCAACATTCGGGACAGTTTTCCCTGATCGATCTGCTGAACTTTGGCCGACGCCGTGGTGGCGCTGCCTTCTACACCGATATGGACCTGTATCAGCAGTTGATCCGCGAATACCTCCGCGCCGCCGAGCAAGCCTTGGCGCGGGGTGACTACCGACGGGCCGCCTTCATCCACGGGCGGCTGCTCGGCGATCTACGACGCGCTGCGCAGATCTTGACTCAAGGGGGCTACCATCATGAGGCAGCCATCCTATTCCGCGACAAGCTCGATGACCTGCCCCGGGCCGCCGCGGAGTTTGCCGCTGCCCGGAATTACTCCGAAGCCATCCGCCTGTATGAGCACCTCGACGATCCGCTGGCCCTTGGCAAGCTCTATCAGCAACTTGATGAGCCCGCTGCCGCCTTGGCGGCTTTCCACCGGGCTGCGGACAAGATTATTCAACGTGATGGGAACTACTACCAGGCCGGGTTGCTCTTGTGCGATCATACGGGTCGGCTCGATCTGGCCGAGGAGCTGATTCGCACCGGCTGGGAGAGGCGGACCAATTCCCTGGCCGGAGCGACCCATGCGATGCCCTGCGCCACCTGGTTGGCCGAGGTGTATGCCTTACGCTCACCCACCGAGGAATTACCGAATTTGTTGGACGCCGTTGAGGACTGGGTGGGCGAACCCGGTCATGAGGAGGCGGCTTGCAACTTTTTTAATCGAATTGCTGAGCTGGCCAACCTGCCCCAGCTAGCCGACGTGCGCACCGACCTCCGTGACCGCTGCCGGCTCAATCTCGCCCGCCAACTCCACCACCGTGCGGAGGCTGGGATTGTCCTCACCAGCGCCGTCACCGCCGCGTTTGGTCGACAAGGACTCTGGCCGGTCCCGCTGCAACGCGATGCCGAGGAGGCCTTCCGCCAAATCACCGGCGTCCATCCTTCTGCAGGCCCTCGGCCAAGCAAACGTCCAGTCCGGATGATCAAGCTCGGCCGCGGCAAGGTTCGTGCCGCGGTGCAGGCACGCGCCAGCGGAGAATTGTTTGTCGCCCTGGGAGGAGGCTTAGTCGCCGCTTACCTGCCGCAAACCGGCGAGACCCATCATCTGTCCTTGACCACCTATGCTGAGGATGGCATCGACCAGCTGGCTGTGAGCCCTCGGGGTGAAATGCTGGTCACCCTCGACTGGGTGCTCAAACCACGCTACCACTGCATCCGGCTCACCAGTTTTCGCCGGACCGGCAAGGGCTTGTTTGCCTCACCGCACTCGTTTGATCAACCGCCACTCGGGGAAGTCCGCTACTGGCTGTTCCCGGAACTGCTACCCCATCCAGATCGAACCTTCCGTACCCACCTGTGCACCGAAGTCGGTCGACTCAACTTACTCGGCTACACCTTGAAGGGCGAACCCATCCAGCCAGCGAAAGCAGAACGCGACCCATCCTTGCTACCGCCAATCAGCTGGTTGGTACACGATTCAGAACAGATCCCGTGCCGGTTTCGTGACCCAAACTCCTCAGGCTCAGCTCAAAAGCCACCGCTCGGCTGGGAACCAACCCACGACGACCTGCCGGTGATTGTGCCCTTTTCCTGGCTGCATTCCGAGCCAGGCTTGCTCGAACTGGCCGGAATTGAGCGAGGCGTCAAACTGAAATTCACTGCCCTGCGACTGCTCGAGGATACCATCGAAATGGACCGGAACATCACGAGTCAGCGTTGGCGAGGCATATATGCCGGTGTCACCCATCTCGCCCCAAGCAAACTCGCTTTAGTCACCATCAACAAACGTGTCCACTGGTTACGGGCTGCCGTCAACAACTTTATCAAGTTCGACGATGAAGTGGTCCTGCGACACTCAGCCGCCCCAGTCGGTTGCTTTGTCTCACACGAAACCGAGGAACTGCTGGTGTTGTTCCAAGACGGGACGCTGGCCTGTTTGCCGCTGCCTGGTTAGCCGCCAAAGTCTTTGAGGACTACCCCGACCAGGTAGGCCGCCCCCGCCGCCAATCCACCCACCAACAGAGTCTCCAGGGCGGAGCGGGCGGAAGAGCGCTCGACAAACCGGCCCTTCAACCATCCGATCAACACAAACGTCCATCCGGTGGCGATGGCACTGACCAGAAAGGAATGGCGGGAGATCCATGCAATCGGTAACAGAAACGGCAGGATCGGCACCAACCCTGCCAGCAGAAACGCTCCAAAGGTAGCCCCCGCCGCCTTGCAAGGGGAGGGCGGGTAAAGCTGCAAACCATACTCCTCGGTCACCATCGTGTCCACCCAGCGCTGCCGGTCGTGGGTGATCACCCGGACCACCTCTTCTAAGATCTCGCCCTCAAGCCCCTTGGCCGCAAAGATTTGCCGAATCTCCTCGCGCTCACCATCCGGAATCACCTCGATCTGCCGTTCCTCGGTGCGGCGAACCTTGGCCAGCATCTCCACCTCGGACCGGGTGCTCAGAAAATTCCCCGCCGCCATGGACAGCCCGTCGGCGAACAAGTTGGCAAACCCCAGGATCACCGCCACCCCACTCGAGAGTTCCGCCCCGGCTGCGCCCGACACGACGGCAAAGGTAGTCACGACACCATCGATCGCTCCGAAAACCATATCTCCCAAGTAGTTATGTCGGGTAGGTAGGGCCAGACGCCGACGCACTGCCTCGGGGGTATGATCCTGTTTCAATGAAACCATCGTTTCTTGCATGCGGCTTTTGCCTGCCATTACTTTGCTCGAGCTTCCTTCGGGCCAGGGGCGGTGTATTGGTCCATGACCTGTTCGATCGCCCGACGGCAAACCGCACAGAAGGTCTGGGTCCGGGAGAACATGATGCAATTGATCTCGGGACGATAATAGCCTGTCGACTGGTATCCCGCCCCCTCAAAAGCGCCAACCTTGCCGGCATAGGCAGCCTGGCCGAGTAACCTTTGGGTGAATACCTTCTCCCTGCGAAACAGTTCGTCGATGGCCGCCTCCGGCTGGTTGGCCTTGCGGATAGCCACGCGCAGGCTTTGGTAATCACGCTGAAAGCGGTCATATTCCTGTTTCGGCCAGGGGGTGGGCAGGGGAGTCGCTTCGGCGACCAGATCCTTCCACTTGAGTTTGTCCGGGGCGAGCAAGGCAGTGACATTCGGTTCCCACGGTTCTTGACGCTGTTTAGCTGCCAGGTAGGCCACCGGCGAGGCATAGTACTCATCGGCCAATGCGGCAAAGTGGTGGCCAAACTCATGCACAAACACGTACGCTGCCTGCGAGCTGGCTGCGGCCACCGTCCCATACAGGTTGTAGATGCCCCCACCGCCATAGGTTGGACTGTTGACCAGGATCTCGACCACATCATACGGCGCAAACGACGCCACCGTGCGAAACGCCCGGTTGTCATAGGTCATCAGATAACGTTCCGAACCAAACACATCGTAGGTACTGCCCAAAGGCGATGCCCGATAGATGCGGCTCGATGGGCGACTGACACCTGACACAGCTGCCGGTGGGCACAGCCCCCAAACATTAAAGTCCTTCTGCCGGTCCTTAAACGGTGCCGTAGCGAACAGCGCTGCGCTCAACCGTTTGGCATCCGCGATAAACTTTTCCCGTTCATCGGCAGTGTAGCCATCGCCCAGCAGCAGCAGATCCACCTTGCGAGCTGGCGGGCCATGCTTGACCAACGCGATGAGATCCCCCGGTGGGGCGGGAATCGATCGGTCGATGGAGATGTCCTCCGGATCGATCGAGGTTTCCCAAACTGGGGTGAAGGTATGGTTTTTTTGCCGTCGCTGGACAACCACGCGGATCGGTTTGTCAGGAGCAGGGAAGCGCAACGACTCATGAAAGGTGCGGCTACGCTGGCGTGCCTCTGCGGTCGTCACCCATTCACCATAAATCGAACCGAAGCCTCGGGAATAGAGCACCTTGCCACTGGCCTGATCGATCACCTCAAAGCGTTCATTGCCCCGCCCAAGTCGATCGATAGGCCACTCAGGGTTGCCGGGCCAGGGCAGAGGCTCGAGTACTACTCGGTCCAAGGCATGCAACTCCTGCCGGGTGTTGCCTGTATGGTAATAGTCCAGCCGCATGGTCCGCGGCGCCTCCTCGGCAGGCCCGGTCAAGGGCACCACGAGCAACAGACCAGTAGCAAGCAATCGACGCATGAGTAGCCGCCCCACGATCCAGGAAAGTCGCAATTGTTTGGCATTGTCGTCGATGGTGTGGGAACTGGCAAGGGAGGGGACGTGCGTAGAAAAACGAACAAGCCCCAGACAGATGCCTGGGGCTTGTTTCTTGGATGCAGAGATGACACTCAGTTGCGGCAAGTCACGGCCGTGGCACAAGGATCCGGGCAAGGATCACAGCAGAGCCGTCCTTCGAACAGTCGACGGAAGAAACCACCGAAGATCCCCTCGTCTTCCTTGCAGCAAGGGTCACAGACCGGTGGGCAGCAGGGCTCACTCGGGCAGCACGCTGTAGCCGGTGGGCAGCAAGGGGCCGGCTGGACCGGCACATACCGCGGCTTGCGGACGCAGACCGTGTACGGCACGCACACCTTGACACGCTTGGACACTTGCGTGGGCACCATATTCGTGACCTGATAAGGCACCTTGACACACACGCTGTAAGGCACTTGCTTGCACACGGTGTACGGCACCTTCTTGCAGATGACATCCTGCTTCATGGTGCAGATCGTCTGCGGCACTTTCTTGACACAGTCGACCTTCACCAGCTTGCAAACCGTCTTGGGGATGCACTTCTCGACGGTGGTCGGCACCAGCCGGCAGACGGTGTACGGTACCTTCTTGGTGCAGGTCACCGGGACCGTGCGGCACACCGTATATGGGATCTTCTTGCGGATGGTCTGCGGCACCATCTTGCATACGGTGTAAACCTGCTCGGAGACCACCTGGCAGCCTTGCCGGAACACCCGACCCGGGCCGGGCTCCGCAAAGCTCCTGCCGGTCGCCTGATCCCGATAGCAACCCATCACCACCCGGCTGACCGTATACGGCACTTGCTTGCGGACCACTTCGCTCACCATCCGGGTCACCGTATACGGCACCTTCCGCATATGGGTTTGCCGAACCATCCGGCACACCGTGTAGGGCACCTTCTTGGTGTAGGTGTAGGGCACCTTCTTGCACACCGTGTACGGCACCTTTTCGGTGATGCAGCGGCGAGTCATGACGGTGCAGGGGACCTGCTCACAGACCGTCTTGGTCTTGCACACTTGACGTACACCGATGCGGTCAGGGCACTTCACCTTGCAGGTCACCGTGCCGCACTGCTTTTGCACCATTTGACAGGTGCACGGGTCAAAGCAACAAACATAACGGGGCCGCTTGACCTTCACCACCTTGCCCGGGATGCAGTACTGTTCACAGACCGTGTAGGGGACCTTCTTGGTCACCGTCTTCATGACAGTACGCGGCTCACACACGGTTCGCACGCAGGTCTTGTAACAGGTTTGCGTCACGTCGCGGTAGCCCGTGCAGCAGACGGTACGAACCCGCGTTTCTTGGACGGGCTTACAGGTGGTGTAGCACTCGTTCCGGTAGCGGGTCTCACACACCGGCTTGCACACCGTGTGGCAGCACTCGCGATAGCGGGTCTCGCAGCAGTGCTTTGGCACCATAAAGCAGTGTTTTTTGACGCACTGCTGATAGGTGGGTTTCATCACGGTGTAGCAGCACTCCTTGTAGCAGGTATCCTGCACCTGCTTGTAGGTGGTGTAGCAACAATCCTTGTAGCGGGTCTCATAAACCGGCTTCTGGACGGTCTGACACACCTTGTTGATCACCGTCTGGTAGACGGGCTTGAAGCGGGTATAGTGACAATCCTTCATGATAGTCCGATAGACCGGCCGATTGACCACTTGTTGGACGGTCTTGTAGCAGGTTTCCTGCACCGTCTTGTAACAAGTCTTCGACTCATTCCGGTAGCAGGTCTTGGTGACCGGCTTCATCACGGTTTCGCACACGGTCTTGTAGCAGACGTGAAAACGCTGCTCGAGGACCGTGTCATAGACCAGCTTCATGCAGGGCTGACACTGCTGCTGACAGCTTACGAAGCAACATTGTGCGTCGCAGCAGGGATCCGCTCCGCAGCTGGCGTACTTGATGGCCCCACAGTGGCCGGCCTGGACATTGTTGGCGTATGCCAGAGCAACGACCATCACCGCCAGGGAACCACCCAGACGCATGCGTTTCATTTTGCCTCCTCACCGGCCGGGGGCCGGTCCTCGCGGAACAACCTTGACTCTGAATCGAGGGTCGGTCGGAGAAACCCGGTCGGTCCATCCTGCTCGATCCGTCGCCGCTCCGTCGGTGCTTGCCGCGACCAACGTCGTCAGGGCAACTTATCGGAACCATATACGAGGCCGAATCACCCCTAGATTGCCGGCCCCGCACGATCTTCCTGACCCCGCGCCTAGACTCGCCGCGCATGCCGGAATTGCTGAACAGTCAGGTTGCGCCGGGCGCTGGGCCTTGACCGCTTGTTCCGGCCTGCGCTTACTGACTATCTGAACCCCATCCGCCCGGCCGCAGTCCGTACCTGGAATGGCAAACGCAACCGCAGGCGGCCAAACTGACCGCTGGAAGATAGGTTCACGTTGACGGTCTTGCCGATTGTTTGAATCTGTACAATGACTTGGCTGAGCTGCCGAAGCGTGCCGGTGAACACCTGGCCGCTGTGCCATGACCCCAACCAGGAGTCCCGGAGATCCCATGCCACCGACCTCGAGTGCCATCCGCGAGCAGTTCCTTGATTTTTTCGTAAAAAAACATGGTCACACCTTTGTGCCATCGTCCCCTGTCGTCCCGTTCGACGACCACACCCTGCTGTTTGCCAACGCCGGCATGAACCAGTTCAAGGACGTCTTCCTCGGCACCGGCCACCGCCCATTTCGCCGCGCGGCGAATTCCCAGAAGTGCATCCGCGCCGGCGGCAAGCACAACGACCTCGATGACGTCGGCAAGGACACCTACCACCACACCTTCTTTGAAATGCTCGGCAACTGGAGCTTCGGCGACTACTTCAAGAAAGAAGCCATCGCCTGGGCCTGGGAGCTACTCACCGATGTCTGGCAGCTCGACCCAGCTCGGCTGCACGTCACCGTGTTCGAAGGAGACCCCGACGACGGCGTCCCCCGCGACGATGAGGCCGTGCATTACTGGCGCGAGGTGGCTGGCGTCCCCGCCAAACAGATCCACACCGGCAGCAAGAAGGACAACTTCTGGGAGATGGGCAGCACCGGCCCGTGCGGCCCGTGTACCGAGATCCACATCGACCGCACCCCCGACAAACGCGGCGGCAAGCTGGTCAACGCCGGCACCCCCGAGGTGATCGAGATCTGGAACCTGGTGTTTATCCAATACAACCGCGGCGAGGATGGCACCTTGACGCCGTTGCCAGCCAAACATGTGGATACCGGCATGGGTTTTGAGCGCATCGCCGCGGTGTTGCAAGGCGTCGACAGCAACTACAACACCGACCTGTTCACACCCCTGTTCGACGCCATCCAGGAGCGGACCAAGGCCGAGCCCTACACCGGCGGCCTGCAAAACCCGAAAGACATCGCTTACCGAGTGATCGCCGACCACCTGCGCATGCTCACCTTTGCCCTCACCGATGGCGCGACCCCCTCCAACGCCGGGGCGGGGTATGTGGTCCGCAGCGTCTTGCGCCGCGCCGAACGCTACGGACGGCAGTACCTCGGCACCGATGAGCCGTTCCTCCATGACCTGGTGCCCACCGTGGTCGACCTCATGGGCGACGCCTTCCCCGAGCTCAAGCACAACCCGCAGAAAGTGCTCGACATCGTCCTCGACGAGGAGAAGTCGTTCCTGCGTACCTACGCCCGCGGGTTCAAGCTGTTCCAAGAGGTGGTCGACCGGGTCAAGCACGAAGGTAAGTCGGTCATCCTTGGCGAAGACGTGTTCGACTTGCACCAGACGCACGGCTTCTTCGCCGACATCACCGAACAGATGGCCGCCGAGGTCGGGCTGGGCGTCGACCGCTCCCGCTTCGACGAGCTCATGGACGAGCACGAGCACATCTCGCGGCACGGCGGTGGCAAGGCCGTTGTCTCCGCCATCAGCGGTACCCTGCCGGACACCGATGACACCCCCAAATACCAGCGGCAACCCTGCGCTGCCCGGGTGCTCGGCTGGGTGGAGCACAACCAGGTGCACAGCCAGGGCGGCGTCCCCGCCGACGAGGAAGTCATGCTCCTGCTCGACCGCACCTGCTTCTACGCCGAGCAGGGGGGTCAGGTCGGCGACGCCGGCAGCATCACCGCCAAGGGGAGCACCTTCACCGTCCGCGACACCCAGCGGCTCGGCGACAGTGTCCTGCACATCGGCCAGGTGACGGAGGGTAACCTCCAGGTGGGCGACAGCGTCGAGGCGGTGGTAACCGACAACCGCTTTGACACGATGCGCAACCACACCGCCACCCACCTACTCAACCACGCCCTGCGGCAGGTGCTCGGCGACCACGTCGAGCAGCGCGGCTCGCTGGTCAACGCCGAGAAGACGCGTTTTGACTTCACGCACCCGCAACCCTTGACCGCGGAGGAGGTTCGCCGCATCGAGGCGATCGTCAACGCGCAGATCCAGGCCGACTTACCGGTCAGCGCGGTGCCGATGCCCTTAGACAAGGCCAAAAACCTCCCCGGAGTGCGGGCGGTGTTCGGCGAGAAGTACCCTGACCCGGTCCGGGTCATCCTGATCGGCGCCGACACCCCGGAGGAAGCCCAGCCCGACCAATCCATCGAGTTCTGTGGCGGCACCCACCTGGACCGTACCAGCCAGGCCAGCCTGTTCAAGATCGTCGGTCAGGAGCTGGTGTCCAAAGGGGTTCGCCGCGTCACGGCGGTCACCGGCCCAGCGGCGTTCCAGGAAGTCCAAGCCATGACGGGGGTGGTCGAAGACCTGACCGGCAAGCTCCACTGCCGCCCGGAGGAGCTACCGAACCGGGTGCTGACCTTGCAGGACGAGGTCAAGAAGCTGCAGCAGCAACTCAAAAAGGGAGCCGCGAGCGACCTGACCGCCAGTGCTGACAAGCTCTTCGACACCGCCGAGCAGGTCGGCAGCACCAAGCTGCTCATCGGCGAAATCCCGGCCGGCCCGGTCGAACAGATCCGCAGCCAGATGGACCGCTTGCGGCAAAAGGCCGAGTCCTCGTTCATCACCCTGTTCTGGCACGATGCGGGCAAGGTATCGCTGTTGGTGGCCTTGAGTCAGGACCTGGTCGACCGGGGGCTGTCGGCGAGCGAGCTGATCAAGCCGATCGCCGAGGCGGTGGGGGGGAAGGGGGGCGGCAAACGTGCCGACCTGGCCCAGGCCGGCGGCAAGGAACCGGACAAGATCCCCGCCGCCATCGAGCAAGCCAAGCGGCTGGCGCAGCAGCAGTTGGCCTGAAAGCAGCGGCTGGGCCGGGCTAGTTGCTCGGGCCGAGTTGCTGGCAAGGAGGTTTCTTTTGGAGCTATCTTGCTTCCCGTGGCAAGCGGGGTAAGATGCAATTGTTCAGCACTCTTGGTCTGGGCCCTGTCCATGCGCGCACCGGCCGGCCTCGATCTGGGATCGTTTGTGATTCTCTCCGAGAATGTCGCCGCGGTGACCGCCGTTCAGCGGCTGGCCGACCAGTGTGTGCGCGGGCGGATTTCTGAGCCACAGCTGCTTACCTTGCATGGCCCGACCAGTATCGGCAAAACGCACCTGGTGACGGCGCTGATCGGCCAGCTGTTGCACTCCGGCAGCGATCGCACTGCCCAGAAGCTCAGCAGCCGCGATCTTCAGGCCCGTGGGCTGGAGGAACCGCAGCTCAGCTTTGCCGTGTGGCAGAACGGCTGGCAGACCTGTGATCTGCTGGTGATTGAAGATGTCCATCATCTGCCTGGAGATTCGGCCGAGGTTCTGACGCAGCTGTTGGATCAGCGGGCTCGCCGGCAACGCCCGACGGTGTTGACGTCGCGGCATGGACCGGCGCGGATTCACGGCTGGCCGGCGCGGCTAAGGAGTCGGCTGGCCGCCGGGCTAACGGTGGCGATGCGACCCCTGGCCGGGGCCAGTCGCGAGCGGTTGGCCCGTGAGCTGGTCGGGCGTCGCGCGTTACACTTGGCCGACGATGTCTATCCGCTCTTGGTCGAACCGATGGCTGGAGGCGTCCGGCCGCTGCTGGGCCTCCTGGCCCAGCTCGAACTGTTGAGCCACACCCTCCCACCCCCGCTGAATGCCGCGGTGGTGTACGAGCACTTGCCCACGTTGGGGAAAAACGCCACGGCAAGCCAGACAAATCAGGAAGACCTGCCGGTGCTACGGATTGTGCGGCATGTCGGGGCCTGGTTTCAGCTTACCCCGCGGCAGCTGCAGCAGGTCGACCGGCGTCCGGACCGCCTGTGGCCACGTCAGGTCGCTATGTATCTGGCCCGCCGGCTCACCGGCTGGTCGCTGGCCCGGATCGGCGCGGCCTTTGGCGGTAAGGATCATACCACGGTCCTACATGCCTGCCGCAAGGTGGAGCAGACGCGAGCCAACGACCCTGGGGTGGCTCAGCTACTCGATCAGCTTGAGGGCGAGCTGGGCTGATGGCGAAGCGGTGGAAAAGTTGGCGCGCTGGTGGCGCGCCTGGGTTGGTTGGGGTGGCTCGTTTGCTGGCCGTCCATGCCGTCCCGAGCATGGTCGGCTTGCGCGTCAAGACTTGACCAATGCGCGTCGGTCGCGCGCCAGGTTTTCCACCATGGGGAAATTCCCAGAACCTGCATTCGCTTCGGCTGCTGAGTTGCCGATGTTGGAGTTAGCGACGCGGAGAGCCGACACCTTACGACTACCAACATGGATTTAGTTTCACAAAATGGTTTACCAACCCGCACGCCAGGGAGAGCCTCAATGAAACTGAGTTGTAAGCGCGATGGCTTGTTGCTCGCCTGCCAGTTGGTCAGCGTCGCCACCGCTGGTCGGACTACCAACCCGGTCCTGAGCAATAACAAGATCAAGGCGATCGCCGATGTCGACCGGCTCACCTTGGTAGCGACCGATCTCGAGGTTGGCATCCGTTATGAGGTGCGCGGCTTGGAAATCGAAGAAGCGGGTGAGGCGATCTTCCCGGTGATGCAACTGATCTCGATCTTGCGCGAATCGCAGGAAGAGGATGTGCGGATTGAAACCGATGACAGTCATAGTGTGCTGACCACCGCTACCGCGGAGTTCGAAATGCCGAACGAGGACCCGGCCAGTTTTCCCGATTTTGCCACCTTTGAAGGTCAGAGTTACTGCGAGTTGAGCGCGGGGGATCTACGCCGCATGATCCGCCAGACGATTTTTGCCGCGGCCAAGGAAGATACCAAGTACACGATCACGGGGGTGCTCTGGGAGGTGGACCCCGAGCGGACCCGGCTGGTGGCTACCGACACGCGCCGCCTCGCCTTGGCCGAGGGGCCGGGGACGTTGCATGGCGAGCAGGACACGGGCGGCCAGTCGCATCTGGTGCCCACCAAGGCCATGGAGTTGCTCGAACGCAACCTGAATGATGACGGTGAGCAAATCCGGGTCTGCTTGCGACTAAATGATATCCTTATTCGTTTGGATAAGGCAACCATTTACAGCCGCCTGGTCGAAGGCCGATATCCCCCCTATCGCGACATCATTCCTAAGCAGGCTAGCGCGCGGATTGTTCTCCCGGCTGAACGCTTCCTTGCCGCCGTGCGTCAAGCGGCCATCATGGTCGATGAGGAGAGCAAGCGGGTGCAGCTGACCTTTGGCGACCAACGCGTGACCTTGGAAGCCCAAGGGCCGGCCCGCGGTCGGTCGAAGGTGGCATTGCCCCTGGACTACACCGGCGAACCGATCAGCATTGGCTTTGACCCCCACTATCTGATTGATATGTTTCGCCGCCTCGAGGAGAACGCCGAGGTGACGCTGGAACTGATCGATGGCACCAAGCCTGCGCTGTTTCGTGTCGGCAAACATTACTTGTACCTGGTCATGCCGCTCACCAGCTGATGCCTTCAGGCGATGGGCCAAGCCTGCAAGCTCACTCGTGTTCGAGCTCATCGACCAGCGCGCGGAGGAAGGGCTCGGCATCGCTGACAATGCCGATGGTCTGCATACTGCCGCGATCGATAAGCTTGGTGACCGTCGAGGGAGTGATGTCGACGCAGGCGACCTTGACCCACGCCGGCAGCAAGTTCCCCATGGCAATCGAGTGCAGGGTGGTGGCGACCATCAGACAGAAGCCGCAACCGGGAATATAGCGACGCATCTCCGCTTGGGCGACCAACACATCCGTAATGACTTCGGGGAGGGGTCCATCGTCGCGAATGCTGCCGGACAGGACAAAGGGGATATTCTGACGGATGCACTCATACATGATCCCAGTGGTCAGCTTGCCCTGTTCCACCGCGGCTTTGATCCCGCCTAAACGACGGATGGTGTTGATGGTACGCAAATGATGCTGATGGCCCTCGGCAGCGGGGAGGCCACGTTCGAGTTCTACCCCGAGACTGGTGCCATAAAACGCCTGCTCGATGTCATGAGTGGCCAGGGCGTTGCCAGCAAAAAGCACATTTAAGTAGCCTAGTCGAATCAGTTTACTGACCTGTTCGCTGCCACCGGTGTGCACCACCGCGGGTCCCAACACGGCAATAATCTTTTCATTGTGGGCTTTGGTGCGTCGCATGGCCGCGGCAATTTCCCGGACGGTGACCCGTTTGGGTTTTTCGCTGGAAACCGGACTGGCCATAAATTCAAACAGATTGACGCGTTGCTCGGTCATCTTCACCGGTAACACGCGAATGCCAGTGCGTCCGACGACAATGCGATCGCCGACCTTGACCGCCGTCATCGGAATACACCGAGCAGCCCCTCCTTCGGGGTCGATCAGGATGCCACAATCCATTTCCTGATCTTCCACATCGAGCCACTCGCCCGCAATGCGAACCTGAGTTCGTTGATTCGTCGTGGCATAGAAATGCTCGGGGAAGGCGGCGTCGAGGTCGGCCTCAACAATCTGACAGTCCTCGGTATGGACCGGGACGGCGCCATGTTCATGCACAATACTGAGAATTTCTTCGAGTTGGGCGGCCGAGTGGGCATGGATTTCAATGCGCGCCCGGCTGGGATCGGACTGGCGTTGGCCGATGTGCATGTCCTTGATGACAAACCAAGCTCCGCGGGTGGAGATTTCATCGAGGACTTTGGGCAGTAACAGGGAATCGACGATATGGCCCTGAAGTTCAACCTCTTCAAGATAGTTGGAAGAAGAAGGGCTGGTCGCTTCGCTCATGATGCCATCTCAGGGTCGCAGGGCAGATCCAGGTTGTTGTCACCATAGCGAACTAGGGGGCCAAACGCCATCAGGAATTCAATTCTCTATATTGATGGAACGATCGATTGAGTTGTCTATCATATCAATATTGGCCTCAGAGATGAAGCGGAGCCATGAAGATTATGTTTTTTTATCATTGACAAACTGCTCAATCTGGAATAATCAGGTGGGAAACCGTCATCGCGGTAAAGATGAAAATTTGGTGAATTCCATTATCCCAGTCTCTCCATTCCCCGCAAAATCCCTAAAAATTTCGCCGTCGGCGGATCCCCGTACCGCTGACGCCTTTGGGGATCAAGTAGGACACTGAATTCGTTAGGGAACCCTTGCGATGCAACCAAACGAAATGTACCTGAAGCAGCGTAGCCAGCGACGTCCGACCCGCCGGCCCACCGGACTGGGCATCGTGGAACTGCTCGAAGATCGCACGACACCCGCGATTGTCACCTTTAATGTGATCGAAGATCAGAGCGTCCTGAACCTGTCGGGTACCATCTCTGCACTGAGCATCTCAGGGGACCTAACGGCTCAAAAAACGGTCGACATGGTCTCATCGCTGGTTTCCAACTACTCAGGCGTGATCGTCGCTGACGTAGATACCACAACCAACATCATTGATTTCGATGGGGCCCAAAGTAAGCTCGATGCCACCCTGTTTGATGATGGTGAAACCGTCCTGATCCCCGGCGCGCCGGAGGATCGCAACGACCTCGACTCCCCGCTCGCCGCGGAAGGGCCCGCCGATTATGGCTTCCAAGCCACCCTTGATGCCGGCGCCGCTGGCAGCGCCGAGATCAACGCCGCCTTACGCGATTTTATGCTAAATCTTGAAAGTGAACCCCTCGACCTGACCGGTTCCGGCGGGAACTTCACTTTCTCCACCGAGCAAAAGCTTGCTGTCGTCGAAGGATTCAGTGACTTCAACGGCCAGGGCACCGGCGGATTGGAAGACCTCAGCGGCGACGGCTTTGTCAGCCTGTCCGAACAACTCGACGAATTGACCTTTGACAACGGGATGGACTCTGCCACCCTCGTCGAGAACGCCGATGGCACCTTTACCCTGACCAACCCCGTCAACGTCGAGGTGCCCGTCACCCTGACCATCGAAGGCGTCGAAGTCATCGCCAACTTCAAGCTCGAAGGCACCATCGTCGCGGAATCCGCGAACGCTCGGTTGTTCATTGAGCCCCGGGACCAGGACCTGGAAGTCGATCCAGGCGAGCAGTTCGAGGTCGAGGTGCGTCTGGAGGCGTCGGCGGCGGATTCGCTGTCGATGCTGGGCTACCAAGCGGGTGTTCGTTGGGACACCTCGGCG
>CAYPIE010000094.1:0-22194 GCA_964410665.1 uncultured Alcaligenaceae bacterium
GATTCGCAACCTGGAATACCCTCCCGAACTGGTCGTTGCGATCGTATCGATCAAGTTGGCGATACTTTCGGGTCATGATGTCGATCCGTTTCCAGGCGGTTTGTAGATTGCTGTAAGGGAAGACCACCGAGATCCCATTGAGGTTCGCGGTGATCGTTCGGTGCGAAGTTATTCGTTCTCTACTGCGTTCTATTGCTAGAGACGGCTCAATTCACAAAGGGTTCAGGAAAAATGGCCGTTTTGTCCTCTTGCATCCTATCGAGGCCTCGGCGAACATGGCACGCCGAACCAATATTCGAGGCGTCGGAGTGAGTCAACCCATGGAAATCGTCGAATACAAAGGTTGGGCCCGGAACCTGCGCCTGGCCAACGACACGGTGGAGGTCATCATTACCCTCGACGTTGGGCCGCGGATCATTAGCTATCGGCGACTCGACGGTGTCAATGTCCTGAAAAACTACGATGCGATGATGGGTGGGGCCGCTGAGCCCGAATGGCAGATCCGTGGCGGATGCCGTTTCTGGCTCGGCCCAGAGGATCTTACCCGCACCTACTTTCCCGACAACCGGCCCGTCAGTCATCAACATCTGGCACCCGGGGAAGTCCGCTGTACGCCGCCACCGGAGAGCGAATATGGGGTGCAGAAGGAGATGGAGGTGCGGCTAGCCCTGCATGGCTCTCGGGTGCAGATTGATCTGCGCGTTACCAACATTGCCGCGGAGCCGACGGTGTTGGCCGCCTGGGGGCCCACGGTGATGGCCCCGGGTGGCATGGAGATCATTCCATTACCCCCCAAAGCCCCCCATCCCGGCCATCCCAGTAACGCCCGCTCACCCGCCGATTATGCCCCGGACCAGACCATCGCTGTCTGGCCCTATTTTGACTTCACGGATCCACGCTGGACCTTTGGCAGCCGCTACCTGTTTTTGCGACAAGATGCCAACCGCGGCCCGACCAAGCTTGGCTTTGCCCATCGCATGGGCTGGGTGGCTTACCTGAATGCGGGTGAACTGTTTGTGCAACGCTTCGGCTACCAAGAAGGCGCGACGTACCCCGATCATGGTGTTAACTATGAAACGTTCTCGAATGAAGATATGTTAGAAATGGAGCCGATTAGCCCGGTTGTGAACTTACAGCCCGGGGAGTATAGCGATTTACGGATGAGTTGGGAACTGTTTGGCAATGTGCCGGCGGTCACGAGCGAGGCGGATGTGGATCGGGTGATTGTGCCCCTGGTGCAGGGGCAAGCCAAGTGAGCGGTGGTGGTTAGCGGGTCGTCAGCTCAATCGGGATGGACTGCGGGCCCGGCTGAACTTGTTTGCGGATGGGCGTGGTGGTGAGCTGGGTGTACTTCCGAGCATAGCGAATCCGTCCGCCCGCACTATCGCTGGCGGCCATGAGGTCAAGCACTCGGACCCGGTGCTCGCCCACCACCACGCCCTCGAGCTCTCCATCCGACTCGGGCGTGGAGTACCGCAACTGGTAGCGACCCTGGGCATCGGTGCGGCCTCGTGAGGACGGGCCCTCGGTGCCATCCAAAGAATTGGGGTGAAACTCCACCACCGCCTGGGGCAAGGGGGTGCCATCCACCGTCACCACCCCTTCGACCTGGGCAATCTCATACGGTGGTGCGCTACATCCCGTGACCCAGACGACGCAGGCCAGGACCAGCAAGAAACACCCCTTCGCGGGCTGTGCTCGGAACTCCACGCTTCGCTCCTTAATCCAGGTCCACCACGATATCGCCCGCAGCCCGGGTTGAGAGCTGTTGCAGAGTTAGGATGGAGATTGAGTCGCGAACAAAGCGGACTGAACCATCACTCAGGCAGAAGTTGACCCCGCCGGTGTGGCCACTGCCCCAAGTCTGAAAACGCAGATCCTGCTCATCAAAGTTGGCGTTGCTCGAAGGCACCTTGTAGTTGAGCTGTCCGGCGGAGGAACAGAACAGGTGTGCGGAGCCCTTGATGCCCCCCGACCAGGCCCAAGCGGACAGCTGGTGCATTTTGTAGCCGCTGTTGCGGCTGGTCCACTGATCAAACTTGGGGTCAAGGTGGTGTTTCTCGCCGAGCATCAGAGTGTTACTGGTGCCGTCGCGGATACCATTGATCCGGACCGGCGGCAGGTTGGCATGCGGGGCGTTGACCGTGGAGATCGACGACCCGGCCACGCCCGGGGTGAGTGCGGCATCGGGACCGGTCATAAACAAGATGCCATTCGGGTTGACCGGATAGATGGTGTTCTTGAGGAAGTAGCTGCCGGTGCCATAGTTGCCGGCGTAGCTGGTGCCCGCGAACCAGCCGGGGGTGAAGTTACTCGTCGAGTTGCCGCCGACGTTAAAGCCGGGGGGCGGCCCATTGGGCGAGCGGAACAGCTGAAACGGATTGGGCTCAATGGTATCGCTGGGGCAAAGAAACGAGCGGATGACCGTGGCCGAACGTGCGGTCTGCGGATCGTTGCTGGTATTGGTCGAGGGGTTGTTGAAGTCCCATTGGCTGTACAGGGCATTCTGCTCCATGTACGGGAGCAGCTCGATCAAGAAGGTGCGACGGGTCTGTTGACCCCCGGGCATCAGTTCCTGACCCAGCGGAAAGGCGCTATTGGTGCTCTCATAGTTGTGCATTGCCAGGCCAAGTTGCTTGAGGTTGTTTGAACATTGCAACCGGGCCGCGGCCTCACGGACCTTCTGGACCGCGGGCAGCAACAATCCAATCAAGATCGCAATGATGGCGATCACCACCAGCAATTCGATCAGGGTAAAACCCGCAGCGCGATTCCCCGGCCTACCTACTGGCCCACAAACGGCTTGGCGGTCCACTCCAACTCCAGGCACGATGCATCCCTCTTTGAAGTCCGTGGCTGATGGCCTGTCCATCGCATCCCATGAACCAGGGGTATTGTTGCAAGCTTCCATACGATTGCAAGGGAGCAGTCGATGGACGCATTAAGATTCACTAAAACTTCATGAATCTTACGAATTCATCGAGGCTGTTGACTATAGCGATGTGGCGATCCCGTGAACGCTCGGACTCTTCCTGCACCTGAGAGCTGTGCTCGCCGGTGCGCGGCAGCCACACTTCAGTTGGTCTGAGGCAATGCTACCCCGAGCAAGAGGACCTTGAATCTGCTCAGGAGGATGAGGCAAGGGATCTGGATCCATCCTGCATCACACGAGGTGCCCCGAGTGTGGCGAGTGGAATCCGCCGGGTATCTTCAGGAGAGGAGGGCTCGGTCGCCGAACGACAGGAGCCACAGCCGCGGCCGCAGCCACGGACTTGCCGCGCAGAAAACCAAGTACGCCAAGTCGCAGCCAACACATAGGCAAGTGCGGCGCTGATCGCCATCCAAGTGAGGACCGTTTGCTCGCTCATGGGTTCAAGTCCACGATCAGCCGGCCGATCTGAAACACTGCTAACGCGGCGACGTAGGCTAGCACGGTCATGTAAGTAAAAGTAAAAAGCGGCCAGCTCCAGGACTTGGTCTCGCGACGAATCACCGCCAAGGTCGAGACACACTGACAGCACAGCGCGAAGAACACCATCAAAGATACCGCGGTGGGCACCCGGTACGCTCCGAACAGCGGATGGGCCGCCCAGTTGGTACGGAGGGCTTGTTTCAGGGCTGAGCCCTCGGGGTCTTGCGGATCCTCGACCGCTCCCGGATCGACATCTCCTTGATTGTAAATAATGCCGAGTGTGCCCACGACCACTTCACGGGCAGGAAAACTGGCCAGTGCGGCCATGCCAATCTTCCAGTCCCACCCCAACGGGGCAAACACCGGTTCCAGGGCCTGGCCGGCTTGACCCAGCCAGCTTTGTCGTCGCCATGCTCCCTGAAGCTCGGCCCGATGGGCTTGCGCAGCCAGCCGTTTGGCCGTCAAGGCTTGGCGCGTCGCAGCATCATCCTGGGGGACAGTCTCGAGTCGCTCGGACAGGGCATCGATCTGTTCGCTCTGCTGCTGGCTCATCGCCGCGTACGAACGGCCATTCGGTGCGGTGGTCGGAAAGTACAGTAATGCCCACACCAACACCATCGAAGCCAGGATCAGGGTCCCCGCCCGGCTGACAAACGCACCCCCCGCATCCAGCATCCGTCGCGCTACGGAGCGAAGCGTCGGCCAGCGAAACGCTGGCATTTCCATGACAAACACCGGCGTCGAGCCACGCAGAAGGGTGCGCTTCAACAGCAGGGCGACCAGAGGGGCCGTCACCAAGCCCACGCAATACATGCCGAACAGTACCAGCCCCGGCAGCCACCAAGGTTCACTCAAAAACGCCGCGATCAACAGCAGATACACCGGAAGCCGTGCCGAGCAACTCATGAGCGGTGCGACCAGAATGGTGGCGAGGCGATCACGCCGGTTTTCGATCACCCGCGTGGCCATGACCCCAGGGACAGCACAGGCCACCGAGGACAGCAGTGGAATAAACGATTTGCCGTTGAGCCCACAACGGGCCATGATGCGGTCCATCAGGAACGCGGCCCGGGCCATATAGCCACAGTCCTCGAGAATGGCGATCAGACCAAAAAGCAGCATGATCTGGGGTAAAAAGATCAGCACGCCGCCGACACCATTGAGCACCCCATCGACGATCAGCGAGCGAAACGGCCCTGGGTTCATGGCCGACTCAACCTGGGAGGCCAGCCAGTCCTTGCCGGCGTCGATAGCGTCCATCAACGGGCCGGCCCAGGTGAAGATGGTCTGAAACACCAGGAACATCACGCCCAGGAAGATGGCCGTGCCCCAGATGCGGTGGATCAGGACCCGGTCGAGCCAGGCCTGGCGGGTGTCGGAGGGCTGCTCGGGCCGCTGTACGCAGTCGGCCAGCACCTGCCGGATCCAGCCAAAGCGGGTACGTGCCTCCACGGCGGGGACAGCACAGCCGGCCTCGGCCAGCTGTTGCCGGGTTTGCTCAATCTGACTGCGAACATTGACGCCATACTTCTGGGTGAGCCGTTCCTCGGTATAACCGCCCACGTCGAGGACCAAGCGTCGAGCCAGAAAGGCTTCCAAGTCTCCAGGAAGGTGTTCGCGGAGCGACTCCACCGCTTGAGCAAATGCCTCCGGAAACAACGGTGGTTGGGGGAGGACCGGTGGGTCGACCGCTTTCAGGATGGTTTCGCGCAGCCGATCGAGTCCCTGGCCACGTTGTGGTTGGATGGGTACCACCGGAATGCCCAGGCGTTGCTCGAGCTTCGCAAGGTCAAGCTGCACGCCCTGCTGCTCAGCCAGGTCGAGCATGGTGATGGCGAGGATCACCGGGATCCCCAACTCGAGCAGCTGCGAAGTCAGATACAGATGCCGCTCCAGGTTGGTGGCATCGACGATGGAGACAATGGCGTCGGGCCGTGCTTCGCCGGGTTGGTGGCCGAGAAGAAGATCCACCGCGACCATCTCATCCAGGCTACGCGCGGCCAGGGAGTAGGTGCCCGGGAGGTCGATTAACTCGATGGGGACCTCGCCCAGGAAGGTCCGCCCCTTTTTCATCTCGACGGTGACACCGGGATAATTGCCGACCTTCTGGCGCAGGCCGGACAGTGCGTTGAACAGGGTGGACTTGCCGGTGTTGGGGTTGCCGACGAGGGCCACCGTGAGGGTACGGGTGGTTGGCATGCTTGGCAGGACCGGGGTGCGAATAAAGGGTTAGGAGGCAGGGGCCGGGCTCACCTGGATGGCGGCGGCTTCGCGCTTGCGTAGGCTCAGACGGGTCGAACCGTGGGCGAGCTCCAGGGGATCGCCCAATGGGGCCAGGGTGAGCACGGTCACCTGCTCGCCCTCGAACAGGCCGAATTCCAGTAGTCGTTGCACCAAGGCTGGGTCGCCCTCGAGGCCCAGGATGGTCGCCGACTGCCCGGGAGGCACTTGGTCGAGGGTCATGATTCAGGCCACCAACCGGACTAAAATCTGGCTGGAGGCATCGCCACGCAGGCAGAGCTGGCAACCGGCGACCTGCAACAGACACGGGGACCCGCTGCGGAGCATCCGCAGCCGACAGCCTCGCCGCAAGCCCAACTCGGCCATGCGGCTGACCCAGGCGGGCTCGCCGGTGACCTCGGCCACATCGGCTTCCTCACCCGGACGCAGCAGATCCAGCGGGATCATAGTATCGGTCAACATGCTCATATGGTTTGAACCTAGTGCAGCGCACTCAGCCGCCGTTGCAATTGAGATCCAATCTCATTTAGTTTTACAGGCTCGCTGGCGAATGTCAAGCGGGTCGCCGCGGCGCAATGCACCCTGCGTCTGCTGCGCTGCCGACCAAGCGGCTTTCGAGGCCGACTGAGCCCGGGTTGTTTTTGTGCCTCAGTCCGCGTATGAAGGGACCCCTTGTCCAGACAGTCGGACTCGCAACTGTCTGGTGGAATAGAACATCCGTCGATCCCGCCGGAATCACCGCTGTCAAGGACGATAGCGGCGTCGGCATGCGGTGCGGTAAGCCAGGGACGGCTTGCCCCCGCAGCGCGGTTCGACTGTACGCCACGGGAAGCAAGGATGCCTGCAAACCTGTCGCGTCTGCCGATCTGTCTTCTTTGCGGAATTTGTTTGCATGCTAGCACCTGGGCGGAGCCACCCGACGATGCGGTGACCCGACAGCTGCGGGTGCAGAAGGCCATGGCCTCGGCCCGGGTGTTGTTGCAACAAAATGCCACCCAGGAAGCGGTCGCGGTCTTGGAGGCCGAGCTCGCCCAGCTCGATGGCAATCGAGCTTATCTCGGACTCTTGCACGCTGCCTATACCGCCCATCTCAAGAACCTGACGATGGCTCGGGCGGCTTCTGAAGAAATCGACCAAATCCGCCGACGACTGCAAACGATTGCGGCGCTTCACCCCTCCCCGACCGACCATCTGGACGGGAAGCCACCCCCACTTGCCCCAGCCCCCGCAACTCCCGGCTCACTGGCTTCGAACCAGGCGATCCCTGCGGCGTCGACTGCGACGGCGGCCACACCCCGTCCAGCCCCGCAAGCTCCCACAACTCCCGACGCTACTCCGACTCCTCCCGCGGCTTCCGCGGATAGCAGTGGCCCGCTTGCCACACCCACCGTCACGCCGTTGACGGGGCCGGAGGATCCCTTTCAACAGGTTCCGATGGATGAGTTGCCGGACGATTCTGGCACCGAGGGATCGGTGGCGCCCTGTGCTTGTGAACAAGCCCTACGGCTGTTTCAGCAACAGCGCTACGCCGAGGCGAGTTCACAGTTTGCCGAGGCAAAGCGACAGGGCAGCCTGACGGCCTATGCCGGCAATTGCTGGGCTTACTGTCGGTTGTATGGCTTGGTGGCCCAGTTGAACCAGCCACACCCATCCGCGCAAACCTTGGCGGCTCTGGGGACGGAGCTAGCAGCGGCCCGGGCATTGATTCAGGATGCTCCGGAGATTGCCCAGTTTGCCGCCGAACTCGAGCGCGAACTGGGTCAGCGGAAAACCCCAGCCTCTCCGGTCCGGGCTCAGTCCGAAGACGGGGTTTGGCAGGTGATCCGCAGCGGCAACTTTCGCATTTATCATCAGGGCCAACCCGCCCTAGCCCAGGAGGCCAGCCAGATCGCCGAATCGGCGCGGACCAAGTTGTTTACGGAGTGGGCGGGGCCTCCGGCGGGTGAATGGCAACCGCCGTGTGATCTTTATTTGCATGGCAATGTGGCTAGCTTCACCGAGGCGACCAGCCAGTCGGCCCAGCTTCCGGCCCGGACGCAGATTCAGCAACAGGGCCCGCGCATTCTCCGTCGACGCATCGATCTTCGGCTGGATCAGCCTGACTGGACGACCACGACGTTGGTGCATGAGATTGCTCATCTGGTGCTGGCGGATCTGTTTGCCGACCTGAACAAGCCCTTGCCGCGCTGGGCCCAAGAAGCCATGGCGGTGCTGGCACTACCACCGACCCAAGTGGCACGATATCTACGCAGTGTGGGTCGGGTGCGTGAGCAGGGGAAGTGGATTCCCTTGGACCAGCTCCTCAAACGCCCCGACTATCCTGCCGCCGAGGCGATCACTCCGTTTTATGTCCAGAGCGTGTCGCTAGTGGACTTCTTGGTGCGTCTCAAAGGGGCCAAGACCTTCGCACTGTTTCTGCGCGAGACTCCCCGCTACGGTCTGGAACGGTCGATCCAACGTCAATACGGTTTTCGCAGCTTTGCCGAGTTAGAACAACGCTGGCTGCAGCATGCCCTCGGTGGTTGACCCATCGGGTCCAGCCGCTACAACGACTAGCACACGCCTAAGACTCCCAAGGAATCGCACCCCTGAATAAGACCCCGGGTCAATGCCCGGCTGTGGCCGAAAGAGAGCGTTGTTGTGTCCATGACGACCCCAACTCCTGCCGCGGATGGTCCGATGCCGCGGCTGACCGTGACGCAATGGTTGATTGTGATCATCGCGTCGATCGGCTTCTGCTTCGACATCTATGAAATCCTGATGCTGCCGCTGATCCTCAAGGACATCACCATCGACCTGGCCGGCATCCGCCCGGGGACGCCAGAGTTCGGCTACTGGGTCCGCTGGATGATCCTGTTGCCGGGGATCCTGGGCGGGGTGTTCGGGCTGATTGGGGGGAACCTGACCGACCGGTTCGGCCGCCGGCGGATGCTGGTGTTTAGCATCCTCTTGTACGCGTTCGCCTCGTTCGCCACGGGCTTCGCCACCTCGCTGGTCATGGTCCTGGTGCTCCGCTGCCTGGCCTTCATCGGCATCTGTTTAGAGTTCGTCGCGGCGATCTCCTGGCTGTCCGAGCTGTTTCCGCACCCGCGCCAGCGGGAGATGGTGCTCGGCTGGACCCAGGCGTTCAGCTCGCTGGGCGGGCTGCTGGCCGCGATCGTCTACGGGCTGTGCGTGCAGTACCAGGCGTCCTTGCCATCGATCGCGATACCGGGCTTCCTCGAAGGGATCCTCGGGAGCATTGAAGGGGAGTCGCAGAACAAGGTGTGGCGCTACGCGCTGATGTCCGGACTGATCCCGGCGTTCCCGTTGATCGTGATCCGCCCGTTCCTGCCGGAGTCGCCGGCTTGGCACCGCAAGAAGGAAGCGGGGCAGCTGCAGCGGCCCAGCTACGGCGAACTCTTCCGGCCTGAGTATCGCCGCACTACCGTCGTCGCGACCGTGATGATGGCTTGCTGCTACGGGGCGGCGTTCGGGGCAATTCAGCAAATGCCGCAGATCGTCAAGGGGGTGCCCGAGGTGAAGGCGGCCGTCGCCGAGGTCGAGGCGCCGCCGGCCAAGGGGGCTCTGGAGGGCGAGTACCGGGCGGCGCTGGGCAAGACCCAGGAGATCGGCGGTCTGACCGGGCGGATCTTGCTGGCCATCCTGGCCGTGGTGATCGTCAACCGCCGCTGGCTGGTGCGGACTTTCTTGCTGCCGGGCTTGCTCCTCATGCCGGTGGTGTTCGGCCTGGTGGCCCTGAACAACCTGACGCTGTTCTACATCGGCCTGTTCCTCGCCGGACTGGTCACGGTGGCCCAGTTCAGCTTCTGGGGCAATTACCTGCCGCGGGTCTACCCGGTCCGGCTGCGCGGCACCGGCTCGGGGTTTGCGGCCAACGTCGGCGGGCGGATCTTCGGGACCGCGTTCTATGCCTTGACGGCCACCGTGGCCGGGCTCGGCTTCTGGGGCGACGTTGCGTCGCCGACCCGCTTCGCTTACACCGCCGCCGCGGTAGGCTTCTTTGTCTTCGTTTTGGCCACCATCCTGTCGTTCTTCCTGCCCGACCCACGTTCGGAAGAGGAACTCAGCTGATCACCCCGGCGAGCGGGGCCGGGTCAAAGCGGGGCCCCAGGTTCTGGTAACGCCCGAGCCGTTGGCGGAGTGCTTCGGGTCCCTGGTCGCGACCCCAGGCAAGGATGCCGCCACGAAAGGCGGGGAAGCCCGTACCGAGGATGAGCCCCATGTCCACGTCGGCGGGCTGTCGGACAATGCCCTCGTGGACAATGCGGCAGGCCTCGGTGAGCATCGGCAGAAACAACCGATCGGTCACTTCCTCAGCGTCAAAGCGGCGGACTTGGTGTAATTTGCGGCGTTCGGCCAGCACCTGGGTATTCCCCTCATCCACGGGATAGATACCCGCCTGCGACTTCTGACCGAGCTGGCCCGAAGCAACCAAGCCATCGATCAAGCGGGCTGGGCTCATCCGCTCAGGGTAGGCCGCACGGAGCACTTCCAATGCGGCAAGGCAGATGTCCAGGCCGATCACATCGCAGAGCTGCAGTGGCCCCATGGGCATGCCGAAGCGGACGGCCTGCTCATCGACCGCTGCCACCTCAGCCCCCTGTTCGGCCAGCCAGCAGGCCTCATCCAGGTACATAAACAGAATCCGGTTGACCAGGAAGCCGGGGCCATCCCGCAGCACAATCGGCAGCTTGCCCAGCTGTTTGGCCAGGGCCACCAGGCTCACGACGGTCGCATCCTTGGTTTTTGCCCCGCGGATCACTTCCACCAGGGGCATTCGCTCGACCGGATTGTAAAAGTGAAAACCGGCAAACTGAGCGGGTTGTTGAACTTGTTCGGCCAGTTGACTAATCGAGAGCGTTGAGGTGTTACTTGCCACGATGGCGCGCGGAGGCAGCTGGCTGTGCAGCCTTGCCAACACCGCTTGTTTGACGTGGAGGTTCTCGGTAACCGCCTCGATCACCAGGTCGACCTGGCCGAGGTGGATTTCCTCGAGGCTGGTCGTCGGCTGCAGCTGAGCAAGGGCCTGAGCGTGCTGCTCGGCGGTGAGCTTGCCCCGGCGGACTTGCTTGTCGAGGGTCTCGCCGACGCGCTGTGATAGGGGTTTGATTGCCTCCACTCGAGGATCGAACACGGTCACGCTTATCCCCTGTGCGAGCAAGGCCGTCGCGATGCCCGTGCCCATCAGCCCCGCGCCGAGAATCAAGACCGAACGGACCTTGCTCGGCGCGGGGGGGGGAACCAGGTCGACCCCGGAATCTTTTTGCAGGCGTTGCCGCTGGAAAAAGTTGCCTACCAGGTGCCGTGCTTGCGGCGTGGCGGCCAGGTCGAGAAAGGCTTGCTGTTCGACGGCCAAGGCGGCTGCCAGCGGGAGCCGAGCCCCTTGTTCGATCACTTCCAGCAGGCGCACCAGAGCAGGCTGGTGCTGCGGGGTCGTATCGCTCCACGGAGCGCGCTGCTGAGCCAGTTGCTGGGTGAGCTCAGCATCTTCGATGACGAGGGGGACTTGCTTGGTGGACCTGATGGCTTGCCAGGTGTCGATCTGGGTAGGATTGCGCAGCTGCTCAAGCCCGTGGGCAAACAGGTCCTGGCTGGGCACGACGCCGGCTACCAAACCAACGGCCTCGGCTTGGCCAGGCTTGAGACTTTGGCCGCTGATCAACATGGGCAATGCGGCTGCCAACCCAATGCGTCGGGGCAAGCGCTGGGTCCCGCCCCAGCCGGGAATGAGCCCGAGTTTGAGTTCTGGCAGGCCGAGCTCACAACGCGGATGGGTCCCGGCCAGCACGGCATCACAGGCGAGCGCTACCTCCAGTCCACCGCCCAGGCAGACACCATCCACCAGAGCCAGGGTGACCATGGGCAGCGCTTCCAGTTGACCAAGCACGCGATGGCCCTGTTCAATCAGACGGCGGACCTGGTTGGGATCCTGCTGCATCCCTTGATAAAGCGTGTGCAAATCGGCCCCAGCGATAAACATCCCTGGTTTGCCACTTTGAACAATCAGAGAATTTACATTCTTTTCAGTCTGCAGAGATTGGAAGGCTTCACCGAGTTCCGTCCACAGGGCCGCACTGAGGACATTGGCGCGACTTTGCTCCTGGTCAAGTGTCAAGATGGCGATGGCATCGAGAAATTCCAAACGGACCGATTCGGCCATAGTATTGTCTCCCAGGGCAGAGGGCTTGGTGAGTTATACCAGAAGCGTACGGGTCAGCGGGGTGTCGAGTCCGTGAGATCAATAAATCAATCATTTTGTGATAGAATCGTATGAGTGTACTGCCCCTGGCCTTTGTACAACGCATGCAAGCTCTGCTTGGGGAGGAGACGGAGGCCTTTTTGGCCTGTTTCCAGACACCCGCCTTCCGAGGCTTGCGAAGTAATCCCTTGAAGGTATCTGCGCAAGCTTTGGCGCATCAGGTGCCTTGGCAGCTAACACCGGTACCCTGGTGTACGACCGGATGTTGCCTGCCTGAGGGAGTGGCTGCGGGCAAGTATCCCTTTCATGCCGCGGGGCTTTACTACCTGCAAGAACCTTCGGCCATGGCCGTCGCGGAACTGGTGGCGCCTGAACCCGGCGAACTGGTGCTCGATCTGGCGGCAGCGCCGGGTGGCAAGTCGACCCACCTGGCGGCGTTGGCCTCGGATCAGGCCATGCTGGTGGCGAACGAGATCGAGGCCAAACGGGTTGCAGCGCTGGCGAGCAATCTCGAACGCTGGGGAGCGCATCGGGTGGCCATCACCCGTGACAAGCCCACCCACTTGGTCGCTCACTGGGGAGCGATCTTTGATCGGGTGCTGGTCGATGCCCCCTGTTCCGGCGAGGGCATGTTTCGCAAAAATCCTAGTAGCATGGACCAGTGGAGCGTGCAGGGGATCCAAGGGTGTGCGCAACGTCAACAGCGGCTACTCGCCGATGCCGCGGAGCTCGTCCGCCCGGGTGGACGGCTGGTGTACAGCACGTGTACGTTTGCACCCGAGGAAAACGAGGGAGTGATTGCGAACTTTTTGCGTGAGCGGCCGGATTTTCAGCTGGCGCCACTTGCGTTGCCGGGGAGCGCGCCGGGTCGACCGGACTGGGTTGCGGCAGCGAGGCGTATTCCCGAGCTCACCCGCACCATTCGACTGTGGCCCCATCGGGTGGCGGGCGAGGGGCATTTTGTTGCGGTGTTGATACGGGAGTCGGGCGAGGCCTCTCCGCGGCCCTTTGGGGCTTATCCCCGAGTACCGCGGCGGATCCGTGAACGTTGGGCCGAGTTTGTCCACGCCCATTTGCAACGCGACCCGGCCGCGGGTTTGGAGCTGGCGGTGTTCGGCAAGCAAGTGTACGCCATCCCCGCGGAGATTCCGCCCTTGGAGGGACTGTCGTGCCAGCGGGTTGGCTTATGGCTCGGGACGCTGCATCAGGACCGCTTGGAACCGTCGCATGCGCTGGCTCTGAGCTTGTGTCTGACGGATGCCGGTCAATTCCTGGATTTATCGGTCGAGGACCCACGCTGCCTTGCCTACCTTCAAGGACAGACTCTGCGTGAGCCTGGAGAGGATGGTTGGCTGCTGATCGGGGTGGCAGGACATCCCTTGGCTTGGGGGAGGCGGGCCAAGGGGATCATCAAAAATGCGCTACCGAAGGGTTTGCGCTGGCGTTAGGCGGGCCGACTCGAAACGAGGGCCCGCCTGGTTCAGGTGGACTACTTGACGCGATCCGGAGTGAGCTTGCCCAAGGCCTCAAATAGATAAACCAGCGAGGTCATCAGTTTGCGGAAGTCCTCTTCGTAGAGGCTTTCGTTGGGGGCGTGGGCGTTGCTCAGCGGGTCTTCGATGCCGAACAGCAGGGCAGGGGCGCCGCCAAACAGCTCGGCCAGTGGGCCGACAAAGCCAATCGTACCACCGCAGCCGATGGCCACGGGGTCTCGGTCAAAGCCTTGGCGGAGGGCCCCCATGGCAGCCTCAAAGGCCGGCCCGTTGGGGTCGGTGATCCACCAGTCGACCGAAGTGCTGGCAGGTTCGACGCTGACCTTGGCGTTCCATGGTGGATCCTGGGTGAGGTAAGCCCGAATCTGCTCGATCACCTGTTCGGGCTGCTGGTCGGGCACGATCCGGCAACTGACCAGGGCCCGGGCCACGGGCAGCACCTGGTTGGAGGCGCCGCGGAAGGAGCTGGCCTCCTGGGCAATCACGGTGACCGAGGGGCGGCGCCAGGCCTGTGCGTAGGGATGGTAGCCGTCCTCCACGGCCAGGCGGATGTCGGGGTTCAGCTTCAGCCCCTGTTTCCAGCCCTCATCGCTGCCGGGTAGGCGGTGGAAGGCTTGCCGCTCCTTGTCATTGAGCGGGCGGACGGCGTCGTAAAAACCGGGGATTGGTAGCGGGCCGTTGTTCCAGCACAGCCGGGCCAGGATGGCGTTGAGGGCTAAGGCTGCGTCGGGGATCACACCGCCGGCCATGCCGCTATGGACGGGGATCTCGCCCGTGCGGACCTCGATCGCCAGCGTGACCACGCCGCGAAGTGAGTAGGTCAAGCTGGGCAGACCGACCTCGATGTTCTCGGTGTCACACACGGCAATGACATCGGACTGTAGGCGAGGGCGATATTCGTCGAAGAAGCGCTGCAGATGCTTTGAGCCGATCTCTTCCTCACCCTCGACCACCATCTTGACGTTGACAGGCAGACTGCCCTCGGTCCGCATGTAGGCAGCGATGGCAGCCAGCTGAGCGGCAATCGCCCCCTTGTCATCGGCAGCGCCGCGGCCGTAGAGTCGGCCGTCCTTGCGGGTCAATTTCCACGGGTCGGACTGCCATTGGTCGGGGAAGTTGACCGGCTGCACGTCGTGGTGGGCGTAGAGAAAGACCGTGGGCTTGTCGGGGGCATCGGTCCACTCCCCATAAGCATACGGCAAGGAGTTGCCGACACGGATGATCTGCACATCTTGTAAGCCCGCCTCACGCATTTGATCACAGGTGAGTTGAGCGGTGCGTTCAATTTCACGCTGATGCTCGCCGTCGGTGGAAATGCTCGAGATTGCCACCAGGTCGGCGAGATTGCGCACGATCGTCTCGTGGTTTTTGTCCAACCAATCCCGGGGATGCATGCCAAACCTCTTCTTGCTCCATTCCAGCGGACGAACCACTCCACCACGCCGTTCCCAGAGCATGGAATTCCAGCTCGTCGCGCCATGTTCCGTTGGCATCATGGTAGCACAGGCGGACCGGGGCTGGCGACGACAAGTTGGCAAACTGCCTAAATAATTCTACAAATATTTGAGTATTAGTCTTGTCGTACCTGGTCCCTGCTTCGACACCGCGTCGGAGCTTGGTGTTGCTTGGGGCGGCATCTGGCAGACGCCACGGCACGATCTTCGCATTTGCACACTTCTTTGGCAACCTATTTTTCCGCTTTCAGAGAACTTTTTCTAGTTTTGTTGACACTATCTATACAGGACCTAAAGTTGCTGTACCTGCCGTGCTTTCCCTGTCTTGTCCATTTCTCCAAGGATCCTGCGATCATGCCCGTTCCCGAACCACGGTTCCCATCGTTGCCGGTCTCACCTGCATCCGGGTGGAAGAGCGTGCAAGCCCATCGGCAAGCCATCGCAGGGCTGGGGACCGAACCCCCGGACCAGGTCCGCGCCCGCAGCCTCAGCCTGGGTGGGGAGGTTCCGGAGATTGGCAGTCGGCTGGGCTGCTACCAGCTCGAACAGTCCTTGAATCCAGGCGGGGCAAAGCGGGTCGTTCGAGCTTGGCACCTCCAACTCGACATCCCCGTGGTGCTCCGCTGCCAGCGGATAGAGGATGCCCCATCGCTGACAGCATTGCGTCATCAGTTGCGTCGCGAAGCGCAGTTGCTCGCACGCATCCATCATCCTCGAATCAGCCGACTTTGGCAGCTGGAGATCGCCGGAGCTTTTCCCTTTATTGCGTTGGAATACGTCGACGGGTTTTCCTTGTATCGCTTGATCCGTTCGGTCGGCCGGCTGAGTCCCCGACTCGCGGTGGGTATCCTCCGGCAGGCCGTCGAAGCGCTCGATGCGATCTGGCAGCAAGGAGTAGTCCATCGTGCGGTCAAGGCGAGCAATCTGCTCATCGATCGTCAGGGAATGGTCAAGCTGACCGATTTTTCCCTGGCGGCCGTGGCCGGCGCGAAAGAGCCAGCCGAATCGGTTTTGGCAGCGGCCAATGATGCGGCGGTTCTCGGCAGCGTGGGCTACTTGGCTCCCGAACTGTTTGTAGATCCCTATCGAGTAGATCCACGTACCGATATTTATGCATTGGGCGTGACGCTTTACCATGCGGTGACCGGTCGCTTGCCCTTCGTCGGTGCATCGATCATTGAGGTGATTACCCGCCATCTGCATGGGGAGGCTATCCCCCCCATGCAACGTTGTGCGGAGGTGTCCAAGCCGTTGAATGATCTGATTCTGCGGATGATGGCCCGCTGTCCTGAGCAGCGTCTCCAAGATTATGCGGCACTCCGTGCGGCCATCGGGCAGGTGGTGGACGATCGCTGAATGGCACGGACCCATGATTGCGTTCGGGCAAATTTCTAAGGCAGGGGCAGGCTTACCGGGCTGCCGGGTGGCCAAAGCAGAACAAATGGTTTTCGCCGCGAATGAGCAGCTGGCCCTTGACCAGGACCGGGGTGGCGATCACCCGTTCGCCGAGCTCATTTTCGGCCAGCAATTTCCAGCCCCCATCGATCTGGGCAACCATGACCACCCCATCTTCACGGACCGCGTAGAGCTTTCCATCGGCCAGCACTGGCGAGGCGTAATATTTGCCGCGGCCTCGTGGAAAGCGTTCACTCCACCGCGTTTTGCCCGTTTTGGCCTCCAGGCATACGACCTGGCCCCGGTCACGGAGGACAAAGAGTTTGCCATCCCGCACCGCGGGGGTGGGCACAAAGCAGCCATTGTCGAGCGTGACCCAGGCGCGATGGCTGTCGGTGACATCGCCCTGTCCGCCCAGTTTCACGCCGGTAAGGCGAGTGCCGCGTCCATAGGGGATCACGGCCATATCGCCGGCCACGACAAGCGAAGCACACACCGGCCAGAGCTCGATACGGTCGGGGTTAAACCCGCCACACTCCCAGAGCAGCTTGCCCGTCTTTGCTTGATGGGCGGTAAGATGCTCCGCGCCCCAGGTCAGAATGATCTCCTGGCCCTTTTGGGTATGGACGACCGGGGTGGCATAGCAATGGTCACATTCCCGTGGCGTTTGGTAGGTACGATCGACTTTCCAGCGGACTTTTCCGGTCTGCTTATCCAGGGCCACGATATACGATGGGCCATCATGCAGGACGGTGACCACGACATTGTCTTGTGTCAGGACGGGGGAGCTGCCCAGATCCCAGTAGAGGGTATCCTTGCCAAATTGGTCCTGGAGATTGGTTTGCCACAAGCGTTGGCCCTGGCGATCCAGCGCGGCGAGGGTGCCACTTTTAAAGTAGACAAACACGCGTTGACCATCGCTGACGGGGGAGGGGTTACAGCCCGAGCCATTGCGATGTTTGCCGCGGCGTTGTGCTCCAAGGACGGTTTGCCAATTTAACTTTCCCTGGAAGTTGTAGGAAAGGACTGCATTCTGCCCATTGATCGGACAAGTCAGTATGATTTGATCTCCTGAAACAATGGGAGTCGAGCAACCGATTCCCGGCAAAGCGACCTGCCAACGGCACTGCTGCTGAGGATCGAAGTGGACCGGATAAGGACCGCCGACCGCACAGGCATCCCCGTGTGGGCCACGCCATTGCGGCCAGTCAGGGTTGGGCTCGAACGCCAGGGCGGTTCCTGAGCTGAAACTCAGCGAAGCCAGTAGGCCAAGCATTGGTAGATGGGTGCGCATGGTAGAACGACTCCCAAGTCAAGTAGAACAGGCAAAGCGCGGACAACGCCTGAACATACCACAGACGGACGCGCATGCGAACCAGGAGGCAGCGAATGGAGGTTTTTGGTGAGGTTCAAGAACAAACCCCTGAAAGTCCAGGTGACTCTCAGGGGCGAAGCGTTTTAGGAGAGGCTTTTCTTCAGAGCGGAGATCTCAAAAGCAAGGACGCTCAGAGGTTGCTCATTTTTTCTTAAACAGCAGTTCCAGATCGCCAAAGGTAATCTTCTGCTGAGCGCTGGTCGCGTTGGGGAAGAACAAGTCGACAAGGTGGTTGAGCACCCGGGAATCGAGCTCATAAAAGTTATACTTCCCGTCACGGTTATAGTTGACCAGCTTGGCCGTCCGCAATTGGGTTAAATGATGGCTCACTGCCGGTTGCGATTGCTTAAGTTGATCGCAAATGGCCGAGACATGCATTCGTCCGCGGCTGGCAAGGGTAAACAGGATGGTCAGACGGTTTTTGTCCGCCAGACTCTTGAAGATATTCACCATCGTCTCAAGGGTATCTGGGTCCGGTAGATCCACTTTTGACGTGGTTTTCTCAGGTTCAGATTTCTTGACTTTGGTCGCCGACATCGCTTTCATTCCAGGTCAATTCTCCAACTACTACCGCGAATCGCGGTGAGGTACTGAAAACTACCCAGGGACACTTAAACAGACACTTAAACAGACATTTGGACGGGCACATGGACGAGGGGGACCAATCCAATGGGTTAGACAAACGGATGCGAGAGATAAAGCGAAGTCTTCCGTGCCCTCTGCCTTCCTCGGGCTCATTAGGTGAGGCGGTGTGAGCGTGTTGAACTTATTCGCATCTGTTCGCTAATCTCTTCATAGTGTAGGAGGTCTTCTCGGATTGGTCAAATTCAATTCCTCAAATCCCTTGAAAGAAACATCCGTTTTCCACATTTATGCGGACAGTAGGCCATAAGAAATCAGACTCTCGCGAATTTTCGCTTCACCCGCGGCGTCGAGCCCGCACAATGGCAGGCGTAACTCACCGGTTCCACGGCCTAAGAGTCGCAACGCAGTCTTCACGGGGATCGGGTTGCTGGCGACCGACAACAGATCGCGACACATTGGAAACAAGCGCTGATGCTGCCGAAGCGCATCGTCCCAACGGCCTTCCTTGGTAGCACGAACCATGCTTACCATGTCGGCCGGAACCAAATTCCCCACGACTGAGATGACGCCTCGCCCGCCAATGGCCAACAACGGCAAGGTCAGGCTGTCATCGCCAGAGAGGATGGTCAGATCGGTCGCGACCGCAATCTGGGAGGACTGATCCATCGAGCCACTCGCTTCTTTGACCGCGACGATCCTGGGGATCTCCTCGGCAAGGCGGACGATCGTTTCCGGCAGGATATTCGAACCTGTTCGTCCAGGAATATTGTAGACCACAATGGGCAGATCGACGGCGGCAGCGACCGCCGCAAAGTGCTGAAAATAGCCTTCTTGGGTCGGTTTGTTGTAATAGGGCCCGACCATGAGGGCCCCATCGGCCCCGGCCTGCTTGGCAAATTTGGTCAGCCGGATCGCCTCGGCGGTGCTATTGGAGCCGGTTCCGGCCATGACCTTGAGTCGGCCGGCGGCACATTCGACCACGGTCGCAATCACCCGTTCATGTTCATCATGGCTTAAGGTCGGCGATTCGCCCGTGGTTCCCACCGGAGCAAGGCCATGCGTCCCTTGGGTCACATGCCAGTCGACCAAACGGCGGAGCTCAGCTTCATCGATACGACCGTCGCGAAACGGGGTCACGATCGCAACCGTGACCCCAGCAAACTGCTCTCCCCGCGTCATGCCAAGCCCCATGCTTTGCGTCTCCAGCCATCCTCAAATCAGAAGAGGATCAAGGTATCTACCCCAGTACGTATCCGCAAGAGGGAGAAACGAAATCCTTACTTTTTTGATGCAGAACCCAGTCAGGGGGTTCCAAATTAATTGATTCGTTACCTTCGCTCCCCCATCCACCACTCGCTCTTGCGGACCTCGCCTGGCGAATCCTCTCGAGCTCGCAAGTGGGCTTGCCGAAAACAACTCGCTCTTGACCCACGACGAACCGATTCGCCAAGATGGTCCGGCATTGGCTTCCGGTTCCGAGAGCGGCGGTTTCCGATGGCCATTTTCCTCGCGGATGCAAGGAGGCACCGTGCCCATGTCCACAGACTTTGACGGGAAACACCTTCGGGTTCGCACGGACGATCAAGTTGCCACGCTTTGGCTGGATACCCAAGGGAGCCGTACCAATCAATTCTCCCATGATGTCCTCGCCGATTTGCGGGCTGCATTCCTGGCGTTGTCGAAGCGGCCCGTGGACCTATTGCTGATCCGCTCGGCCAAACCGACCGGCTTTGGCGGTCGCATCGATCCTGAAGAACTCACATCTCTCAATACGGCAACCGAAGCGTCCTGGTTCGCCCAGGCGGGTCAGGAAGTCTTTGGCCAACTGGCCGAGCTCAACGCGTCGATGCAGACCGTGGCGGTGCTCGAGGGAGCCTGCTTGGACGCCGGGATAGAATTAGCGTTAGCCTGTACGCACCGCATTGCCATTGCGCAGCCCCAAACAACTTTCCAGCTTACGATGGCTCAGCATGGTTTGCTCCCCGTCTGGGGTGGCACCGTGCGCTTGCCGCGACTGATCGGGATCCGTCATGCCCTCAAAATGCTCCTGAGCGGTGTTACCGTCCATGTACCTCAGGCAGCCCGCTGGGGGCTCATTTCTCACATATTAGAACCGAAGCATGCGAATATCCACTTGCGGACGTTGCTCGACCGTTGGCAGGATCAGCCAGCTGCGGTTCGCGCGGGCGGTCGCAGCTGGCTGCGCAGACTTTGGCAAGATCAACCTCTAAATCGTCGACAGGCACTCCGAGAAGCTCGACAGACGCTTCTGACCGATGTTCCCGCTCGCGAGCAGCCGGCCCGCCATCAGCTGGTGGCGGCGGTGGGCCACGCCTGGAGTCAACCCAGCGAAGGCTATGCTCGCGAACGCCAGGCCTTGGCCGAGCTCCTTCCCTTGTCCAGCACCCGGCAGCATCTGGAGTTGCTTCACCAGATGCGTCAACCGATCAAACTCTACCCGGAACCGATCAACCCGATCCCACGTCTGCCCGAGCGGATTGGCATTGTCGGCGGCGGAGATCTGGGTACGACGCTGGCCTTTCATCTGGCTCTCGCAGGTCGGACGGTACTGCTCCAGGAGGCTGGGGATGAGCGCTTGCGGACCAGCGAGGCCCGCCTGCACCGTTTGTTTGCCCAGGCGGTCCGCCGGGGAGAGCTAACCCCACAAGTGGCTGAGCAGGCGAATCGGGCCATCCAACGCACGATCACCTGGCAGGGCTTCGATCAAGTTGGTTGGGTGATGGAAGCGGTCGAAGAAGATCTTGGCATCAAACGGGAGGTGCTGCATGCATTGGAAGACCGCTGCTGGCCGCGAACGCCTTTGACCTCAGCCAGCTCGACGATCCGCATTGAAGCCCTGCAGGCTGAGTTGCAACGGCCCCAGCGGGTTGCCGGGGTGCACTTTTTGGCGCCTTTGGCCAGCAATCCCATCGTCGAACTGGTACGCACACCGGAGACGGGTTCCGATGTGGTCGCCACACTCGATGCTTGGCTCCGCACGCTTGGTAAAACGCCGGTCTTGGTCTCGGATCGGCCGGGTCGGATCGTGTTACGACTTTGGCTGGTTTATCTCTCCGAAGCCGTGCAATTGGTCAGTGAGGGGCTGCCTCCCGACGGGATCGACCGCCGGCTGCGTCGCTTTGGTATGCAACAAGGCCCGCTCGAATGGATCGACGCCATTGGCTTTGATCGATTGGCCGGTTTGGCCGAGGCCATGCATCTGAGCCGAGGCGACCGCTTTGCGAACAATCTACGGCTGGAACCGCTGCGTCAGGTCGGTTGGCAAGGGCGCGTCAATGGGGAGGGCTTTTACTCCTATCAGGGACTGCGGCCTCGCCGCAATCCTCTGGCGCGAATGCTAATGTGGCAGACCCATGAGACCGAGGAAACCATTCATAGTCACTATATTTTCGATCCACTGGAAGCCTTACGCGAAGGCGAAGAACGCCTCATTCTGCGAACCATTAACGAGGCTGCGGCCTGCCTCAGTGAAGAACAGGTGGCTTCGCCCGCGACCATTGATCTGGCCATGGCCTGGGGCGCCCACTGGGCACCCCACCGTGGCGGACCGCTCCGCTATGCCGATCAGATCGGCATCGGTCAGGTGGTCGACCGACTCACCCGCTTTGCCGAGCGTTTTGGTCCTCGCTTCAGACCTTGTTTAGAACTCCAGCGGCGGGCCGAGGCGGGTGAATCATTCTACGGCCTGGCCGCCGAGCCAATGGCCGAGAAAACCCAGCGCGCTCGTGCGGCATAAGCAGCCAACACTCATGAATTTCGCGGAACGATTTGAATAGAGAACCTAAATAGTAAGTTTGAATATCTCGGCTTGAAGGTGCTTCGGGATATCACGACGACTTCAAGCAGCTACAGTTCGGCGAAGAAGCAGAGGCGGTTGCGCTGCGAAGAGGCAGAGGCGATTGCGGTGCAGCGAAGAAGCAGAATCGATTGCAGTGAGAGCGGCAGAATCGATTGCGGTGAGAGCGGCAGAGGCGATTGCGGTGAGAGCGGCAGAGGCGATTGCGCTGCGGGGAAAG
>CAYPIE010000095.1:0-21499 GCA_964410665.1 uncultured Alcaligenaceae bacterium
CGGCGGAAGAGCCGCTCGTTCAGCGCGGCGGTCGCCCGGCCGAAGCGGAGTCGCTCGGGTTCGCCGGGCCGCTGACCGGGGAACCGACGCCGGCACGACTCACCCAAGGATCCCTGAATGAGGGGGACGAACTGGCTGGACAGCCCGGATGAAACGGCGAAGTCCGAAGGCCCGAGCTCAGACGGTAGCTCGACCCGTTCGTGGCCCGCGGCACCGAACAAGTCCGCCGCACGGGCCAGGAACTCCGTCAGGCTCGCCGACCGATCCAGCGCATCCGCGCAGGCGGAGATCAGTCGGGCGACCACCCCCCCGCTCGCGTCCCAGACGTGGGTTACGACGCGATCAGGGGTTGCCCCTTCGGCACCCGAAGCGTGTAGAGATTCCACCCCGCGGCCGAGACTGCCTGGATCGATGTCGACCAGGTCGACCCGGCCGAACCGGTTGAGCAGTCCCTCCACCGGTAGGTCGCGACACTCGCCCGCGCCGAGGAGGACGACCGAGCCGCCGAGGACTACCCCCTCAGCCGAGGTGAGGATCCACTCCTTCGTTCTGCGCAGGTGGTCGGCCCAGTGAGGGGCGAACTGGGATGCGAACGATGTGTACCGGGCGGTCGATTCGGTGGCGGCGTTGCGGGCGCTTTCCGGGAGTTTCATTGATCAGCCCAGTAACGGTACCGTGAAGTTAGCCGCGAGGATGTCGAACCTAGGTCGGGTGACGTAGCGGACCTGGATTCGCACCCCGGCGGCACTTTACACCGACCGTTCGAGGAACGTGAAGGCCGGGCGACGGGCTCATATGGCTTCTCGCGTGGATGTCGACCTACCACGAAGCCATCAATTCATCGCAATATCGAACTGGTGGTCATTGTCCGCCAGGTCAACCGTCAGGTTGGAAGTTGCCGGGTCGGCGTAGCGGCCCGGGATGGTTGGGACCCTCGACCGATTCTTGCCCGGACCAGTCGGTGCACCCGGGGCGTTCCGGTGGTCATCCAGGGGTGGTCCTTCCGACTCCCTCATCGGTCGCTGGACAGCGACCCGGGCTGTCCCATACGGAACTCCGGAAACGCTGTAGTTGCCCGACGCATCCGTATCGGCACGGTACACCTGCTGATCAGCCGCGATGACCATCACAATTGCATGTGCGACCGGTCGGCCTTTGTAGGTGACGGTGCCACGGATGTCTCCGCGTGACTGGCCGCCACAACCCACAAGGACTGAACAGGCCATGAGTATGCCTGACATACGTAACACGAATTGTCTCCTCGGGACGGTCGGTTTCATAAAGAACTATCGTTTACACCTGTAGCGGACCAGCCACCTCACCAGTCGCCGTTCAGCACTTCCCCGCCGTTCGGCGTACAGGCGTGCCACCACACGTCCGGCGAAATCGAGTTGGATACCAGGCGAACACTTCCATCACCAAGCCCGACCAAGATTCCTGCGGCTCGCGGGGCATTCGCCACACGGGGGTCACAATTCGCATTGGGGCCGGAGGTGATCGTTGCCGTTTGGAATTTCGAACCGGGACCCTTGAGCACTGAAGCGAATGTAGGGTCATAGAGACTCCCATATCCACGTCCATAAGACCAAATGTTGTAGTAATTGGTCTGGCCGCTGGGGTCGGACAAGTCGGGTCGGACACATACGGTCGTCTTCTCGGCGAAGGAAATCGTGTTCGAAGTCCCATCCGTAATGCCCGTCATCTTGCGGAATAGCTGCTGAGTATCCGCTTGATCTGAATAACCATTTTCGTACCAATACGGATCGTAGAACCACCCGAGAGTTTCATGGTTGGCCGCATACCCCCCGACGCCGTAGGACGTGTTACCGAAGTCCGGATCGGCATAAAAACCGTCCGCGGGACCGGAGGGGTCCGAAGGATTCATGTAGGTCTTGACGGCCAACGGCCCAACCGAGCGAGGGGCATCACCATCGTAGACCAGCACCCAGAACGACGGTAACTGTTCTCCGCTCCACTCGTACCGCAAGTCGGCCAACGCTTGCTGCTCGATGTAAGGAAGGAGAAAGTAAAACGCCGACCCGGATCGCTTCTCAGTTCCGGGAGAACGATTCCATTGGATAATGGCCGGGGGTAGATAGTTATTGGCGTCGTGATAGGCGTGAGACGCCAGGCCAATCTGTTTCAGGTTGTTCGTCGACTGCAGGCGGGCCGCCGCTTCGCGAACCTTCTGGACCGCGGGCAGTAGCAGGCCGATCAGGATGGCGATGATGGCGATCACCACCAGCAGTTCGATCAAAGTAAAGGCGGTACGATGAAACTTCATCCTGAACCTCGTGAGAGACGTGGACCGAGAGGACAGGCCCGAGCAACCATATATGTAATACTTCGTTGAACCTCTCTCCCCTATCCTTGTGCTGGCTCGTTCAAAGTCAAGGGTGAGGCGGCAAGAACGTTCGGATTTAATCGCGGTGGGGGCTGGCGCGATAGCAACACGGCCAACGGACACGCTGGTCAGCGCGAAAGCGGTCTTACCCGCCAGCACGATACTTGCCCCGGACCAGGGTACGGGCCTGGTCAGTGACGTACTTCAACGGGTCGATGTAGGTGTCCCCGTTCGCCCCGTTGGAGAGACGAGGAACCTGGCGAACAGGTACACGTGGGCCGGGTTCCCCTGGTCCGTGCCGAGCTGGCTGTCCACGATGGCGGGCGTCTCCTTGAACTACCAGTGGCCATGGTTGTCGTGGTCGCCGTACCCGACGCCGGATTGGAGCAGCACCCACCCGTTCTCGAACGCTCCGTCGGCATCGTCCCGCATCCCGACACAGACGAGGCTGCCGGCCTCACGCATCTGAACCAGCTTCTGCTTTGTCAGGTCGAATGCTTTGAACCTGTCCACCGCGGCGAGCGGGCCCAGGGTTGGGCTTACCTCCGGCGCTGGCCGGACGTCGGCCCATCGCAGCAAGCGGGTCTCCGGGTCCTACACGAACAACCGAGTGATCGGCTTCGGCGCGGCCTCGTTATCTGCCGCGGTCGCGGCCAGGATAGGGGCCCAGCGATGATGAAGCCGATCGCGCAACGCATGACTGTCCCCCGTCAAGGTGTGAAGGAAGTTGAGCGTCGAGCCCAGCGCTGAGAGTCAGAAATCGTTGCCGCTGATCACCTCCCCACCAGACCGGGTGCTCAGTGCCCGCCAGGTGGGGAGCGGGATTGAATTCCGGACAAACCGCACGCTCCCGTCACCCATTGCCACATTCACACCGCCGGAGAAGTTACTTCGAGCGGCGAACCAGCCGTTCGAGTGAGCGAGCGCGTCCGGGTTCGGGTCGTTCGGTCCGGGGAAGTGGCCGTTGGCGCTCTCGTAGTTGTGCATGGCCAGGGTCAGTTGCTTGAGGTTGTTCTGGCTGCTCATCCGTGCGGCGGCCTCGCGGACCTTCTGCACGGCGGGCAAGAGCAGGCCGATGAGGATGGCGATGATGGCGATCACCACCAGCAGCTCGATCAGCGTGAAAGCGCGTCGGTTCGTCAGCATCACGAGATCTCTTAAAGTAATTTTTTGTATAACCGTAGCTGGCATTCGTAAGATACGCAAGCCCTCTCGTGTCGGTTCGCGAAGAGTGGACCGTCCATGCCGCAGGGTTGTCGGTTCGGTTCGGTCCGGTCTTGCCAGCTCTGCCAGGGGAAGTCGCACCCGATAACCAGGCGGCACAGGGTTGAAGTACCCACTTTTTCCTAACTTCAACTTCGTATTCCAATTGATTACGATCGTGCGATCAGGATACGTCAGCGTCTGGCAAAGCCCATCTTGTAGGGTGTGGCAACCTCTTTGGCAGGGTAATTGTCTGTGGAAGGAAGTACGCTCTTACCCGGAGTATCGCTTGGAGGAGCTTTTGCCCGAGGCGAGGTTGGAGACGCCCCCGAACATTCGAAAGAAGATCACCTCCGGACGAACGAGGCGGCATGTCTTGGTTGGGTTACGTAATCTTCGGCGGTCACCAGGACAGGTATCTGCCATCGTTGACTGGTGCAGTCGGCGTCCGAGAGACGCTTAGTTTCCGCCCGGATTTCGTCCCAGTGGAGCAAATCCTATTGCGTGGAGAATCGCATGCGTGACTGTGGATCGGCCGCCACCGGCGTGCGAGACTAGTCTGCGAGGGCTTCGGCGGGTACCGCACTGACAAGTAAACTCGGACGTTGAAAAGTCATCCTACCAACAGAACGACGCCTCCGGAAGCGTCACCGACCGCGAGCGACCGTTCGTCGGGAGACCACTCCAGGGTCGAGACGGAGTCGGGCAAGGCGATCTCAGCCACCGACTTCGAACCGCTGACCGGGTTCCAGAGGATGACCCTGCCGTCGGTGCCACCGGAGGCGAGCGTGTCCCCCTTCGACTGGTAGGCCAGCACCGAGATACACGTCTCCTCGTCGTGCCCAATCAGGCTGAGAGGCTTGGTGCCCGACGGCCCCTTACCGGAACAGTCCCAGACGATGACCTGAAAGCCACCGCCTGTCGCTAGAAACCGACTCGATCGGTCCCAAGCTAGCTCGCGGATCTTCGTCGGGTAGCCCCACATCTGGAGTTCATCACCGGTCTCGTAGTACCAGAAATGGACGGTCGAATCTTGGTTCCCGGTGGCCAAGTAGCGGCCATTCGGTGAGCAGGCCACGGTCAGGATCGACCCCTTCCACTCGAAGCGGCGGATGGGTTGGTCCGAACTCGGACTCCAGACCGACATCCCGCCGTACCCCGCCGTAACGAACTCATCGGAACCAGGCCGCCAGCGAATCGCGCTGATGGTGCTGGGTTGGTTGGGGTAATCACGAAGAAGTGTCCCATCCTTCGTCCAGAGGCGTAACGCACGGCCGGCTGCACTGACGATCCGTTCACCGTCGCGGGCGGGTGCAAGAAGTTCGACCCACTTCCCGCCCCCGTCTGTAGAGCGAATTGCTTGCCCGGTGTCGGCGGCCCACCATCTCACCATGCCGTCTTGGCCCGCGCTCACCAGGGTCGCGTCTCCGAGCCAGGCGAGCGCCGTGGTGCCAAACCCGTGGCCCGGGAACCGATGCTTCTCAGAACCGTCCTTCGGATCAATCACGGCGATTGGCCCCGACACCGAAGCGGCCGCAATGAGTGAACCTGACGGCGACCACGATAAATCGATAACATGATCCCCCATCTCGGCGGTCCAGCTGGGGTGGAGTCGGGATTGGTTGCGGGACCAAGTGCTCAGTCGGGGCATCGAGAACCCTCCGTTCGTTGGAGTGGCCTGGACCAGCCATGGTAGTGGGAAGGACGATCGGCAAATGGAATCGCCCTTTATTGTCGCGATCCCTCACGAACCGAACACCGAATCATGAGTCCATCCGCTGAAGAGTTCGACGCGGGTGCACGGTGGTTGACACGGAGGTCCTCGCACGGTCCCGCGAAGGCGGATCCTGGGAGGACCACCAACAAGCCCAGCATCACCAGCAAATCTCCGAGAGACTAGCCTCGGCCGGCCCTCAGGAACGCTCTGGTGCTCAGATCAGGCACGCCTGGAAGCCATCCGTCAATTCCTGTCGGTCCAGGTTTCGGCCGATGAAGATCAGCTTGTTTGTCCGTGCCTCGTCTCCCCAGGGCCGGTCCGGCTTGTGGTCGAAGAGCATGTGCACTCCCTGGAAGACGATCCGCTCTCTCATGCCGGCGATGCTCAGAACGCCTTTCATGCGGAAGATGTCCGGCCCCTTGGTTTGCAGCAAGTTCGACAGCCACGGGTTGAACTTCTCCATGTCCAGGTCACCGTCCAGCGTGATCCCTACCGAGGAGACCTCTTCGTCATGCTCGTGGTCCGGCTTGTACTCGTGGGTGGCCGAAGGTGATAACGTCCCGGTTGGGCCGTGCAGGGCGGCCGAGAATTCGTCTGGGTGGTGCTCGGTGAACAGGGCGTAGTACCCCGGCTCGGTCACCTCGACGCCGAACCGACTCTCCTCTCCTTCGGCGATCTGAAGCCCCGAGAGCACCTTGCCCGGACGGACCACCCCGCCCGGCTGCACCTCGACCTCGTCGTCACTGAACGTCAGAACGGCGTCCATCTCGGCGGCGCCCAGTCCCGCCCGGTCAGGGCCGGGGCAAGGAATCAGGGTAGCGCCCATGGCCGGGTCCGGACCGGGCTTCATGACGAACTCGTATCGGCCCGGTTCCAGGCGATAGACCCCGCCCCACTCGAACGGGTATTCCGGCTCCATGAATTTCGGATCCACCTCCAGGGCTCGCTGGAGATTGAACCCGCCGACCCGCAGGATCTTGTCCATCTCGACCACTGAGTTCAGGGTCCGGTGGATCTTCGCGGCCGCGTTCATGGAACGGATCCGCCCCTCCAACCGGTCAAGCTCTTCCGGCGGCACCAAATCGGTCTTGTTGAGCAGGATTACGTCGGCGAAGGCGACTTGTTCCTTGACCTCGTCGCTGTCAAAGTGCTGCCAGATGTGCTTGGCGTCGACGACCGTGACGATCCCGTCGAGCGACATACTCTCCTGCATCTCATCGTCGACGAAGAACGTCTGGGCGACCGGGCCGGGGTCAGCCATGCCGGTGGTCTCGACGAGGATGTAGTCGAACTTGTCACGCCGCTTCATGAGGTTGCCGAGGATTCGGATCAGGTCCCCGCGGACGGTGCAGCAGATGCACCCGTTGTTCATCTCGAAAATCTCTTCCTCGGCCTCGATGACCAAATCCTGGTCAATCCCGACCTCGCCGAACTCGTTCTCAATGACGGCGATCCGCTTGCCATGGTTGGCAGTCAAAATGTGGTTCAGCAGGGTGGTCTTGCCTGCCCCGAGGAACCCGGTCAGGACGGTCACCGGAACCCGCGGGTCCGTGGCGCTGGTGGACATAATGCGACTCCTATACTCAGGTTTTCTGTCCGTGGAGGTGGTCGTGGTCCGAGTCTCGGGCGCAGTCGGCGACATCGGCTTCGGTAACTTCGTCCATGGGCTTGTGGATCTTGTGCTGGCGGTTGGCACCGGACCCGCTGAGGATGGCAATAACCGTCTCAAGTGGTGGACAACCCGGTTCAGTGCAGCGCAGCTCAGTCACCATCACCGACGCCTCGGGGTCAGGCCCGAGGTGGTTTTGTGTCCAGGCCTTGATCCGGGCGAGCACGTCCGGGTCGCGTTTCGGGCGGGAGCCCGGTAGGTCGAGCATAGCGGTACTCCTTATGGCCCCTCAGCCGGCGAGGGAGCCGGCGTCGGCAAAGCGGGCGAAGCGGTGGGCGTCTAGTTCCGAAGGGAAAGGGATCAAGCACCCCGCCCCTTTGCACTTCCGAGCCCAATCGATTAGGAGGTCATAGTGAGCGGGCGTGGTCAACCCTCCAAACCATACATTGCCGGCAGGTGTCATCAGCAACGCGACATTGGTGAGGTCGCATGGCCCCAAGCATCCCGATATCGTCAATTGCACGGACTGGTTCAATTTCTCACTGGCCCAGATCGACTTCAGCTTCTCGACCGGCACCTCGGGCTTGCCCCGATCCGTTCGGCCACAGCAACATCCCAGGCAAAAGACCAACTGACCCACAACGCCGTCCCGACGGGTCGTCAAGCTCGTCTGGATGCTTTCTAGCATGCGGAACTCTCACACTGGTCAATGTACTACTTAGTTGTACTAAGTACAATTAGTCTCAAAGTGGCTGGCTGGCAAGGGCACTCCGAACAAGAGAGCAGAACGGAGACACATGTGAACGGGAATCCATCCTTCCGAAGATCCCACGTACGACAAGTAGCTCTGGCCGTGTGGACATGCATCGTCATGATAGCCGGCTGCTCCGAGTCGGCGAGGAATGAAAAACCGCAGGTTGTGGCTACGTTCAGTGTGCTAGGGGATCTGACCGGTCAGGTCGGAGGTGAACACATCGACTTGGTCACGCTAGTCGGGCCGGACGGCGACGCGCACACCTTTGAACCGACGCCCCAGGACACGATCGCACTTGCCGAAGCCGACCTCATCGTTGAGATCGGGCTGGAATTCGAAACCTGGCTGGATGACCTGGCGGACTCTTCCGGGACCCGGGCCCGGCGCATCGTCGTCGCAGAGGATCTCGAGCTAATCGAGGTCGACGAAGAGGAACACGATCACGGCGACCACGGGCACGGGGAGTACGACCCACACATCTGGCACGACGTCACGAACGCGATCCACATGGTCGGTAAAATCCGGGACGCTCTGTCTGAGGCGGACCCGGACCATGCTGCCGACTACGCCCGCAATGCCGAGGCGTCCATCGCCCGGTTGCGCGAACTGGACGGCTGGGTGAACGAACAGGTGAAATCCCTCCCGGAGAATCGGCGGAAGCTCGTGACCAGTCACGATACATTTGGGTATTTCGCCCGGCGCTACGGCTTCCGGACGGTCGGGACGGCCCTGGGTTCGCTCTCGACCGAGGCGGCCGACCCGTCCGCGGCCGACGTGGCCGAACTGTGTGAGGCGATCCGCCGCGAGAAAGTGCCGGCCGTGTTCGGCGAAAACGTCACGAAGTCCCAGCTGATGGAGCGGATCGCGAGCGAGACGGGGGTGCGTGTCGTCCCGACTCTATATACTGATGCCCTCGGCTCGCCGGAGACTCCTGGGGCTACCTACGAGGACATGATCCGCCACAACGTCACTACGGTCGTGGGAGCTTTGCGCGAATGAGCGACCCCTGGTGGCCCTACGGCAGCCGGCATTACGCCGAGTCGGTGCCGGGTTCCGACGCCCTGATCTTGGATGACCTGTGCGTGAGCTACGGGAGCAGGGGTGGGCTCGCCTTGGAAGGCGTGAGCTTGCGAGTGTCGCCCGGCACGCGATTAGCCCTGGTAGGCCCGAACGGGGCGGGCAAGAGTACTTTGTTGAAGACGGTCGCGGGTCTTCTTCGGGTCCGGTCTGGGCGAGTGCGTGTGTTCGGCAACCCGGTCGGGGCATGTCACCACCGGGTGGCGTATCTTCCGCAACGCGGGGAGATCGACTGGGACTTCCCGATCACTCTGGGCCGGTTCGTGCTGGCTGGGCGATATGTCCACCTTGGCTGGTTCGGGTTCCCCGGCCCACGGGACCGGGAGATCGCGGCTGCCACCCTGGCCCAGTTGAAACTGGACGGCCTCGCCGACAGACAAATCGGGCAGCTTTCCGGCGGGCAGCAACAGCGTGCGATGCTGGCCCGTGCCCTCGCCCAGGGTGCGGACCTGCTCTTGCTCGACGAACCGCTCAACGCCGTGGACACCGAGACGCGAGGAGTCGTAACCGATCTGCTGGCGGAGTTGTCCAAGTGCGGCAAATGCGTTGTCGCCGCCACCCACGACCTGGGCCGGTTGGACCGCGACTTCGATGGGGCCGTGTACCTCGCCGCCGGCCGACGAGTCCGTTCTCCCGAGGACCCCTCCTTCGAGCCACGCAATGGGCCTACGAGGGGCTCCGCTACCGACCACTGAAACATCGAATCCGAAGGCATTATGGATTGGCTGTTCGAACCGCTCCGCTACTCGTTCATGTGGACCGCCTTGTTGGCCGCGGTTCTAGTCGGGGCCACGTGCGCTGCGTTGGGCGCGCACGTAGTCCAGCGCCGGATGGCATTCATCGGCGACGCCCTGGCCCACACCACCCTGCCCGGCCTGGTGATCGCCCACCTGTACGGCTGGAGCCTATCGGCCGGCGGGCTGGTGGCCGCCGTCTGCACCGCCTTATTCATCGGCTGGATTTCCCGTCGGCGGGTGGTTCGAGAGGACACGGCCATCGGGGTGGTCTTCACGGGCATGTTCGCCCTGGGGATCGTCCTCATGAGCCGGCAACGGTCGTTCCGCGACCTATCGCACATGCTCTTCGGCAACATCCTCGGCGTCGGCAGTGCTGACCTGTGGTTGATCGGCGGGGTGGCCGTGACCGTCCTTTTGGTCCTGGCCCTGCTGCACAAGGAACTGGAGTTGACCTCCTACGATCCCACCCATGCTGAGGTGATCGGTATCCGCACCGGTTTGCTGCGCTACGTCCTGTTAGTCCTGTTGGCCCTGGCGGTGGTGACCGGCATCCAAGCCGTTGGGGTGGTGCTGACCTGCGCCTTGCTGGTCACCCCGGCGGCAACTGCCGGCCTGCTGACCCGTCGGTTCGGTCGCCTGATTCTGATTGCGGTCGGGGTGTCGGTCCTCTTGTCCGTGGCAGGGCTTCTCGGGTCGTTCTACCTGCGCGCGTCATCCGGGGCCAGCATCGTGCTGGCCTGCGTCCTAGCGTTTGCGTTGGCCTGGGCGTCGCGGTCGCTGCGTTCTTTCCTCTGGGAAACCACGGGCGGTCGCTGAACCCGTTTGGGACGACACTTCGACCACCTCTTGTTCGAGGCTGCCCTGGAATAGGCTGAACCCTCAGAGCACCACCTCCCGGCAGCCGTCGGGCGAAGAGAATTCGTAGATGCTGATGGTGTCGATCAGTAGTATCTAGAAATTTGATACATTTCCGCAAGTAGATTGTCGTCCCGCCCCCAGCACACCATCGGTTGGTCGAACAACCTGGTTGCGAAGTTCAACCGCCCCGGTAATCCCTCGGCCTCCGTGGACATCTCCGAAAGGTGTGCCCGACTTCTTGCGGGTAGGTAAGAGCGTCCGTATTGAAAGTAATACTTAGTTTTACTAAGTATAAGTAGGTAAACAATGTTACTGAGTAGGTATCCAGGAGTTTCCCTCATGCGTCAAGCACGACGTCACGCCTTCACGCTGATCGAGTTGTTGGTGGTGATCGCGATCATCGCCATCCTGATCGGTCTGCTCCTCCCCGCCGTTCAAAAGGTCAGAGCGGCGGCTCAACGAATGAAGTGTCAGAACAACCTGAAGCAACTTGCCTTGGCGCTACACAACTATGCCGACACCAACAACGGCGAACTGATGCCGGTGAGTACCTGGCGGTGGGGCTACCCGGACGGGCCCGACAACCGCCGGCTGTATTGGTTCGGGGAAGTTCTCGGGCCGGGTGAGATCAACCCGACCGCGGGCTTTATCAGCCCTTACGTGGAAAACAACTTGTCGGTCCGCAAGTGCCCCATGTTCGAAGAAGGCAGGTTCGTCCTCCGCTTCCAGGGTTACACGGACGGCTACGGCTATAACTACAAGTTCCTCGGCCCCGGCTATAACGCGGACTATAGCACCTCGCCGCCGACCTACACCAAAGTGCGCTACAAGATCAACCACCTCGGGGCCACGTCGCGGACAGTCGCCTTTGCCGACAGCGCCCGGATCAACACGTGGAGCTACGACACGCCGCAACTTGAAGAGAATTACTACCTCGACCCTCCTTCGAGCAATTACCCCACGGTGCATTTCCGGCACGGTGGCGTCGCGAACGTCGCTTATGCCGACGGCCACGTCGAGGTCAGCCGTCCGACGGACAACGGCTACCCATCATACTTCGGTCCTGCGGGTGAGGAACTCGGGCGTCGCGAACAGGTCTTCGATCTTGGATCGGATGACACCCTGTTCGACCGGGAAGGCTAATGGTTGCGCCTTTCTCACTCAACGGAACGAACACAGAAGGGGATGAATCATGTTGACATGTCGCACGGTGGTAGGGTTGCTGGCGCTGATTGTGGGCTTCAGTCGGGTGCCGTCTGTCTTGGCCGAAGATCCGGCCGAAGCCCTGGCGAAGTCGCTTCAGGGCGAGTGGGAGGTTACCGCGGCCATCTCCGATGGAAACTCGTTAGACCGAATCGTCGGCCACGGACTCGTCATCCGGGGCGAGACGTTTCTGATCAGGACCAAGTCTGGCGACTTGAAAGGGACGTTCACACTTGATGCATCGCGGAAGCCCTGTCACATGGATTGGTCTCACGAAGAAGGCGCGGTCAGCGGAACGACTTGGAAGTCGATCGTGGACGTGAAAGCGAAATCGATCCGCATTTGTTATACGGACCCGTCCTCCGGAGACGAGCGACCGGCCAAATTCGAGGCAGCCACCGGGTCCGGCCGGATGCTTGTCACCGTTGAGAAGAAGGAATGAAAATCTTGACCCGCATAATTACCGTTCTTGTCTTCGGGATCGCGATCATTGTCGTGTCGGGTTGCAACGAAGAATCGTCCGATACGACCACCCCTGCCCCGGCGTCTGGGCAAATCAAAGTGCCCCCAGGGGTGCCCCCGCACGCAAGAGATTGATCCTTTGATTTGAAAAGTTGTCGGGAACGTCTGCCGAAGTTAGGATTCCTTTTGAAAACTAGGTGAACTGAGATTGCAACTCAGTTCACCTGAACTCGCTCTAGCAACGAAGCCTCAGAGTGAGCTCAGCCGCCCGAAATCGATCAGATTGTCTGCGATGCTGCTCAGAGATGGTTGGTGTTCCGCTACTCGTTCCTGGCGTTTCTTTTATGCGTCAACAACGACGCCCCTCCGACAAGGCGCAGCCCCGGCCCACCGTTCGCAACCACTTGGACCCCCAGTGCCGCCGACAGCGCCGGGCTGCCGACCACCTCGGGCGTCGGACCGCACCCGACCAGCCGACCACGATCCAGCAGCACTGCTTCGGGAAAATGCTCAAGCGCCGGCCGCAGGTCGTGTACAGCCGCCAGGATCGTCCGCCCTTCCGCGTTAAGCTGATATAAGAGGTCTAGAAACTCCAGCTGCCGTCCGACGTCAAGCGCGGCCAGGGGCTCGTCCAGAAGCAGCAGAGGTGCTTCTTGCGCCATCGCTCGGGCCAGGAACGCCCGTTGGCGTTCTCCGCCGGACAGCGTCGGCAAAGTGCGGTCTCGGAACGCCTCGAGCTTCACCGCCTCGATGCCACGGTCGATGGCGCGGCGGTCGTCGGTGTCCATCGACCCGAAAAGGCCGAGCCGAGGGTAGCGGCCCAGGGCAACGGCCTGCTCGACGGTCAGGTGGAAGCGGGTGTCGTAATGCTGTGGTAAATAGGCGACTTCTCGGGCGACCGTGCGACGAGACATCGCAGCCAGCGGGCGGCCCCCCAGGACGACCTCGCCCGAGGACGGCGCGAGCAACCCGGCCAGCGTCCGCAGCAGCGTCGTCTTGCCGGCCCCATTCGGCCCGAGCAACACCGTCATCGAGCCGGGCCGCAAGGCCAGCGACACGCCATCGAGCAGAGCCCGCCCCCCGACGCGAACCGTCAAGTTGTTGGCGGAAAGTTCTAGAGGCTTCATACGCTCCTTTCACCGCCGATACAACAGCACGAGGAAGGTCGCACCGCCGAGCAATGCCGTCAGGATGCCCAGGTGCATGGCGTAGCGCTCGCTCAGAGCTCGCGACACTAGCTCGCACGCTGTGAGGAACGCTGCCCCGCCGACGACGCACCCGGGCAACAGCGCCAGCGCTTGCGGGCCAGTCACACGGCGCATCAGATGCGGCACCATCAGTCCGACGAAGCCGATGTTGCCCGCGACCGCAGTCGCAGCCCCCACCGCCAGCGCGGTCATCGCCAGCACCAGAATGCGCGTCCTGACCACCGGCACGCCGACGGCCGCGGCATGTTCCTCCCCCAGCAACAGTGCGTCCAGCGGGCGGTGCAGAGCGGCCAGCCCGAATACGCCGGCGACGGCGGGCCACGCCGCCAACGCCAGATGCTCCCACGTCTGCGTCCGCACGCCGCCGACCAGCCAAAACAACAACTCCTGCACCTTGTGCGGGGCCGCGATCAGCATTACCAGCGACACCGCCGCCACGGCCATGCTGCCGACGGCGACGCCGGTCAGCAACAGCGTCGGACCGGCCGGCTTGCCTTTCACGTGCGAGAGAGCGTAGACCACCGCGGCGGCGGTCAGTCCGCCGCCGAACGCCGCGATCGGAATCGCCAGAAACATCGATCCGGCGAAGCCAGTGTGGATCGCTAGGACCGCACCGAGCGAGGCTCCGGCGCTGATGCCCAAAACGCCTGGGTCGGCCAGCGGGTTGTCGAACGTCGCCTGGAGCGCCGCCCCCGACGTGGCTAGCGCCGCGCCGACCAAGCCCAAGAGAAGCACCTGCGGCAAGCGCAAGTGCAGCACGACGAAGCGCTCCGGCTCCGAAACGCCGGTGGCCTCGGTTAATCCGACCCCCGACGTCACCGCACGCAGCGCCGTATCGGGAGGGATGTCGGCGACGCCCCAGAGGAGCCCCGCCGCAGCAAGGACCACGTAGGCGAGTGTCAACCCTGGCAAGGAGAAGCGCGTCATGGCTCACCCTCCTCAATCGCGAAGCGATCGGGGTGCAGCAGCCGGGCCAACCGCTCGACGCCCTCGGCGACGGCGTGCGAGAGGGTCGTTAAGTAGCGGGCCTCGACAGCGATCACTTTCCCCTCGTGCAATGCTCGCAGGCCGCGCAGCGACGGCTGATTGTCAATACGGTTATCTGCCTCGTACGCCTTCCAGCGAGACAGCAGCACCACGTCGGGGTCAATCGTCAGCATCTGCTCGGGAGCGACCGCCGACGCTCCAGAGAACCGCGCTGCTGCGTTGCGCCCACCGGCGGCCCGGATGATCTCGTCGATCGTCGTGCTCTCACCGGCAGTGTGCCCGCCGGACCAGTACATGACGCGAGGCCGGTACGGCACGTCCTCGACGCGATCGACGACGGCCGCGATGCGCCGGCGCATCCTACCGACCAAGAGGCGGGCTTTCTCCGGATTGCCGATTCGGTCACCCAGTGACAGGATGGTCGCCTCGATGTCGTCGATACTGCCAAACGCCTCCGTGCGATGGGTGGGGATCTGGCTACGCCTCACCACCTCAAGGAAGTCGGCGTCGTTGTATCCGGCCACGCACACTAGCTCTGGCCGCATCGCGACAAGCCGTTCGACATCCTTCTCGTGGAGGCGGGGAAGGCTGGCGGGGTAGATGCCCGAGGCATTGCTGATGTCGGCATCATCAACGAGATATGTCACGGCGATGACGCGGTCCGGCGCGAGTTCGGCAAGGATCTCGTCGCTGGCCAGCGTCAGCGAGGCGATCCGCCGCGGCGTCGCTTCCGCCGCCGGCTCGTCGGTGCTGTCCCAACGCAAACTTAGCGTAGCCGCTGCTCCGGCGATCAGCACGACGGCACCGGCCAGCCATGCGATGCGGCTCATCGGCGGCTCTCACGGTCGCGCGGATCGGGTTCTAGGCCCAGGAACTCACGGCGCAACTCGTCCCAAAGCGCGAGGCGAGAGAAGTCCGGTGGTCGGATGGTCTTGCCCTCGTGGTCGTGGTACGGGCTGGGTAGGAAGAACGTCACCATCTGCTCACCGGCCCCGTTGAACAGCCGGACGCCCCAGCTTCCTGGCACACACGAGCCGGAGAAGTTGCGGTACAACTCGGCGCGGGCGCAGCGCCGGTGGCGTGCCAGTTCCGGCGGACAGGGCTGCGCCGTGGTACCCTTGTGCTCGCCAATGCACAAGTGCAGGTGCCAGCGACCGAAGTCCGCCGTCAGATAGCCGTCCAGCATCGTCACCTCGGCCTGGCGATCCGGGCGGATCTCGAACACCGCCCCCTCGATGCACGGCCCGAAGCAGATCTCGTCGGCGTGGTCGATGAACAGCAGTCGGCATAGACGCAGCAGCGTCGCCTCGTCGGTCGGCATCGCGAAGGTGTCGGTGTGATCCACGTCGTGGGGGTCCACCTGCTCGGGTTCCGCGGTCGTTGGCTTCATCGGGTATCCTTTCACTCGTTGGGGTGGTAGATCTAGTTCTGCCGTCGAATCAGCGTGACGGCAGTCTTAACAACGGTTCATTCCGTCACCTCGTGAGGCGCCGAGGGAAAGGGGACGTCGATCGCGGTTTCGGGCGAGGGCGAATCGTGCGATCCATCCCTGAGACGGCCGTAAAGCCACTCTCCGGCGAGCACGACGATGAGCGACAGGCCGACCGTCGGAAGGGCGACCGCCAACATCAAAATCACGACAACAGCCGGCTTCGGAACACGGGCTTCGCTCGCCCGCGGAAACCCCCAGCGGCCCTTGGGCCGGCGGACCAGCCACATCCACACCCCGCTCACCCCCAACCCGGCGAGGACCAGACACGCGACCAACGCGAGCACTTTCGTGGCAGTGCCGCCAATCGTGCCCATGTGGATCGGAAGCACGTATAGCCGAGCTTGTTCGACACTCGACTGGTGTTCGGCCCGCTTGTCGCTTAGCACTTTGCCGGTGTACTGATCCACGGCGACCGACCCGTCCACCGACCGCCCGCTCCCACCGCGGGCGGTGAACGCGAAAGCGTCCGTTGGCTTCTTCGGAAGCGTCAGGTTCAGCGTCTGGTACGGGAACCGCTCCCTCGCCGCGGTTACCGCGACATCCACCGACATCGGAAGAGCGCCGGCGGGCGGTGCCTGCGATGGAGGGGCCGCGAGCAGGTCGCGGGGGAACTTCCCGGCACCGTTCGAGACGCCGTTGAATGACCACAGCCAGACGACGGTGAAGAACAGTCCCGTGAACGCGATCAGGGCGATGACGGGAGTCAGGGCTATGCCACCGACGGTATGCAGGTCGCGGAGCACGACGTATGGCTTACTTCGCAGGCGCGGAAGCCAGACTCCCCACACGCGGGACCACCGGCTCGGCCACCAGAGGAACACCCCGCTGACCAGCAGCACCAAGGTCCATGACGTGGTGAGTTCCACAACCACCCGGCCGAATGTGCCCGCGAACAGGCTACGGTGCAGGGTCAATACCCCTGAGAAGAACGGAGACCGTACGTTGCCGTCGACGATTACCTTCGCCGTGTACGGATTGACGAACACCGCGGGTAGTGAGCCCTTCTCGGTGTCGGGCCGCTCGACTTGCACGACGGTGCTCTTCCGCGGATCAGCCCAGAGCGTAACCCGCGTCGGCTTCCAGTCTGGGTACGCGGCCTTCACAGCGGCGATCTGCTCGCTCAACGGCGTCCGTTCACCCGCGCTCTCGACAGACCGCACATCGGCCTGCTGCCAGTCCTCGATCTCTTGGCGGAACGTGTAGAGGGCACCCGTGATCGCAACGACAAGCAGCACCGGGCAAGCCACAATCCCCGCCCAGAAGTGCCACCGCCACACCCGTCGGAATAACGAATCCACCACGCGATTACTTTCTGAGAACAGGTGATACTAAGTTTTACTAGCGATTACGCCGCAACTCACCAACTGGTTCATGTGTTTTTTCCGCTTTTCCTTCTGAGGTCTGGCCCGAACGGTCAGTCGACCGAGTCGGGTGGACGGAACCACCGTCCGACGGTAGCGATGACCCCAGATCGGGCGGCTGCCGGCCTGCTGACCCGTCGGTTCGGTCGCCTGATTCTGATTGCGGTCGGGGTGTCGGTCCTCTTGTCCGTGGCAGGGCTTCTCGGGTCGTTCTACCTGCGCGCGTCATCCGGGGCCAGCATCGTGCTGGCCTGCGTCCTAGCGTTTGCGTTGGCCTGGGCGTCGCGGTCGCTGCGTTCTTTCCTCTGGGAAACCACGGGCGGTCGCTGAACCCGTTTGGGACGACACTTCGACCACCTCTTGTTCGAGGCTGCCCTGGAATAGGCTGAACCCTCAGAGCACCACCTCCCGGCAGCCGTCGGGCGAAAGGGCAGGTGCGGATGGCCTTGATCGGCATACTCAAATTCGTTTATATATAAATTTTAATGATATTGTCTCTCTGCAGCACCACATCGGTTGGTCGAACGTGACCGTCTCCCGGACACCGAGCACTCTGGTCCGCGAAGGTAGTCACCATTCCCGGTAACCGCCGAATCGGGGTCCAGTGCGATCAGCTACCGGGAGGCGGTTTTCGGAAAAGCACCCTGAACGAAGAGTAGGTCTCTTCGTTCAGGGTGAAATGCGTCCTTGTAATCCGTGGGGTTCTTCATCCACCTAGAGCAGAAATCCGCGGCAAACCGATCCTGCCCCGACTGTACGGGCAGGATCTCACGACTTACGGGTTGAGTTCTGCCATCCGGGCGGTGACAAAGGTTGCGAAGCCCACCCACGCGAGGTGCGGGGCGTGGCACGCCGCGGCGACCCACAGGCGACCCATCAAACATGTCCCAACGAGGGCGGCCAGTACAAGAACCAACCCACCGGCGACCCAGGTCGCTGCCTGCAAATGATGCCGCTGGGTGAACGTGTAGGTGTAGGTCAGGTTCAGCGCTAGAGCCACCAGGATCAGCCCCACCGAGGCAACCTTCCACCCAATGGGGCGGTTCGAAGAGACGACCGCTGCCGTGCCCAAGCCTGCGAGTAGGAAGATGGCCGTCCAGATCAGTCCAATCTTGCGTTCCAGGGCTCGGGGCAGTATATCCGGGCGGGTCAGCGAGCGGAACCACTCGCTCTGCGTATCGTTGGGTAATTGGGCTAAAAATAACGCCCCGATGGCGGCCAGCAGGCATAGGCCCGTCACCCGAAGTCGATCACGCGCGAACTCCCCACTCATCGACACCTCCAACGACTATTCCCGTAACCGTCTCCTGGATGCCGATCGCACGGGTCGACGACGGCAGACCCCATTCCAAGCGACCGTCGCGCCGGGTCAAGCACGAACGGCCTATAACCGTCTATCCCAGCACTCGTCGGGGCCCTTGTGAGACAGGAGGCCCATATTCCTGGTCGTCGAATGCCAAGAGTGCATTCGTAAGCCGGCAAGCTGGCAACGCAGACAAAAGAAGAAGACTAAACATTCATATATCACAATTAACGATAGCGTTTTGATTGTGATGAGCGGTTCCATTCAATTTTGGCAAAAGCGTTGTGGGCGTGAATACTCTCCTGATTAACGGCATGAACACAAAACCAGGCTATCCGCACGTCTTCGATCAGCGTACTGGCAACATTCCGCACCATGTCTTCGACAAAAACGGGGTTATCGTAGGCGAGCATCGTAACGTGTCGTTCGTCGTCTCGTTTTAGTAGAGAGTACAGAGGTGAAGAAGCAGATTGTTCTGCTATTTCAACTAACTCTTCGATCCAGACAACTGGGGTTTCCTCGCCGTCCCGTTGTGCTACAGATTGGATCTCAATGGTCAGATGACCTCTTTGACTATGCGCACCGTATTCGCTGATCGTTTTGCTGCAGGGACAAAGGCTGGTTACTGGAACCTTCACCCCCAAAACAACATCATGATTCTCGCCATTGGCTTCTGCGACGAAAAAGCACTCGTATTCCATGAGAGAGCGGGCTTCAGAGACCGGTGCTATTCGCTCCAGGAAATATGGGAATCTGACTTCGAGCTTTGTGCTCTCTGCGTCGAGCCGTGCTTGCAAGTCCGCGAGAATATCAGGAAGGGTCTCCATGGTCACTTTGTCGCAGTGTTGGTTTAACACTTCGATAAAGCGGCTCATGTGTGTGCCCTTGAAGTGATGTGGTAAACTCACCGACATTGTAAAGCTGGCGACAGTGTGCTGCGTTTGTCGCTCGCGATCCAGCACCACAATTGGGTACCGAAGATCGGTAACACCCACCTGATCAATCGCGATCTGCCGATGATCGTAACGATTCTGAACATCTTCCATCGTTGAAAGCTTCGTATGGTTCATGATAGAGTCTCTTTCCAACTTGGATCATTCGTCCTCATCGCAGTCAATACAAGCCGACGAGCTTGGTACTGATACAACTTGTTTCCGGCGGAAAAATCGACGCCGAATAGTCATTACCAGGCCGAGAATAACGACCACTCAAACTCGCTTGGCATGGAAAGGTCAACACTGCCACGGTGAGTTATTCTTCATGTTTGTTCCGCACTTCGGTAAGCGAATAGCGGATCGCAGGGTGCAACCGCAACCCAATCACCGACAATAGGTACGTTGTACCAGCTGCCAAGACAATCGCGCATTCGGGACTGATTTTCGTGCCATAGACGGCGATGCGAGGAATCGTCGTGAGCACAGTGGAGAGAAGTGTTGTGAATAGAATGAGCGCTGGCATCCGAGATACATAATGTCTTGCGGTGGCGGCGGGTAGAGTAAGCAATGCTAATACCAAAATAAGTCCTACTACGCGCATCAGACAGATCACTGTCAGACCAACTAATGCCAGCAGCACAATGTTGGTCGGGAGTACGGATATCCCTTGCAGTCTCACTTGTTGTTCATCGAGGCAAAGTGCCAAAAAACGTTTGTGGAATAATAGTACAACAGCAAGGATGAATCCCACCAATCCTATCATGAGGTAGATCGAGCCCCATGGGACAAAGGTGATGTTTCCAAATAGGTAACTCATCAATTCGGTGTGGTAACCAGGGGTGTACTTGATGAGTAAGATCCCGACCGCCATTCCTATCGACCAAAGCGCACCGATGAGAGTATCCATGCGTTCGTGTGAGGTCTCAGAAACGATTCCCAATATCACCGCGCCGAGCAATGCGGCGATAGCCGCGCCATACATCGGTTCCATCCATGCAAACGTGCCCGGGTAGATGGTCGCAAGGAAGATGGCAGCGCCAATCCCTCCGATGGCAACATGAGCAACCGCACCACTGAGAAAAACAATCCGGCGGGTAATGACGTATGGGCCAACTACTCCACACGAAATACTCGCTAAGATTCCTGCGATCAGTCCTGTCTTCAGGAAGGGATTGACCCCCATGTCTTGGAAGAACTCGGTCACAGGATAGTCTCCGGCGAGTCAATCGGTTGGGCCAAGGACGATGGAGCAGTGATGGCTCCATAGGGACAATTCTCTGAATGATGAAGGGGGCGAAACGCTCCCGTATAGAGATCGGTAATGACCTGGGCAGTGACCTCTTTGGCCTCACAACAGACCAAAGAGCGATTGAGACAGGCAACACGTTTTAGATGAGTCGACACAAAACCAATATCATGACTTACCATGATGATGGGTAGCGTTTGATTGATCTCATGGAGCAGTTCGATTAGCTTCTCGATCACCTGGACATCAATGCCTGTCGTTGGCTCATCAAGGAGCAGTAGCTTCGGCTCGCTCGCCAACGCCCGTGCGATCAGCACTCGTTGTAGTTGACCACCCGAAAGAGCAGAAAGCGACCTTCTCCGAAGGTCAGCAACACACGCTTGCTCCAAGGCAGCAAAGGCGGCTTCTTGATCTCTTCTGCTGTAGAACCATCCCCAGGAGGACATCCCCAGTCGCCCCATCAACACAACGTCCAGTACGTTTACCGGAACTGTTTTGTCTAAGTTGGCGTGCTGGGGAACGTAACCGATATGCTTCCTGGCTTTCTCAGCCGACATACCCAGCACTTTGACGCTACCGCGCTGAGGAGTACAAAGGCCAAGGATAATCTTGAGGAGAGTAGACTTCCCTCCACCATTCGGACCGATCACGCCTAAAAAATCCGTATTGGCAACGCTTAATGATACCTCACGCAGTACGGGATCGGTTACTTCATTCGGCGGGTAGCCAAAAGTGAGGTTGTTGATCTCAACAACCTCGAAATGGTGCACGGAATTCGACAACATCCTCGCAGGTCTCGCTATCGGAACAGTGAAAACGCAGACAACAGCTGGTTACTCATAAGACTGTATTAGCTCATCTGCGACTTTTCGCAAATTCTCTTCCACGTTCGGACTAAGTGGATCTAACTCTACCTTTCGACCCTGGATTGCTTTGGCAACAGCATCTGCTCCACTTCCAGTAATCTGCGATTGAACAAAAATGACCTTCACACCTTCTTCCT
>CAYPIE010000096.1:0-20852 GCA_964410665.1 uncultured Alcaligenaceae bacterium
GGAGCACCCGAAGGCATGACGAAGGAAGAACCCACACTCTCCAGCCTGCTCAAGAACCACGGCTACTTGACCGGCCAGTTCGGCAAGAACCACCTCGGCGACCTCGATGAGATGTTGCCGACCAACCACGGCTTCGACGAGTTCTACGGTAACCTGTACCACCTCAACGCCGAGGAAGAGCCCGAGTACCGGGACTACCCGAAGAACCCCGAATTTAAGGAGCGGTTCGGGCCCCGCGGCGTCATCAAGTCGAGTGCCGACGGCAACATCACGGACACCGGCCCGCTCACCAAGAAGCGGATGGAAACCATCGACGACGACGTGACCGCCGCCGCACTCGACTTTATGGACCGTGCCCACAAGGCGGACAAACCGTTCTTCGTCTGGTGGAACTCCACCCGCATGCACATCTTCACCCACCTGAAGGAAGAATCCGACGGGAAGACCGGCCTGGGCATCTACCCGGACGGCATGGTGGAGCACGACGGCCACGTCGGCCAGTTGCTCGACAAGTTGGACGAACTCGGCGTCGCCGACAACACGATCGTCATGTACTCCACCGACAACGGGGCGGAAACATTCTCCTGGCCGGACGGTGGCACCACCCCGTTCCGCGGGGAAAAGAACACCCAGTGGGAGGGCGGTTATCGGGTTCCCTGTCTGATGCGATGGCCGGGCGTCATCAAGCCGGGCACGAAGATCAACCACGTTGGCGCCCACGAGGACATGCTGACCACCATCATGGCCGCGGTCGGGGAAGCGGACATCAAGGAGAAGCTGATGAAAGGCGGCTATGAGGCGATCGGCCGCGCGTACAAGGTGCACCTCGACGGGTACAACCTGCTGCCGTACCTGAAGGGCGAGACCAAAGAGTGGCCGCGCAAGGAGTTCATCTACTGGACCGACGACGGCAGCGTTGCGGCACTGCGGTACCAGAAGTTCAAGATCACCTTCCTCATGCAGAACCACCACGGCCTCGAGGTTTGGCAGAGGCCCTTCGAGAAGCTCCGGGCTCCGATGCTCGCCGATCTCCGGGCCGATCCGTTCGAACGGGCCGATATGGATCACGCCATGGGGCTACAACGCTGGTTCGTCGAGCACATGTGGATGATGGCACCCGCCTCCGCTTACGTCGGCAAGTGGCTGCAGAGCTTCAAGGAGTTCCCGCCCCGGCAGAAGCCGGGGTCGTTCAACCTGGACAACGTCATGGAGGAACTCACCACCCGGCCGGGCAACCAGTAAGGTCGCAACCCGTCGGACTCCACGGCGTTCCCGTGGAGTCCGTCGAACAAGTAGAGGTTGTGCCGCGAGGCGTCATCGATTCCTTCCCCGGCGGCAAGAGCGAGGACACCGACCCGGTCACCCGCAAGCGCATGGAGACCAACGACGATCAGGTCATCGCCGCACTCGACTTCATCGACCGCACAAACAACTACCAGTACTCAGCTACGGCCGCTCGTGGATGGAGCACATGTTCGCCATCGCCCCGGCCTACCTCGCCAAGTGGCTCGGGAGCTTCCGCGAATTCCCGCCCCGGCAAAAGCCCGGCAGCTTCAACCTCGACCCGGTCATGGAAGCCGTCATGAGCCAACCCGGCGGCACCAAGTAATCGTAGCCCAGCGCCCGAGGGGCCTCCCCCTCGGGCCGAAGTCAACAAGTCTGGCCAATATGGGATAATTCCTGAATCTCCTGATAGCCGACAGGCCTGTTCCTGCTTAAAACGACTTGCATCCGGAAATGCGGATTTTAGCGGATGTGGTTCTATCACCAGGAGTGGCCCTATGTCGACCGGCAATCAGTATGAATTTACCGAAGAGCAAAACAAAGATTTCGCCGACCTGGCCGGCAAGATGCGGTTCGTCGGCTTTTTCTCCGTCGCCTTCGGCATCTTGGCACTGTTGATCTGCCTGTTCACGGTGCTGTTCATGTTCCGCGACCGCCTCCCAAGCGGCTTCCGCGAGAAAGCTGGGGAGTACCTCGAGAAGGTTAAGGAAGAAATCCCCGAGGACCTCCGGGCCGAGGCGTCTGAATACGAGCTTGACAAGATTCCCAGCAGCAACAATTTTCTCACCGGGATTGCCATCTTCACCGGGCTCACCGGGCTGATCTTTCTCCTGCAGGGGACCTGGACGCGTTCTTCGGCGACTTCCTTCCAGAAAATCGTCGATACCCGGGGACAGGATATCCAGAACCTGATGAACTCAGTCGGCTCCTTACGTAACATGTACGGGCAAATCTACTTCTTGCTCATGTTAGCCCTGTTGGCAGGGTTAGTCGCCGTCGGGTTGGCCATCTATCGCTACTTCGGTAACTGAGGCACTGACCCGAGCGTCCTATCGCTGCACCGTCCCGGACCATTCCCCGGGACGAATCCCGTCATCAGATATGATTCCATTGATTTTATTAAGGATCCGCCTTCGGTCCGTACTCGCGTACTGGACCCTGCTCGATTCATTTTCCCAGGAGTCTCGAATGTCTGAACTACTCAACGATCTTGCCAGCAAAGCAGGCGTCTCACCCGAACAAGCCCAGCGTGGCTTGGGCGCCCTGCTCTCCTTCATCAAAGAGAAGTTGCCCCAAGACGACGCAGCCAAGGTCGAAGCCGAGGTCCCGAACAGTAACGAAGCAGTATCGGCCTTCGAAGCCAACAAGACCGAACCGGATACCGGCTTGCTCGGCTCCATCGGCGGCTTAGTTGGCAAGGTCTTCGGCGGCGACAGCAGCGTTTCCGAGATCTCCAAGCGGTTCAGTCAGGCCGGCTTTTCGGTTGAACAACTGCAGAAGTTTATCCCCCAACTGATCGAGTGGCTGAAAAACCACGTCCCCGCCGACTTGCTCCAGAAGATCAAAGACAAGATCCCTGGAATGCTGGGTGAGCAGAAGTAAGCGGTCCGCACCGGTGGGTGAATTGGGGTCCGTCAAACTTGCTCCGACGTCCACACCCGAACATCATCACACCGGTAGGCAAACCGATGACCCACCGTCCTCACGTTCTCGGAGATAGACTGCATGCGTTTGCGATCCCTAATCCTCGCCGGTGTACTTGCCCTCTGTGGTGCCGTCGGCTACCTCGCCGCGGCCGGCAAGCTGAACGGCTCGTCGGACCAGGACAGCAAAGCCCAGCCCACCCCCGCCAAGGGGTCCCAACTACCTAAGCCCGACCCTAGGTTCCAGGGCGAGATCGGTCAGACCTACAAAGACTCGAAGCCGGACTACCCGCAGCCGCTGAAGGCACCGGAAAAAAGTCCGAACGTCCTCATCATTCTGCTCGACGATGTCGGCTTCGGCATGTGCAGTACCTTCGGCGGCCCGGTCCCGACGCCGAACATGCAGAAACTCGCCGACAACGGGTTGTCGTACACCCGGTTCCACACCACCGCCCTGTGCAGCCCGACCCGCGGCGCTCTACTCGCCGGCCGCAACCATCACAGCATCGGCACCGGCGTCATCATCGAGATGGGCACCGGCTACCCCGGGTACACCGGGATTATCCCGAGGAGCACCGCCCTGGTGTCGCAGGTCCTCCGCGACAACGGCTACGCGACCAGCATGTTCGGTAAGTGGCACAACACACCCGAGCCGGACATCAGCCCCGCTGGCCCGTTTGACCGCTGGCCAACCGGCCTCGGCTTCGACTACTTCTACGGCTTCAACCAGGGTGAGACGCACCAGTACTACCCCACACTGTACCGGAACACCGTCCATGTCGACCCGCCGAAGACGCCGGAGCAAGGCTACCACTTCACCACCGACATGACCGACGAGACCATCGCCTGGGTCCGAAATGTTCGGGCAGCCGACCGCGACAAGCCGTGGTTCTGCTACTACAGCACCGGTGCCGTCCATGCCCCGCACCACGCACCAGAGGAGTGGCGGAACAAGTTCAAGGGCAAGTTCGACGCTGGCTGGGACAAGCAGCGCGAGCTCACCCACGCCCAGCAACTCGAGATGGGCATCATCCCCAAGGGTACTCAGCTCACCCCGCGGCCGAAGGAGATCCCCGCCTGGGACAACGTCCCGGACAAGGCGAAGATCGTGTACAAGCGACTGATGGAGAACTACGCCGGGTTCATGGCCCACACCGACCACGAGGTCGGCCGGCTCATCGACAGCCTGGAAACCTCGGGCGAGTTGGACAACACGCTGGTGTTCTACATCGTCGGCGACAACGGTGCGAGCGCGGAGGGCGGCCTGGAAGGCACCTTCAGCGAACTTGCCAGCCTACTCGGGATCCAGCTCGGGCTGGACAGCACCATCAACCGGCTGGACGAGATCGGCGGGCCGACCAGCGAGCCACACGTCCCGGTCGGCTGGGCGTGGGCCATGGACGCCCCGTTCCAGTGGACCAAGCAGGTCGCCAGCCACTTCGGCGGCACCCGAAACCCGATGATCGTCCACTGGCCGGAAGGGATCAAGGCAAAGGGGGAGGTACGGACCCAGTTCCACCACGTCATCGACGTCGTTCCCACCGTCCTGGAGGTGTGCAAAATCCCCGAGCCGAAGGAGGTCAACGGCATCCCTCAGAAACCGATCGAAGGCGTCAGCATGGTCTACTCCTTCGACGACCAGGACGCCGACGACCAGCGGACCACGCAGTACTTTGAGATGTTCTGCAACCGGGCCATCTACCACGGTGGGTGGATGGCGTGCAGCCACTTCGGCACCCCGTGGGACACTGCCAGCCGCTACGGGGATTTCACCAAGGCACCGTGGGAGCTTTATCACATCGAAGAGGACTTCAGCCAGGCGAACGACCTGGCCGGGAGGCACCCCGAGAAGCTGAAGGAACTTCAGGCCAAGTTCCTGGAAGAAGCCAAGAAGTACAACGTCCTGCCTCTGGATCCACGGTTCAGTGAACGGTTCGACCCCAAGCTCCGCGTCAGCGGCACCCCACCGACTTCGTGGACTTACTACGGCAATGATGTCTGGTTACCCGAACCGATCGGCCCACAACTCTTCACCCGCGGCCACACCATCACGGCCACGCTCGAGGTACCGGAGGGCGGAGCCGAAGGCGTCGTCACCTGTGCCGGGTCATTCTCCGCCGGCTGGACCCTGTACATCAAGGATGGCAGGCCGCACTTCCGCTACCAGTGCTTCGAGGCCGCGGACGTGGACATCCCCGGTACGGTTGGGATCCCGGAGGGAAAGGTCGAGCTAAAGACGGAGTTCACTCCGGAGGCGGGTTCCAAGCTCGGAGCCGGCACACTCGAGCTCTTCGTCAACGGCCAGCCAGCCGGCAAAGGGAAACTGAAGCGTTCCCTGGTCCGACACGGTTTGGAGCCGTTCGAGGTCGGCCGCGACTCGATCACGCCGATCGACCCGGCCTACAAGGACAAGGGCACCTTCGAGTTCACCGGCACGATCCGCAAGGTGAAGTTCGAACTGAGCAAGAACTAACCACGTTGCCAATCCAACCGGCCCGCCAGGAGCGGGCCTACACCTAGCCCATCTGGTACACTCCTTCGACCCAGAACTAATCGAAACCAACGAATTCCAGCACTATCCGGAGTAAGTCGTGCTGAACAATTCTAAAATCCCAGGCATGGCTTTGATCGGCCTGGGAATGCTACTCGGCTACGCCGCGGCGTCTGAGAAGCTCCCACTGTCCTCTTGGGCACAAGGAGTTGATCGAGCGTCACCAGCCGTGTCGAACCAGCCGTCCCCGTGCCCGGAGAGACAGGCGGGCTGTCAAGGCCTCGTCACGGGAGAGTTGTTCGCCCTGGCCCAGCATAACGAGGAGGTTGCTGCCAGGGTTGAGTCGGCCGACGAGAAGCCGAACATCCTCGTTATCTGGGGCGACGATATCGGCTACTGGAACCTGTCATACAACAACGACGGGATGATGGGCTACAAGACCCCGAACATCGACCGACTCGCCGCCGAGGGAATGCGCTTCACCGACTATTACGGGGAGCAGTCCTACACGGCCGGCCGTGCCGCATTCATCCTCGGCCAGCACCCGCTCCGGACGGGTCTGACAAAGGTCGGCATGCCCGGTGCGAAGGAAGGGATCAGCACCAAAGACCCGACACTCGCCGCGATTCTGAAGCCGCACGGTTACATGACCGGCCAATTCGGGAAAAACCACCTCGGCGACCCCGACGAGCACCTTCCCACCAACCACGGGTTCGACGAGTTCTACGGCAACCTTTACCACCTCACCGCCGAAGAAGAGCCCGAGCACGAGGACTACCCCAAGGACCCGGCGTTTCGCAAAGAGTTCGGCCCGCGCGGCGTGATCAAATCGTTCGCCGGGGGGAAAAGCGAAGACACCGACCAGTTTAACCGACTGCTCGCGGAAGACTCTACCCCCGACAAGAAATCACCTGGTTCCGTGTTGCCCTTCCCGCCGACGCCTTCCGGCAGTAAGGCGGCCCGCACCATGCAAGGGTCCACTTACAAGCCGGCCCCGACGCCGCGCCGACTGCCCAAGGACGCCCCGAACATTCTTATCGTGTTGATCGACGACTCCGGCCCGGCGCTGCCGGACACTTACGGCGGGGACGTCCACACGCCGACACTGAGCCGGGTCGCCCGGTCCGGACTCTCCTTCAACCGGTTCCACACCACGGCCATGTGCTCGCCGACCCGGGCGGCCCTGCTCACCGGCCGCAACCACCACCGCGTCGGGGCCGGCGTCATTGCTTCGTTGGGCAACGACTGGGACGGCTACACCGGCATGTGGCCGGCCACCTCCGCCTCACTCGCCCGGGTGCTCGGCTGTTACGGGTATGCTTCGTCCGCGTTCGGGAAATGGCACAACACTCCGCACAACGAAACCTCTCGCGCCGGCCCGTTCGACCGCTGGCCGACCGGACGGTTGGTCGGCTTCGACTATTTCTACGGCTTCCTCGCCGGCGAAACCTCCCAGTGGGAGCCCGCCTTGGTCGAGAATTTCAACCGGTTGAGCCCGTCCCACGAGGAAGGCAAGCACCTGTCCGAGGACCTGGCCGACAAGGCGGTCACCTGGATGCGCCGGCACCGGGCTCTGAAGCCCGATCAGCCGTTCTTGATGTATTGGGCACCGGGCGCGGTCCACGGTCCGCACCACGTCGCCAAGAAGTGGGCCGACAAGTACAAGGGCAAGTTCGACGACGGCTGGGACGCGATGCGGGAGCGAGTCTTTGCCCGCCAGAAGAAACTCGGCTACGTCCCGGAGAATACGACACTCACGCCGCGCCCGGAATTCCTCGACGCTTGGGACGACATCCCCGAAAAGGAGAAGCCGTTCCAGCGCCGCCTCATGGAAGTGTTCGCGGGCTACTGCGAACACACCGACGCCCAGGTCGGCAAGTTGGTGGACGAACTGGAACGCCTTGAGATCCGTGACAACACTCTCATCTTCTACATCTGGGGCGACAACGGTTCGAGCGCCGAGGGCCAGAAAGGCACCATCAGCGAGTTCCTGGCCCAGAGCGGGACCGCCACGAAGATCCAGGACCACATCCGCGTCGTCAAGGAACTCGGCGGGCTCGACCAGCTCGGGGGGCCGTTGTTCGATAACATGTACCACGCCGGTTGGGCCTGGGCCGGCAGCACCCCGTTCAAATCAACGAAACTGGTGGCCGCCCACTTCGGGGGCACCCGAAACCCGCTCGCGGTCTCCTGGCCGAAGGGGATCAAACCCGACGACAAGCTCCGCACCCAGTTCCACCACGTCAACGACGTCGTGCCCACCGTGTACGAACTCCTCGGCATCACCGCGCCCGAGATCGTCGACGGGGTTACCCAGGACCCGATCGACGGCACGAGCATGGCCTACGCGTTTCGGTCGGCCGATGCGCCGGGCCGCAAGAAAACCCAGTACTTCGAGATCATGGGCAGTCGGGCGATTTACCACAACGGCTACATGGCCTCGGCGTTCGGGCCGCGCGTCCCCTGGAAACCGGGGCTTGACCCGAAGATCTTCGAATGGACGCCGGACGACGACACGTGGGAGTTGTACGACCTCCGCGAAGACTTCTCGCAGGCCCACGACTTGGCCGAGAAGCAACCGGAGAAACTGGCCGAGATGCGAAAACTATTCCTGGCCGAGGCCGAATCCAACAAGGCGTTCCCGATCGGGGGCGGCCTTTGGATCGGGCTACACCCGGAGTACACCCAGCAGAACCCCGCGACGGAGTTCCACTACAATTCGGACGTCATCGAGGTCCCCGAGGCGTCGGCCCCGAAGCTCGGCCTGCGGAGTAGTTTGGTCACGATCGACGCGGAATTGAAGAAGGACACCTCGGGCGTGCTCTACTCGCTCGGCGGGTTCTCCGGCGGCATCGCCGCCTGGGTCAAGGACGGGAAGGTGACCTTCGAATACAACCTGTACGAGATCGAACGGACTCGGGTCACGACCTCCGGCGAACTGCCGACGGGCCGTGCGAAAATCGAGATCGAGTCGCGGACGAAACCCGGGGTGCGGAACGGCCCGATGGAGGTCACGATCCGCGTCAACGGGGAACCGATGGCGAAAGGGCGCGTGCCCCGAACAACGGGTTACGCCCTGAGCGGTAACGACACGTTCGACGTCGGCCGGGACAGCTATTCGCCGGTCTCGCCGGAGTACCGCAAACTTGCCCCCTTCGGCTTCAGCGGCCAGATCGACAAAGTTCACATCAAATATCTGACCGAGAAGTGAAGCCGCAATGGCTGGATGATCCCAGTCACACGCGAGCAGAGAAGCAGCGTTGTTGATCTGGGACTGAATTCGCTGACCAGCACATTCGACGAGTTGGCCGTCGAACCGAATTGACCACGCATTGACTCGCGGGTCGGGACGTTCCCCGCCCGCTTTCCGCAGCAGCCTTTCCACCACGGAGTTTTTTTCATGCGCTCTCGACTGCTTCTCTTGACCGGCCTACTGGCGGCCGGATGTGCCCTCGGTTGGCTCACCTCACCCGACTCGACAAGGGTGGTCTTTGCCGACCAACTGGTCGAGCCCCCGGCGACCAAGGGGTCTCAGTTGCCCAAGCCTGATCCGAAGTTCGGGGGCAAGATCGGCCGGACTTTCAAAGACTCGAAACCGGACTACCCACAACCGATCAAAGCCCCGAAAGGTGCCCCGAACGTGCTCATCATCCTGTTGGACGACGTCGGGTTCGGCATGTGCAGCACGTTCGGCGGGCCGGTGCCGACGCCGCACATGCAGAAGCTCGCCGACAACGGGCTGTCGTACACCCGGTTCCACACCACGGCGCTGTGCAGCCCGACCCGCGGGGCGCTGCTAGCGGGGCGGAACCACCACAGCATCGGCACCGGCGTCATCATCGAGATGGGCACCGGCTACCCCGGGTACACCGGGGTCATCCCGAAGAGCACGGCCCTGGTGCCGCAAGTGCTCCGCGACAACGGGTTCGCCACCAGCATGTTCGGCAAGTGGCACAACACGCCGGAGCCGGACATCAGCCCGGCCGGGCCGTTCGACCGCTGGCCGACCGGCCTCGGCTTCGACTACTTCTACGGGTTCAACCAGGGCGAGACGCACCAGTACTACCCTACCCTGTACCGCAACACGGTGAACGTCCCGCAGCCGAAGCAACCTGAGGAAGGGTACCACTTCACCACCGACATGACCGACGAGACGATCCAGTGGGTGCAGAACGTGCGGGCGGCCGCCCCGGACAAGCCGTGGTTCTGTTACTACAGCACCGGGGCCGTGCACGCCCCGCACCACGCCCCGAAGGAGTGGATCGAGAAGTTCAAAGGCCAGTTCGATCACGGCTGGGATAAGCAGCGCGAACTGACCCACGCCAAGCAACTGGAGATGGGCGTCATCCCGAAGGAGACCAAGCTGACCTCGCGGCCGAAAGAGATCCCGGCGTGGGACGATCAACCCGAGAAGGCGAAGACCGTTTACAAACGCTTGATGGAAACTTACGCCGGCTTCATGGCCCACACCGACCACGAGGTCGGCCGGCTCATCGACAGCCTGGAAGCGTCCGGTGAGCTAGACAACACGCTCATCTTCTACGTCGTCGGCGACAACGGCGCGAGCGCCGAAGGCGGCCTGGAAGGGACATTCAGCGAAATCGCCAGCCTGCTCGGTATTCAACTCGGGCTGGACAGCACCATCAATCGGCTGGACGAGATTGGCGGACCGACCAGCGAACCCCACGTCCCGGTCGGCTGGGCGTGGGCGATGGACGCCCCGTTCAAGTGGACCAAGCAAGTCGCCTCGCACTTCGGCGGCACTCGCAACCCGCTCATCGTCCACTGGCCGGCCGGCATCAAGGCGAAGGGCGAGCGACGAACCCAGTTCCACCACGTCATCGACGTCGTTCCGACCATCCTGGACGTGTGCAAGATCCCCGAGCCGAAGGAGGTGAACGGCATCCCGCAGAAGCCGATCGAAGGGGTGAGCATGCGGTATTCGTTCGACGACAAGGACGCCGAGGGCAAACGCACCACGCAATACTTCGAACTGGCAACCAACCGGGCCATCTACCATGAAGGATGGGTGGCGTGCGCTCGCACCGGGGTACCGTGGCTGACGGTAGGTAAAGACCTAGAGATGATGAAGGCGGCCCCGTGGGAGCTCTACAACATCGAGGAAGATTTTAGCCAGGCGAACGACCTCGCCGCCAAGAACCCCGAGAAACTGAAGGCCCTTCAAGCGAAGCTCCTCGAAGAAGGGATGAAGTATAACGTCTTCCCGCTTGATCCGCGGTTTTCCGAAAGGTTCGACCCGAAGTTGCGTGGCGGCGCGGAGCAAGCGACCTCGTGGACGTATCGCGGGAACAACGTCTGGCTGCCCGAGCCGATCGGCCCGCAACTCTTCCCTCGTGGCCACACCATCACCGCCACCCTGGACATCCCGAAGGGCGGGGCTGAGGGGGTCGTCACCTGTGTCGGGGCGTTCTCCGCCGGGTGGACGCTGTACATCAAAGACGGCAAGCCGAGCTACCGCTACCAGTTGTTCGAGATCGCCGACGTGGAGATCCCAGGCACCCTCGCGATCCCCGAAGGAAAAGTCGAACTGAAAACCCAGTTCACCCTGGACGGGTCGAAGGAGGGCGGCGGTACGCTGAAACTGTTCGTGAACGGCAAGCCAGCCGGCGAGGGCAAGCTCCCCCGCACGGTCTTCCGGCACGGGCTGGAACCATTCGAGGTGGGCCGCGATTCCATCACCTCTATCGATCCGGCGTACAAGGACAAGGGCGAGTTCGAGTTCACCGGCAACATCGAGAAAGTAGTGTTCGAGCTGACCAAGTAGTGACCTGTCGTTGACACTCGCGGGCCGGGAGCAGTTCCCGGCCCGCTTCCTTTATTCCGTACGCAACTGGAGACTCAAGACATGCGTCCGCAATTCCTAATCCCCGCCGCACTCATTGTGGTTGGGTGTGCCCTCGGCTGGCTGACCGCATCGGCCCAAGACAAGCCTGCGGCAGCACAGAAACCCGACCGCTCCGTACTGCCGCCGCCCACCCCCGAGTTCCAGGGCAAGATCGGCGAAAACTACAAGGACTCGACCCCGGACTGGACGCCTGCACTTCCTCTGGCCGCTCCGGAAGGAGCACCGAACGTCATTGTCATCGTTCTGGACGATGTCGGGTACGGGCACCTCGGCTGCTACGGCGGGCCGATTGAAACACCGAACCTGGACAAGCTCGCGGCCGGCGGTTTGCGGTACACCAACTTCCACACCACGGCGCTCTGCTCCCCGTCCCGCGGGGCGTTGCTCACCGGGCGGAACCACCACGCCATCGGGCTCGCCGCCATCACCGAGGCCGCCACCGGTTTTCCGGGCAACTACGGGTCGATCCCGAAGAGCGCCGGATTCATCTCCGAGACGCTCAAGCAGAACGGTTACAACACGATGGCACTGGGCAAGTGGCACCTGGCCCCGTACACGGCGTACACCTCGGCGGGGCCGTTCGACCGCTGGCCGCTCGGCCAGGGGTTCGAGAAGTACTACGGTTTCCTCGGCGGCGAGACCGACCAGTGGGCCCCGCTGCTCTGCCAGGACAACTCCTTCATCGAAACCCCGACCCGGCCGGGCTATCACCTGACCGATGACCTGGTGGACCACACGATCGGCTACATTCAGGACCAGCAACAGGCGAACACAGGTCGGCCGTTCTTCACCTATCTTGCGCTGGGCGCCGCCCACGCTCCGCTGCACGCCCCGAAAGAGTTCATCGAAAAGTACAAGGGGAAGTTCGACCAGGGGTGGGACAAGGTCCGTGAGGAGACGTTCGAGCGGCAAAAGAAGCTTGGCATCATCCCGAAAGACTCGGTGCTGCCGCCGGCCAACCCCGGCATCCAGGCGTGGGCCGACCTGACTGCCGACCAGAAGAAGGTCTACTGCCGGCTCCAAGAAGTATTCGCCGGGTTCCTCGATCACACCGACCACCACCTCGGGCGACTGTTCGCCGCCCTGGATGAGATGGGGCTGCGGGACGACACGCTCATCGTGCTCGTTTCGGACAACGGGGCGTCTCAGGAGGGGTTGCGGAACGGCACGTTGAACACCGACCGCTACCGGAACTACTTCCCGGACACCGTCGAGGAGATGCTCGAGAAGCTCGACGAGGCCGGAGGGCCTTCCACCGACCCGCACTACCCGATGGGCTGGGCGATGGCCGGCAACTCGCCGCTCAAGCGGTGGAAGCAGGACACCCACGCCGGCGGCAACACCGACCCGTTCATCGTCTCCTGGCCGGCCAAGATCAAGGACGGCGGGGCGATCCGCACCCAGTACCACCACATCTCCGATGTGGTCCCGACGATCCTAGAAGTGACTGGACTGCCGGCCCCGACGTCCGTCAACGGGGTGAAACAGATGCCGTTGCACGGCGTCAGCATGGCCTACACCTTCAACGACGGGGCAGCGAAAACCCGCAAGAAGGTGCAGTACTACGAGATGCTCGGTAGTCGCGCGATCTGGGCGGACGGTTGGAAGGCCGTGACCTGGCATAAGAAGGACACGCCGTGGGAAGACGACGAATGGGAGCTGTACAACACGGCTGTCGATTTCACCGAATCGAACGACCTGGCGACAAAGCACCCCGAGAAGCTGAAGGAGCTTCAGAATCTCTGGTTCGCCGAGGCGAAGAAGTACAACGTCTTGCCGCTCGACGACCGGCGGTACGAGCGGGTGGCCGACCCGACTCGACCTGTCGCGGCGGTCGCCAAGAAGAGCTACACGTTCTACCCTGGCACGTCGATCCTGCACCCGCTCGCGGCCCCGCAGATCCTCGGCAAACAGCACACCATCACCGCCCACGTCGACATCCCCAAGGACGGTGCGGAGGGCGTGCTGGCGTGCAGCGGTGGTGAGTTCGGCGGGTGGACGCTGTTCGTCAAGGACGGCAAATTCCACTACGCCCACAACTACCTCAAGCTCAACGAGGACCACGTAAACTCCCTGAAGGCACTGCCACCGGGTAAGCACACTCTCGGCGTGACATTCACCCCGAAAGAGACGCACCTGAAGCCTGACTACGCGATCGGCGACATTGCCATGTTCGTGGACGACGAGAAGGTGGGCGAGTTGAAAGGGATCAAGGTCGCTGGGCAGTACAGCGCCGTGACCGGCTACGGTCTCCTTATCGGCCGCAACACCGGCACCCCCGTGAGTCACGAGTACAAGGCACCTTACGAGTTTACCGGCCGCCTGCGCAAGGTGACTATCTCACTGGAGTGATCCGGGCACCAGAATCAACACGCAAACCTAAACAAAAGAAAGGGAGACGCATGCTTATTCGACTTGTCATTGTGTTGGTGCTCGTGGCTTGTCCGGTTGTTGCTGCAGCCCAACAATCTTCATCGGAGCAAGGAAAGCCGAATGTGGTCCTGATCCTCATGGACAACTTCGGGTACGGCGAACTCGGCTGTTATGGGGGCGGGATCACCCGGGGCGCCGCGACGCCCCGTATCGACAAGTTGGCGGCGGAAGGATTCCGCAGCACCAATTTCAACGTGGAGGCCCAATGCACGCCGTCGCGGGCGGCCCTCTTGACCGGCCGCTACGCGGTCCGCACGGGCAACTCGGTCGTCCCGATTGAAGCCGGGGAGTACGGACTCGTCCAGTGGGAGTACACCATGGCGGAGATGTTCTCCGACAGGGGGTATGCCACCGGAATTTTCGGGAAGTGGCACCTGGGCGACTCCGAGGGCCGCTACCCGACCGACCAAGGGTTCGATGAATGGTACGGCATCCCCAACTCGACAGACGAGGCCTTCTGGCCGGACAACCCGCAGTTCCGAGAGGGGACCCACCCGCTCGCCAAGTATGAGCACGTGTTGGAGGGGCGACGCGGTCAAAAGGTCAAGAAGCTCAGCGTGTACGACCTGAAAAAGCGCCCCTTGATCGACGGCGAGGTCACCGACAAGGCTATCGACTTCATGCGCCGGCAGCACCGGGCGGGCAAGCCGTTCTTCACCTTCATCCCCTACACCCAAACCCACATGCCTGTGACGGCCCACCCGGATTTCGCGGGGAAGACCGGAAACGGCAAGTGGGCCGACATCCTGGCCCAGACTGATGCTTACGTCGGGCGGATTTTGGACGTGTTGGACGAGCTGAAGGTGGCCGACGACACGATCGTGATCTTCACTTCCGACAACGGACCCGAGGCCCAAGAGCCCCACGAAGGCTTCAGCGGGATGTGGCGTGGGACGTATTTCACCGGCTTGGAGGGGTCGCTCCGCGTCCCGTTCATCATCCGCTGGCCCGGACAGGTGCCGCCGGGCCGGGTGAGCAACGAGATTCTCCACCAGATCGATTTACTCCCGACCCTCGCCGCGCTCGTCGGGGGTAAGACCCCGGACGACCGAGTCATCGACGGCTTTGATCAGGTGGAGTTCCTCACCGGGAAGTCCAAGAAATCCAAGCGAGAGTCAGTCATCGTCTACGTCGGCAGTGAGGTATACGCTCTCAAGTGGCGGAACTGGAAGATCGCTTTCAAAGAGTTGGATGTCGGTTTCGGGAAAGCGGCCAAAACGTACCCGACGCCGGTCATTTATGATCTCTTGGACGACCCCAAAGAAATGCGGCCGGTCCGAGCAGCCCCGCCCAACTACTGGATCAGGTACCCCGCCTTTGAGTTCTTGAAGGGGCACCTCACGAGCCTGAAGAAGAACCCGCCGGTTCCGGCAGGTGCACCCCGGGACTACGTGCCGGGAAAGCAGAACAAGTGAGTCATGAGTTTGTGATGCTGCAAGCTCGGTGTCGTTCCCGTCACTCGTACCAACGGGTGATCGGAAATGTGTTCGCGACCTCTCGCGCTCGTGGCGGTCTTGGTCATATCTCACCTGAGATATGCCCAAGACGCCCCCCGACTCAACCCAACAAGGCCTCCGAGTACTCACCCTACCCGGAGGAGACGTTATCGCCCTCTTGATTGGATGGCGGTTACCGACCATGCCGAAGGTCTTGGATTCGCTCCGCTCATTGTCGAGTCGAGTCCAAAGGTGCTTGATACCGAGTTCGGGCGCAACACCGGCACCCCCGTGAGTCACGTGTATTAACAGCACCATGTAAGTTCGCCGGGAAGATCGACAGAGTGACGATCGAACTGAATTAGCCTTAACTTCCACCGGGGCAGGCCAAACGTCCTCGGCCTGCCCCCATTCCTTCTTCTGTCCGAGACCGAGATCATGCGCACAAGATTCCTGACCGCGGCCGCCTCGATCGCCGCCTGCTTCACCCTGGCCTGGCTGGCCGCCCCCGCGCCCACGAGCGTGGCACTCGCACAAGACGACCCGACCGACCCGAAGAAAGCCGACGGCACGGTCCTGCCGTTCCCGCCTACGCCGTCGGCGAGTGTGGCCGGGTCGACCCTTCAAGACTCGAAGATGACCTGGCGGAAGGAACCGCAGCGTCTGAAGGAAGGTGCCCCCAACATCCTCGTCGTGCTGATCGACGACGTCGGCTTCGGCGTGCCGGACACGTTCGGCGGAGAAGTCCACACGCCGACTCTGACCAAGTTGTACAAGGAAGGAATCGCTTTCAACGCCTTCCACACCACGTCGATCTGCTCGCCCACCCGAGCGGCGCTATTGACCGGGCGAAACCACCACCGCGTCGGTAACGGGACCATCGCCGAACGAGCGTCTGATTTCGACGGGTACACCGGCATCATCCCCAAAACGTCTGCCACCGTCCCCGAGGTGCTACACCATTACGGTTACGCCTCCTCGGCGTTCGGCAAGTGGCACAACACCCCGGCCAACCAGACCACGGCGATGGGGCCGTTCGACCGCTGGCCGACGGGACACGGGTTCGACTATTTCTACGGCTTCCTGGCCGGTGAAACGTCCCAGTATGAGCCGCGCTTGTACGAGAACCTCAACCCGGTCGAGCCGCCGCACGACGAGACGTATCACCTGACCGAGGACATGGCCGACAAAGGCATCGCTTGGCTGAAGAAGCAACAGGCGTTCGCCCCGGACAAGCCATTCCTGATGTACTGGGCACCCGGTGCCGCCCACGGCCCGCACCACGTCTTCCCCAAGTGGGCCGACAAGTACAAGGGCAAGTTCGACGACGGCTGGGACAAGTACCGCGAGCGGGTCTTCGCTCGCCAGAAGAAGATGGGCTGGATCCCGGAGAATACGAAGCTTACCCCGCGACCGGACACCCTGGCGTCGTGGGACAGCATCCCCGAGGAGCAACGGGCCTTCCAGCGACGGCTCATGGAAGTGTTCGCCGGGTTCGTCGAGCATACCGACGCCCAGGTCGGCAAGCTGGTGGACGGGTTGGAAGACCTCGGTCTGCGAGAGAACACGATCATCTTCTACGTCTGGGGCGACAACGGCTCCAGTGCCGAAGGGCAGCGCGGGTCGGTCAGCGAGTTGCTCGCGCAGAACAACATCCCCAACACGATCGAACAACAACTCGCCGCCTTGGAAGAGGTCGGCGGGTTGGACGCACTCGGCGGTCGGAAGGTGGACAACATGTACCACGCCGGTTGGGCCTGGGCCGGGAGCACCCCGTTCAAGTCCACTAAGCTGGTCGCCGCCCACTTCGGCGGCACCCGCAACCCGCTGGTCGTGTCCTGGCCGAAGGGGATCAAACCAGACGCGACACCCCGTCAACAGTTCCACCACGTCAACGACATCGCCCCGACACTTTACGACATTCTGGGCATCACTCCGCCGGAGAAAGTGAACGGCTTCAAGCAGGACCCCATCGACGGCGTGAGCATGGCCTACGCCTTCCGCGACGCCGAGGCCGACGGCCGGAAGAAGACCCAATACTTCGAGAACAACGGGAGCCGGGGCGTCTACCACGACGGCTGGTACGCCTGCACGTTCGGCCCGTTCCTCCCCTGGGATACCCCCGCGTCACTCGAACGACTGAAGACCTGGGACGCGAAGAAAGACAAGTGGGAACTTTACAACCTCAAGGAGGATTTCTCGCAGGCCAACGACCTCGCGGCGAAGGAACCGGAACGGTTGGCCGAGATGAAGAAGCTGTTCCTGGCCGAGGCGAAGGCGAACAAGGCCCTGCCCATCGGCGGCGGGTTGTGGACTCGGTACCACCCCGAAGACCTGATCAGCCCGCCGTACAAGTCTTGGCGGTTCGACGCCACCACCCGCCGGATGCCCGAGTTCACGGCCCCGCCGGTGGGCAAGCGGAGTAACAAGGTCGTCGTCGATCTGGAGGTAAAAGAGAATGCCTCGGGCGTGCTTTACGCGCTGGGCGGTGCGTCCGCCGGGGTGACGGTCTACCTGGACAAGGGCCAACTCGTCTACGAGTACAACATGCTGATCATCGAACGGACGAAGTTGAAGTCTCGGGGAACGATCGCCGCCGGCAAGCACACCATCGAGGTGAGTGAGACCATTCCCAAGCCCGGCGCGCCCGCGACCGTGACGATCACCGTCGACGGGAAAGAAGTCATTGGCGGCAAGGTGAAGCGAACCGTGACGGTGGCGTTCACGGCCAGCGAGACGTTCGACGTCGGTGCCGACCTCGGCTCTCCAGTTTCGCTCGGATACTTCGAACGTGCCCCGTTCGAGTTCGACGGCAAGATCGACAAAGTAACGGTGGAGCTGAAGTGACGCGGCCCTGGGGAGGGACGATGCGGAGACGACGTCTATCAATGCCATCAGCAAGGCGGCGATGGGCGAATACCGGAAGGACCCGATTTCGCCCCGCAGAAGCCGGCCTTCTACGACGTCCGGGTGATCGAGATCCCGACACCGCGTTGGACGACGATCGACGCCAAGGTCTGCGGCGTGGAGCGGCCGGAGGACGTGCCGGCGAGCATCCAGGAGCGGGCCTACACCTCGCCCATCTGGTACACGCCTCAATGACATAGGCCGCGTCTCGATTCCCTCTATCATCTCTGTATACCAAGATTGGAGCTTCGTTCCGGCTTCTCGGACCATCGCTCCGTTCAAGTCCTTCGTCATGCGGTCGCAGAACCGTTCTGCAATGGACCGGTGTCAGGGTCTGAGGCCCTGACTTTTTTTCATAGAGAGAGAAAGTTTATGAGACGTACCTCGATGATGCTGGCCGTCGTGTTTGTCGCCGGCGGAATAGTGGGCTGGCTGCTGAGTGTTCAGCCGACTCCAGCCGTGGTTGCCCAGGCAAACGCGGACGAAAAGCGGGATACCCCCCAAGCCGCCACCGAAGCAGCGGACGAGGGCGTCCGGGCCATTACCGCCGACTACGTCAAGGCCTTTAATGCGGGTGATGCCAAGCAAGCCGCATCCTTGTGGACGGCGGAGGGAGAATACATCAACGCACTCGGCGAGGAGTTCCGTGGCCGAGCGGCGATCGAAGAGTCTCTGGCCGACCTGTTCAAGGAAAACCCCGACGCAAAGGTGACCGTCAAGGTTGAGGCCGTTGAGTCGGTTTCCCGCGGACTGGCCGCCGCCAAGGGAGTCGTTACGCTACAACTTCCCGGCGACCAGCCTGCGAGCAAGTCACGCTACACCGCCCTGCATGTCCTCGAGGACGGCAAGTGGCGCGCGGCTTCGGTCAGTGAATGGTTTCCCGATCCAGCCACCGACCTGACCCTCGAGGACCTCAAATGGCTGGTGGGTGAATGGACAGCCGAGGACGAAGGCGGGAAACTCAACATCGTCTACACCTGGGATGAGCCCAGGGCCTTCCTCACCGGCAAGTACACGGTGACCAACGATGGTGAAAGCCTCTCGGGAATGCAAATCTTCGGCCCCAACCCTGAAGGCGGACTCCGTTCCTGGATGTTCGAGAGCAACGGCACCACCAGCGACGGGGTTTGGATCCGAGAAGACGACCGTTGGCTTCATGAAGGGATCGCCGTCCTCCCCGACGGTACCGAGGTCTATTCGCTGAACGTCTTGATCCCGATGGGCCAGGACGCCTTCCTGTGGCAGACCGCCGAACGAGAAATCAATGGTGAAGCTGTGGAGGGATTACCGCCGGTCAAAGTCACACGCGTCAAGCCGTGAACCCCAAAGATCAGGAGCAAACGATGCGAAACAAGTGGACGATTCTCGCGGCATCCCTGGTGCTGCTGACTTGGGCCGAACCGGTGCTTGGCTTTGGCCGTGGCTTCGCGATGCGCGGCGGAGCATTCCGCGCGGGAGCATTTCGCGGTGCCTCGTTACGCGGATTAAACTTCCGGCCCACCGGCGGGCTCCGCTTAGGAGGCGCAGGGGGGCTCCGCTTCGGTGGCTACGCCCGGGGCTTTTCCACCAACCCCTTCGGAGGAGTCCATGCAAGCGGACTTCGCTTTAACAGCTATCGTGGACTCGGTGGGGCCTCGATCAAGCACGTGGGCGGGCGGGGTATCTATCGTGGTCCGCTCGGTGGAATCAATGTCGGGCGTGGGGGAGCGACCCGGGTTGTTGGGCCTTATGGCAATCGCTATACCCGGATCGGCGGAACCGGAGCTCGCATCGGGCCTTATGGCGGGGTACGTGCCGGCAGCGCTTACCGATCTTCGTTCCGGACACCTTACGGCACCCGAACCACGTTCGGACGCCGCAGTAGACTGGGATTTGGACCCTATGGTGGCGTCCGAATCCCCCTCGGGGGGACCGCCTTGCGAACCCGTGGCGGAGCCGTGATCGGAGGGCGTCGATTTGGCTTCGCCCTCGGGCATCGGACCGCCTATTGGAGTCCGACTTATCTGCGTACTCGGGGCATTGCCGTACGTGGCTTCCGCTACGGCTGCTTTACACCAACTTGGTATCGCACCCATTTGAACGTCTGGAGAGCACCTCGGTGGGTACGGGGTTACAACCTTTGGCTGCCCATAGGCTGGGGTACACTTGCTCCGTTCATCGGCTGGACGGCGGCACCTCTCTATTACGACTACGGCAGTACAGTGATCATTAATAATAACAATGTTTATATGGATGGCACGCCGATTGCAACCGTGCCCCAGTATTACCAACAGGCCGAAGGGATCGCCGATGTGGGACGCAATACCACGGTTCCTGACACCGAAGCGTGGCAACCACTCGGCGTGTTTGGGCTGGTTCAGGATGACCAAACCGTGGCCCAACGCTTCTTTCAGCTGGCCATCGACTCTCAGGGGGTCATTCGAGGCAACTACTATGACGCGGTGGCCAACAACACTTTGCCGGTCTACGGTTCGGTGGATCAAAAATCGCAGCGAGCGGCTTGGTCGATCGGCGACCAGAAGGAGATCGTCTTTGAGACAGGCTTAGCCAATCTTACCAAGGAACAGACCACGATCCTGGTCCATTATGGCAAAGAGAGCACGCAGCAAATGCTCCTGGTTCGTTTAAAAGATCCGGATGCTGATTCCTGATCGAGTCCGCAACCTTCTCGGTCGGCCCCTGCTCTGACACCTCAGCCCCACAGTTTCCGAGCGGCGGGTGGGAAGCCAATGGTGTTCGGCACGATGATTGCCGGTGGGTCTTCTCCCCGCATCGGAGCGGCCTCGCAGGGT
>CAYPIE010000097.1:0-20578 GCA_964410665.1 uncultured Alcaligenaceae bacterium
GGTTCCCACCCGCCGCTCGGACATGACACGCCGTCCATGGCGAGCATCGAACACCGGCCACATGAGGAATCGGTAGAACTTCTTGTGTACAAACCATCCAAATATTAAAGTTTGTTCGTAAGACCTGCGGCCGACCGATCGTTTCTAGGATTGGTCGTGGGAGTCGGTTACCATCATGACTCCGCTCGAGAGGATTCTGCCTCATCATCCGGAGTTCGCCATGGTCAAGTGCATTCTTGGTGTCAGTGTCCTTGTGACGATTGTCGGGCAGGATCTGGTTGCCCAGCAAGTGGCGGACCTGGAATATAAACCACCGCTACCCCGCCCGGCTTATGCTGCGGGCCAAGGGCCACGCGTGCGGGTCGATGCAGTGCATCACAACTTTCACACTGCTTCGGGTCGCTACCGGCCGTTTGCGCAACTCTTACGCCGCGATGGCTACCAGGTGGAGGATCTGGCCAAACCGTGGTCGGAGGCAGTTTTTCAAACCATCGACATTCTGGTGATCGCTAACCCTTTGCACGAACGCAACGTACGCGACTGGTCACTGCCCACACCATCGGCGTTTATGCCTGAGGAGATCATGCGGGTGCTCAAGTGGGTGGAAGGCGGCGGATCGCTGTTTCTCATCGCCGATCATATGCCCTTCCCGGGGGCAGCAGGTGAATTGGCAAGTGCTTTTGGCGTCACCTTTAGCAATGGCTATGCGGTGACCGGGAAACGCAAGCGTGGTAAGCCCGATGTGTTCGTGGCCGAAACGGGCCTCCAACCAGGGGTGCTTACCCGCGGTCGAACCGCGGATCCCGAGGTGACTCAGGTCGCGACCTTTGGTGGCTCGGCCTTCAAGCGGCCCAAGCGGGCGATTCCGGTGCTGGTCTTCGGTGCGGATGCCTTCTCCTACGAGACGAAGAGGGCTCCCGGCATCACTGCCGACGCCTGCAAGGTGCCGATCGAGGGCTGGTGCCAAGGAGCGATCTTCGAACATGGCAAGGGGCGAGTCGCTGTCTTTGGCGAGGCCGCGATGTTTTCCGCGCAACGGGCCGGACCACGCCGCAGAAGTATGGGCATGAACGCCCCCGAGGCGAAACAGAATCACCAGCTGCTGTTGAATGTCATGCACTGGCTTAGTCGAGCCGAGGGAATGCCCGATTGAGGTGTGACTGGGAAGCTTGCTCCTTTCCCGGTGGCTTTGCATACGTTCTAACCGGGCTCGGTGGCGGTCTGAACAGCGGCTGCACAGAACAAATCGTCGCGTCCATGCCACTCATGGTCAATGCGACGCATCAGTAAGGCACAATCAAAGTCGACGGCCCCAGGCGGGAATCGCTCGGGATCGTCAAAATAGCTGGACTCGATCTTGTCGATTGTGAGCGGTTCGACTTGCCAGGAGTAGCACCGTAATTCGAGTCCATCATAGCGTCCTTGATTTGCAGTGGCCGAGTAGCCCAAAGAGCCCGCGGCAAAAAACTCGGAAGCCTCGGCCAATGACCTGAACACCGAGGATTCTGGCAGATCCTTGGCCACCCTTCCCTCCACTCGGATGTTCGAGTGGCCATCATCGCTTCGCATCCGGACCGCAAACGAAGTCGCAGCTTCGTCGACCGAGAAGTGGGCGTGATGGTGAATTCCGGGAAACAGGCTGCCGCCTGCGAAGGTGTTCAGCCAAGCATTCGTGTCACGCCGCGGAATATACACGCCTTGCTGGTACTGGCCGTCGACCTCCCATTCTACGGCGATGCGGTGCGCGGCGTTTTCCGATCTGATGCCCCACGGCAGTGGCAGAAAACGCGGACGAACCTTGCACAGCCGAATCAGGCAGATGCCGCCCATGGCATAGCCATGGATCTGCTTGGGTCGAAATGGGGCTGGCAGCTGACGTGCCATGACCTCAGGATCCATGCGATAGTTGGCTAGGATACGCCGGTCGATCATGCCGCGGATGATGGGAATACGCATGACGTTCTCCGCACAGGTGCTCGCTAGCATAACCTATGCCCGACGCGATCGATAACCGTTTCTTCCAATTTCGAGATCCCGACGAAACACCATCCCTTTTGACAAGGCTTGCTCCAGCGAGGATGATAGAACGCGGAAAGGTGCATGGATACGCTTTTTCCCCATCGATACGTCGGACGTCTCATCTAAAATCATTACGTATAATTATTTTATAGTTTACATAGAGCTACGATGGGCTGGTTCTACAAGGCATCGTCGCCGGAAAACCTGGAGCGTCCGGTTCGCTTTGCCATTGATGCGGAGAGGCCTCGCTTCTATCCTCCACGCCTGAGTGGATTTTGGGCAACGCTGGTGACCCCGTTCGCCGGGCGGTTTGCCCGCCGGATATGGAAACTCGATCAAGTCGAGATCGATGGGATCGAAGCGATCTTGCCGCAGATCAGTCCTGGGGATGGGGTACTGATCACGCCCAATCACAGTTTTGAAGGAGATGCGTTTGTGCTTTGGAACGTGGCCCGGCGGCTCCGTCGTCGTTTCCACTTTATGGCCGACTGGCGGGCGTTTCGTGGCGGCTGGCACCTCAAAGCCTGGCTGTTGCAGCGGCTAGGGGTGTTCAGTGTCGACCGCGATGGCAGCGATCGGCAATCGCTAAGGACCGCCATCGACCTGCTTTGTGGTGGGCAGTGGTTGGTCGCCTTCCCAGAGGGAGAGATTCACCACCTCAACCAGCGGCTCAAGCCGTTTCTCGATGGCGTCGGCTACATGGCTCGTACGGCACAAAAGCAACTGGCCAAGATCAAGCCCGAGCAGCGCATCTGGCTGTTACCCGCCGCCATTCGCTATCGCTTGAATGAGAATCCGCGGCCTGACCTGGAGGCGGCGATGACGCGGTTGGAAAACCGCATGATCTGGACGCGACCCCCTCGAGGTACGTGTTTGCACGAGCGGATTCTTTACCTCGGTGACATGATGCTCACCCTGAAGGAAAAAGAAAAGCTTGGTCGTAGCGGCGAGCTGGGGATGGATCTGCCCACCCGCATCGCCGCCCTCACGGAGTCACTTTTGGCGCGGCACGAGGCGTTCTATCTGCCCCAGCGGCCGATCGCCAAGACCATTCCCTTACGGGTCAAGGCCTTACGCCGAAGTTTGCTCGAGATTGGCTGGACGGGAGCCCCCGAGAGTCCCGAGGCGGTGTCTGCCCGTGATGCTCTGGATGATGTGCAATTGGCCTTGCAGTTGTATAGTTATCCAGGAAATTATATTGCTGATGATGATTCATTGCTGGCCATGACTGAGACCATTGAGAAGTATACCGAGGATGTCTATGGGATCGCCGATCCGATCGCCCGCCGTCGAGCCCGCATTGTCTTTGGCGAACCCATCGATCTGCGTAAAGTCAGTCGGGCGGATACTGCCCGGGGTGAATTGACCGAACAGCTCGAACGAGAAACCGCGGAACTGCTCAAGAAGGCCGGGGAGGGGATGTGGTAAGCGAGCCGACCGATTCGCGGCGGCTCGCCCCCAGATCGGGACTTGCTTGTACTCAGGGCTTCCCTGAGAACGTTGATTCCTTCGCGTTAGTCGCGTAAACGCAGCGCCACATACTTGGTCTCCAGGTAAGCCTCGAGGCCTTCATGGGCCAGCTCGCGGCCTAAGCCGGATTCCTTCATACCGCCGAACGGGGCCTGCGGCGCCGCTGGGACCGGTTCGTTGATGCCGATAATGCCAGCCTCTAGACCCTCGGCCAGTTTCCACATCACCGTGATGTCGTTGGTGAACACATAAGCTGCTAGCCCGTAGCGGGTGTTGTTGGCCGCGGCGATCACCTCGTCGAGCTTGTCAAAATCCAACAGCGGCATCACCGGGGCGAACGGCTCCTCGCTCATCATCTTCATTTCGCCGTGGATGTTCTTCAGCACCGTCGGCTCGAAGAAGTACCCCTTGTCGAAGCGATCCGACCGTTTGCCGCCGGTGAGCAGTTGCGCGCCTTGGCGGGTCGCATCCTCGATGAGTTCCACTGTGCTGGCGAGCGCCTTTTCCTCAAACATCGGGCCAATCTCGATGCCCTCGTCGAGGCCATTGCCCAGTTTGAGTTTGCGGGTAGCCTCCACGGTTGCTTCAGTGAAAGATTTCTCGATATCTTTGTGTACATAAAACCGCGTCGGTGAAATACACACCTGGCCATTGTTGCGGAACTTGCCCATCACCGCCGCCTTGGCGACGACCTCGGGGTCGGCGTCGGGAAAGACGATAAACGGAGCATGGCCGCCCAGCTCCAGGCTTAGGCGTTTTACCTGGTCGGCCGAGCGGCGCATCAACTGTTTGCCCACTTCGGTCGAGCCGGTGAAGCTGATCTTGCGGCAAATCGGATTGTCCAGAAACTCATCGGCGATTTCCTGAGCCGGTCCAAGCACGAGATTGGCTACCCCCGGCGGCAAGCCGGCCTCGATCATGCACTCGAAGACGCCGATCAACGACAAAGGCGTCTGACTGGCCGGCTTGGCGACCACCGTACAGCCGACGGCCAGGGCCGGGGCAATCTTGCGTGACTGAAGGGTGATCGGAAAGTTCCACGGACTGATGGCTCCGACCACGCCGACGGGATGCTTGATGGTCAAATGGCGTTTGCCGGGAGCGGAGTTCGGAATAATTTGGCCATAGGCTCGCTTGCCCTCCTCGGCGAACCATTCAAAGGTGTCGGCCGAGTGCAGCACTTCGGCCTTGGCTTCGGGGACGGGCTTGCCCTGCTCCATGGTCAAGGTGCGGGCCAGTGAATCGGCCCGTTCCCGCATCCGCTCGGCGGTTTTTTTCAGGACCTTGGCTCGCTCGTAAGCGGTGGTCTTCATCCAACTCTGCATAGCCTGGTGGGCAGCCTCAATTGCCCGCCGGGTATCGCCGCGGTTGCCGTATGCCACCTCGGTGATGACCTCCTCGGTGGCGGGGTTGATGACCCCGAGCGTTCGGCCATCTTCCGCCTCGCACCATTTTCCGTTGATGTACATCTTCTGGAGAGATGCCGTCACGGTCGCCATGATTTTTCTCCTGATCCCTTGGACATCCTACCGGAATCGTATGGTAGGCTATTTGCCAGGACAAGGAATGTCGTCCCTTGTCCAGCGAGTGGAGGGAAAGGAGCGGCATGCGCATCCTGATACTGTCAGACATCCATGCCAACTGGGCGGCCCTGCAGGCGATTCAGGAGACCTGGGATATCTGCCTGTTCTTAGGCGATCTGGTCGACTACGGCCCCGACCCGGCCCCTTGTATCGAATGGATCCGCCAACATGCCCAGCATGCGGTGCGTGGCAACCATGATCATGGACTCGCCCAACAAGTTCCCGTCTACGGACTCAACGGCTTCCGCTACCTGACCGCAGCGACCCGAGGGGTCACCAGTATTCGTGTTCATCCAGAGCAGCGTCGCTATTTAGCCAGTCTACCGGTGTCCCGAATGCTTACGCTGGCCGGCAAACGTTTTTTGCTGGTTCATGCCACGCCTCGAGATCCGCTCGATGAGTACAGTCAGAATGATGCCGAGTTCTGGGCCCGCCGCCTGCCCGATGTTGCTGCGGACTATGTGTTGGTAGGACATACCCATCAACAATATTCACTGCAAATCGACTCGACTACCATTATCAACCCGGGTAGTGTCGGCTTGCAACGGGATGGCGATCCTCGTGCAGGCTATGCCATTCTTGAGGATGGGCGGCTTGAACTCAAGCGGATCGACTATTCGATCGAAACCGTCGTGCAGGCCGTGCAAAACACTCCAATTCCCGAAGTGGCCCAGCGGATGCTGATCGAAGTTTACCGTCGCGGTCAATTACCGCCGGTATTGCCGCAGTCGATCGGCGAACGGCTGTCGCCGCGAACGCCGGTCTCGTGACGTTTCCCCTCCAGGAGGTAAGGCCAATGCCAGGGCGTTTTTGCTGCATCGTGCTGACAGGACTGCTATGGCTCGGATCAGGCCCACAATCTGTGCGCGGTCAGGATGGCGATGGTTCTGTAGTCATTACCGGCGAGTTAAAGCAGTGGCATAAGGTAACGCTGAACCTGGCTGGCCCCTTTGCCCGCGAGCAAGACCGGGATCCCAATCCGTTTACCGACTACCGCATGACCGTCCGTTTCCGTCATGAATCGGGTCGCCCCGAGTATCAGGTCCCCGGCTACTTTGCTGCCGATGGGAATGCGGCCAACACCTCGGCCGAGGTGGGCAACCAGTGGCGGGCCCATCTGTCGCCGGATAAGCCCGGACGCTGGACCTACACCATCGACTTCCGCCGTGGCAACGAAGTGGCCGTCAACGACCAGCCGGGTCAACCGCAACGACCCTATCATGGCCAGACGAGTAGCTTTGAGATTCGTCCTAGCGACAAGACTGGGCGCGACTTTCGCGCCCATGGCCGGTTGACCTATATTGGCAAGCACTACCTTCAGTTCGCTGGGTCGGGGGACTATTTTCTGAAGGCTGGCCCGGATGCACCGGAGACCCTGTTGGCCTATGCCGACTTCGATGGCACGGTTGCTCGCAAAAAAAATGCGCCGCTCAAGAGCTGGAAGCCGCATCGCCGTGATTGGCGTCAAGGCGATCCGACCTGGCAGAAAACCAAGGGACGCGGGCTGATCGGAGCGCTCAACTACTTAGCGGACAAAGGCATGAATGCCTTCTCGTTTCTGCCTTATAACGGCGGCGGTGACGGGGACAACGTCTGGCCGTTCATCGCGCGGGACGCCAAGCGACACTATGACTGCTCCAAGCTGGATCAGTGGGGCATCGTCTTCGATCATGCCACCGCGCGTGGCCTCTATCTGCACTTCAAGTTGCAGGAGCAGGAAAACGATGACAATCGCCTCGGTAAAAAAGGGCCTCGCCAGGTGGCAGCGGCGCTCGATGGAGGTGATTTAGGGGTAGAACGGAAGCTTTATTGCCGTGAGCTCATCGCCCGTTTTGCCCACAACCTGGCGCTGAACTGGAACCTTGGAGAAGAAAACACGCAGAGCCCGGAACAACAACGAGACATGGCTGCCTACCTCCGCAAGATCGACCCCTACGACCACCATATTGTGGTGCACACCTTTCCCAATGCCCAGGACAAGGTCTATCCCAAGCTGCTAGGTGAACAGAGTGTGCTCACGGGAGCGTCCTTGCAGAACAGTTGGAGTGCCGCTCACCGGCAGACTGCCAAGTGGGTCGAGGCCTCCGCCCGCAGCCAGAAGCCTTGGGTGGTGGTCAACGATGAGCAAAACCCGGCGAGCCATGGCGTGCCGCCCGACGCGGGCTATCAGGGCCACTCCGGTGAGGCGATCCAGAATGGGAAACCCTATACGCGTCATGATATTCGCAAATATTGCCTCTGGGGCACGCTGCTGGCCGGCGGCGCGGGCGTGGAATACTACTTCGGCTACAAGCTACCGCAGAACGACTTAAACTGTGAGGACTTCCGCAGTCGCGACCGTTGTTGGGATGATTGCCGCATCGCGTTGGACTTCTTCCGCACCGAGCAGATCCCGTTCTGGGACATGACCTGCATGGACCAGCTGGTCGGCAACCCACGGCGCAACAACGACCGCTACTGCTTCGCCAAGCCAGGGTCCATTTACCTTGTGTATCTGCCCAAGGGTGGCAGTAGTGACCTTGAACTGGGCGATGACGCGGGAGACTTCCGGGTGCAGTGGTTCAACCCTCGGACCGGCGGGCAACCTCAAGATGGCAGCGTCCGTAAGGTCCGCGGCGGGCAGAAGGTGGCCCTGGGCAACCCACCCGCGGAGCCCAATCAAGATTGGTTGGTGATGGTTCGCCGCTGAGGCTCAGGCGTGGTCATAGGCTTCAAAGCCTTTGGCTACGATCTTCCAGGTCCCCGCAATTCTCATCAAGAGTAACAAATCTGTGTGGCGTACTAGCGATGAGGTCCTTCGCAGGGGCCTATTTCGCTACGGCCTGCATCAGCTTGACGGCTTGATCGGTGATCCAGACATCGCTGGCAATCATCTTGAAATTCACGTACGCCGCTTCCATGCCGTCGAGTCCGGGTAGCCGCGCGGCGGCGGTGGCATCGACCACGGTGGCCACCTCGAAGCCCCGTTCGATTAACTCGCGAAGGTGTGATTCCACACACAGGTTCGCGGACATGCCCGCCAGGATGATTTGCTCGATCCGCCGCTTATGCAGTTGTAACGCCAGGTCGTTGTTACTGGGGCTATACACTTTGTGCGGACTACAGATTACGGTATCACGATCGTTTATGTAAGGTTTGAAACGCTCCAGCCAGTCAGCTCCACCACCGGGAAAGCCGGTCAAATCCAGGACGCTAGGTCGATCGAACATCTTGATCGAATGCATCAAGCGTTCGAGGGTTCCTTCAAAGCGCCAGCCGTGATCCGTTGGGTAGTAATAGTGCGGGCTGATAAACAGAGGGATCCCGGCAGAGCGAGCGGTCTGCATCAACCGCTCCAGGTTGTCCACGGTTCGGTTGTCTTCGACACTCGGACCGACAACTTCCCAGGCAACGCCATTGGGGCTGAGGAAGTCATTTTGCGGATCGATGACGACCAGCGCGGCACGGCCCGGGATCAGCTCCATCCCGGTTACCGGCAGCCCGGGGTCAGGGCGATTAGACAGTCCGGCGATGAATGGCTTGGTTTGGTCCATAATACATCTCCATCGTTGTATCCGGGCAAGGGCGTGGCTTGTGCGGATTCAGATCATCCGACCCGCTTGAAGGGTTCAAACGCTTGATGGTTCCCAACGTTTTGGACAGCGATCGCTGGAGGATAAACCACCGGCAGAAGAGATTGGTCCCGAGGACTTCCTCCGCCAAGAAGGCCTGGAAATTGGCAGGATGACTGCGGATGCCCGCAGCAAAGTCCTTGGTGAATGCGGCAGGCCTCAGGCTACCCGCCGGGTGGCTGGGTGGAACTGTGCGAGTTGTTCGAGGGGACTACGCTCTGGAAAGCAAAGGCCGCTCGGGGGGACCAGGAAGGTGTGCTCCAAGGCATACTGACCGCGCAGGACGGCATGGGCGAGCCCATCGCCGAACAGTAGCCAAGCCGAACCGGGAGGAAATCGATGGAGTTGCCGTTGCGCTTTTTCCTGAAAATGATCATCCGATTTTAAGAAGTGATGGAGTCGCAACATCAAGCTATCGTAGGCGGAGCGGGCCAGGCGTTCGCCCCGCCATAGCCGTTCGAGCCCGGAGGCGACCTGGAGCCATTGGCTTCGATGGCGGTGCGGGATGGTGGTAGATTGGGCAAACCGTTCAAGTAGTTGTGCGAAGTTCTCCGAAGTGATCCAAACCCGGGATTCGCTGGGATGAATGTTGACAAACAGTCGCAACAGGCGGCATCCCTGACTGGGCCGATGGGGTAAGCAATCGATATGTAGTAAATCATTGCGGGCATGGTGGGGGAGGGAGCGGGTGGCTTCTTCCTCCGGTCGAAAGCTGGCTTGTTCGGGCGCCCACGCCTGGGCATACGTGGGCAGTTGCCGGGCCAGCCAGGCCGTCGCATGGTGTGAGAAGTTCGCGAGTTGCGCTTGTAACCGGCTCACTACTTCTGGGTCAGAGGCTTGTTGGCCCCAGAGCTGCTGCGCGCTCGGAGCGTAGCCGATCGAGGACGCCGAAGGGGCGACGGTCTGAGTACGCAGAAAGGTAAGCTCTTCCGCGGGCGGCAGCGGAAACGGGCAGTGTGGAAAGAGGACCACTTCCTCATGTTCGAGCCGATACGCCAGCTCATCTGGACTGAGCGATGCAGAGGAGTGGGGTTCGATCGACGGCGACATGCGACGCGTGTTCCTGGCCGGCAGAAGAAGCCATCAGGCCGAGCGCCGCGTCGAGACCTCCTCGAGCGGCACGACCAACGGCAAGCGGAGGATAAACCGGGCCGGATGACCCGGCTCGGGCAAGTAATCCAGTTCACCGCCATTGATCTGAACCAATCGCCAAGCTGTTGACAAGCCCAACCCTCGGCCACGACCAGCCGCCCGCCCGGAGAAGAAGGGATCGAACAGGTGTTCGCGCTGCTCGACTTCGGGACCGGGGCCACTATCCTCGACCACGACCTCGAGCTGATGGGGACAGGGACGTTGGGCGGAAATGCGAATCAGCCCGTGCTCCGGAACCGCTTCGATGGCGTTGCGTACCAGACATTGCAGCGCCAGTAGGGTATGCCGTGGGTCGGCGAAGATGGCTGGCAACGGATCGGCCAGCTGCAGCTCGAGCCGAATCTGCCGAGTCGCCAGGACTTCTCGCTCACGCGTGAGAATCTGTTGACACAATTGCGCCAGATCGAGACAGCTTGGCTGGGGTGGCGTGGGGCGGGCAAAGAGCATTAATTCGCTTAAGACACTGGCGATACGCTGCGACTGTCGAACGATCGAGCGTAATGCTTGGCATTTCGCTGTGGCTTCCTCGTGACTTAACAAATACTGGGCCTGCCCCGAGATCACGGCCAACGGGTTGTTGATCTCATGCCCTGCCCCGGCGGCAAACTCGGCCAACGACGCCAGCTTGGCATCTCGTAACTGTTGTCGGCCGGTCTGTTCGGTCTGAACCAGCACCTGGTGCAGTTCATCCATGACCCCTTCGAGCTGGTCGATCAATGCCCCCGAGGCGCGCAGTCGATTTTCCAGGGTGGCATGCAGCAGATCGGCGAGCAGCGGGACATCCCGTGGATCTTGCCAAAGGAAAACATTGGCAGGATCGAAGGTCATCGTCTCGGCCATCGGGGTCGGACTTGCCAAGCTCGCATCATCCAGGTTGAGACGCGCTTGGGCGGCTTCCACTTGAACCGGCACGGGCAACAGCGGGGTCTCAGGGAGTTGCTGGTGGGTTAGATAGACAGCCAGTTGCAAGATCGCTTGCAGGTCGGGATGGCCGCCCAACACCGTCGCCTGCTCCAGGGGCAACTCCACATGGCCGACCACCGCATGCAAGACCGGCGGCAGCTGCCAGCGGCGGGCCAGCCGTCGGGCGATCTCACAGGCCGTGCGGCCAAAATAGTGCCGTTGGCTGTCCGCTGGAGAACGTAAAAACGAATGATCTTGCAAACACGCCGCGACGGTTGCACTGGACGTCGCACCCAGTGCGTACCAGCCCAGAGGCGCGAGGAGCCCCGCCACCCAGGCTAGTTCCGCGTCCCACCGCTGGGTACGCCAAGCGATCCGCCAGGCATGGTTGGCCAACGTTCGGCAATAGCGGACGATCGGTTGGAGCGGCCGACTACGTGCATCAAAATAGACAGCGCCAGGCTCCTGGAACTGGGCCAACGCCGTTTGAAGGAGTCGAGGTGTGGTCAAAAGCTGGAGCGAGAAGGGGGCGGGACGCCACAACTCTGGCAAGCAAGTGACCAACAGCAGGGCCAGACCGGGATCATGTCGCAACATATCCCAATAAGTCGGGCTCGGTGTGCGGCTTAGCAACTGCAAGCTAGCGGCCGTCGGCAGCAAGGGACGAAGCTGGCTCGCGGCGTCGCCGGGCAGGGATGCGGTCACCTTGATCGCTCCTTGATCAGTACGGCGGTCCATACCGTAACCGTGGAGCCGAGCAATGCTCCGGGCTCGACGCTAGATGGCCATGGATCGAGGATTGCCGCGAACCAGACGCGTCAATCAGGAGTGTCGCTCGGGTAGCAAAGAAGCGTCAGAACCACGCGGTGAGCGACACGCAGAAGGTTGTTGCGATGTCGTTGATCAAGCAGTCTGCGCGATACATTCCCGCGTGGTTCGTTTTGGAGACTTAGGCAGGCGAATGCGCCGATTCCATCTCCAGCTGCAAGCACATGCGATCGATGAGCTCTTCGATCTCAAAGGGCTTGTGCAGGAAGTCATCGGCACCGGCAAGCTTGAGTTCTTGAATCTTGTCTTCTTCGACAATGCCACTGACACAGAGGATGCGCACATCCTCCAAGGCCGTGTCGGCACGGACGCGGTGGCAAACTTCCTTGCCGTTGATATCGGGAAGCATGACGTCGAGGATGATCAAGTCCGGGTGGTAATCCTTAACCATCATACCGGCATCGAAGCCGTTGTTGGCGATGCGTACTTCAAAGCGGCCGTCTTCTTCAAGGACCTTATGAACCAGCTCGACGAGTTCGAGATCATCATCGACCAGAAGGATTTTCCGCTTGCCACTTTCCAGGGCGTCGGTAGGAATGCCATTATCCTTCATGAATTTGTAGAGTGCCTCGCGTGGAATTCTGCGGAACCGGGAGCCGGGTACGCGAAATCCCTTGAGCTGGCCATTATCGAAACAGCGGATGATCGTCTGCTGAGAGACTTTACAGATCTTGGCCGCTTCACCGGTCGTGAACACCGTTTTCATGCGTAAATCCACCCTTGACTGGCCGTGTGCCAGCTCGCATGAGGAAGGTTCCAAACCCGACCATCCTGGTCGAACCGAAACCAGATTCGTCCCTGAACACTAGATTTCGCCGTATCCCTGACACCACCGTGGGAGTTAGCGCACGGTCGAGCGCAGGAGGAGGAACGGGGTCATTTGGAGCCGCGCCAAACCAGAACGACGCGTTGCAAGCTGGGAGAGGATCACCAATCTTTCACGCAACAAATTATAAAGGGCCCTGAAATGCTGTCAACGCAAAACCAGTACCCCATCCCCACTGCCCAGCTTCTCATGCCTCGTCCAGCACGCGTTTGACGTAACCTTTGGCCAATCGCTTTACCACGGCCAATTGGTAGCCACCAAGTCGATTTACCTAGATTCGCCAAACCAACAACCCGTTGCCAACCTCCTCGTTTCTCAGAGGCCAACCTTGAACCTCGATGGCCCAAGCCAAGTCCTTCACCCACCTGCCCGGAAATCGCTCGTTAACCGGGCCTCGATTTCTCAACGCGGGGTTCCCCATAGCCTGCCCCATTTCATCAGTCAAGATAGAATAGCAGCACCGCCAGATCGGCGGGCGTGATGCCGCTGACTCGGCTCGCCTGGCCCATGTTGGCCGGCCGAATCTTCGACAGCTTCTCCTTCGCCTCCATGCGTAACTGGGGCAAGGCGTGATAGTTCAGTCCCGTGGGAATGACGCGGTGTTCTTGCTTTTGGAACTGCTCCACCTGAGCTTGTTGGCGACGAATGTAGCCGGCATAACGCAATTCCAAGGTTACTTGTTCCACCACTTCTGGTCGCTCTTGCCAGATCGCTAGCTCGGGAAACCAGCCGACCAGATCCGCCCATGTGGTATCCCCGCGGGTCAGCCAGTGGGACAAGGGCTTGCCCTGCGACTTGAGCTGACCGAGGCTCGCATGGAGGGACTGGATCTGGGCCTCCTTTTGTTGGAGCCGCTGCCAGGCGCTGGTTGGCACCAGGCCAATCGACTGCCCAACCGGAGTCAGGCGACGGTCGGCATTGTCGTGGCGCAAGGTCAGACGATACTCCGCCCGCGAGGTGAACATGCGATAGGGCTCATCCACCCCGCGAGTAATCAGATCGTCAATCAAAACGCCCATATATGCTTGTGATCGATCCAGGATCAATGGCTCTGACCCCTTCTGCGCGAGCGCGGCATTGATCCCGGCCATCAGCCCTTGCGCCGCCGCTTCTTCATAACCGGTGGTGCCGTTGATCTGCCCCGCGAAATACAACCCAGCGACCTGCTTGGTCTCCAAGCTGGCGTGCAATTGCGTCGGCGGTGCGTAGTCATACTCGACGGCATAGCCCCAGCGCATCACTTCCGCGTTCTCTAAGCCAGGGATCTGCCGCAACATGGCAAATTGAACATCCTTGGGCAGGCTGGTGCTAATTCCATTGCAATAATATTCTAGTGTGTTTAATCCTTCGGGCTCGAGATAGATCTGATGGCGGTCCTTGTCGGCGAAGCGGACGACCTTGTCCTCGATGGAAGGGCAGTAGCGCGGACCGCAGGAGTCAATCTGACCGGTGTACATTGGTGCGCGATGCAGATTGGCCCGGATTAGCTCATGGACGGCCTCGTTGGTAAAGGTGATATGACAATCAATCTGCGGCGTCGTAATCCGATCATTGGCAAACGAGAACGGACGCGGCACCGCATCGGCGGGCTGAATGTCCAGCTGGGAAAAGTCGATCGTCCGGCCATTGAGCCGGCAAGGCGTACCTGTTTTGAAGCGGGCCAGCTCGAAGCCACACGCGGCCAGGCTGTCGCTGAGCCCTTCGGCTGCCGTATCACCGGCCCGGCCACCACGCGACTTGGCCTCACCGGTATGCATCATCGCCTTGAGAAAGGTGCCGGTGGTTAACACCACCGCCCGGGCCCGATACTGGGTTCCGCCTGCCGCCACCACGCCGACAATCCGCTTCCGCGGTCCCCCACTACGCTCGGGCAGTGACTCGAGCAACAGATTCTCAATGAGTTCCTGACGCAGGGTGAGGTTGGACTGTTCTTCAACGGTCCGCTTCATGGTGAACTGATACAGCTTTTTGTCGGCCTGAGCCCGTGGCGAGTGCATGGCCGGACCCTTGCCTTGGTTGAGCATGCGGAATTGAATGCCCGAGGCATCAATACAACGGCCCATCTCACCACCCAGGGCATCTAGCTCGCGGACGATCTGCCCCTTGGCCACGCCCCCGATGGCCGGATTACAGCTCATCTGTGCGACCGCATCGGCGTTGATGGTTAACAGCGCGGTCCGCAGCCCCATGCGGGCACCGGCCAGCGCGGCCTCCACACCCGCATGCCCTGCCCCAACCACTACGAGGTCGTAGTCAAACGTCAGATCACTCATTGGATTTTATCAAAAGCTCCACATATGCTTTAGTCATTCAAAGCGTCTTCCACCAGCGTGCGTTGTCGCTTCACGCGGGCTGCTTTGCAATCGTGGTCACACAACCATTTCTCTTATCATAGGCCGTCAGTCTGAGGGCGGGAATTGGAGCTGCGACTTAAGGAGTCTTGGTCGCTGTGGACGGTTCACGGGACGGGGTAACCTGCTGGCTGAGCGTGGCCGCTTGCTGCCAGAAGCGTCGCCAAGCCAGGCGTTCAGGCTCGGACAGCACCGCCAAGGTCCAGGGGCTGCGGACGCTGGTCAGGTCGGGATCGGTCCGCCAAAAGGCGAGTGTCCGAGCGACTTGCCCTCGGCGATTCGGGGAGTCCTGGGTGACTTGGGCCTCGAGAGTAAGAAGTTCTTTACGCAGCCAGGCAAGAGCCTGGCAACGATACCAGCCGCGCGGGTCGGCTTCGACCGTGGAGGCCGGCCGCGGTTGACCGGCCGCACGCAAGGCCGCACAGGCGACATTATAACGGCTCTTCTCGGCAAATTGGGGCTCACGCCGAAACCCTTGACGATAAAGTGACACCGCGGCGGCGTATCGGCGGCGATGAAGCAAACAGAACTCGGCCAACTGGATGCATTCCATGGCATCCACCGGCTGCACTGCGCCCGAGCGGATCTGTTGCCAGCGGTCTTCTTGGGCCTGCAATGCCTCGGCCTTGCCAATCCACTTGGCGAAGGGCAACCGTTGTCTTCCCGAGCCCCAAGCGAGCTTCTGAGCATTCACCAGGAAGGTGCGTGCTTCGCGAAACTTGCCCGCCTCCAGCAGGGCAATGCCGAGGTTCCAGTGGGCCATGACATCCTTGGGCTGGAGCTCGATGGCGCGATGAAATTCGGCGATAGCCGCGGCAAACTGCCGTTGCACGGCTAGGGCCTTGCCAAGGTTGCTGTGGGCTTGAGGGTTGTCGGATTCGAGCTGGACTGCTGCACGGAAGGCGGCGATGGCTGCATCCGGCTGCCGATCCTGCATCAAGGCAATGCCTAGATTGTCGTAAGCCGCGGCAAGCTTCGGGTTGAGTTCAATGGCTTTGCGGTGGGCGGCGATGGCAGCGGTACGATCGCCCTGCAGTAACAGGGCCACGCCTAGGTTGGTATGTGCATGGGCATGGTCGGGTGCGAGTGCCAACCCACGCCGGTACGCGGCGATGGCGGCCTTAAACTGCTGTTGTTGGTACAGAGCAATGCCCAGGTGAACCTGGGACCGGCCGTCGTTCGGTCGAAGCTGGATCGCTTTCCGGTAGGCGGCCGCAGCCTGATCCGGTTTGCCGGCGGCTTTGTAGGCCGAGCCAAGGTTGTGCCAGACGGCGTGGTTGTTCGGACGGATGGCCAACGCCGCGCGATAGTAGCCGATGGCAGCTTGCCACCGCGCTTGCTCCCAAGCTAGGTAACCAAGCTCAAATAACAGATCAAACCAGTCTGGGTGACGTAGATAATGAGCCTCGAGCCAGCGTTGTTTGAGCGTTGCATCCTCAATGCCCTGGGCTACCAGAAGCACAAGTGATGCGGATGTTGTTCGGTCATCGGCACCCTGGAGCCACTCCTCGATCTGCTTCGGCTGGGTCCACTGTTTGGGATCGCGTAGCGCAACGTCCGGTTCCACCTTCAGGGTCACCGCCAGGACACGATCCCTCGCTTGGTACTTCTGCAACCGATGCAGTGCTTTGGCCCAGTCATCGAGCGTAGCGAGCAAATGCTTTCGGATCGGCGAAGACCGAATCCGTTCGGCCAATGCTTCCGGTGCATCTCGGGCAATGTCCAGCTCACGCTGGCGGAAGGTCTGGGCATAACGCTGGATCATGGTCTCCCAGTCAAACCCGTCTTCGGTCCAGACCATGCCGTCTTGGCGGATCTGGTCCAGGGTTTCGACCGTCTGCCAATGCTCTTGGGAATCGGCCAGCTTGTGACGGAGATCCTCTGGTCCATCGGGCAGGAGCTGGCTGCGTAAGGCATCGAACGCCCGTGGTTTCTGCCAGGGATCATTGCCGGCCAACTGCTGCTTGAGGGTCGCGAACGTTTGCTCCGCCTCGCGACGATCACGCACGGCCGCCTGGATGGTCGTGGTCCGCCACCAGGCCAGCAAGATCACGCCAAGCAGCACCACCCCGGCCAGGCTGAGTTGCCAGACCAGCTTGCGTCGCTGTTCAACTGCCCGGACCTGCTGGCGTTCGCGTTCGATCCGTTCTTGCTGCAGACGCCGTTGCACATCGGCACGATAGCCGGCGATCGCCTCCGCGACGGCGACCCCATCGCTCGGCCGGTCCGCTTTGGTTGGGTTTAGACACCGCTTCGCCAGGGTGATCAACTCCGGATCGGCGGCGCAGGCATCAAGCCGGGCGACCCCCTCCCTCCGATCACCTTGTTGTGCTTGCTGCTGGATCTTCTGCCAGTTGCCGGTGTAGGCCGGCTGACCCGTGAGAAGCTGACATAGGATGGCTCCGAGTCCAAAGACGTCGCTCTGGGCGTCAACCTGGTCGATCTGTCCGTTGGCTTGCTCGGGGGCCATGTAGGCCAGGGTGCCGAGCACGCTGCCAGGCTGCGTCTGGCCGTCGAGTGGCAGCGGCCCCGCGCCGTCCACGCTGGTCTCAGCATCGTGGGTGATTTCTGTGTCGACGAACTGAGACAGTTCGGCGTCGGGCGCGTTACGGTCGAGTCGTTTGGCCAGCCCCCAGTCCATGACCTGGACCTCACCAAAGCGTCCGACCATGACGTTGTGTGGCTTCAGATCGCGATGGATGATGCCCTGGCGGTGGGCATAGCCGACGGCTTGGCAGACTTGCTCGAAGATGCTCAGCTGTTCGGCCAGATCGTCGGTGGGGGCGGTCCGCTCGGCGAGCCGCTGGTCCCAGTCACGCCCGTGGATTAGTTTGAGGGTGAAGTACGGTCGTCCATCGGCGAGCTGACCGTGTTGGAAGACCGGGGGAATGTTGGGGTGCTGCAGCCAGCCCATGACGCGAGCTTCCTGGAGCAGGCGCAGGTGCAAGCTGGGGTAGGCCGCGCGGTCGGGTCGAAGGGTCTTGAGGGCGAGATGCCGGTCGAACTTGGGGTCGCGGATGCGGAAGATCTGGCTGATGCCCCCCTGGCCGATCATCGCGTCGATGGTGGGGTCGACAGGCGTCGGGAGAATCGCTGCCGGTTCGGGGTCTGGATCGATCTGGGTGAGGGGCTGGAGGTGGAGCTCAAAGATACGTTGGAGTTCGGTTTGGCAGTCGGGGAAGCGTTGGAGGTAGTCGCTGGGATCCGGTTGCAGTCCGAGCTCCTCACGCAGGACAAAGTCGAAGTAGAGCAGCTCCAGGCGTGCTTCGCTATCCTGCTTTAGTTGCGGGTACTGCTTGAGGAGGGCCTCGGGCATGCAAGCTTGACCGACGCGCAGGGCTTGTTCGAGGGCAGCGCACGCGTTTGCCAGGGCATCGTCGGGGGGAAGCGATCGGGTTTCGTGGTCGGACATCGACGAGCCTCCCGGAGCCGAGCCAAACAAAATTCGTGGTCTCTCGCTGATGGTATGTCCGAAACGGCCCAAAAAGGAACATCCATCTGGTAACTTTTTCGCAAGCGTTGTGGCAGCCCTTCGAAGCATGAGGAGCTTGCATGGCTATGCCCGAAGTATCGTTTGTTGAGCTGGTGGCCCGCTGTCGGGAAGGGGATGCCGCGGCGTTCGCCGCGTTGACGGCTCACTACGAGCCGGCCTTACGGGTGATGGCCCGGGTGCAGCTGAGCCCGGCTTTGCAGCCGTATCTGAGCGCGGCGGATCTGTTGCAGTCGGTGCATCGCACGCTCTGGCGGCACCTGCAGGCCGACCGCCTGGAGGTGACCGGCCCCGAGCGTCTGCTGGGGCTGGCCCGCACCATATTACGGCGGAAGGCAGCCCGGGTTTGGCGGCGCGCGCAGCGGCAGCAACGGGACATGCCAGGCTCGACGGGCAGCGCGGCGGATCTCGGGGTGCTTGCCACCCTTACCACTCCGGGGCAGACTCCCGCCAAACTGGCCGAACTCCGCGATCAAGTCGAGCGGCTGCGGCAACAGCTCAATCCGATCGAGGACCAAATGCTGAGTCTGCGCGCTCAAGGCTATGCGCTGGAAGAGATTGCTCAACAGATGGGGCTGTCCACCGCCGCCGTCAAGGTCCGGATGATGCGTCTGCGCCGTCGTCTGCAGGACCAACAGTCGAGCGTCGCAAGCTCATCCGAGGGCTAGCGCAATTGCCTCTTCGTCGGGCTAGCGAAATCATCGCAGAGATATCTGGTAGACTTCGAAGCAGGAGCGGGGACGTTCACCGAGCCAGGGGCGTTGGCCCAACGGCTGTGAACGCGTTGTTCTCGTGCAGCCGTTGGGCCAATGCCCCTGGCACCAAGAACAACGTTCCCGCGGATGCGATGGCGAGCAAATTCAGCCCTGGCGGAACGCCAGAGAACGGTCTCACACCGAAATATCGCTACGATAATCGCCTAGGTAGCTTAGCATCTCAGATCGGTCGTGACTACTGGCAAGCAGGATTGACCCCGAATACCCACCGACGATCACTGGGCCACTTCACCGCCGTCGCGCGAGCCATAGGCAAACCAGACGTTGGCATCGATGTTGTCCCGGACGAAGTGCACACTGCCATCGGCATAGACGACATTGACGCCGCCGGTGTGGTAGCTGGTGGCCGGGGAGACCAGATACCAGCGGCCGAACGATCCCCATTGCCCGCCGGACGATGGGGCCCAGCAGACCGAGTTGGGGGGCATCAGGTGGTTGTACCAGTTGCGCCAGGGGGTGCCTTCGCTCCACGGGTAGCCGCGCCAGCGCCAGCCGCCGTTTTGCGGGACCTGGGCCCGGTCCCAGAAATCTTCGCGTCTTTTGAACAGTTGCCGGGCCGTCACCGGGTCGTTCGATCGGGGCGGACCAAATTCAAAGCAATCGGCCTTCCGTGATCGGGGCGGCCCCGAACCGAGCCGCACCCCAAAGCCGTTGACCACCTCGGCAAAGGCGGCGGTGTTACTCAAACCGTCGGAGATGCTGTTGATGGAAATTGGCCCCAATGCCGGGATGCCCGCTTGGACATGATCGATGCCGAACACCCCATCCCAGCGGCCGGCGGAATAGGCCCAGGTACCACAGTTGGAATGATAGTTGGTCCAGCCCATCTGGAACCCTTCGCCACGCTGTGTCTCCGCAGGGCAAAGGAACAGGGGCAATTTTTGCCGTGCCGCCTGCTGGTTGATCGAGGCAAACGGCCCCTGGTTAAAATCGAACAGGATGTAGGAGTTCGCCTGTTCAACATAGGGAAGAATCTGCATATGGGGTGAGAGGTACCCTTGGCCAAAGGGTTGCGGCGAACCGGCCGGAAACTTCCCGATCGTCGACTCATAGTTGTGCAGGGCCAGGCCGAGCTGTTTGAGGTTGTTCTGGCAGCTGATCCGGTTGGCGGCCTCGCGGACTTTCTGCACCGCTGGGAGTAATAGTCCGATCAGGATGGCAATGATCGCAATGACCACCAGCAGTTCGATCAGCGTGAACGCGTGTCGCGGACGGTCCATGAATTTACCCTCAAGGCCCAAACGTTCAACGTGAGAAGATCGGTGAAGGGGAATGTAACCTGATCGGTGGGCAGCGACAACCGAAGAATGGAGAGTTCCATGGACCCAAGGGTGTGGTGGTCGGACCGCCCGACGGGATTACGCCCGCGGGCATGACCTCCAGCAAGGTTCCCGGGGATAGCCCCCGAGGATCTCGGCAACAACGATATTGAACATTAATATAGATCATATGTTGATGATTTATTCATCAGCCAGAGCGTTGCGGGCCTGCTGCAGAAGCGTCTGCACCTCACCCCACAGGTCCAGCCATGCGTCCCGCTCGGCTTCGGGCAGCACGGCCAGCGGATAG
>CAYPIE010000098.1:0-20384 GCA_964410665.1 uncultured Alcaligenaceae bacterium
ACTTCCCGCTAGCGCCTCTGCCTCTTCCTGACTTCCCGCAAGCGCCGCTGCCTCTTCCGTACCGCAATCGCCTCTGTTTCTAAAGGCGAGCCCCGGACTGACGTCCGAGGGTTCCGACTTACCGCAACCGCTCCAGGATCGCATTCCAGCCAAAATGGACCGTCATGATGCCCCTGTTTGACAGCATCAATCTGTGGATGATCGCCGTGGGAGCCCTGTGTGGGCTGTCCAGTGGCATTCTGGGCTGCTACCTGGTGTTACGGCGCATGAGCCTGCTGGGCGATGCGATTAGCCACGCGGTGCTGCCGGGGATTGCCTTGGCATTCTTGTTTACCCACCAGCGGACCGGGTTGCCGATTGTGCTGGGGGCGATGGGGCTGGGCGTCCTGACGGCTTTTCTGACTGCCTCCATCCACCGGCTCGGCAAGGTGCCCGAGGATGCCAGCATGGGGGTGGTGTTCACCTCACTGTTTGCCCTGGGTGTCATCCTGATTTCTAGCCAGGCACGCAATGTCGATCTGGATCCGAGCTGCGTGCTGCATGGGATCTTGAGCATTGTGCCGCTGTATACCACCGAAGTATTCGGAGTGACGATGCCCCGTGCCTTTGTGACCTTGTTGGTCGTCAGCGTGGGGGTAGTGGTGTTTGTCACCTTGCTGTGGAAGGAACTCAAAATCGTCACCTTTGACCCCGCCCTGGCCACGGCCATGGGGATCTCCGCAGGGCTGGTGCACTACCTGCTGATGGCGATGGTGGCGGGTGTGGCGGTGGCTTCCTTTGAGGCGGTGGGGTCGATTCTGGTGATCGCCATGCTGATCGTCCCAGGAGCGACCGCGCACTTACTGAGCGATCGTCTGCTGGGCATGTTGCTCTGGGCCGCCCTTGTGGGAGTGCTTTCGAGTGTCTTCGGTGTGCTGCTGGGAGTGTGGTTGGATGTCAATGTGGCGGGGATGATGACCGTCGCCGCCGGCGGCATCTTTCTCCTGGCGGTGCTGTTCGCCCCGAAATATGGTCTGGTGCGGCGTTGGTGGGACAACCTGCAGCTCCGCCTGCGCATCATCCAAGAAGACATCTTGGCACAGCTGTATCGCATCGAGGAAACGCGTGGGCTTTGGGGTCGGATCGACCTGCCCCCGACCCCAGCGGCGATTCGCCTGCGTTCTGGACAAGGGCTCGGCTGGCTGGCCGTGTGGCGTTTGCGCCGCCAAGGAATGGTTCAGTTAACGGATGCGCGGACGCTCGAGTTGACCAAGGCCGGGCAGCGTCGAGCCAGTCAACTCGTCCGTGCCCACCGCCTGTGGGAGACATTCCTGCAGCAGGAACTGGACTTGCCCTTGGACCACCTCCACGCCCCGGCCGAACGGATGGAACACTACTTGGACAAGAACTTACGCGATCGTCTGGCCGCGGCCGTGCAACGGAGCAAGACCGACCCCCACGGTCGGCCCATCCCGCCACCCGAAGAGGGCAACGGACAGCACGGGTTCTAACCGCGGCTTAGCGGCGACGATCAATGCCCTCGACGCCGCTCTGGAGTACCACTGCTGTCCAAGCAAGTAAACCGGCGATGCAGGCATACAGAAGCACCAGTCCGGCCATGAGCAAATTGGCCACCAAGCGGGCGTTGGAGGCATCGGCGGTAAAAATCTCTGAGAAGATTAGCACGAACACCGATAAGCCAATCAGCATCCCCGGCAGGACAATCATCACGGCCATGGCTTGACCCGGCGTATCTCGGTCACGCACCAACTCAGCCAGGTGCCGCACGGTGAGGAGCAATACGATAAACCGGGCGAACTCGAGAAACGCGGTTGTCAGCAACACCGCTGGCATCGAATCCAGGACGTTGTTGACCGCCGCCGGCAGTAGCATCACCAGCACGGGCAGCTGGGTAACAAAAACGATCAGCTCACTACTGCTGCTCAGGAAACCGGGCGTATCCGCTTCCTTCATGGTCACCAGCATCAAAATCGCATGCAGGACGGCCACACCGAGAAAGCCGACGGCAAAGCCAAGCGTGGTCGGCCGTTGTGGACCGGCCAACAGGAAGCCACCACCGACCGCGGCGATCAGCCAGGCCGCGATACCTGGGATAACGGCGATCAGAAACACTTTCTCGCCCAGGTTGAGACCGGCCCAGCTCAGAATCAGCAACAAGGCCATGATGGCACAGGCCCCGGCCTGGCAAGCCATGCCGATGACGTTGAGGAATACCCCGGTGCGAAGCGCGGCCAGTTGGTCTGGGGTCAGTTTCTCCGGGGAGCGATCGCGTTGCTGAGCTTTGCGGCCCCCGGTCGTATGTCGCCGTGGGCGTGATGGCCTTGCAGGTGTGTCAACGGCCTGCTCCTGTGCGGCCCCCTTGCCTGCACGGGCCGGAGGGTTGTCGGTCTCCTCGGACTCGTCCAGGTTGGCGAAGACATTGTCCTCGACATCCTCGACAAGCTCTGGGATCACCACCGGCTCGTCGTCAAGCACCTCATAGTCCACGGTCGTCCCGGCGGCCTGAGCGACGCGCGACGGCTTGGGAGCCGGGATCCCCTCGTTGGGGAAGAATTTCCGGTGACAGTGTGAGCAGCGGACGCGGCGGGTAGGAACCTGGCTGGGCAAAACCAGGCGGCCGGTGCAGTGCGGACAGAGGATGCGTGCCATGATGTTGCTGGAACGTAAGTGGGGCTAGCCACTGGGCGGACAGACCCCGTGGACATCGTCAAAGAGGCCCAGTCAGATAATTGAGCATACAACAAAACTGGGAAACGAGGCAATTGCGGATAGGCCAATGCACCGAGGACCCTCGCCCTTCCCGAAGGTCGCAACGAGAGCCCTCGTCAGCGGAACCGAGACGCACGAGACACGCCCGCACGCCTCAGCCATAGAACGGCCCAGTCGGTGCAACTTGCGCGATCGGTGTTAATCCTCTAGCCGACGTAGCGATGCCATTTGCCGCTCGGCATCGCGTTTGAGCTTGTCACAGACCAGTTCACATAGGTCAAAGATCATCGCCTCGCGGATGGAGTAAATGACCTGGTTGCCTTGCCGTTCGCGCTGTAACAAGCCGGCATCGTAGAGGATACCCAGTTGTTTGGAGATGTTGGCTTGCTTCCCACCGGTGGCTTCAATCAGGACATTGACCGAACAAGGCGATTCGCGAAGCGCCTGAAGGATCGCCAGCCGCGTGGGTTCCGAGAGGACCCGGAACAACCGAGCAACGGCCATGAGGTGTTCCTGGTCCAAGTGGGGCGGCATGAGAGGGTTTCCCTTGAATCTATTACTTCCCGGTGATATTGTAATATTGGTGACTTTTTGAGCCGATGCATTCTAGCGAGGAACCACTTTCCCTTCAACGACCCAGACTTCACCCGACAGTTTCCGCGGGAGGGCAGTGATGGCACGACGGATTGTGATTGTCGGCGGCGTGGCGGGCGGGGCGAGTGCGGCCGCCCGCGCGCGGCGGCTTAGCGAAACCGCCGAGATTACCATGTTTGAGCGTGGCCCGTATGTTTCGTTCGCCAACTGCGGCCTCCCCTATTACCTCGGCGGCGAGATCGCCGAGCGTGATCGGCTCCTGGTCGAAACCCCCGAGCACCTGAAGGGGGTGTTCAACTTGGATGTCCGTGTGCGGCACGAAGTCACCGCCATCGACCGGCCCAATCGGTCGATCACCGTCCGCGACTTGACCCGCGACACCATCTTCGAGCAACCCTACGATGACCTGATCTTGTCGACGGGCGCGGCCCCGTTACGACCGCCGATCCCGGGCATCGACCGCCCCGGGCAGTTTGTCCTCCGCGACATCACCGACATGGATGCCATCGACGGCTGGATCCGCGACACCGCCGCCCGCACCGCGGTGGTGGTCGGTGGCGGCTTCATCGGGCTGGAAGTGGCCGAGCAACTGCACCAGCGGGGTCTGGAGGTGAGCCTGGCCGAAGTCAAGCCGCAGGTGCTGGCCCCACTCGACCCGGAGATGGCAGCGCCTTTGCATGCGGAGATCCGCCGGCAGCAGGTACAGCTGATCTTGGGAAACCCGGTCGCCGGGTTTGAACCGCCCCAGCCGGACGAGCTGGCCCAGGCCTCGGTGGTGATCCTCCACGATGGTACGCGGCTACCGGCCGACGTGGTGGTGCTCGGCCTGGGCGTGCGGCCCGAGTCGAGGCTGGCCCGCGATGCCGGTTTGGAGGTTGGCGAGCGCGGAGGCATCCGCGTCGATGAGCACTTGCGCACCAGCGACCCGAACATCTGGGCGGTGGGCGATGCCATCGAGGTCCGCGACTGGGTCACCGGCCAGTGGAGCCTGATTGCTCTGGGCGGCCCGGCCAATCGCCAGGGCCGCATCGTCGCGAACAACTTATTCGGCCGTCCCTCGGTGTACCGCGGCACCCTGGGCACCGCGATCGTACGTGTGTTTACGCTGACGGCCGCGTGCACCGGCGCCAACGAGAAGATGCTCAGGCGCCTCAACATGCCCTACCAGGCCATCCACTTGCATCCACCGTCGCACGCTGGTTACTTCCCTGGGGCCCAACCGATCGATGTGAAAATCCTGTTCTCCCCGGACACCGGCAAGCTGCTGGGCGGTCAGGCCGTCGGGCGTGACGGCGTGGACAAGCGGATCGATGTGTTGGCGACGGCCATCAAAGCTGGGATGACCGTCGACGACCTGGCCGACCTCGAGCTGGCCTATGCCCCACCCTATGGCGCGGCCAAGGACCCGATCAACCTCGCTGGCATGGCCGCACAGAACGTGCTGGCTGGCGATGTGCAAGTCATCCAGTGGTACGAGCTGGCGGACTTGCCAGCCGCCGGCCATGTCATCCTGGATGTACGCAATCCCGGTGAGCGGGCCGCAGGAGCGATCCCGGGGGCGCTGGCGATTCCGTTATCGGAGTTGCGTGAACGGCTGGGCGAGCTGCCACGCGACCGGGAGATCATCGCCCATTGTCAAACAGGTCAGCGTTCTTACGTTGCGTGCCGCCTATTGCAGCAGCACGGCATTCGCTGTCGCAATCTGACCGGTGCGTACAAGACCTGGAAAGCTGCTGAACAAGACCATCTCATTTCCGGAGATTGATCATGAGTGTACCGACGATTCAACCGCGTGAGTTGGCGGAACGCTTGAAGACCGGCCACGTCGACCTGCTCGATGTGCGTACCCCCGCCGAGTATGAGGAAGTGCATGCCGAGCCGGCCCACTTACAGCCGCTGGACAAGCTCGACCCTCACGCCGTCATGCAAGCCCGCAACGGCACCGCACATGAGCCGCTGTATGTCATTTGCCGCAGCGGCAACCGTGCCAAGCAAGCGTGCGAGAAGTTCATCGCCGCCGGCTACACCAACGTGGTCAACGTCGAGGGCGGCACGCAAGCCTGGGAGCAGGCCGGGCTGCCGGTTAAGCGAGGCCGCAAAACGATGTCGCTGGAGCGCCAGGTGCGGATCGCCGCGGGGTCGTTGGTAGTCCTCGGTACCGTGCTCGGGGCGTTTGTGCATCCTGGCTTTCTGGGCATCAGCGGCTTCGTCGGTGCCGGGCTGGTCTTCGCTGGGGTGACCGATACCTGCGGCATGGGCATGCTGATCGCCAAGATGCCGTGGAATCAGCGAAGCTCATCGACTGCGGCGAATCAGGATTGTGCCGTGGCTGCCAAGTAATGGTGCCAACCCCCAGGCGGCAAGGGAAGCCTCCCCGCCTGGGGGTTGATCCGTCTGTGCGAACTCATTTTTTATCGACGACGCGAATCTGAACCGCCTTGACCATGCCGGCCAAGGCCTCGGCTTGCTTGATCTCGCTGATCAACCCGACCACCCGATCGGCGTCGACTTCCTCCTGGGACAGCACCAGCTCTATCTCGAACGGGGCAAGCTGCCCAGTAAGCCGGTTGAGCCGGGAGGTGAGCCGCTTGACCACCTGGTCGCGGGTCAAGGCCTGATCGTCCCGGTAGGGAGCTTCTCCGTTGTAGGCCAGGTGGTAGCGTAGAGGCTTGCCGTCCCGGGCAATGACCATGATCTCGACCTTGCGAACCTCCCTAGCCGGCGCCGCATCCGCCTGCGGGCTCCGCGGCAGCCGACGCAAGACGACGCTTCCTTTGTCGGTGATGGCCTGGCCGGAGAGCTTCAGCAACAAGACATCCTTGGCCGGGGTCGGCCCGGGCAACAGGTAGAGTTCATAAACCAGGGTAGGCTCACCCGGATAGAACAAAAAAATATTGGTCAGCCTTGCGTGCAAGCACCGTAGATCGGTCCGTTGCTACCAGAGTGTATTCGCCCCAGGCCAGCTGTGCCTTGGCCAGCAATGCCTCGCGGGCACAGCGACGTGCGACGTTATGCAGCCAGCCGCCCAGACGGTCCGGCCGGTGGATGCCGGCCACCTTCCGCAACAGCACCACGAAGACTGCTTGGAAGGCGTCCTCGGCATCCGGCATGTTGCCCAGCAGCCGCCGACACACGCCGAACACCATCGGCCCGGGCCGCCGCACCAACGCGGCCAAGAGCACTGCATCCGGCTGTGCGTCCGTACAACGCTCCTCCAGGAAGCGGTGTAAGACAAGTGAAAGGGACATCCGCCGGATCCTCCGCACGGGAAAAAATCACCTGGTCTATTTGTCTCTGGCCACAGCCCGTGAGACTGATCCTAAAGAAATCAGGATACTTCCAGCAGTGCGGCCTTGGCCAACTTCCCAGCAACGCACGTTGCTCATCTGCAGGAACAGGCTAGGATGGGCGAGGATTTTGGTCACTTTTGGAAGGAAAAACCATGAATGGAGTGGCAATGCTGGCAGCATTCTTCCTCGTAGGAGCAGCTCTGACCGCCGGGAACAACAAGGAAGACCGGGTGTTATTCAATTTCCAGGACGCCGCGGCCGCCAAGCAGTGGCAGAGCGTCAACGACGGCGTCATGGGCGGACGCTCCAACGGCCAGTTCCGCATTACCGCCGACAAGACCATGGACTTCTACGGCACGCTGTCGCTCGAGAACAACGGCGGGTTCGCCTCGGTCCGCAGCACGCCGACCAAGCTCGATCTGAAACCCAGCGACACGTTGGTGCTTCGGGTTCGCGGCGATGGCCGCGAGTATTTCCTCAACCTGTACGTCCCTACGCAGCGAACCGCCTTCTCCTACCGGGCTTCCTTCCAAACCAAGAAGGGGGAATGGACCGAAGTCGAGCTACCCATCGACAAGTTCTCGGCCACCTGGTTCGGACGGGCTGTGCAGGAGAAGCTTGATCCGAGCAAGGTCAATCGGCTTGGCATCCTGCTCGGCGACAAGAAAGCCGGGCCCTTCCGTTTGGAGGTGGCCTGGATCAAAGTCAAGGGGAGTCCGGACTCAGATTCCTCGGAGAATGAACAACCTGAGCAGATCACACCGTCGGAGGAAGACTACGCGAAACTACTCGAACTCACCCGCCCCAGCACGGAACATGCCCGACTCAAGAAACTGGCCGGAGACTGGTCGGTGTCCATGAGCGCTGGTGGCAAAGACACCGGCTTTGCTGGAACCGCCAAGGCAGAGATGATTCTCGGCGACCGATTCCTGGTGATCGACGGCCAGGGTGAATCCAAAGGAGAGGCATCCGCATTCCGCTACACCCTGGGCTTTGACCGCCGCCACGGCGAGTACACCATCCTCCTGATCGACACCGCCGGGACCTATCACGTGGCCGCCCGCGGCAAACCGACCGCGGACGGTATTCGCATGTTTGGTACCGATGACGATCCGTACATGAAAAAGCTGGGGCTGGAGAAAAAGTTTGCCTTCGACCTGGACATTCGCAGCGACGATGCCTTCTCGATCATCACCATCTACATCGACACCCGAACCAAGGAAGAGAAACTCATCCGGGCCTTCACGCACGTGTTCACCCGGGCCAAACCGCAGGAATAAGCCAGGCGTCTCATTCTTTCACGCCGCGGCCAACCAGGCTTTGGCCTCGTCGAGTTTGGCGTGGTCGAAGTACTGGACCTTGGCCGCGGTGAACGGCTTGCAGAACACCGACATCGCCTCCTCCAATCGGGTCTCCCCAACGATGGCAACCCGCTCAATATCGCTCCAATGCTGATAGTCGAACTTGAGATCTTCCCACAGCGCCCCGGCAGTCCAGCCCTGGAAATCGTGGATCTCAAACAGGACGCGGATCTTGCCCTTTGCCTTGAGCAGTTGCTCGATAACCGGGACGAACTGCTCGTAGTCGGCGGTGTTCAACTTGCCGCTGACCTTCACAAAAACCCTGTTCCCGTCCAAAGTGATGTCAAGACTGTCAGCCATCGGAATGCTCCAAAAACGAAGAGGAAATGGCAGTCCTTCAATTTTGGAAGAAAGCCCTCGGTGCTCAAACCGCAAATCCGCAGAGTATTGGCTTAACGTGAACAGGAATATTGACTTCGAGAACGAGGATGGTTCAGGTTTTTTTCATCCCATTCGAAGTCGTTATAGCAACCAATTCGCGTGCGGCCATCGCCTGGGCGGCCGAACGTCCTTCGAGAGCCGCGAGCGAACCGGTCCCTAACAGGTTGCCGATCAGCACTTTCCACAAAAAGTGCCTTGTGTCTGGTAATTTCTCCGGGTGACGGAATATCAAGGAGCAGCTTGGTCCCGACAGAACAGCAGCATGAATCACGAGCAACCTGCGCGCGAGCCTACACCCCAAGATGCAAAGTATCAGGAGTTTGTCAGCCTGCTCGCCCGGCACGATCAGGCCATCCGCCGATTTGTACGATCGCTCCTACCGTCAAGGGACGGCGTTGACGACGTCATGCAAGAGACAGCGCTGGAGTGCTGGCGGAAGTTTTCGGACTTCTCACCCCGAGATCCAGACGATTCGGTCGCGGAGTTCGTCCGCTGGGCTTGCGTGATTGCCCGGTACAAGGCGCTGAGTTGGCAAAGGGACCGGGCCAGAGACCGATTAGTGTTTCGCGACCGTGTCGTCGAGCGTCTGGCGGAAGCCGCTGGCGATGATCTCGAACGCCAGGAATTGGAACGGCGGGCCATCGAAGCCTGCCTGGGAGAATTGGAGGGCGACCAGAGAAGGCTCGTCCTGAGCGTTTACGCTCCAGGCCAATCGGTCGCCCGCATCGCGACGGAGACCGGGGTGAGATCTCGGCGGTTGTACAGCGTCGTCAACGCGTTACGGAAACGGCTGCTGGAGTGCGTGCGGCGACGCATCGCCGAGGAGGTCAGACATGGATGAGAAGTTTCGTGATTTGATCTTCCAAGCCATCGACGGAAGCATTTCGCCGGAGGCGTTCGACCGGTTGCAGGACGCCATCGAGCAGAACGATGAGGTGCGGGCGGAATATGTCCGGGCGGTCAACTTGTGTGAGACACTCGAGGACATTGCGAGCGAATCCGAGGCTTCGCTTACCCCGAGAGCGATCGAAGCGCCTGTGCCGCAGCAACTGTCCATCAGCCGTCTCGCGGTCGCGGCGGCGGTTTTCCTGCTTGTGGGGGGGGTCGCGTTCTGGCTCGGCCAACGGTGGCAAGCACTTCCGGCGGCCCGGATCACCGGTGCTGAATCGCCCGAAACCGGGCCGTCGGAACCGATGATTGCTGGTCATGCTACGCTAAAACGTGCAGTCGACCTGCGCTGGCCCCAAGGGGCACCCACTTTTCACGAAGGCGACGTCCTGCCGGACGGGCTCCTGCGGTTCGATGACGGCATCGCGGAAATCGACTTTTTCTGCGGAGCAACGTTGATTGTAGAAGGCCCGGCGGCGCTGGACATCCAATCGGATTGGTCGGTGACCGTGGCCAGGGGCCGGTTGCGAGCCAACGTACCGCCGGCTGCTCGTGGTTTCATCGTCCAGGTGGATGGTTCGGAGATCATCGACCTGGGCACCGAGTTCGCACTGGAAGTTCGTCCGGAGAACGCCCGGGTTGAGGTGATCGACGGGGAGATCCAACTCCGCGGCGGGGAACATGACGGCGAACATCTGGTTACAGGTCAACGACGGTGGCTCAAAGGAACGGCAAGACCGGAGGCGTTCCAACAACTCAGTACGGAGATCGACCTGCAGCGGCGACTCATGGACGCCGAAACAAGTCGGTTCGCTGAATGGAAGCGACATTCACAGCGGTTGAGTGCTGACAAGCGGTTGATCGTCTATTACCCCATCGCCCGGTCTGCGGCCCAGCGCAACGTCCCCAATGCGGCGTCAACCCGGGATGATCGCGACGGGCAACTCATCGGACCGGTTGGCCAAACCACGGGGCGGTTCGGCGCTAAGTCCACGGCCTTGGAGTTCGACCGGCCTGGGGCCCGGGTCCGTACCCGGATTGACGGAAAGTTCCGGGCGTTCACCTTCGCCTGCTGGGCACGGATCGATGCCCTGGAACACCGGTACAACGCCCTGTTCATGGGGGACGGCTACGAGAACGGCGAACCGCACTGGCAGATCCGTGACGATGGGCGACTGATGTTCTCCGTCATGGTGGACGACACCGAGGACGTTCGCCATTTCAACCCGATCGAGCAACGCGTGGTCCGGGACGCAGGCCTCCACAGGGTATACTTCACCGAGCCGATTTGGGACATCTCCAAAAGTGGCCGGTGGTTCCACCTTGCGGCCGTGTACGACCCCGTCAGCCGTCGTGTGAACCAGTACGTCAACGGCAAGCAGGTCAGCAGCGAAGCGATCTTGGACAAGTTCCACATCACGACGCTCCGCATCGGCCCGGCGGAGATCGGCAACTGGGGCCAGCCGTTCCGAAAGTCCGCGTGGTTCGCGGTCCGCAACCTCAACGGAGTGATCGACGAGCTAGCGATCTTTGACGCCGCCATGACGGCAGACGAAATTCACACCCTGTTCGAAGAGGGGAAACCGCTTGGCTACTGAACGAGACCCCAGCACCCCGCGACGCCGACTGGTGTGTTTCGGCGTTGCCATTGTTCTGCTCGTCTGGGCAGGCGGAAGCCAGGCCGCCGATAAGCCGAACGTGCTGTTCATTGCCGTGGACGACCTTCGCCCGGAGTTGGGGTGTTACGGCTCCCCATACGTGAAGAGCCCAAACCTCGACAAGCTCGCCGCGCAAGGGCTCTTGTTTCGGCGGGCCTACTGCCAACAAGCGATCTGCAGCCCGTCGCGGGCGAGTCTGATGACCGGAGCTCGGCCGGACACAATCGGCGTGATCGAGAACACCGCCTACTTCCGAAATCTGAACCCAGACATCGTTACCCTGCCGCAACACCTAATCGCACACGGCTATGAGACCGTCTACTGCGGCAAGATCTATCACACCTGGATGACCGACAACGAACATTCCTGGAGCCGCAAGCCGGCATGGCGGCGTTGCCCGGTGAAGGCCCCCAAATTGCCTGGCAATTATGCCCGACCCGAGAACCAGCGAATCTGGGCTGAGAACCGCGAACGCATGCTGGCAAAATACGGCAAAGACGGCTCGGGCGGCCTAATCCACGGCCCGGCTTACGAGGCCGCCGACGTCCCCGACCACGGCTACCGCGACGGCTTCAATACCCGCCTTGCCATCGCGACCCTCAAGGACCACCTGGCCAAGAAAAACGGCCAACCACTGTTCCTGGCGTTGGGGTTCACGAAACCGCACCTGGATTTCATCGCGCCAAAAAAGTACTGGGACCTCTACGACCCGACTGACATTCGATTGGCAAGTCAAAGCAAAGGGCCCGAGGGCGGAGCCGCGATGGGGCTACACGCATCGTTCGAACTCCGCACCCGCCACGGCATCCCCAAATCCGGGCCGATCGGCGACGAACTCGCCGGGACCCTACTCCACGGCTACTACGCCTGTGTCAGCTACGTGGACGCACAAATCGGGTTAATGCTCCGAGCCCTCGAAGACGCCGGGGTCCGTGACAACACCATTATCATCGTTTGGGGTGACCACGGCTGGCACCTCGGCGATATGGGAGTCTGGGGTAAGGCGACCAATTACGAAATCGCCACTCGGGTACCACTCCTGATCTGGACACCGGACATGAAGACCCGCGGGAAAGCGACCGACGCCTTGGTCGAATTGATCGACATGTACCCCACGCTTTGCGAATTGACCGGAGTCCCGGTACCGGACCACGTCGAAGGGCACAGCTTCGCGCCGCTGTTGGACGACCCCGCTCGGCCGTGGAAGAAGGCGGCGTTCAGCCAGTTCCCGAACCCAGCCCTACGCGAGTGGGCCGCCAACCCACTGTCACCAGGCATGCGAAAAACCTTCTTCGGGCCGTTGATCGAGGACGTCGAACAGCGAATCATCCGCCAACAGACCGACCGGTGGGACCGAGAACTCTTCGAACGGCATCTCATGGGCTATGCTATGCGAACCGACCGGTACCGGCTGGTCGTGTGGCAAGACACCCGCAACCCCGATGCCGAGCCGGTATTCGTGGAATTGTACGACCACAAAACCGACCCGCGGGAAACCCGGAACGTGGCCGCAGACCGTCCAGAGGTCGTCGAAGCCCTCAAGAAACAACTCGACGCCGGCTGGAAGTCGGCGTTGTGATCCCATTGCGACTGAGCTGAGTGCAAGAGTAGACGAGATTTGATCATGGTCGTCATTCAACACGTGTCATTACGCGGCCTCGCGCTGGTTGTTTGTGTCCTTGCCTTGCCGGGCGTTTCGCCGGGGGGTGAGCTCGACTTCCAGCGCGATATCGAACCTATCCTCACGAAACACTGCTGGGCCTGTCACGCCGCCGGAGACGTCCGGTCCGGGTTGCGTCTAGACCGGCGGGCGGGCATGCTGCGGGGGGGCGACTCCGGCCTGCCTGCGGTTGTCCCGAGCAAGCCCGAGAAAAGTCTGCTCATCGAGGCCATCAACCATGTCGATTCGGCATTGGAGATGCCCAAGGGCCGCGACAAGCTCCCAGCCAGTGCCATCGAACAGCTTACCCGCTGGGTCAAGGAAGGGGCCGTCTGGCCAGGGCAGATGGAAGCGGTCACGCGAGAGAAGTCGGACCACTGGTCGTTTCAGCCGGTAGTTCGCCCTGAGGTACCCGACATCGACGAGACGTCGGGGAACCCGATCGACGCCTTCCTCCGACAACGGCTTCGGGAGACCGGGCTTTCGTTCTCCCCGGGTGCGGAACCCCGGTCACTGATCCGTCGCACCTCGATCGTCCTGACGGGCCTCCCGCCGACCCCGAAGGAGATGACCGCGTTCCTTGACGCCTACGCCAAAGACGCCGACGCCGCTTACCGTGCACTGGTCGAGCGACTCCTCGCCTCGCCGCACTTCGGTGAGCGCTGGGCGCAGCACTGGCTCGACGTGATCCGCTGGGCCGAGACCAACGGCTCCGAGAGCAACATGTATCGTAAGAACGCCTGGGTGTACCGGGACTACGTGATCCGGTCGTTCAACGAAGACAAGCCGTACAACCGCTTCCTGTTCGAGCAGGTCGCTGGCGACAGCGTCGGTCAAGGGGACGCGACCGGGTATCTGGTGGCCGGCCCGCACGTCCCGGCCGCGACGGTAGGCCAAGAGCCAGCGGCCAAGCGCCAAGCACGGGCGGACCGCGTGGACGAGGTACTCCAAACTGTCGGCGCCTCCGCCATGGCAATGACCATTGGGTGCGCCCGCTGTCACAACCACAAGTTCGACCCGATCTCCATCGCCGACTACTATTCGTTGGCGGCGGTGTTCCAGGACGTGGAGTTCGGCAGCCGCTTTCCGGAGTTGGCCGATGATCATCCCCGCCGAGTCCGCGGAAAAGCGATCTTCAAAGAGATCGACGCGCAGCGACAGCGGTTACGCCCGAGCGGCCCCTGGGAAGAGCATTGGACCGGGTTTCGTGAGGTGCACTTCGCACCGACGACAACGCGATCGGTCCGCATTTCCTTCCTGTGGAACAGCGCCTTCATCGACGAGTTGGAGATTTTCGGCCCCGATGACCGGAGGCGGAACTTCGCCCTGGCCGCCGAAGGGACGCAAACGGACAGCCCGAAAGAGCTGACTCTGCCCCGCAACGAACTGCAAAAAATCAACGACGGCCAGTACGGCTCTCAAAAGTGGGGGGCACGGGCGCGCAAAGGTAGCAAGCAGAAACCGTGGGTCCAGTTCACCTTCACCGGGCCGCGCAAGATCAACCGGATCCGACTGAGCTCCAACCGCGAAGACTTCCTCGAGACCGACTATCTCCAGGACCTCAACACCGGCTCCGTGACGCCTTACCGGATCGAAGTATTGCAGCCCGCCGGTCGATGGCAGCAGGTCGCCGCGACCCCACAGTTCGACCGGCTGAGCAAGAAACACAAAGAACGGTCGATGGTGATGAAAAGGCTTCAGGCGTTGATCCGTCAAGCAATCGAGGAGGGCCCCCGGCCGAGCTTCGTCGGCCGGTTTGTCCGACCGGACAAGACATACATTTTCGGGCGGGGCAGTCCCGAGAACCGGCGTGACGAAGTGTTTCCGGCCGGCCTTACCGAACTCGGAGGCGATCTGGGCGTCGAGCCCTACGCCGCCGGTGGCGAGCGTCGCCGGGCGTTCGCCGAGTGGTTAACCCGGCCGTCCAACCCGTTGACCGCGCGTGTCGCGGCCAATCGGATTTGGTACCACGTCTTCGGCCGTGGGATAGTGGCGACACCGAGTGACTTTGGCGCCGCCGGGGCAGCGCCGACGCACCCCGAACTGCTCGACTGGTTGGCGTCTGAACTCATGCGGCCGTCGAACCCGGTCGAGAGCGATCCGCCCGAGCCTTGGTCGATGAAGCACCTCATCCGGCTCATGGTCCTGTCTCAGGCTTTCCGCCAGTCAAGCCTACCCCGCGAGGAGTGTCTGGCTGTGGACGCGGGCTCGGCGTTGCTCTGGCGGTTCCCGCCCAAGCGGGTCGAGGCCGAGGTCATCCGGGACACCATCCTGCAGGCGTCCGGTGTGCTCGACCGCAAGCTCGGCGGACGCAGTTATCGCATCCACAACGTGAAGAAACGCTACGCCCAGTGGCAGGTCACCGACAGCCATGGCCCGCACACCTGGCGGCGGATGATCTACCAGGAACGCATGCGCCGAGTGGACGACCGCATGTTCACTGCCTTCGACTTCCCCGACTGCGGCCAGGTTCGCCCCAAGCGCCCGGTCTCGACCACGCCGCTGCAAGCGCTGAACCTGATGAACAGCCCGTTTGCGCTGGACCAGTCACAACGCATCGCCGACCGGGCGAACCGGGAAGCGGACGGCGACCCGGAGCAGGCCGTCCGACGCTGCTTCCAGTTGTTACTCGGCCGGAGTCCGGACGGACCGGAACAGAAGGCGTGTCTTGAATTGGCGAACCAGGGCGGCCTGTCACTCGTGTGCCGGGCGTTGATCAACACCAACGAGTTTGCATTCCTCCCTTAATACCATGAACAATCCTGAACGACTCTCTCCCCACGGCCGTCGCCTTCTCGACCGCCGGAGTTTTCTCGGCACCGCCGGGCTCTCGACGGCTGGCCTGGCGCTGGCGAGCCTGCTCGACGCCGACGGACTGCTGGCCAACAACGCCCCGATCCGACCGGACATCGATCCGGCCAACCCGTACGCCCCGCGTCCCCCGCACTTCATAGCGGCGGCGAAACAGGTTCTGGTCATCTACTGCCCCGGGGCGGTTAGCCACGTCGACACGTTCGACTACAAGCCCGCGTTGATGAAACTCCACGGGCAAAAGCCCCCGGGCATTCCCGCGGTCACCTTCGAGGGACCGACCGGAAACATTGCTAAGCCGTTTTGGACGTTCCGACCGCGCGGCGAAACTGGAAAAATGGCCTCCGACCTGTTGCCACACTTGGCGGCTCAGGTGGACGACTTCTGCTTCTTCCACGCACTTTCGACCGATACCAGCGCCCACCCCCAGGGCGAGAACTTCATGAACACCGGCTTCACGATGGAGGGTTTCCCTTCGTTCGGCGCGTGGGTGACCTACGCACTCGGCACTGAGAATCAGGAGTTACCCGCGTTTGTCGCAATCAACGATCCGCGCGGCCTCGCCCGCAGTGGCAAGAACAACTTCGGCAACGGCTTCCTCCCGGCCGCCTTCCAGGGAACTGACTTCAACGCCCAGCAACCGCCGAACAACCTTCGCCGGCCTGAAGCCGTGTCTAAGAGGTCGGATCGGGCCACCGTGGACTTGCTCGAACGCTTGAATGCCCGACACCTGGAAAAGTACCCCGGCGACGCCGATCTCGCAGGACGGATCGCCAGTTACGAACTGGCCGGACGGATGCAAACCTCCGTCCCGGCCGTGATGGACCTGTCCGGGGAGTCAGAATCCACCCTCAGAGCTTACGGCGTCGAAGGCGGCAGCGACCTCCGAGGCCAATACGCGCGCAACTGCATCCTGGCCCGACGCCTGTTGGAGAAAGGGGTGCGCGTTGTTCAACTATTCAACGGCAGCGACCCTTCCGGAGGCAATGGCATCACCAACTGGGACTCCCACGCCAACATCCTCAAAACGCACGCGATGCAGGCGGAGATCATGGACCAGCCCACAGCCGCCTTGATCGCCGACTTGCGGCGTCGAGGTTTACTCGATCACACCTTGGTGGTCTGGGCGACGGAGTTCGGCCGAATGCCGTTCTTGCAGGCCAACGGGACCGGCCGGGACCACAATCCCGATGCCTTCACTTGCTTCCTGACCGGGGCCGGGGTGAAGCGCGGGTTCAGTTATGGTGAGAGTGATGAGTTCGGTTTCAAAGCCGCGGTCAACAAGATGAGCGTTTACGACTTCAATGCAACTCTCTTACACCTGATGGGCCTCGATCATGAGCGACTGACGTTCTACCACAACGGCCTAGAGCGCCGACTGACCAACGTCCACGGTCACGTCGTCAAGGACGTCCTGGCCCGAGTCTGATCGGCAAGATCACAGTACTCTTGGAGGTTGGCCTTCCGGGCGGCCTGGAAGGCTAACTTTCGCTTGGACGGTGGGGTGAACCTCTGTCGGGTAGAGTGGCTCATCGTCGTTCGCTGCAGCGAAACCGCGTCTTTCCATTCCTGGCCTCCGTTCCGAGTCTCACGACGTGCCCGCACATGAAATGACGAATCCTTCCGAGTAACTGGTTGCAGGCTTCGACCGAACGCGAGATATTGATCCTCTGGGCTCGGTCGTGCACGCGTGCTTCATTCACAATTTTACTCTGGTCCTGACCCAACGCTTCGAAGCGGCCAAATCCCCCAGCATTTTTCTTATCGTTCTCTTCGCGATACGCAGCTCTGTTCTTGGAGACAACATGAGGCAATCCGTATTCCTTGCCTTCAGCTGTGCGGCCCTGATGGGTTGCAGTCCCCCGTCAAGTATCGGGCAAGAAAGCAGCAACGTCCCCGCGAAGGAGAGCGAGGCGTTCGCCCGACAGCTTGCCAAGGCACAATCGTTGCTCCGCCAAAAGCGCTACCAGCAGGCGCAAGAACAGTTACAACAGCTCACCCACGATTTTCCTGAGCAACTCCGTCCCCGCTTCCTGTTGGGATATGCCTTGCAAGCTCAGAAGAAATACGATGAGGCGATGAAGTCCTATCAGCTTGCTGCGAAGTCGCCGCGGTTCAATTCGTTTGCAGAATACAACATGGCATGTATTTGTGCGTTACAGAAGAAAGGCGATGAGGCATTCGATCACTTGGAAACGGCGATCCAGGCAGGATTTAGTAACTTCGAGCAATTGGCCAAGGACCCCGACCTCGCTAGCCTTCGCGAGGATCAACGTTTTGCGAAGCTCATCCCACCCCGTTTGCCCGACGCAGAACTGTTCATTGAGCCGACCCGGATCCTCCACAGCATGGTCGGCGAGAATGCTGGAGATCAGTTCGGTTGGACGGCCAGGCGTGCCGGAGACTGGGACGACGATGGTGTGATGGATTTCGTGACCACAGCGCCAACGCATGCCGGCGCTGGCAAAGTCTATGTCTATTCCAGCAAAGTGGGATCGGAGACGTGGACGGTGATGGAAGTGTGGATTTTCTGTTGACCAGTGCCTGGAGCAATGCACGAGGGCCTAGGACTGGGCGGGTCTTCATCATTGCTGGAGATCAACAGTCCCCACTCGAGCAACAACAAGACGACCGATAAGCATCTCGGGGAAAAGCATCGTTGATGCGAGATGCAGGAATACCCCAGAGGACTCGAACCCATGTCGCGATCTCTGGGAAAAGCACGATCCCCGGTCAGGCTGGCTTACCATCCGCCCCAGTTGGCCCGTCAGCCGATCAGAGCCCGACTTCGTGTTGGTGATCGACGTCTGGCCCAATGTCCTCGAGACGATCCCAGCAGGCATTCTGGCCATGGTTCGGAAGCGAAGGGGGCTAGATGGGGCTGATCAGCGCACTCATCAACCGAATCCTTCCAACCCATGCGGCCTCAAACCGATTAGAAAGCTCCTGGTCTCAGTCTGTCGAGTAGCAGGCCGCGAAAGCGATGTACACAAGGCGCAAACAGAAAGGCCTCCCCAACTTGGAGCCGATGGCCACGGGAAGCTGCCAGCGTCAACATAGTAGAAAGAGGTTCGACGATGCCCGTGAAACCCTTTCATACGGGCCACTTTGATTACAACGAGTGCTTCTTTGGTGAGGGCGGATTCTTGGCCCCCGACGCCAATGAGGAGAAGCACATGATGGGTCACTACCTGGAGGCGCTTGCCTTGACCCTGGCAAGTCGCGGAGTGGTATTTGGCGGCGCGGAACCGGTTCGTTGGCTGGAACCAGGCCTCGGGGACGGATCGTCCACCAAGCGGTTTCTACAAGCCGTCGGTCGGGCGCACCCACCCGGGTTCATCCTCTACGGCTCGGAATACCAGCCGGAATCCCTGGAGAAGGCTCGTGCTACATTGAGCCACGTGCCAGGGGTCAAGGTCTGGATTGGGGAGCTCAAAGTGAGGGACGCTTTTGCGGGGGGAGTATTGGCTTCGGAGCCGTGTGATTTCGCTCTGCTGTCTCACTTCATTTATCACCTTAAGAACCAGTTGGATGGAAACCACATCAACGACGAACAAGCCGAGATGATGCTCATGGGCTTGCTCAAGGGAGTGATGGGCTCGTTGCGCCACGACGGCTTGGTGTTGGCTTTCCACGAAGAGCCCTCGTCCGATATGTTCGGCAACATTGGCCGCGTGTACGGCGCGGCGATGCCCGATGCCACCGAGCGCATCGTGAAGGCGGCGGGAGCCCTCGGAAAGACCGTGGTCCGCATGCCGCTTGAATCAAAACTCTACTTCCCCGACCTGGCACCGTCCACCGTTGAGGCGTTGAAAGAACTGAGTCACTGGCAGGAGTTCCCGGAAGGCACGCCGGAGTCCGCCTGGCTGAAGAAGCTACTGTTCGCATTGCACAACACGCCGCTTCGCGATCCTGACGGGAGGTTGGTGAAAGAAGGCGGCGTCCGTGACTTAGCCCAAGAGAAAGGGCAACGGGGCAACCGAACCCGGTTGGGTGATCTGATCGATCACCTGGTGAAGCTGCTCCAACGGGATGAGATTGGGACACACATTACCATTCGTTCTGAGATGCAGGCCATCGTCAACACGCCCGAGCTGGGGCTCCTTGTCGAGTCGGCTTTTGCGGAGGTTAAGGAAGCTTTACCGGAAATTCGTGCCCGTACGATGCAGGCGTTGCTGACTGTGGCGAATGGACTGCCTGTCACGGGTGCGAAAGAGGCATAGGCGCAGGGTCTGGCTCTCGGCCGATACCCTGCGGGCGCATTTAAACTTATGCAACATGCTGCGAATTGTGACGAAATGGTGCAGTGTACAAAAGTACCCCAAAGGGGACTCGAACCTATGCCACTTTCTACGGAAAAGAGCACGATTCCCGACCCGGGCGGCGCAAAATCCGGCGCACCTGCTCAATTCGGCGATCTCGACCCCGATCTGGCCTGGGTGGTAGAAGCCTGGCCCACGTTGCCCGCTGCGATCCGGGCAGGTATTCTGGCGATGGTTCGAGGGGCAGAAGGGTAGATGCGTTTCGGACGTGTCTATTGTGTCTACGTCTACGGAACTCCCCAAAGCCCCGAGGAAATCGCAGTTTCGTAGACGTAGACACTGTAGACAAGCCGAGGGAATCGTGAATCCATGGACTTCTGGCCCCGGTAATGGTGTTCCTGGTACCTTTGTGGAGGTCCTTCGCCTGCGACTCCACGGGGAGCACCCGCAAACCAAAGGACAGTTTGTTGTGGTTGTCTGTCTGATCCTCCCAGCCGAAGAAGTCCACTGGCTTGAGGGGTGGTTGGTAACCAGTGGGTTGCCGATTCGATACCTTCTCGGGGAGCTTTTCACTTTTACCTGTAAATCCGTCTACACGCCGGTTTACGCCCTACCCTAGAGAACCCTCGACCCCACTCGCGCCATTTTTCGCGAGGTTCGCCGTGGTCTCTTCTACGATCAAGAACTCTCGGTTTCGAACCTATCCCTACCGGGGTGTAAGCGGCCCGCGAATCACGTGGGGCTGAACAACCAGATTTGAACCGATGTCA
>CAYPIE010000099.1:0-20318 GCA_964410665.1 uncultured Alcaligenaceae bacterium
GAGCCCCGGACGTCAGTCCGGGGGTTCCCCGCACCGCAATCGCCTCTGCCTCTTCCCCCGCACCGCCAATCGCCTCTGCCTCTAAAGGCGAGCCTCCAGCTTCAGCGATGCTTGCAAGGCAGTGAGCTGCATCGCGCTGAGCCCATGCGTGCCCACCACTGGACGGGAAGAACCAGGCCCGTGGCAATCACTGCCACCGGTCACGGCCAAGCCGGCCTGAGCCGCCAAGCGACGAAGTTGGTTCCGGGTTTGTTTGCTTGGCCAGGGATACTCGGTTTCCAGAGCGTTTAGCCCCATCGCTCGTAGTTCGTTGACTTGTTCGAGGCTACAATCGGCCGGCGGATGGGCCCACGAAGCGACGCCCCCTGCGCCGCGTACCAGAGCAATCGCCTCGTCAACGGGTAGGCGCAACTTGGGCAAGTCGAGCGGGCCGCCCGGGTGCAGGAAGCGGCCAAATGCCTCCCCATAGGTCTTCACATGCCCGGCCTTGACCAGCAGGTTGGCCATGTGCGGCCGGCCGGGGCTGGCTGGCAAGGTCGCCGCGGTGTCGGCGGAAATCGGCACACCCAGTTCGTGACAACGTTCCAGCATGGCCGCCATCCGTTCGCGGCGAGCTTGCTGCAGCCGCTCAAGGGCCGTACGCAGCGACCCATCGCTCGGATCGACAAAGTAGCCGAGCAGATGCAATTCTCTCCCAGCGTACTCCGAAGTGATCTCGACCCCAGCAATCAGCCGTAGTACCGGCCGCATACCGCCAAGCGAGCGGCGTAATGGCGGCCGCGGCAGGCGATCGGCGATACGTTGCGCTTCGTCATAGCCAGACAACGTATCATGATCGGTAATAGCAAGACCCGCTAGGCCGCGAGCGCGGGCCTCAGTGATCAGCTCGGCCACGGTATGGGCCCCGTCGCTGTAGGTCGTATGTGTGTGCAGGTCGGTCTTGGTCCGCGAGGCGAGAGCCGCGAGGTGCTGACAGAGTTGCGTAAACGGTTGTCGTACCGGCATAGCGAGGATTGGGTGTCCTTGATGGCTAGAAGCTTCATAGGTGGAGGCCGGGGCATAGGCAGTTTCATTGTACGGCTGGGAGACAAGCTTGCCATGCCGGAGGCAGGAACGGAACGATTGCCAATCGTCAGCACCGAGGTATGTTGAGAGGAATCACCGATCGCACCACGTCGGGGATCTGCCCACCGTGGGGGTCAACCCGCCATGGCGCATGCGGGATCCTCGACGGACGTATGTCCAACGCACGGCGAGTTCACATCCGCTGCTCGGAAGATGCACCCCCTCGAGAAAGATCAGCTCGGCCATACAACTATGAATTTGTATACTAACGTACTACATTCAATTACCACGTCGGACTCGTGTCATGGATATGGGTCCACAAGGAATACGCGGCCGATAACGCTTGGTCGCCAGCACGCTCTTCGGCCGCCCACGCCTGCTCACGCGTCCCTGCGCTGGCATGGCCAGCCGCTTCCCTAGCCGCGTTGATCGCTTCCTTGATGCCGTTAGCCACTTGCGCGCCGACACTCCCCCAGCCGAATGGCCACCAGGGCGGGCTAGGGGACATCGCACCGTCCCCGGCAATAACGCTGGGGCCGGAGGACGCTTGGATTTCCCGGGTGGCAAGCCGCAGTGCTCGCGCGATGTACCAGGCACTGTCCCACTCAGGATCCTGGGTAACCTCCGCGGCGGCCAAAATCGTCTGCTCCGCCAACGCGAGATTGGCTTCGATGCCACACGCCACCAGGATCACCCGACAGTTGACTGTTGCAAGCACGTTACGATAGCGATCTGGATTCCAACCGTCCTGCCAAGTGAACCGCTCCAACGATAGGGGGTAACGTTGCAAGATTCCATCCAAAAGCGTCACAAAGACCAACCGCCACAGTTCGTCGCTGCGCGGGTCGATCACCTGACGCGTCAAGCGTTCAAGCTGCCTCCAGTCCACCGTGGCATCCCAATCAAGGACCGCCAGCCACGCCGGTCGGTAGACACGCACGTATTGCCGAATGCGCCAGGCCTCGGTGGTCCTTCCATGCTCCTCGAGCCAGTCGGCGAACACCAGCTTGGGCAGTTCGGTGTCCGGGTCAGTAAGACAGCTATCGATGAATACTTGTTCATCGGTCATAATAAGCTCACACCATTGCTTCAATAATATGCTAATTGCACCAATCTTTCGACGAGAAGACAGCCTGGTAGCCAGGCAATGATGATTGCATGAAGCGATCCGGACAATCCACGTGTGGACACCCGGCGTGAGACCGTTCTCTGGCGTTCCACCAGGGTTGATCTTACTTACCACCACGTCCCCGGGAGCGTTATTCTGGGTGTGAACCCGTCGTCCTGGAACCATACACTGAGGCAAAGTGTTCACATGGTCCCAGGACGACGGGTTCGCTTGGTGAACGCCCCTGTTCACTGCTCCGAAATCTGCCGTGTGGGTCTGCTCGCTGCTTGGTCCTCAGCTCACCAACTCGGATTGGTGTCGCGGATTTGCCGCCAGAGCGAGTCAATGGCGCGAAGGGTGGCATCGGCCGCTTTCGGATCTTCGAACGCCGAGCTCTCGATCAAGTAGACCGCGGCATTTTCCGATTCGATCACCTCGTTCTCGGCCGGACCATCGATGAACAGGAAATCCAACCCCCGCTCGAAGCGGGTAGCCCGGTCGAGCTCATCGTGACCGCAGCGCGGCCCACGTTCAAAATCGATGTCTCGCCGCCTACAGGTGGGTATTTCGGTGAATAGATCGCGGATTCCCCAGGGATGGGTTTCGAAGCGGGCATGTTGGATGCCGCACACCCAGAGAAGGATGTGACACGCTTTTGCTGCGACGTTCCCGGGTCGCGAATGCAGCGGATAGCGTTCTTGCACGGCTTCGAACAAAACCAGCCAGACCAGTCGCCATAGGGCATCGCCGCGACGTTTCATGACCTGGCGGATGGTTTTGCGCATCCGCTTGCGCATTGCTTCCAGAGCGAGATCGGTTCGGGACCATACCCGGTCCTTCCAGCGTTCTAGCAGAGGCTTGGGTTTGTCAACCCATTGGATGGCCGCCTTCCACTCTGGGCAGTAAACCTGGAAATACTGTCGAATGCGCCAAGCCTCGCGGGTCCGCCCTTGCTCCTCAAGCCAGTCGGCAAAGACCAACTTCGGTAAATCCTCCTCGGGAGCCCGAACACAAGCAAGAGTGAATGCTTCTTCATCCGTCATAACGGGTAATCGTTGGAGTCGCTGCAGCCATGCTTCGCCGATTGTACCAAGGGTTTGAGCGTGGAGTGCGGAAATTGGCCGCAGAGAAAGGCAGCGACCAAGCCATTCAAAATGACCACCGCAAGGACGTTCGGCGTGAGACGATTCTCTCGCGTTCTGCCATATAGAAGAACACATCTCCCTGCATCCGCGCGAGCGTCCTCGGGTTGGTCACGAGCTTGATCGGCAAAGCGGAGTCTGGCGCCGGGTCCGCGGTTGGGCCAACTAGTTTCGCAACGAGCCCACCTCTCAGCTCCGGACAGCAACCCTGCCGGGCCTGTCACCAGAGGCAATCCACAAACGCAAAAGTTTGCGTTAATATCTTTCCTCTGAGAACGCTCACGCGCTTTCCAGCAATCGCCATATCTCCTCCGTCAACTGAGCCTGGCGGAGATGTTGCACAAAGGTGTCATCCCGCATGGTACGCACCAATAGCTCGAGCGCTCGAAGGTGAGCCGCACAACATTGGACCGGGGAGATCAATAAGACAAAGATAAACACTGGTTTGTCATCCAAACTGGCAAAAGGCACTCCCGAGCGGGACAACGCTAGGGTGCCAGTGAGACGATCGACGCAGTTCGCCTTGGCATGGGGAATGGCAATCCCTCGGCCGATGCCCGTCGCGCCGAGCTGTTCCCGCCGCAAGACGAGGCAGATCGCATCCTCGAGGTCCTCTTCATGCAGCTGTCCGGAGCGTCCAAGGCTGTGGATCATCTCGCGGATAACACCCTCTTTGGTATTAGCCGTCAGTGTCGGGATGATCGCGTCGCGAATCAAGAAATCGGACATCCGCACCGTCGGGTTCGGCGCGACAACCCGTGGTGGACGGTCGGCCCTCAAGGCATTGGCATGATCACCCGACCCGGCAACGTTGGTACGCTCAAGTTCCATGTGGTGGTTCCCCTGAAAGGCAGGAGTACTACGGTGGTCCCGGATGGTTCCATTCACTTTGGGCAACGCTTGCTGGGCTTGATCGACGACTGCGGATCTTGCATGAAAGCAACCGATCGCATGACAACGTCGTGTCGAGGCGGAGGTGCCTTTCGACGCCTCGGCTCATCGCCACGAACATCGGCGATTCGGAACAGGTCGACTTCTACGCCTTTGCCATCACCATGTTACGGATTTCTTCAGGCTGTGATCTCCTCGCATGGCTCGCGCATCATGGGTTAACGTTGGCAAGAGGATCCAACGGTGTGCTAATTGTATCAAGATCGGGCAAAGAGAAGCAGGGGAATGGTCGCGAAGGTGGGGTACGGTGAAAAGACGTTGACCATCCGGTCATCGACTGGCCGGCGTGAGACCGTTGTGTGGCGATCCGCCAGGAAAGAGACTGCTTCTTAGTCGGGCGGGCAGCAGCGTTGATGTGAGTGCCGCTGCAATCAGGGCATGCGAGGTCATGCAGACAACACGGTTTCCCCGGCTGCCCAGATTGTCGAGGCTCGGTGAATGCCTCCATGCATCGGGTGGAAGTCTCCCAGCAACTCTCCGAACTGCGCATTCGCCTTACCAGGCCGGTTTGGCGTCCTGGAGGTGCTCGAACAGCGAGCGTGTTGCTGCCATCGAGCCAGGTGGCAATCTCGTCTAGCAGAAGCCTGTTGTTTGGGCCTTGCCAAGCTATGGCCTGCTGCCACGCCGGTCGATAGACCAAAAGATAATGCTGTAGCCGCCACGCCTCCTTGGTCCGCCCCTGCTCTTCCAACCAGTCGGCAAAGACCAGCTTCGGCAGATCCGTGTCGGGGTCGCCCAGGCAGCGATCAACGAAGGCTTGCTCATCGGTCATGCGGAGTTTCCATTTAACTGCAACGCTGAGCAGATCGTATCAAGCTTTGAGCGAAAGAGGATCCTGATGAGCAGGGGAAGGAGAGCCCCACCAACCCCATCCACGATCATCGCTCAGCCAAACCGGTTCACTAGGAAACGGCATAATGACTAGGGGAACAGGCCTGCTCCAGAAACTTCGCATCGTGCTGCTCCTCGGAACGGCTCTGAGTACCGTGGGCTGTCAACGAACCCCACTCGCACCGGCCGAATTCAAGCTGCCGGAGGACTCCCGGGCCGACAATGTCTTTGTCGAGGGTTTTCAAGTCGGGGAAGGCCGCGACGGGCTCCATGTGGGCTTCGGCACCTGGGGCAACGCTTTGGTTTTCGCGGTGGTCAGCGACGTGCCGGGTGACCAAAGTTCCGCTGGCCTGATCCAGAGCAGCAACTTCGTCCAATACCGCGGCCTGCATGGCAAGCTTGGTGAAGTGCATGTCAAATGGGCCTGTGCCACCAGCGACGGCCAGACCGGGCGTATGTTTATCAACGGCAACGAGTACGACCTTGCCCAAGGATCGTTATTGCTCGTCTCGACCACCGGCGGTTCGACGCGAGCTCTCCAACTTCAACGCGATTTATCGAAGCTGTCCCCTGAGGCAGCCAGCCTCGAGCCCTGGCTCAAGGCGGATCCGCAGATCGAGACTTTTTTTGTTGCCCGGGCTGGCGACCAAGAAAACCCTTAACCGATGAGCCCCTCCGACCAGCTAAGACCATCCCATTTTTCTAGATTTTGTACCTCATGGGGAATATATACTTTAGTACAGTATTCGCAGCGATCCCCAAACCCCTTTCGCTCTCGCAGGAGTCGAGCTCCTCATGGGCCCCCGTCACCCGATTAAGGGCAGAGCATGAAAGTCCCTGACTAGCCAGCCGGTACCAGTGCTGCTACGTTGATTGAGCGACCTGTTCGCGGCCGAACGTCCGGCGTGAGACGATTCTCTGGCGCTCCGCCAGGGTTGAACTTGCTTCCAACTGCATCCGCGGCAGCGTTGTTCTTTATGCACAGCCGGGGGACCCTTTTACTGCCCTGGAACAACGCGTTCACAGAAAAAGGGTCCCCCGGCTGTGCTCGGTGAACGCCGCCGCTCGTGCTTCGAAGTCCGCTGGACGTTCGGTGCGTACCTGGTCGCACTTTTTTCCCGACTCGCAGTACCTGGCCCGTTTGCGGGCCAGGTACTGCGAGTTTTTGTGGGGCGCATTCCGGACGTTTCCGGTACATTTCCGGACAGTTTTGAGGCCTGTCGACGTACGATTACGGGCCGTTGGTGGGCTTTTTGTGTCGGGGCGGCATTTTCCGGCCAGTTTCCCTAGAATGCCCGGGCAACCGGGCGTCGAGGGCAAGCAATGGGCCGGGGCATCGCACATCTCGGGCTGATCCTGGGCAGCTGGTGGCTGGCCACGGCCAGCTCCTGCGCGGAACCACCGACCTGGGAAGGCTTACGTCGGTCGGATGGGAGTACGGTGCCTGGTACCCTCGTTACCAGGGAGAACGGTGGTTGGGCTTTAGCCACGGCCACGGAACGAGTGCCTCTCGAGCAGTTTCATTGGCTACGGTCCGGGCAGAAGCTGCTGCCAGCGCGGCTTGTGAAGCCGCTGGAGCAGCGTTATCGGCTACCCGGTGAGCAGTCGATTATCGGTGTACTTAAACAGCTTGACGGTAAGCACTTAACGCTCGAGACGGCCTGGGCGGATACGTTGACTTTGCCGCGATCGGCGGTTGAGTTGGTCGAGCCGGTGGATGCAGCACGACCCATCATTTGGGAGAACTTTGCCACGAAACCGATGCGGCTAGTTTCGGGGAAGACCGTTTTGGAACAGCAACTCCCGGATGAACTGAGAGCAGGCCGCGTGGATCTGATACTGCAGATTCCTGAAGGGACCGAGGCTGGTTGCGGGGAGGTAGGTTTGGCGGCCAAAGCGGGGAAGTTACTTCAGGTCACCATTCCGCAAGTAGGTCAGCCATATGCCATTGCGACCAAGCGGCCAGCAAAGAGTTCCTTCCGCTGGCGGGTGGCTGCGGGGAAACATCGACTAACCTTTGAATGGAATCAAGAGGTTTTGCTGGTCCTGGTCGATGATCTGGTGATCTGGATCGGAGACGGTTTGGATGAAAATGGGTTACCCCGGACGGTTGAAGTGCAGGGTCAAGGTGAAGGGACCAAGCCGATCGAGCTGCTACATCTGGTTGTCGAACGAGAAGAAACGGAGCGTTGGTTGCCGTTCAGCAATCGGCAGCAAGATGAGATCATCACCCCCGCCGGGGATCAGTGGTTTGGTCGGCTTGCCAAGCAAACGTCCAAGGGGGTTCAGCAGCGTTCGCGTCTAGGGCCACGCGATTGGGCTTGGACCGATGTGCGAGCGTTGCGCTTTCGTCGAGGAGCGTTTCAGCCAGCAACCACCCAGGGTACCCATGTGCGGCTCGTGCTGGCCACGCGGGATGGCCGGGAGCATGAGCTGGCTGGGGTTTTGACTGCTGTGGAGCCAGATCGGCTACGGCTGGAGCATGCTATTCTTGGGAAGTTGGCCATACCGTTTGGCTTTGTGAACGCGATTGCTCCCCAATTCGCCGGAGAGCGCCGAGTTCTGCTCGCTCAACCCGTGCATCTCGGTAAGGAGCTCAAGCCCCGCTTTCAGATGCCTCGAGCCAAAGGGCGTACCCTGAAGTATTCCTTCGGTCTTGAGGCGGTGCCTGCGACGGCGACCGTCATCGTGGTGGGGCGGCCGGCGGCCAAAGAGGCAACACTGGAACTGTACATCAACGACCGCCGGCAAGGGCTGCCGCGGCGTCTTGGGCTGGGCATCCCCGTCCGTTGGGAGGTGCCGAGCCGGGTGCTCAAAGTTGGTGTCAATCGCTTACGGCTCGAGCAGGATCGGGCGGATTTGGAGATCGATGAGCTACGGCTGGAGTTGTCGTCCTAAGGCATCGCCAGGCACGGGGGAGTCATCATGCAGGAACTGCTGGTCAGCGTGTCGGGGATTCGTGGGATTGTCGGCCAGAGCCTTACGCCGGACCGCGCCGCGGCCTTTGCCGCGGCGTTGGGAACGCATACGGGTGGTGGGCGGATCGTACTTTGCCGCGACAGCCGTCCCTCGGGCGAAATGTTGCGTCCAGCGGTGCTGGGCGGGCTGTTAGCCACCGGCTGTGAGGTGCATGATATCGGCGTCGCTCCGACGCCCACGTGTGGTCTCGCGGTGGAGAATCTGCAAGCTGCCGGTGGCATTCAGATCACCGCCAGTCATAATCCCGCCGAGTGGAATGGCCTGAAGATGTTTGGAGCAGATGGAGCAGTGCTCAGCCCCGATGCGGGCAAGGTGGTCCAGGAAATCTTCACCAGCCAGACGCAACAGTATGCGGCTTGGGATGGCCTTGGCAGCCTACGCATCCCGCCCGAAGTCGGTGCTCAACATGTGCAGAAGGTCTGTGATCAGGTGGGTGTGGCCGAGATCCAGTCAAAGCGATTACGCGTTGTGCTCGACGCCAATGGCGGAGCGGGCGGGCCGATGGGCGTCGACCTGCTCAATGCTCTGGGATGTGATGTGTTGGAGATGGGTTGTAGCGCGGATGGGCGTTTTGAGCATCCTCCGGAGCCGATTCCTGCACACCTCACGGATATCGCTCCGACCGTGGCCCGCGGGGGAGCAGCCATCGGCTTTGTGCTCGATCCGGATGCCGACCGCTTGGCTTTGATCGATGAGCAAAGCAATTGCCTGAGCGAAGAGCTGACCCTAGCCTTGTGTGTGCGTTATCGGCTGGAACAGCAGCCCGGCCCGGTGGCCATCAACATGTCGACGACACGCGCCATTGCCGACCTGGCCGCGGCCAAGGGGTGCCTGTGCACCCGCTCGGCAGTGGGTGAAGCCAACGTAGTGGAACTGATGCGGCGAACGTCCGCCATCCTCGGCGGCGAAGGCAACGGGGGTGTGATCGACCCGCGGATTGGCTGGGTGCGTGACCCATTCATCGGCATGGCCATGATTCTGCACCTGATGGCCAGCACCGGCCAGTCGCTCAGCCAGCTGGTCGCCGAGCTACCCCATTATGTAATGAGGAAGGTCAAACTCGAAGTGCCTCAGGAACAACTGGTCGAAGTGTTCCCGAAGTTGCGGCAAAACTGGCCAGAGGCCGAGGTCAACGACATCGATGGCCTGCGTTTGGACTGGACCGACCGCTGGGTCCATCTTCGGCCGAGCAATACCGAGCCAGTGGTGCGAATCATCGCCGAAGCCAGTGAGGAAGCCCAGGTCGATGAGCTGATCTCCCAGGTGCAAGCATGCCTGGGCAGTCCGGTGACTTAAACCGACAACGGCCGGTCGTGCAGATTGGCGAGCCGCACGAGGTCGGCCTGGACCATCCGTTGCACCAGCTGCTCAAAACTGACTTCGGGTTTCCAGCCGAGCTGGCGGTGGGCCTTGCTGGGGTCACCGACCAGCAGGTCGACTTCGGCGGGTCGGTACAGCGCGGGGTCTTGGACTACATACTGCTGCCAGTCGAGCTTGACTGCACCGAAGGCAATCTCGACCAGCTCGCGTACCGAGTGGGTTTCACCCATGGCCACCACATAGTCCTGGGGCTGTTCCTGCTGCAACATCAGCCACATGGCCCGGACATAATCGCCAGCAAAGCCCCAATCGCGTTTGGCCTCCAGGTTTCCCAAGCGTAGCTCCGTGGCCAGGCCAAGCTTGATGCGGGCCACGCCATCGGTGACTTTGCGGGTAACAAACTCCATGCCACGCCGTTCACTCTCGTGGTTGAACAGGATGCCGGAAACGGCGTACATGTTGTAGCTCTCGCGGTAGTTGACCGTAATAAAGTGGCCATAGACTTTGGCCACTCCATAGGGACTGCGAGGATAAAAGGGCGTATTTTCCGACTGGGGCACCTCGACCACTTTGCCGAACATCTCGGAGCTGGAGGCCTGATAGAAGCGAATCCCCTGCGCATCAACCAGCCGACAAGCCTCGAGCATACGGGTGACCCCGATGGCAGTGAACTCGCCGGTGAGGACTGGTTGTTTCCAGCTGGTCGGCACAAAGCTCATGGCCGCCAGGTTGTAGACTTCGGTAGGCCGCACCTCCTGGATAACCTCGACCAGGGACAGTTGGTCAAGCAGGTCGGCTTGGTGCAGCTGCATCTGGTCGCGGAGGTGGGCGATGCGTTCAAAGTTCTCGGTACTGGCCCGGCGGACAATCCCATGTACTTGGTAGCCCTTGCTTAGGAGTAACTCGGCTAGGTAGCTACCATCTTGACCAGTAATGCCGGTAATGAGTGCGCTGCGCATGCAAATCCCTCTGGAGGATCTGGGCCCGATGCCCAAGGATAGCGTGCGGATGGGGTGGTAGGAAACAGAGTTTCCGAGCAGCTTCTTTCCGCCCCTTGCTGCTAACGCTGCCTCAACCTACCGGCTCACTTGGTGTATTCAACGCAGCACGAGCTTCGAGTTTTCGGATCACCCGGCGGAAACGCCAGGCTAAGGGTAACGACAATACCAGCGAAGCACCGCCATAAAAAAGCAGCACAAAGAAGACATCGCCCCCCAGTGCTGCATTCTTGGCACCTGCCGGGAAAATCGTTACCGCCAACAGGAGTCCGAGATAAACATTGCGCACCGTGGCCTCGATGCCAATGGCGACGACATCACGGTGTAACCACCCAGCGATGCGGTAGGGCAACATGCTCACCTGCTGGAGCAAGATGCCAAACACGACGAACAGCCCCAAGGTAGTTAAGCTGTAACGGCCTAGTTCAATCCGGTTACTGGCAAAGCTGCCCAGTACCATGCACACCACTAACAGAAGAGCAATCCGGATACTCCACCACGAGGTACTGGCCGCCCACACGGGTCGCCAGCGAGCCACCGCCATGCCCAAAGTCAGGGGTAAGAGCATGCACAGGGCAATCTCGCGGATGATCACCTCGGTAGGCATCACCAAGTCGGCAAACGCCCGCGAGAACAGCTGCAACACAATCGGTACGGTCACCAACGCGGCCAGGGCTCCGCAAGCAGACAGGGCAATCGACAAAGCTACGTTGCCACGGGCCAAGTAAGTCATAAAGTTGGACATAGAACCTCCTGGCATTGCGGCTAGTAGGACTAACCCCACCGTGATGCCCTCGCTGGGCTCAGCCACTTCGGCAATCCCATAGGCGAATAGTGGACTGAGCAGCAGGACGGAGGTAAGGCCAAGGGTCAATGCGCGGGGCCGGCGAAACACCAGGCTGAAGTCGCGCCAGGTCAAGGTCGCTCCCATCCCCAACATAAAGAAGATTAGCTGGGCCTGAGCCAGCAGAGATTCGGAGTCCAAGTACAGCGATCGGATCGACTCAAGCATTAGCAACTTCCACGGGCGGCACTTTGGGAAACCTAGGCATTTTTCGGCACTTGAGCCTATGGGATCGCGTACCGGCTCGCTTGATTGCACCGCAAGCAGACGACCCATGCAACCCATACTGTATAACCGCTACGAGCCATCGACTCGATGCTCCTCGGGGGTATCGACGGGGGAAACCCCTTATGACCTTGGCAGAATTGGACTTCCTTTCCCAGGTTCTGCAGGGTATATTTCCGTCGCCTGAAGCAACACAAGGACTGTCACCCTCGAAGATTACAGGCTTCCCCATGCATGTTTCTCGGTTGATTGGTACCGCTGGTCGGTATATCTCTCCCACTACCCCCCGCGAATGGATGCCTCCACGGGATCCCCGGCCAAGTGCCGGATCTGGGCTGGAAATGCTGCATGGTGCCTACGGTCGGTGAGTGGAGGGAACAGCATTATGCCGATTCTGGCTGCCGAACCGCTCTGCTTTCCAGAGAACTTATTTGCGGACGTCGATCTTCGCTCCGATCCGGAACGTGCCTGGTGGGTACTACATGTCCGGCCACGCCAAGAGAAGTCACTGGCCCGACAACTGTGGGATCAAAGCGTCCCCTACTTTTTGCCCCAGATGCCACGACGTTCGGTGATTCGCGGCAAAGTCGTTGAGTCGTATGTTCCGCTATTTACCTCGTATGTCTTTCTATGGGGTACCCCGGACGAGCGGGTGCAGGCCTTGGCCACGCGTCGAGTGGTCCATTCCCTGCCGGTGCCGGACCCAGTCCGGCTCGACCAAGAACTGACGCAGATCCATACGGTCCTACTCTCGGGTTTCCCAGTAAGCCCGGTATCAAAGCTGGTACCCGGAGCCGAGGTCGAGATCGGCAAGGGCCCACTGGCAGGGCTGCGCGGCAAAATCCTCCGCGAAGGCGCCTCGAACCGTTTTGTCGTGCAGGTAGACTTCATCCAGCAAGGAGCCGCGGTCGAACTCGACCAGGGCTATTTAACGCTTCTAGACTGAGCCGGCCGCAACCCAGCGTGAACGGATCGCTTGGGTTGCCGCGTTTGCCGCTCTGTCTACCCCGGAAGGAATCCCAGGAACCCAGTTTGCACGAGGGACGTCTCAGTACGGGCCGATGGGACTATTCCCGTTGCCTGGAAGTTGGGTCCCCCTTGAGCATCGGACGAAAACTCCATTGGTTGCCATAATTTTGGCAACCGACAGGGACGAAGTCCGGAACGATTTAGCCCGATTTCCCTATGGTTTGGGAAGATTTTTCCAACCCACGGGGACGAAGTCCGAACCGATTTAGCCCCACGACGGGATCGAAAGTCCCCCGATTCGTCCCCAAACCGCCCGCTTTTTGCACCGCTTTTGTACCCAAATTAGCCCAGCCGGTTTTTCGGAAATGACTGTACAGCGTACAGCAATGTTGACTAGCACTGTTTCTCTGGATCTGTTTACCGGCTGCGTTGCCCAGCGGAAAGCTCCGAACCAGCGTCACCCCGGACCGAACGACTGAACAACGACCCGCACTAGGTCACAACACGTATATTATTTGGTCGATAATCACCGCATTGATTCTAATGGTCGTCTTTGAGCAGGTCGTCCAGCTCCTCTCCGGCGGCGTACCCTATGCCGTTCTCGCTCTATCCGGAATGCTTGCCGGGCGGTTGTTCTCCACCGGACTGATGACCCCCTCGGGTGAGCCTAAGAAGGAACACCGCAAAGTGATGATTCAGAACGATTGATGATCTCAATTATATGTGTCTTTAATCGGCCGGATATCCTCAAGCGCTGCTTGCTCTCAAGCTTGGACAGCCAGACCACGCGATTTGAGCTCATTCAGGTTGACAACACCAAGCATCAGTTCCCAAGTGCTGCCTCCGCATTGAACCACGGTGCACGTTCGGCAACCGGTGACTGGCTGATGTTCTCACACCAAGACATTATCCTCAAAGAGCACGACTGGCTCAGTCGTGCCGAGCGTCTCCTTCAGACGGCCGGATCCGGTTTGGGATGGGCGGGTGTTGCTGGGCGAACACTCCTTGGCGAGGATAAAGGCTTCCTCATCGATCGAAATGCACTTCTGGGGGATCCTGCCCCCTACCCGGAAGAGGTGCTTACCCTGGACGAATGCGTCTTAATCTGTCGACGGACGACACCATCCGATTATTTCGCGGAAGCTTTGGATGGTTGGCATGCCTATGGGGTCGATGCGTGCCTCAGAGCATACCGAGAAGGTCGCCGGAATTATGTGCTGCCCCTCCTGACGCAACATGACTCCATGAGTGCGAACCTCAGCGGTTTGCAGGCAGCGCACACGAAGATCCAGGCAATCCACGGAAAGAGTTTGCCGCTCGTCTGGACCAATAGTGGCTATATACTCGCGGAGCATCGCCCCAGAAGCCTGATGTCTCGCGCGGCTAGCAAACTAAAACGCCTGTCAAAATGCTTTTGGCGAAAACTGCAGGGGACGAGCGAATATCGCTTCGCTCATCCTGGGGAAGTGCTCGAACACCTCCTCCCTGGGGTAGCGGAGATCGAGATCATTCACAGTTATACATACCAATCGGAATGTATCGAAGTAAATTCTCTCATTCCTGGCCGTAGCAGTTCCCAGATCGTCCGGCATAAATTCTCCGGTGTCGGGGAGATTGAATTTCGCAAACCGACGGTGATCCATCCGGGCGTGACCGAACGAATCGACGCCCGACTCCTCGACGCCATGCTCACCAAGCAAAAAGAGAGTACGATCTGGCTGATGAGTCCAAAGACCTTCCAGGAAAAACGCTGGTTAGTTCGCAAACTTCAGAAAAGAAGTACAAAGATCGTTTATGGGATTCCTTGGGATGGGTTCCGGATGACGACTTGGTTTTTTCTCACCCAATAGACCATCGGTCGTCAGTCGAATCCTCCCATTCCTAGAATCGTGATCACCCACCCTTGATTTCGATTCACCACCACAGCTGCCATACAAATCAATGAGCACTGAAGCTGGCTCGACAGCTCCGACATATAAATTGATCTTGGAACCCGGCAGGGCGTCCAAGCAATACTGGCACGACCTCTGGCAATATCGGGAACTCCTGTTCTTCCTGGCCTGGCGTGACATCTCGGTCCGATACAAGCAAACGGTTATCGGCATCGCCTGGGCGGTCATCCGGCCAGTCCTCACGGCCCTAATCCTGGTGGTGGTCTTCGGGCGGATCGCCCAGCTCCCCTCCGGCGGCGTACCCTACACCCTGCTGGTCTTGTCGGGGATGCTCGCGTGGCAACTCTTCGCCACCGGCATGTCGGCATCCAGCGAGAGCCTGGTGGCCAACGCCAATTTAGTCTCGAAGGTCTACTTTCCTCGCCTGGTGGTCCCCTTGAGTGCCGTCGGCGTGAGCTTCGTCGATTTTCTGGTGACACTCCCGATTCTTTTTATGTCGATGCTTTACTATGGACATGCGTTGACATGGAGGATTGTCTTCTTCCCGGTGTTCGCGCTCATGGCCATGCTGGCGTCGCTGTCGGTGGGCATCTTCCTGTGTGCGGTCAACGTTCGCTACCGAGATTTCCGTTATGCGTTGCCGTTCCTTGTGCAGTTCGGGCTGTATGTGACCCCGGTCGGCTTTAGCTTGGCCGCGGTCCAAGAGCGATCACCCAACCTGGCTTGGTTGATGGCCTTCAACCCGATCACCGGGATCATCGAAGGCTTTCGCTGGTCCATCCTTGGCCAATCGGCTGGCTTCACACTCCAGACGTTCGGTATTTCGCTGGGTGTCACGGCCGTGCTGCTGTTCTTCGGTATCCGTTACTTCCGGCGAACCGAACGGACATTCGCCGACGTCATCTGAGAGAAGGGTTGAAGTTGGGAGGAGCGGAAACGGTCATCCACGTCGAAGGACTCGGCAAACAATACATCATCAGCCACAAGCAGGAGCCTGGTGGCTACGTAGCCTTACGCGACGTGCTTGCCGACGGCATCCGCTCGGTGAGTCGGAGGGTACTGGGCAAACGATCGCCGGAACAGGATCCGACCCGGGAAGCGTTCTGGGCCCTGAAGGATGTGTCGTTCGAAGTTAAGCGTGGCGAGGTCGTCGGCATCATCGGCCGCAACGGAGCGGGCAAGAGTACTCTCTTGAAGGTCCTGTCGCGGATCACCGAGCCGACCGAAGGCCGGGTCAACTTGAACGGCCGAGTCGCCAGCTTGCTCGAGGTAGGGACGGGGTTCCACCCAGAACTGACCGGTCGGGAGAACATCTTCCTCAACGGCGCCATCTTGGGAATGACGCGGAAAGAGATCAAGCAAAAGTTTGACGAGATCGTTGATTTTGCGGAGGTGGAAAGGTTTCTCGATACTCCGGTCAAGCGTTACAGCAGCGGGATGTATGTCCGACTGGCGTTTGCCGTCGCAGCGCATCTGGAACCCGAAATCTTACTGGTCGACGAAGTCCTCGCGGTGGGGGATGCAGGGTTTCAAAAGAAGAGTTTGGGGAAAATGAGTGACGCTGCACGTGGGGGAAGGACGGTTCTATTTGTAAGCCACAACATGGTCGCTGTACAGAGGCTATGTCAACGGATTGTTTGGCTCGAGCAGGGACGGGTAGTGCTCGATGAGACCGCAAAGGAAGGTGTTGGCAAGTATCTTAAAAAATATGCAGATACGGGAAACACATTCTGGAGTGGCGAACGAGCAAGGAATGAACCAACCGACCGTGTGGAGCTCATCTGGGCAAAGGTAGACATCGGCGCTGGGGTCGAGAGTGAAGGGAACAAGATCGATCAAGACGTCTGCATGTCATTTGAATATATGGTTCGGGCAGAAGGGATCGTCCTGAATTTATCCATCGAGATAAAAAACGAGGATGATATCTATGTGTTATCATCACCGAGTTTAAGCGATAAGGTGTGGGGGGGACAGGCGCACCCTCGAGGGACTTTTCAGAGCACATGTACGATCCCGGGTGGGTTACTGAATGATGGGGCTTACAGGATAACGGTACATTTTGTTGAGGATACCAGCCGCATCCTGTTTTCATTCCAGGACTGCTTACAATTCGATCTGTACGATGACGGCAATGACCGAGGCAACTGGACCGGAAAATGGCTCGGGGTAGTAAGACCCAGGCTTCAATGGAAAACGGCTCACCTTACAAACAGCGCTAGCACACAAACGGATTAGCAGACAGTTGATGATTTGAAGCGTGCAGATATCGAGGCTGGGAGGCGCACGCGTCCCCAAACGAGACGGTAGCGAGCTGGTTTCCCAATGACCTGATCCTTCGGTAAGTTGGCTGTGAGCAGACCACTGATCATTTGGGGAGCTTCTGATCACGCTGAGGTCGTTGCTGAAGCGTCCGATGAACTGGGTATCCACGACATCGTTGGCTTCCTGGATGACACGAATTCCGAGAAAAAAGCGAAGGGATTTTGTGGAAAACACGTTTTTCGCAGCCTGGCTGAGATAGTTGCGTTAATGAATGAAAGTGCGATACGGTATATATTTGGTTTTGGAGCGTGTTTACCCAAACTGCGTTTGGCGGAACGAGCCGGCGCGATGGGATTGGTTCCCGAGAGTATCGTTCACCCCAGATCTAGGCTATCCACCAGCGCTGTCATCGAGGCTGGTACGTTTGTCGCAATGGGTGCAGTGGTGGGTACCAAGTCTAGAATCGGGAAACATGCTATCATAAACACCTCTGCGAGCGTCGATCATCATTGCATCGTGGAGGACACTGCACATATCTGTCCGGGTGCAAACTTAGCAGGAAATGTCGTGGTCAAGACAGGTGCTTGGGTGGGTATCGGGGCAACGGTAATTGAGAAAGTTACGATTGGGGAGTACGCCAAGATTGGTGCTGGATCCGTTGTGATCGATGACATACCGCCCGGGATGGTGGCTTATGGAGTACCCGCAAGGATAAAGCGGCCAATAAAGCTGGAGAGTAGTGAGGATGGTCAAGGCGATTAAAGAGGAGCCCAATCAGGGAGACACGCACCAGACAACCCAGAGTAGGCCAAGACTTGCGATCCTGGGAAATCCGCCAGCATTTGCGGAGAAGCTCCACGTTGGACGACCCAACATTGGTAGCCGCGAGAAATTCCTTAAGCAAGTTGAGGACATGCTCGATCGTTCATGGCTAACGAACGATGGGCCGTATGTTCAACAGCTTGAGAAAGCGCTTGAGGAGTACTTAGGGGTACGAAACGTCCTGGTGATGTGTAACGCAACGATTGCGCTTGAGATAGCGATTCGGGCGATCGGACTGACCGGCGAGGTAATCGTCCCGAGCTACACCTTTATTGCAACGGCCCACGCGCTGCAGTGGCAGGAAATTACCCCCGTATTTGCAGACATCGACGAGGATACGCACTGTATCGACCCGAGCTCGGTGGAGAAGATGATAACGCCGCGTACTTCGGGCGTCATCGGTGTTCACCTGTGGGGAAGCTCCTGTGATGTCGATGCGCTCACACTGATAGCTAAAAGGAATCGTCTAAGTCTGCTCTTCGATGCCGCGCACGCATTTGGGTCTACCCATAAAGGCAGAATGATCGGAAACAATGGGGAAGCGGAAGTCTTTAGTTTCCATGCCACCAAATTCTTCAACACGCTTGAGGGTGGTGCAGTCGCCACCAACAACGATTCGCTCGCGGACAAAATTCGTCTCATGAGGAATTTCGGCTTCGCAGGCTATGACAATGTCGTGCACATCGGCACCAATGGGAAGATGTCGGAAGTGTCGGCAGCGATGGGATTATGTTCGCTCGACTCGATCGATGTATTTCTCGAGGCGAATAGAGCCAACTACGAAGCCTACCGAGCGAATTTGACTGATGTGCCGGGATTAAGTCTCATGAGCTATGACAGCCGAGAACGGGTAAACTATCAGTACGTGGTTGTAGAGGTAAACAACGAGTCCACATTATCCCGTGACGAACTTATCGCCGTGCTCCACGCTGAGAACATCCTCGCACGTCGTTACTTCTACCCTGGATGTCATCGCATGGAACCCTACCGCTCTTTGCAGCCACACGCAGGACTATTACTACCTGTGACCGAGAAGGTTGCCAACAGGGTGTTCCTTCTGCCAACAGGCACAGCAATCGACCCGGTCAAGGTAAACCGGATTTGTGACATACTTAAATTCGCCTACGCCGATGATGATGAGGTACGACGGGCAGTGCATCAGAGAGTTCGTGAGACCAACTGAAAGGGTATCCGATGTCGATATCCAGTCCCAATTCATCCATGCGTGGGGACTGACTGACCTCATCCAAGGTCAACAGAGACCCCAGACGCCGAGCCGAGTGGTCGCGTCTGCCCGTGGCCATCTGTCTTTCTGAGCGGCGGGTGTGAACCTGCCGAGCGTTGGGCGGAAGCGTCTCGGACCAACGCAGAGTGGGAGCACGAACTGCCAAACACGGGATCTTCTACCAACGCCTGTCCAACCCTCGGCGGGTTCACACCCGCCGCTCAGAAGGAATCGCTCTTGTCCAACGCGTCACCCACCCGGTGTGACGCTTACGGATGCCCAACGCTGGTCCGACACCGGGTCGTCATCTCGATCGAGGTGACCCACTAGCTTTGAATGCCCACTCGGAGGGATAACCGATTGAGAGCAAAAGTTAGTATTGCCATGATTTCCTTCAATCACGCAAAGTACATTCATAGCTCCATTTCGAGTGTACTTCGTCAGGAAAGATCATTCCCAATCGAGATTGTGATCAGTGATGACTGTTCTACAGATGGTACCGGGGAGATCATCGATCAGTTCGAACGCGAGAACCCGAGCATCATCAATCGAATTGATCCGAGCGAAAATATCGGGATGATCGCGAATCTACAACGCGTTTGGAGTCACTGTCAGGGAGAGTTCATTGCATTCCTTGAGGGGGATGACTGGTGGCATGATGCAACCAAGCTCGAGACTCAAGTGCAGTTTATGGAAGACCATCCAGACTGTGTGATTTCAGGGCATGGCGTGCGGGTCATCGATTTCGACGACAATGTCATCAGGCAGCATCCCCGAGACCCAGAATCAATTCCCCAGATAACCGGTCCACAGGAATTATTAGAGTATAACTTTATCCATAGCTCATCAATGATGTGTCGCCAAGGGACTATTGACGACATCCCACAGTGGTTTAAAAGATTGCACGTAGCGGATCGCCCATTGTGGCTACTACACGCGATCAAGGGGCCTGCAGGGTTCATCCACAAAACCATGTCAACCTACCGGGTGCACCCCGGCGGGGTGTGGTCCATGGTGGACCCGGTGATCGTGCACAACAGGATGCGGATCGCGATGCGGTTGTTAGGTGAGAACACACCTAAACCATGGTCGAAGCTGTTTCATCAAGAGTCGCAACAACTTGCCGAGACCGTCCACTGGCTGAGCGCTGACAAGCATCGACGGTCTGGAAAGCCGATGCGTGGCCTCGTCGACTACATTGGTTTGTTTCTTCACTATCTAACAACGCAACAGGTTCGGCCGATGGGAAAGCTGTTTCGACCTACAGTCGGTTGTTTTCTCGAATTCGCCCGGCTCAGAAAGTACCCGACTAGCGCATGACGTTGCGCTAAAATGAAAACGGTTGCCCCATACACGGTCAAGCGGTCCACATTGACTGGGTATTGAACGAATGGCGTGGCAGTCAGCGACTGTAACTCCGTTGGTTCACGCTGAAAGATTGTGGAAATCCGAGTGGTTGTCCTACCGCTCAATCTGGTTCAACATCAGCCGGACGACAGCCTTTCGGAAAGCTTCACAGCGATGGCGTTCGTGATCTGTCGTGGGGTTACCGCCATGGTACTGTTCTTCGGCATGGGTTACTTCCGGCGGACGGAACGAACGTTCGCCGACGGCATTTTTTAAGGGAAGGGTCGAATTTGGGCGAACCGGAAACGGTCATCCGAGTCGAAGGGCTCGGCAAGAAG
>CAYPIE010000100.1:0-20148 GCA_964410665.1 uncultured Alcaligenaceae bacterium
GGCCAGTGACTCGACGGTCGGCTCGAGGCCAAAGACCGCCGTCAAGGCCGTCTGGAAGACTGCCGCTCCGGCCATGCACTCGATGAACGCTCCCGCGGTCTGAGATACCATCGCACGGTATTCGCTGACCGCGGTTAAACCACTGGGGTCAGTGGCGTTGATCGGCTCATTATCAACGAAGGTGTACGGATTGGCGCTGGCGCTCCAGCCGAGCGGGTCTTCGCTGAGGAAGCGGCCTTGCTCCGGGGCGTACCAGCGGGCACGGAAGTATTGCAACTGGTTGCCCGGTGCGTGTTCGCGGCCCTGAAAGCCGTAGCGGTCGACCGTCCCTGTTTCGTTAAGTACCTGGCCGAACGCGTCGTAGCTGCGGCTGGCCACGACCTGGCCCGCGGCGTCGACGATGTCGTGAACGGTGCCCAGCCGGTCAGACAGGTAGAAGCCAACTCCCGCGTCGGGCTGCCAGCGGGCCAGCACTTGATCGATGCGGTCGCCGAACAGGTAACGGGCAGTCAAGGTGCCATCCTCGGCGACTTCGGCCCACACGTGATCGCCGTCGTAAAGGAAGCCGGTCGTCTCCCCGTCAACGGTTTCGCGGAGCCGGCCGTCGAAGGCATCGTAGGTGTAGCTCGCGTTCCGTAGCACCACCCCGGTTGCGTCGCGGTCGGTGACCTCGATCAGGCGGTTGCGGTAGTCGTAGGTGTAGCTGGTGACCTGGCCGGTGGTTCTCTCAGTCTGCTCGATTAGGTTGCCCTCGGCATCGTAGACGTAATCGTAACCATCGTCGGCGCGCAGGCGGTTGCCCGGTCCAGTCTGCCCTCCGTTGCTGCTACGGTTGCCGTTAGGGTCGTAGTCGTAGCTGCGGTCGACGTCGCCGGAGTGGTCGACGTCGAGCAACTGGCCAACCGGGTCGAGAGTGTATGTCCAGGTCTGGCTGTGATGGGTTTCGCTGACCAGGCGGCTTAAGGCATCGTAGCTGTAGTTGTACTCGGTAATGGGTGAGTCGTCGCCCCGAGTCTGACGGATGCCGGCCAGGCGGCCGGCCGGGTCGTAGTCACGGGTTTCCTGGACAGCCAGGGTAGCGGCGGGGTCATCGACCCAGCGGTCGAGCTTGACCATCTGACCCGCGGCGTTGTAACCGAACTCCATCCGGGTGGTGGCTAGGTCGGCTCCCTGCCAGGTCCGGGTTTGGAGCAGGTCGCGTTCATCGTAGAGCGAGGCAATGCTGAATCCGAAGTTGTCGGCGACTCGAGTGCGGTTACCGACCGCATCGTAATCCTGGGTCAGGATCAGCTGGGGCAAGTTCGGGGTACCCGTGTTGTCAACCTGAGTGAGGCGGTCTAATTCGTCGTAGGTGTAGGCGTACTGACTGAAGGGATCCTTGACGCCAGTGAGGTTACCGACCGGGTCATAGGTGGACAGCATGCTGTAAATGGTGTTGCCCTGGGTATCCAGCCAGTGCTCGGCAGTAGGCCGGTCGAGCTCATCGTAGTCGAACGCGCGTACGCGGCCGTTGCGGTCGGTAAGGCGAGTCAGATTACCGACCGGGTCGTAGTCGAAGGTTTTCTGGGCGTTGAGCGGATCGGTCTGGGTAATCAGGCGATTGAGTTCGTCATATTCGTAGAGCGTGGAGTTGGTCAACGCATCGGTCAGGCTGGTTAGATTGCCGACCAGGTCATAAGTCGAGGAGGTGGTGCTTTCACGCGCGTCGGTCCACGTCTGTGGGCGGTTGAGTTTGTCGTAGGTGTAGACAGTGACTTGATCGAGCGGATCAATCATACGAAGCACGTTGCCGACCGCATCGTACTCCCAGGTGAACATTTCACCCGCGGTGTCGACTCGTTCGATGAGACGATTCAGAGCGTCGTAGCGGAACCGATCCGTCCGGCCCAGGGGGTCGATCATGGCCAGTTGGTTGCCGACTGGGTCATATTCGTAGCGGCTGATCGCTTCGCTGGGGTCGCTCATACGGACCAGCCGGTCACGGTTGTCGTAGAAGTAGTGGCTGGTGTGGTGGTTCGCATCCGTCAAAGACAGCAGGTTGTTAACGCCATCGTATACGTAGACGGTTTCGCCGTCCCGGGCATCGGTCACGCGCACTAGACGGTCCAGACTATCGTAGCCAAAGCGAGTGGTGTGGTTGTTGGCATCCGTAAGACTGATCAGGTTGTCGACCGCGTCGTAGCTGATAGTCGTGACCTGGTCCAGAGCGTCCGTGATGGTCGTAAGCCGGTCACGCTCATCGTAGGCGTAGGTCGTGGTGTGCTGGTTCGCATCTTCGACGCTGGTCAGGTTGTTGGCCGCGTCATAGGTGTAGGTCGTGGTGTTGTCGAGTGCATCATTGACCTGCATCAAACGGTTGTCGTTGTCGTAGGTGTAGGTGGTCACCCGGTCGAGCGGGTCGATCTCCTGGATGAGGCGGTCGGCGACATCGTAAACCATCCGCCACTCCGCCCCAATTGCATCAATCATGCTAGTGCGGCGACCCAGTGCATCGTAGCGGTACTCGGTCACCCGTCCCAGCTCGTCGATGACCTTCGACACCCGGCGGGCGTTGTCGTACTCGATGGAGCTCCGTTGGTTGAGCGCATCCTCAACCCATAGCGGTAGGCCAACCACGTCGTAGCCATAGCGGGTCGTATACCCGTTCTCATCGGTGATCTGGGTTACCCCGCCAAACTGGTTGTAGTGGAAGGAGCGGAACGTCCCGTCCGGGTAGATCACACGGGTGGGCAGGCGTTGCTCGGAGGCGTACTCGAAGAGGGTCACATGCCCGTTCGGGTCGGTTGAGGTTTGGACCAGGCCACGTTCGTTGTAGGTGAATGTAGCAACATACCCGCCCGGGTCAGAGGCGCGGACTTGGTTGCCAAGCGGGTCGTATTCGTTGACCCCCAGGCGTTGCCGCGGGTCTTGCCAGGTGAGGACATCGTTGAGGGCGTTGTAGGTGTAGGTCCAGGTCTGGTCGCCAGCGTTGGTATAGCTGGTCAGGTTCCCCCGCTCATCGTAGACCGAGCGCTGGACGTGGCCGCGAGGGTCGGTGACCTGGGTAAGGTTGTCATCTGCATCATACTCGTACGACCAGGTGTATCCGAGTGGTGTCTTCTCCGAGAGGACGTTGCCCCGGTCGTCGTAGACCAGGGTGGTAGCGTGACCCAGTGGGTCGCTGACCACCTCGGTCTGGGCCAAGAGGTCGTAGTCCATCTCGAAGCGGTTGCCCTCCTCATCGACGATGGCTACCAACCGCCCGTCATCGTTATACTCCATGCGGGTCGAGGGTACGCACTCGCAATCGGACTCGACCAGCTCCAGGTAGTGGGCAGGATCCGTGCGGTAGTGCATACGTGTGACGAAGCCGGTCTGGTCTACCACCTCCACCAGGTTCCCGTGAACGTCATAGCGATAGACGATCGGGTTACCGTCGGGGTCGATGATCCGTTCGATGCGGCCTAGGGCGTCGCGGACGTATTGGACCGAGACGCCGGTGTCGCTAAAGATGCCGTCACCGGTGAAGCGGAGAGTGTTGCCGTTGAGGTCGTGGATTGACCGCAGACCATCGAACTGGTCGAAGGTGTAGGTGACCTGATCCTTGGTGGTCAGACGGTATTGGCGTGGATTCCAGCCGCCGACGCCGACCAAGTACAGGCGGAAGCGGCCATCACTTTCTTGCTGCAGCGGCACCCGGTCGACCTCGAGGGTGTCATAGACGCCTGGGTCGGCCACAAACCGGGGATACCAGTAAGCCCCGAGTAGCCCAGCCTGGACTTCAGGATCAAAAGTGAAGCCAACGCGGCGTCCGTCGGGCATTGTCACATAGACACGTGTGCCAATCTGAAAGCCAACCTCGCCAAAGGGGTTGCCCGCCAGATCTTGTGGTACGGTCTCACGAATACGCGGATCGTAGCCCATACCGAGCCGCCAGCCGAAGCCAAAGTCCTGGGCCTGGTCGGCGGTGAGGCTGTCGTAGAGCCGAGTGATCGTGATTGGGATGCCGGCCAGCGGCAGCTGCAGGTCGGTAAACACCTGCTGGAAGTCACCCAGCTTGGCCTGGCCCTCGATGGTGAGCGGGAACTCCTCGATCCGCTTCAGGCCATTGACATCCTGGGCGGTGATCCGCACCGTGTAGGCGTCATTGTCGAGTAGGGTCGGATCCAGAGTGGTCAGGCGGCCATCGGCGGGAACGACGATCCCTTCGCCGATGCGACGCCACTGGCCACTTCCCGTCCGGCTGACTTCGACGTGGTAGAACTCTAGGTTGGCCTCGTCGATGGTAGCGACAATGTCGGTCAAGTAGGTGACAACGCCCCCGGGAGCGGGGCTCTGCAGGGTGATCACCGGCCGGAGGGAGTCCGTCGGGTCGAAGACACGGAGCATCAAGGAAGTCTTGGCCTGATTTCCCACCGCATCGGTGACCGTGGCCGCCAGTTCGAGAAGTCCGGGGGTGGTGGCCGTGAAGGTGGTGACACCCTCGGTGTCCAACGTTACCGGCTGGCCGGAGATACGGAGGGTGCGGGAGGCTATGCCGGAGTTGTCACGGCTGAGCACCTGGATTTGTATGGTTTGACCTACGTCAAGCAGGTTGTCCTCGACCTGGATGGAGACGGTGGGAGCCTCGATGTCGGCGACTGCCGTCAGGACAAAGCTCAGGTCGGTGGACAGCCCACGTTGATCGGTGGCCCGCACAGTGACGGGGTGGTCACCAAGGTCGGCGGGTTGGCTGGCCCAGATGGCCTCGCCGGAAAACGGGTTGAGCCTTAGTTCGGCTGGCCCTTCGACCAAGGTGTAGGTCAGCGTATCTTCGGTGTCGGTAGCCTGGACCTGGAAGCGAAGTACCTTGCCAGGTACAAACTCAGTGGAGGGTGTGAACTCGAAGGTCGGCGGCTGGTTGGCCGCGCGGACGGTGACCAGAAAGGCTTGTTCGCCGAGGTTGCCAGCCAGGTCACTGGCCTGGACGCGGACCAGGGCAGACCCAAGCTGAGCCGCGGTAGGCGTCCAGGCGATCAATCCAGTTGATGGATCGATGCTCATGCCGCCTGGAGACGCTGCCAGGGCGAAGGAGACGTCTAGCATTTCGGGATCGTCTGCGGTCACCTGGTAAGTGTAGGTGACGTCCAAGGTAGCGATCTGCGCCGGGATGGAGTCAATGACCGGGGCGAGGTCCGGCCGAGACGCGGCGACTTCGACAACGAAGGTCTGTCCAGCCGTGCCGCCCAGATCGTTCTGAACGGCCAGGGTGATGGTGTGCGGGCCGAGCTGAGCAGCTTCAGGCCGCCAGCGGAGTAGTCCGGTGTCTGCGTCGAACAGCATCCCATTGGGGGCGGTGACGACACTGTAGGTCAGCGTGGTGCCGCTCGGATTGACGAGGTCTGGCAGATAACGCCATTCTTGCCCAACGACGGCATCAGTCGTAGGCGTTGAACCCACCACTAAGCCGGCTTGGGCTCCGCCGGAGCCGATGGTCAATACAAAGGCTTGTTCGGAAGCGCCCCCGCGGTTGTCACGGACGCCAAGACGAATGGAATAGGTCCCCTCGGTCGCGGCCAGAAGGGTAAGTTCGCCGCGAACTGGGTCCAACGTGGCTCCGGCAGGCCCCTCGAGCAAGACGAACTCGAGCGGATCGCTGTCTGCATCGACAGCCACTGGGGAATAGCCATAGTCCTCGCCGGGTTCGCCGCGGGTTGGGGGTGCGGACTGGAAGACCGGGGGCCGGTTCACCGGCGTGGCCGCGACCCAGATTGGGTAACGAAGACGAGCCGTGCCGCCGCGGCCATCATGGGCTAGTATCTCTACCTGCTGGTTGCCAATTTGATCCAGCCGGGGCGTCCATTGCATTTGCCCTGAGCTAGGATCGATCACCAACCCCTCAGGGCCGACCAGGACCTCGAAGTGTACGGATTCGCCATTTGGATCGATCGCCCAAATCGAATGGCTGTATGCCCGCTGTGCCACAGCTTCGGTACGCGGACCTAGCACAAACCGGGGCGGCAAGTTCTCCGGGACGGAGAACTGGAAGACGGGTGCAAAGCGTAAATGCTCAGTGAAGGCAAATGAGACCCGCACCGCCTCGGAGGAATCGCCGGGTTCCAGACCTTCGGTGGGCAACTCATCGTCAAACACCAGGCCCAAGGGATTACTGAGCAAGACCCAGGCGGGGCTCTCGGAAGCCAGCTCGGACCGGACCGGTCCTACCAGTCGACCGGCGGCCAGGTTTTCGAGAAAGCCATCAACCCGCAGCTCCCCAGTTGCATGATCATAGGTGGTCTCGGAAAAGCGTAAGTATGTGCCTCGACTCACATCCTCTAGAACCGCCGCGCTGGTACCGGTATCGACATCACCTATCAGGTTGAAGGTGACACTCGCCGACTGCCCCCGACTGTCCCAGACCATCACCTCGATGAAGTTATCCCCCTCAACCAGTTCAAGTGGGGCATAGAAACGGCCGCTGAAGTCCAACGACTGTACCGGACGCCCTTGCACGGTCACGAGGGTAATGGATCCAGTCACGTCGCCAGGGACAGCTTGCCCAACCAGCAGCAGACTTCCAGCGAGGACCGTTTGGCCATCGCTGTGCGACTCGATGGTCACCGTAGGCGGCGTAAGTGTCTCCCAGCGGACAATCGATGTGTCCTGAAATGCTCCCAGCCTGGCCAATACCACATCTTCGCCCGGGATGCTGCCCAGATAGTCAAAGCGAGCAATTCCTTGAACATCAGTCACCGCAAAGCCGGTGGTCGAGTGGCTCCCGGACACCTCGAAGTCGACCCTTACCCCGGCCACCGGAGTTCCCGCAGCGTCGGTGACCACCACCTGAAGGGCCACTGGCAACCCGGGCATGAGTTCAGTAAGCTCGGGAATCAAGTCCAACGCAGCCACATCAGCTACCGGAGCCATGGATAGGCCGCCGATGTAGCCATAGCTCTCGGCCGGACCGAATCCGTAAGACAGGATGCCGAAAGGCAGCGTCCCGGTAACCTGGTGGGGACCAGGGCTCACGGTCAGTTGAACACCCGCATAACCGCTGTCGCCGATGGGCGTAAACTGGTCCCCAGGTACCAGGGTACCATCCAGGTTGATTTGCCCGATGGTCGCGATTGGGACGACAAGGTTGAGGTAATGGCCGAGGATCTCAAAACCCTGGATCGACGACACGGTGTAGCGATCCAAATACTGTTCGACCGGTGGGACCAGAGCCATAAACGGGTCCCCCATGATCATATCCACTTCCGTGCTTCGGGCGAATTGTGCCACCAGTACCGGGCCAGTGGTCTCGATCGCGACCGGATCGGTCAGGATCGCTTGGTGGAATTCGCCCCGGTTGAGGGTCGCAACCAACTCGCCATTGAAACGTACCTCGGTTCCATTCGCCGCCGCCAAGATGCGGTAGACCTCGCCACTGGAGCGGGTAGCCAGGGGCATTGAGACGAAGCGCTGTCCCCAAGTCTCGATCGGCGGGATTTGTTCCACCAGGATATCGGCGCCGTCTTGTCCCCAAGGGATGTAGGCACGGGAGTGACCACTCAGCAGGGCCACTGGCTGGTCGGCGACAATCTCGGTACCGGTCAAATCGACGGTCGTGAAGTGGTTGAGTTGGTAGACCTGCCCCTGATCCAGAGTCACCGTGAACGGAACTCCGGCGGGATGATCCCAAACATCCACCGAAGGGATGATGGTGACGGTGGTGTTATCCTGGGTAGCGACAAGCACAAACGAGCCGCCCCGGCCGGAGGTCGGGCTATCCTGGACACCACCGTCGATACTCATGACCAGATATTCGCGCCCCAGTACATCGGTAGGCAGAGCCAGATAGGCATCGGTGTTCCACTGCTCGTAGCTTGCCGCATAGACCGTGATCTCCCCGATGCTTTGGATCTGGACACCCTTGTCCTCAATGACTTCGCCGCGGTTGAGGTTCGCGGTCTGGGGCAGAGACACCTCGACCAGTTGACCCGCGGGAATATACACTGTGGTGTGGAAGTTCAGGCCTGGGATCGCGACCTTCGCCGCGGCGTTGTCGGCGGCGGTGAGGGTAAGGGCGAGCTGGGAGAGGCCAAGGATGGGGTCATTGAGGGTGGCTGGGAAGGCGACCCAAAACGCATCACCCTGACTGTCAGCGACCCCAGTGGCTTCACGTTGCACCACGGCGATGCCATAACTTCCCTCACGGACTTCGCCTGCGTGTCCTCCGGAGGCGATGAGCGTGTAAGTCCCGGCAACTGTCAGAGCATCAAGCCACTGGTTCTCAAGCTCATCGGTAAATAGATGATTGCCCGTTGGGTCGAGCAACGTGAAACCAATCCCACCCGGGTTATCCACAATGGTAAAGGCCAGAGGCTGGCCCGCCGCCGCCGTGAAGGTGTGGAGGATTCGCTCCGCCGGCCGAACGGAATCTGTAAAGACGTTATTCGGCAAGATCGCTTGACTCATCCCCGGCCAGTGGGAAAGCAGAAATTGATAATTGCCCTCACGAACTTCGAGGTCAAGCCCTCCAGTAGCCACCAGGGTATACGTTCCATCCATCGGCAGCGCATCGAGCCACTGATCGTCCACCACATCTGCGAACAGGGCATTCCCCGTGGGATCGAGCAGGGTAAAGGGGATCGCCCCCGGGTTGTCGAAAATTCTTAGGGCAAGTGGTTGGCTGGCAAAGCCGGCGAAGGTGTAGCGAATGCGTTGGCCACCGAGGACAGAGCCGATGCTGGGGGTGTTGGGCGTCACCCCCAGCTCGGCATCCTCAGCAGCCGGGGGTCGCAGGACAACGCGGTAGGACCCCCCGGCCAGCGCATCATCTCTGCGACCCCGGATCACCAGGGTATGTCGGCCGTCCTCAGCAATCTCCGACAGCCATACATCCCGTGTGGTTTGGAAAAAGGCATAAAGGGCACTACTGCCATCGGGGCGTTCTAGGCTGAACGCAAGCTGATGGGGATTATCCTCGATGGCAAAAATCAGATTCTGGCCCGCCAATAGATCGAAGTCAACACGGACCACCTGGCCTGGAGCAATGGTCCCTTCGACCGGCACCCCGACGCTCGCGGGCAAAGAGAGATCGGGGGGTACGTCAATCAGCTGCGCCTGGAGGGTACCGGTCTGGTGGATGTCCTGGCGAGGCTGAACCACCAGGGTGTACGTGCCGTCGCTGGGGAGCAATACGGTGGTGCTATCGGTAGTACCATCCAACAATGCCAAACGATTGTTCTCGGGTTCAAATAGTTCTGCATCACCGGCATCGTCACCGTCTAGGACATCCCAGGCGATCCGCTGGCCGGCCACTCCCTCGAAGGTGTAGACACGCTCGCGGCCGGGCACGTCGATGATCGCCTCAAAGGGTTGGTTGAGCAGCAACGGCGCCGGTTCTACCAGAGTAAAGCGATACGATCCGGTCAGATCGAGCAGGCCAGTCCCTCCACTCAGAGACAAGTTGTCAACTTGCAGGGTGTATTGCCCATCCTCAGGCAGCAGAATTCCCACCGTGTCACTACGAAGCAGTTCCTCGAGAATGACTCCCGATGGCGATCGCAGGGTAAAGCCAAACAGCGACGGGGCATCGGTGTGCAACCCCAGGTAGAGCCGTTGCCCCATCGATCCCAAGAAGAAATACGCATTGATCTGGCCTGGAACCGTAATGGCACCATCGACGACCTCACTCAAGGAAATGGCGACGGGGACGGTGGCCGGCACATCCCAGAGCCGGAAACGGTAAGTCGATTCCGAGGTGTCGGCGGAGCGTAACTCCAGGGTATACTGCCCACCATTGAGCGTCAGCGAGTCCACATCCGCAAAATCATTCGTAAACCATTCACTGCCATCCGGCCCGATCAGCGACCAAGTCGTCCCAGGATAGTTCGTCTGACTATCAAAGAAGAGCCGCTGACCCGGCGAGGCGTTGAAGACAAAACGTTCCCAGGTGCCAGTGGGCTGCAAAACTCCTTCCACCTCCGTGTCGATCGCAATCGGTGTCGGCGTCGGAGCACCTGGTTCGACGATCTGGAAGGTGTACGCCCCGCCATAAAGCAGGTCGATCTCGTCCGTATAGAAATCGGCCCAGATTGACAGCGTGTAATCACCGCTGATCGAAAGGGCGGGCGGGTTCTGACTAGTGAGCACGTCCGAGAACACCTCGGTCTGGTCGGGACCACGCAGACTCCAATACAGCGTTCCCTGGTTTTGCGACACCTCGAAGGCGAGAGCCTGCCCGGCCATCGCGGTGAAGGAATAACGATCGACCTCCTCAAATGGTAAGCTGGCCGCGACAATCTCCCCGCTAACCGATTGACCCAGCGTGATCGGCGTCGGCGGGACCATGCTATTGCTGATTTGGAACTGGTAAGTGCCCCCACGTGGCCCCTCAGGGTCACCGTTAGCATCAAACTGTGGCTCTGCACGCAGGTACAGGGTGTATAGTCCAGACTCGGTAAGTGGTGCTAGCTGGGTATCGACCATCGAGCCATCAACGAGCGTCATCCCCGTCGGCGACGCCACTCGCCAGCGGAACGTGCCCGTGCTCTCGATCACGTCCAGGCGTAGTTCATTCCCGGCGTTGGCCGCGAAAGCAAACTCGGCCTCAAGATATTCGATCGGGGGCCAGCGTCCCTCGACCAACTCCCCGATGCTAATGGATCGTACTGCCGTGGCCGGTACCTGCCAGGGAGTCAAGGTGTACGGTCGAGAGGAAGTATCCCCCTGGGTGAAGATCACCAAGGTGTAGGTATCCGGGCCAAGGAAGATCTCTTGGTTATAAAAGGGCGCGGCAAACTGGTCGTAGCCATCCGAATAAAACAAGGCCCAGCCAAGGTCGGCATTGCCATACCATTGGGCCCATTCAAAGCCCAGGTCACTCTCCAGAACAAACGAGTCACTCTGGGTTACGTCGAAGGTATACGCAGCCAACTGCCCAGCCGAATCGATGGAGCCACTGACCGGCTCATTGAGGGAGATCGCCGCGGCCGTAAGGTCTCGGGGATCCCACAGCTGGAAACTGTAATTCCCGGTTGTGTAGTCATTGCTCACGCTCAGGGTGTAGTTCCCGGCCGGTAAGTCGAGCACACCGGTGAATTCGAAGAAGCCCGTGCCAATCAGGTTGTCGGACTCATCGTGAAGCCTCCAGGTAAAGTCCTGCTCAAGCCCTTGGATCGGCTGGAAAAAGAGCCGCTTGCTCTCACTGAGGCTCAGCGCATACGACTCGCTGCTGCCCAGGGTAGCGATGGCGCCCTTGATCAATTGACCCAATAAAATGGGTGGATAATCGGGGTCTGCGATTCCCTCGGGGGCGGGTAGATCGGTGGGAAGCGTGAATGCCTCGGTCGCTGGCTGCGATCCACCGGGGTTCCACCAGTGAGACGAGCGGCCGGTGGGATATTGATAGACCACCCGGGTACCGCGATCGACGACCCAGAGCTCGTTGCCACCATTGGGGTTGAGAGTGACTCCACTTGGCGAGCCATTGGCGGGGTCAAGCTGCCAGGGGTTGTGGCTGGCGTTGCCAAGCCGCATCCCTTGTCGGTTGTAGGCGAACATCCGGCCGCCTTCGGGCCCATGGTCGACGACATAGATGGTGTGACCATCGGTGACCAAGCCGGTGGGATTGGTGTTCTCAGCCAACAATGGGAATGTCTCACTTGGTGGTAGTCCTCCCCGACGCAGTTGGCCGCCATCGGCATAGCGGAACACCCGCAAGTCACCGTCCAAAACCTCGCGACCCACAATCCATAGGTCAGTACCATGCAGGCTGATGTCGCGAGCATCGCGGACCTGGAGTGCTTGCCAGGTACCGTGCAGCGAACCATCGGCATCCTGGACGGTCACCCAAGTGGTGCCATCCGCCGCAGTGCTGACCACCCAGGTGGTACTCCCAGTCGGATCCGTAGCGATTCCGCTCGGGTTTGGATCGGTGGCGTCGATCTCGACGCGCTGAGAGCCCAAGAAGGTCCCGCTATGGGTATAGCGACTGGTCCATTCACCACCGACCACGAAAAACTTGACCGCTGCGGAGGTTACTGGTTCCGCGACCTGCACCGTAAAGTCCGTTGAGGTTTGCACCGGGCAAGCGTGGGCCAACGGGTGGTGCCGCAGAGCCCCGCTGCCGTCGCCCACCACACTGCGGGCGATCAGCTGTCCACGGACCTGACCGTTCTCGAATAGGCCCTGGGCACGCGGTGCGAGTATGCTGCCCGGAACTTCGATGGCATTGACGTTCAGCGTGGTCGCCTCAGGGAAGTTCAGTAAGACCTGCTCGAAAGTGAGCCCATGCTGGAGAAAGAAGGCAAAGTTGCTCAGACGAGCATCGGTGCCGATCACATTGATCAGGACCGTACCATCGGTCGGGACATCGATGGTCAAGCTGGCGGCGTTGGCCAGGGTAGCCGCGTCCAGCTGGAAGACATTCAATCCCGCTTCCGATCCAGTGAAGATGATCGCCTCTCGGGTGCCGGCGGGGCTGGTCGTGGTGCTGCCGGTCGCAGGTAGCGTTGCCCAAGCGTCACTACGGTCCCGTAAGTAGACCCCGGCCGCGGCAAAGTCGATGGGCGTGTCCTGGTACGCAAAGCCGCGCGGAATGCCGATGCTCTCGAGGGTCGCGGCACCACCGTAGACAATGTTGCCATGATCGACTTGGCCGCTGGTGAAGAGCAGGTTGCCTCCAGCGACCAGGCTGGCGAAGCCATCGGCCTGGGCGTCTAGCCCGGTAGCAATACCATGGTTGGCGAGCGTCACATCCCCACCACCCGCCAGGCGGCCCTGGATGTTGGAGCCCCAGACCACATCCTCCAAGAAGAAGCCGTTGAAGCCACTGGCGATCCCCAGCGGACCCAAAGCCCCTTGCTCGACACGGAAGGTGTGCGTGCCCGCCGACAGTGTGGTCTCGGTATAGTCGAAACGCCAGGTGCGATCATCGTCCACGCGCACGCTACCCACCGCACCGATGTCATCCCGGATCACCGTAAGCAACGCCCCCGGTTCACCCGTACCATACAGCACCAGCGTGGCATCATCGGTCAGGGCATGATCACCTTCCAGGCTGGTCGCCCGTGAGATACCAGTAATCATTGGGCCGACCATGGGAGCGCAGCCGAGGCCATCGCTTGTTAAGAGGACCTCGACGGTGAACGTCGACTCACCGACACCTCCATCATCGTCGCGGACCGAGATATGCGCGGTATAGGTGCCCGCAGCCGTGTAGCTATGGCCGGCCTGGATGCTGCCGCTGGTGGGGTTACCGGCCGAGCCAGGAATGCTGCTTGGGATGAGCGACTCGATCGCACTGCCATCGCCCCAATCAATCTCCGCGGTGAAGCGCTCCTGGGTTCCTGCCATCAACGAGTCAAAACCCGGATCAACAAAGGTGGCGATAGGCCAAGGCGTGGTCTCACCGACCACCAGGGTATGGTTCGCCGCCGTCACGCTCGGGACGACGTTGACAATGTTGGCTCCAGTCATTCGCTCACCGGTGTAGCCCGCTTGGTCAGTCACGGTGATTTCGATGACATACTGTCCGTTATCGGCGTAAACGTGCGTTGCTCGCACGGTCCAGACCTCACCCGTCCATTCAATCGTCCCATCGGTCCGATGCCCATCGCCCCAGTCGATGGTTGCTGAGTGGGTATCACTCGAATCGGGATCGGCGAAGCGGGCTTGCAGCTCAACCGTCTCTCCTTCAAGCCCATCGATCTCAGGGGCAAACTGGACGACCGGATTCGGCCGGGGCGCTGACGCTTGGAAGATCAGGTCGTTAAAATCTTCATCGCCCCCGAAATCTAGATCCTCGACCGCAAATTGCACCCAGCCATCGTCAAGATCTGTGCGGCGAAAATGTTCGGTCTGGCCATCGGCGTTGGCCGCCTGGCTGCTCAACCAGATGTGCGGCAGCTCAGCGAGATCCCCGGTGGGGTTGTCCGCCAGCAGCTGGCTGGTGGTGGCGTTTTGCACCAGATAGAACGCCACATAGGTGCCGGCAGGAAACTCAAGCCAGGTGGCCGCCCCGACCTGGCTCCCCTGGGCGAAGAGGATGCCTCGGTTCGGGGCGGCGAATACGGCGGTGGTGTAGCCAGGATCCGATGGCAGGAGACCATTGACCCGACCCTGACTATCTTCGACCTGATAGTAACCAAGTTCGTTGGCGTAATCGGTACTCTGCCCTTGGTGATCAAACTGCACGCGGACGGTATCCCCCGGATTCCCGGGCACCCACCAAACGCCGGAATCTCCCGGGGTTGGCAGCACCGTGATGGTGAGCCCGGTGAGGTGTTCTCCCCCATCATCGTCCTGGACGCGGACGGTCGCCGCATACACACCGGGCTGGGTGTACCGGTACTCACCGGTCACGGTACCCTGGGAGCCAGAGCTTGTTCCTTGATCAGCGAAGGTGATCTGGCCGAAGGGAGTCGGCGAACCATCCCCCCAGTCAATGGTCGCCAGGAAGGTTTCCTGGGTGGCGAAGTCGCTTAAGCTGAAGCCTGGATCGGAAAAGGTGGCCAGATCCCAGTAGAAGTCTTCCCCAACCATCACTGTCCGGTTGCCCAGCGCGGTCACCGTGGGGGCAACATTGCCAATGGTAGCGGTGGTCCGCTGCACATCCCGCACCCCCGCGGTGTCGATGGCCGTGACCCGGATCGAGTACGACCCATCATCGGCATAGGTATGCTCACCTTGAACCTTCCACTGGTCCCCTTCGCGGACCACGATTGCCCCGGTCACCGTTCCATCGCCCCAGTCGATCTCGGCGGTGTGCGAATCATCGGCGTTGGCATCACTGAACCCGACTTGAAGCGTTAGCACCTCTCCTTCCAGACCAATCAGCGGCGTCAATGCTGCCAGGCGTGGCCCCTGATTGAGCGCCAGCCCCGAACTGGTCAGGGGCGTCAGCACTCCCGTTGGATTGGTCAAGGCGATGGCCGCATCCAAGATGGCATCGGCGGTGAGCAGACCGAGAGCGAGACGCTGCGGTCCCTCCCCACCATTCGGCATCGTCCACTCACGACGTTGCCAACCACCGGTTCCATCCCCTTCGAATACCACCACCACATCACGACCAGGATCGGGGACAACAACATCTACCAAGCCATCTCCACTGACATCCCCGAATGCCACATCGTTGGCATCGATCCACAGGCCCGGCAATGTCTGTACTTGAAACGGCTCATTCAGCACCGTGGCCGGGTTCAAGGCAACATGGCCAATCGTGACACTTGAGCTGCTTCCGGGAGGATGGCCCACCAGATGAAAGAGTAACGTCACCGAGGTGCCTGCGGGAATGTCGGAGACCGCGACACGAACACGCTGGCCGTCAAAGCTGGCCTCGGCTCCGAGCCGTACCTGTCCCCCAGGGCTAAGATGGAAAAAGGCCGAAGTGTCCGCGCGAAATGGGCTGACCAATGGCGTACGGTCACTGGCCAGTAGCGACACTTCAAAAGCATCGGGGAGGCTCGCATCGGGGAGGCTCGCTTCGGGGAGGCTCGCTTCGGGAAGGCTCGCATCGGCCGCTTCCAGCCCATCGGCGAGTAGGTCAAACTCCAGGTATTCTGTGCCTGGGGGCATCACAAAGGTCTGCTCGAGGATAGACAGCAGATCGTCCCCCTCAAGTAACTGGGCATAGCCATCGGCCCCTAGTACCTCGCCGGATGTCACCGTCCAGCCGGCCAGTCCTCCTCGAAATGCACCATTTACCAGCGGTGTCTGCGGGCTTGGATCATCGGGGTTGATCAGCACGCTCGCTGTGCTGCCTGCACTGACCGCCAGATCTACATCCCTGTCTCCATCCACATCCGCTGCCGCCATCCCAGTAATTCCGGTGATGCCAGCAACTCCGGCCAACGTCAACTCCGGACGCGGCATCAGACTGCCATCGGCAAGTCCCTGTAAGAAAGTGACCTGACCATCCTGATGGCCGATGGCGAGGTCGGCATAGCCATCGGCCATCAGGTCTGCAAACACCACCGTCACCGGGCTCTGCCCGCCGCTGGGGTAGGCTTCGGGGGAAGCGAACCCCGTTGTCGGGTCCCCCGTCAGGACAAATACCTGGTCGCTCCCCGGAGCGAGCACCACCAGATCACTCCAGTCATCACCGGGTAACCTACCAACGGCCAGCGGAAGCGCTTCCCCGGTCGGCAGGACAAGGTCCTGTCCGCTGCCGATGGGGAAATGCTGTAGATCATGGAAGTGCCCCCCACCATCCCCATGGGCCACAAGCACCCCATCTGCCGCCTGGATGACCAGATCCGGGTAGGCATCCGCATCAAACAGCCCCGAGGCCAGTCCGGCCACATTGCTCAAACCAAGATCGGTTTTGCTGGCCGGTTGCCAACCCCCATTGCCATCATTCAAAGCCACCGTGAGCTGCCCATTGGCCTCCACGACAGCCAGATCTTCTGGCCCTTCCCCATCAAGTGGTGCCAGGAGGACATCGATCGTAGACCCGGACAAAGCAAGAAACTCGATCGGCGGTGCTTGGAAGCTTGGGCAAACGCGGTCCTCCAGCGGCTCAAGCGGTTCAATCACACGGCCCGGGTCGCGGCGGGCAGCGACCAGGGGGTGACGGTGGCCAAATCGGCCCTGAAAGAGGTCCTGAAAGAGGTCCTGAAAGAGGTCCCGAAAGAGATCCCGAGGCCATGGGCGCATGGCGGTACCCTTTATGTGAATGAGTACGTATTTGGATCAGCGAGTTGGTACTATCCTAGACGCTCCGAAAACACTGTCAATATCGAACTTTGGATTTTCACATTTTCTTGACGTAGTTCTGATATACACTTATATAACATGATCAAGAAACATGCGCGAGCGATCGCCAAATGATGCAATCAAAAGTGTCTGTGCGTTTTTGCTGATAGAACTTGGAACAATCCACTGCGATGCCGATCAGTGGTAATAATGCAGAGAGGAGCTTCGATGTGTGCGGACACGTGGAGCAACGGACGCGGAACGCACTCGGCTAGGGTGGTTCCAGAGAACTCTCAATAACTGCTCAAAAAGCCCCGATGATTTCACCCGCCGCTCCGGTAATCAGCTTGGCCAGGATCCGGATCGGGATGTCGTGTCGCAGTAGGCGGACCGAACCATCGCCAAAGAGCATGTTGGCCCCGCGTGGATGGAAGGCGTAGATCTCGGTGTTGTCACCGTTAATCGCGACGGGCCCAGGACCGCGGCCAAGGGCTGGATCGATCCCTTCCAGGCCGAAACCGATACTTGGGTGGGCCCAGTTCCATTCCTCCGGAGTCTGCAAGGTGGAGCCGGCGGGCCCAGACTGGGGTCGCCGGATACCGAGATTCCATCGTTCGGTACGACCGGCTGCTTCGGCCAGGAAGATGGTGTTGCTGAGCCCATCACTGACAGCCGCTGGTCGAGCCCGTGGGTGTCGGCCGGTGACGGTCTTGTGTAACGGGTTCTTCTGGCCTAACGACTGGAGATCGACCAATCCAGTGTCCGCCAATAAGGATTTCACCTCGTCACAAACGTTGTAATCACAACGCGGGTGCGCTTCCTGCATGAAAACGCCGACCACCTCGGTCTTCTGGCCGATCTTGGTCAGCGGAGAGGGAACCGATGGGCAAAGCAAGATGCCCACGGAGGTGAGGGCCACCTGGCGGTTGTGTTCCGACTCGTAGCGCTCATCCTGACGCCACTGCCGATAAAGATTCTCTTGCTCGAGGTACGGCAACAGCTCGACGAACAAGCTTTTCTCATCAATCACGGTCGTACTGTAGTATCCATAGACACTCTCGAAACTGTAGATTGATAAACCCGACTGTTTCAGGTTCTTCTGGCAGAGCATACGCGCCGCGGCATCGCGGACTTTCTGAACGGCCGGGAGTAATAGCCCGATCAGGACCGCAATGATGGCGATGACCACCAAGAGTTCGATCAGGGTAAATCCGCCTCGTCGCTTTGGCATCGGACTCTCCAACCAGATCTAATGCTGTCGTCATTCGTCGAATTACGACAACTCAGGCCAAAAAAACTTACAAGTTCCCGACCAGTGTTTTCAATCGGTCCAGCGCGGCGTGATTGATACAGTAGCACACCTTGGGGCCGTCGATTTCCCCGTGAACTAACCCGGCGTCCTTGAGCACCTTCAAGTGCTGCCAGACGGTGGTCTGTGACAGCGGGAGTCCATCGACTAGTTCGCCGCGAACACACGACGCTTTCTGGATCAACATGCGCAAGATGGTAACCCGAGCCGGATGGCCCAGAGCCTTGGCGAGCATCGCCAACTCATCATCGGCTTCGGTCATCACTTTTCAGCACCCTGACTACATTCGTAAAATTACGATACCGCTCGGGCCAAGGCAAATCAAGCCCTTGGAGCAGGCGAAAGGGGTCTGAGAATCTGACCTCGCTCGATGCTGTGCGTTTGGGCTCCAAATCGCTACCGTGAAATGAGATCACTTTTGATGGAGATCGAGCCGGATGGATTTGATCGAATTTAGCCTTGACGCGTTACAGCAACACTTCGATCGCGGCGAATGGACCACCGCCCAACTGTGTGAGGCGTTCTTGCAACGTATCGTGGAGATCGATCAGGCCGGGCCGATGCTCTGTTCGGTGATCGAGCTCAATCCCGATGCCCTGGCGATCGCCGCAGCACTGGATCAAGAACGGCAAGAGAAGGGCCAGCGAAGTTCACTGCATGGTGTCCCGGTGCTGGTCAAGGACAGCATCGACACGGGTGACAACATGATGACCACGGCCGGCTCTCTCGCCCTGGTCGGCAACGATGCCGCGCGCGATGCTTTCGTGGTCGAGAAACTCCGTCAGGCTGGGGCGGTCATTCTTGGCAAGACCAACATGAGCGAGTGGGGTTACATGCGCTCGACCCGGGCATGCAGTGGCTGGAGCAGCCGCGGCGGGCAAACGCGCAACCCCTACTGTTTGGACCGCAGTCCCCTTGGCTCCAGCTCCGGTTCGGCGGTGGCGGTGGCGGCCAATCTATGCACGGTGTCCATCGGAGCTGAGGTAGATGGCTCCATTGTGCGACCCGCATCGGCCAATGGCATCGTTGGTCTCAAGCCTACGGTTGGCTTGGTGAGCCGCGCAGGGGTGATTGGGGTGGCAGCCCCACAGGATACTGCCGGGCCGATGGGGCGTTGCGTCGCGGATGTCGCCGCGTTGTTGACGGTGATCGCGGGCTCAGACCCGGAGGATGCAGCGACGCAGCGGATTCCAGATGGGCAGCCGTTGGACTACCGTCGTTCTCTGGACCCGAACGCACTCCGCGGAGCTCGATTGGGAGTAGCGAGGGAGTGCTTCTCGTCCCACGAGGGGACCACGGGAGTCATCGAGCAGGCGATCGCAACTCTCAAGCGACTGGGTGCGGAAATCATCGATCCCGTACAAGCCAGTCGGCTGCCGTTTTTTGGGGATCTAGAGATGGAGCTGTTTCGCTTCGGCGTCAAGGATAGTCTGAACCGCTATTTGGCCACACACCCGAAGGCTCCGGTACGCAACCTAGCCGAGCTGATCCGGTTTAACCGGGAACATGCCGCTGAAGTCATGCCCTATTTTCAGCAGGAATTCCTGGAACTGAGTGAGGAGATGGGCGACCTAACCGACCCGCGCTATCGCGACGTCGCCGATGAATGTCGTCGCCTGTCGAGGACCGAAGGCATCGACCGAGCGTTAGCCACATACCAGCTGGATGCCTTGATTGCACCGACAGAAGGTTCGCCCCCGTTTGTCATTGATCCGGTGGTGGGTGACCACCTGCTACCGGCAGGTTGTTCGACGCCGCCGGCGATGGCGGGCTATCCGCATATCAGCGTCCCGGCCGGCTATGTGCACGGGTTACCGGTGGGGTTGTCCTTCTTCACCGGAGCTTTCCAGGAGGCGAAACTGCTCGGCTATGCTTATGCCTTTGAACAAGCTACGCAAGTGCGACAGCTACCGGGTTTTCTGGCAACCATCGGTGGATGAACCGCCCTGGCTCAAGACATCCCAAGCAGACCAAGATACACGATATGGCAAGCTCCAACGTGGATGGTTTCGGTTACCCCCTTACCCAAGCATAACTTGTGGGGGGGAGGTAGCTCTTAGGCAGGACAGTACTGGGTTGACCCATGTCGGGATCAGCTGGAATCGAGTCCGCTACCTTTCACCGGTGCGATCGGCGTTCAAAGCCGTTTTTTTCATCACGAAACACTAGGCCGTCCTTAGGCCATTCGTACGTCACGG
>CAYPIE010000101.1:0-20132 GCA_964410665.1 uncultured Alcaligenaceae bacterium
CCGACGCCACCCCCACCGGTGGTCGCACCAAAGAACAGCTGCTGTAACAGAGAAGCGGTCAGGGTAGCATCGGACTTGGTCAGGGTGAAGATACTGATCTCCGCCCGGGCCGCGGCCAGTACATCGAGCTCTTCGATGAGCTTCAAGATCAGGTCCATGGTCGCTGGGGGCGCTGCCACCACCAGGCTGTTACTGCGTATGTCCGGGGTGAGATGGACATCCTCCAGAAAACCGGACTGGATGATGCGGTTGTCCTGAGGATTGCCGACGAATCGGAGGGATGAGGTCTTGGTGGTCAATCCAGTGCCTACACCGGCGGCGGTACCAACCCCACCGTCCAGCCCGCCAGCCCCACCGAGCCCACCGCCGCCAATGCCGCCCGCACCACCAAATCCGCCTGCACCACCGCCAAAACCACCGGCGCCACCGAGACCTCCCGCGCCTCCGCCAAAACCACCCAGACCACCGCCACCTTGCTGAATCCCCCCAGCACCCGCCGTGGGAATCACCCCTCCGGTAATCGTGGGGGGAACCACCCCTTGGGTCAGGGCCTGGATCAAGGTCAACGCCAGCTGGTCGGCCAACGTGTTCTGCAGACGTACCACCTTAAGATCATTGACCGCACTGGAGATGCTACTGTCAATCCGCTGAATCAGCTCGGCAATATCGGCCATATCCGCCGGGGAAGCCTGCACGAACACCGTGTTGGTGCTCGTGTCCGAAGAGATCGACACTTGGTTGACCAGTTCATTGGGGTAGCGGACCAAGTACAGCTGTTGCAGCAGGGTTGCGATCTGGGTCGCCGATGCCCGCTTCAACGGGAACGAGCGGATCTTCATCTGCTCGCTGTTGGGCTGGTCGATCTTGCGGATCTCGTCCACCACGTCTTCGATCCGGCCCTTCGGAGCGATCAGCAGCAGCGAGTTAAACCGCGGCAAAGGGAAGGTGGTCACCGGACCGGGCAGCTGAGTGAAAGCCTGGTTGGCCGGCAAAAACGGCGACGGCGACTGCACCAGCCCGGGGGTGGTGTTGGTGGGCACGTTGCCAAACGGCCCGACGAGTATCCGGCTAAAGATCTGGTTGACGACATTGGAGACCACCGTGGCATCTGCATGCACCATCGGGATGACCGCGACCACCGGTTCGGCCAGTTGCCCGATCTCCTCGATTCGCTTGATGATTTCCAGGATCAGCTTCACATCGCCAGGGTTGTTACCGCTGAGCACGATAATGCCCAGTTCCGACAACGCCTGTGCCCGGACATCCCCTTGCGGACTGGGCAGATCAGGGCCTTCCCCCTGTTGGATCGGCGGCTGCATGCCCCCTTGGGGGGGCTGCCCCCGTTGGGGAGCAGCCGGCGGATTGGTGGGTTGCTGATAGTTGACCAGGTTTAGCTCGGGTTGCGAAACGGCAGTCAGTTGAGCCGAGCGTTGCGAAAGTTGTGGATCAAAGAAGATGGTCGGCTTGGGGTCATCCGTGACCCGTTGGTCAAAAAAATCGCGCCCTCCGCCAGAGCGATCCAAGGAGGCTCTTGGCCCCCCAGGCCCCCTGCGACCACCACCGCGATCGCCGCGATCGCCGCCACGACCACGATCAAAACTACCACGGCTACTCCCTCGGTTCCCGTTAAACCGGCTGGATCCAGATCCTCGCATGTCCGAGCCGCGGTTACCGCCAACGGTAAAGCCACCGAACGGGACAAAACCACCAAAACGATTGTCCGAGCGGTCCGATGTGCGTCCGTAGATCGCATCGACCGCCTGTTGCACCAAGGCAGGATCGATGCCATTGATCGGCATCACCGTGACGGTCCGCGTCTCGCCCTTGGCGGCCTCGTCCAATTCCATCACCAGCTTTTTGACATCCTCAAACAGCGCATCGGGTGCGCCGACCACAATACTGTTGGTTTGGATATCGGCCTCGACCGTCAGGATGGTTTTCGACTGGTCACCACTGGCCCGCCGGATCTCTCGGAAGAAGCGTGAGGTACGTCCGCCGCCCCCGGTCTCATCGACATAGATGTCCTCGACCAGCTCGGCTACCTCCTCGGCATTGGCATACTTGAGCCGGATTAGCCGTCGGCGAATCACTGCATTCGAGTCGGTTTCCCCGGAGTCGATTGCCCCATCAAGTAATCGCTTGATGGTTTGCATGTCTAGTGGGGAAGCCTTGACCAACAGCGAATTGCTGTTCGGGTCGGCAACCACACGGATACGGTTCGGTTGGGGGTTCTCTGGCAGGTCCCCACCTCGCCGAAATCGGTTAAAAAAGTCAAACGGGCTGCCACCGCGGCGAGAGCTGCTCGATTGGTCGGTAACGTTGAACGCCTCGTTGAGCACTTTTGCAGCCTCGATGGCATCGGCATTTTTCAGTCGAATAATCTCAAACGCCCCGGTCCCGTCGGGCGTCTTGGTGAGCAGGCGGATCAGCTCGGAGACGGTCTGCAGGGCTTCGGGGTCGTCACTGGTGACAATCAGTCGATTGCCCAGCGCGGTAATGGTGATGGGGGCTGGCCCCTTGGGCTGGTTGGCTTTTTCACCTTCCGGCTGGCTGGGGTCGACCAGCTGTGGCTTTTGAAAGGTGACAAAATGAAGCTTCTTGCCGAGCTGGCCATATTCGCGTGGGTCGAGCCGACGAGACATCGGCTGGTCATCGTTTTCCGAGGAGGGGGTGCGTTGTGGCTTTTGTCCAGGGATCACCTCGGTTTGCCGCCCGGGCCGGACGATGCGCAACTCGTTTGGCCGCATGCTCGGTAGCATTTGTTTGAGAGCCTCGGCCACCTCCGCGGCGCTGACGCCACCGCCAAGGGTAATGCTGCGAACCCGTCCACTGAAGCCGCCGTTGCCTTTGACTGTACCGCTGAGCACCTCCAGAGCACTGCGGACATCGGTCACCTGCTCGGCGTTCCCCTTGACGATAATCGCGTTACGTTCCTCGTCCGCTGCGATAAACGGAGCGCCTTCCTCAGCATCAAAGTCCCCAGCATTAAACATTTCTTTGAGCGTTGTCGCCACCTTGCTGGCCTCACCCGTGGCTAGGGGCATCAGCTCGGTCTTGCTGCCCTTGCCTTCGGTCGCACCGGTTATTTGCTGAGCGATGTCGAAGTGGTCGTCGGGGGTAGCATAGACCAAAATCTGATTGGTCCCCACCGCCGAGATCCGCACCGACTTGACATCCTCAAAGACCTCCTTCAGAGTCTGAGCGATCGGTTCTGCCGAGCCAGACGGCACCGTGTAAGTCTTGAGGACCGGCTCGCCGACCACCACGGGGGGCTGGCCGGGGGGCTGGGGCACATCGATCTTGGTCACCACACCACGAGCCTGGGCAATCTTGTTGGGCGGCCCCGAAACCAGCACAATATTCAGCCGCTCGTCCGAGGTGATGAACACCTTATTTTCCTGGTTCTGTGCGGCGAGCTGGGCAAACTGTCGCGGGTCGAAGCGACCGCGGTCGCCATCACGGTTACGGTCGCGACCAAACTGCCGAGGGTCAAAGCGACTGAAGGGATTACTGCTGTCATCGCTGACGCCGAGTTGTTCTTTGAGAATCCGCTCGGCTTGACGTGCCTTAATATAGACACACTTGTGCGAGTAGCTTTCAGCCGAACCGCCTTCGGAGCTCTCGTAGCGAGCGATATCACCAACGATCCGCCGCAAGTTGGCCACGGTATCCTGCAGTACTAGCTGATTGGCCGCCTTGATCGGCGTCACCGAGCCGAATGGGCCCAGCATCGGATCGATCCCCTCTGCCAAACTTTCGGCCACTAGCGAGTTCAGTGGCAGGGTCAGCTGGACAATTTCAGTACGACCAAACTGATCAAGTTCTTTCAATGTGACTCGCTGCAGCAAGGCAGGGTCGATCGGTTTATCTGCGGGAACCACCGTGAAGCTCGCCGAACGCTGGATCAGGAGGAACTTCTCGGCCAGAAGTGCCTCATTCAGTACATCGATGAGTTCCGGCAGGGTGTATTGCGGCTTGACACCATTGGTTTGGCTGCCAATCAGAGTAAACGAACCGGTCGGTAAGGTGCTACTAATCACGGGTTTGCCGCTAATACGCGACAAGTCCTCAAACACCTTGACCCAAGGCCGATCACGCATCTCAAACTCATAGCGCTTCGCCGGTTTGGCCGGTGGTGCCGCTGCATCAGCGGGCTTGATCCTTGGTGCCCCATTGGGAACACCGTTCAACGGTGGCGGAGGGGGTGGGAGGTTGGGCTCTTGAGCCCGGGCCGGAAGGACCACGCACAGCCCCAGGAGCCCCAAACTCCAAAGACCGTTCGGCCTGCGGCCGTGGCGACCCGTTGTGGTTTGCATAGAACTGCCCCCGTGTAGCTGAGAAACAGCGTTTCCGATCTGACCACAGCCTCATCCATTCAATGACCAAAGTCGGCACAATCAGAATAGCCAGATCACGCTTTTCGAATTTTGTTCAGAATCTCTTCATCATCGCCCACGCCGTGACGACAAAGCCTGTGGCTCGGGCAGCGGCAAGCCGGGAGGGAGACTCAACAACAGCCATGCCTCCTGGCCCCGCACCGGGCGAACATTGGCGAGCACCTCGCCAATCGGCCAACGAATCACCTTGGGTAAACAGTCTTCGGGCGACCCCCCGGCCAACAGCCCCAGCCCGTCACGCAGCGTCCCCAAGGTATCCAGTTCTTGCAGAACAATCTCGTCGTTGCCAAACCGGACCAGACGAAACATGCGATGAAGTTCCGAGCCCTCTTCGCCAAAACTCAGGTAACGCGACCCCCGTCGTCCCCCCGAAAGACGCTTACGCTGTTTATTCAAATAAAAATACGACCAAACACGTCCAGAGCCGTCCCCCGACAGCCGTAACTCATAGTCGTAATTTTGTGCGTAGTCCCATAGCTTGGCAATCGCGGTCTGATAATTGGGAGCGATCCTCATGCCAGCACCGGCCAGAATATGCAAGGCCGAATTCTCCTCGGGGGTACGCACCTCGTCGAAGGTGATCGCCGACAGGCGAACATAGGGGGTAAAGTCAAACTCTGGTGGCTTCTCCTCGACCGGAGGGGGGGGCGGGGGGCCAAAAAAGACATCCTTGCTGGTCAGGGCGATGTAATCGCGATTCGCCGCGAGTCGTTTTAGTGGCGGAACTTCCTCCGAAGGCAATAGCTCCTTACGGTCCGGCGCAGTGTCGAGGATCAGCGCCTCGATTTGCATGTTCACCTGCAGCTCATCCTGGCGGCTGGTGGCCAACCGCTGCACCGTGATGCTCTTGATCTGGTGCAACAGGTTCATGCCATAAAAGCCTTCCATAAACCGGACCAGGTTGTCTAACTTGCCCCGTGCCTTGTTGGTAAAGGTCAGCCGCTGGAAAATCGGCACCTTCTTTCCACGCTGCATCAGGGTGGGCACGTTGGTCGACTCGGCCGGGCGGGTGCCGATGCTGATCGAGGTCTCGTCGAAGCCGCTGCTGCGGAACAGCTTGTTCAGTTCGATCTCGTACTCGCGTTGCGCTCGATTCACATTGGCTGGCAAACTGCGTTTGCTTTCTGCGACCAATTCGGGCAGACGCTGCTGGATGCGTTCGATCTCTTTCTTCTGATCACGAAGCGCTTCTTGAAGTGAAGTCAGTCGCGTCTGTCGCTCCTGGATCGGTCGATAGAGAAATTGGTAGCCGCCAATGCCCCCCACACCGAGGAAGATGACGCCCAGCAACACCAGCATCAACAGCCGTTCGCGTTGATTACTCATTAGCGTCCTCCCCCTGGAGCAAAGTTGCCACCCATCCCGAAGCCACCCCCACCGAAGCCGCCGCCGCCAAAGCGGTTGAACGGGTTCATTGCATCGTCTTGTTGATCTTGGTCGTCCTCCGCATTCACCACTACCGGCAAGGCCCGGACATACTCCTCGGGCGGACGTGGTTTGATTTGCCACTTGAGCGTGTATTCAAGACGGAGATTACTCGAGCGACCGCGGGGGCTGGTTCGCGAGCCACGTGGGCCGACGGCATAGTGATCATCCTGCGTCAATTCCATCATCAGCTCTACCGCACGTTCGCTACGATCGGTCGCCACCTCGATCTCACTGCTGGCCACGTACGCGCGCTGCGATTCGGTCGCAGGCCGGCGATTGCGATTCCGATTGCTGGTCCGCAGCATGGGCACACCCCGCCACTGTTTGAGCCGGGCATGCTTCGGATCGGGAAAGCTGGCAACCAGGTCATACAGTTCATCCAGCCAGACGATCTCACGATCCTGCCATTCCTGAACACCGTCGAGCCGCTTGCGATCGTTCGACAGTTTGCCCAGCTCCCGATCCAGGTTGCTCTTCTGGGCCTGGAGCACCGCCACCTCGGCATCCAGATCGGATTGCACCTTCAGGCTGTAAAGGATGCCCCCAATCATCAACAACCCCATGATCGAAGCGACGATCAGCAACAGACGCTGATTGGGGTCGCGTTCCGGCGCGGGTTCCCGGGGCGAAAGAAAGTTCACCGGTAAGGCCGAGCGGCTGCGACTGTGCAGTGCCACCAACCCGGTAAGGCCGGCAAAGTGAGCATGGGCACTCGGTTCAATCTCGTTCGGCACGCCTGCGAGTGGGTCAAAGGTATGTACGGGCACCGGTACGCCATGGGCAACCCGGCCACTCCAACCTGTGGGTCCGCTCGCTTCCGCCACATACAGAGCTTGGATCGGCTCGCCCGGATGCTGCCCGGCGTAGACGGTCAAATTACGTTTGAGTTCGCCGATTAAGGCTCGCTCGGTCGCGAGGGCCGGATTTGATAGGGTGCGGCTAAACACCACCTCACCCTGTTTGACCACGGTAAACTCACCCCAGCGCTCGCCGCGGGTCAGCAGAGCCAGGGCATCGTCATCCCGCTCGGGTCCCAGCACGGCTCCCGACTGCACAGCCTGCTCCAACCCGGCGCTGGCGGCAAACGGGCGGGCGGTGAGCCCGATCAGCTTGAGCCCGGCCGCCTCGGCCAGCTGGCGGTAGGTCTGCACCACCTCTTTCTTGACCACCACCGCCACGGCATGCCGCTCGTTCGGACTGCTCTGCTTGGGCAGTGGGCAGTAGTCGATGATCACACTGTCGGGACCATCGGTGATTTCCTTCACCGTCTGAAAACGGACCAGGGCGGGCTCCTCGGCGGATTTGACCGAGGCAGGGAACTTAACATCCTTCAGGATCAGACGATCGCGACCCACACACGCCACCAGCGGAGCCGCGGAAATCTCATTGTCCTTGAGATGCTCGCGAAGCCTTTGACCGAGTTGGGTAGCGTTGGCCGTTGTCAACGGCTCCGCCTCACGAAACGAGATTGCTTGCTCAATCTTGACCTGCGTTCCCTTGACCGTGGCGGTCAAAAGATGCAGCGTGTCATGATCGACATCCACGGCGAGAAAACGTGCCACGATCAACTCTCCGTAAGGTCATCCATTCAAACATCCTGTTGCCCTCCTTGCCCTGCTCCCCTGGACCTGCCTCGTCCAGGTCGTCTCATTCACGTATGGGAAACCCAGGACCAAGTTCCGACAAATCCCGCCAGTAGACAATGCGCGGGTTGCCTTGATTAGTGTCAATGACCGCTTCAATCCGCGTCGCGGGGCCAGGCTGGCGGAAAAACCCGACCGACTGGAAACGGTACACCTGACTGCGTGCGGTGATGTATCGTTCAAGACTTTGGGCCGTACGGGCATCCACCCCGGCATCGGTGACCAACCAGGCCAGCGTGTCATAAATCGGATCCGGCGCATCGATGCTATCGAGTGGTGGTCGCTGATCGAGAATCGACTGCACCAGTTCGGGCTGATCGCGGAATACTGGTAGGGCCTCAAGCACGGCGCGTGGGGCCGTGTTGACATTAATCCGTGCGGGGATCTCGGCCGCTTGACGGGTCGTACACTGATCGAACACCAGGGGTAAGTTGGTACGCAAGGACTCCGCCCCCGTGCTCAAGGGCGAGCCAAACCGCTGTGGCGGTGCCTCGTCGCCACGCCCAGGGATCTCCACCTGCGTGTCGACCAGCTCAAACAGCGATGAGAGAGACCGCAGCCCCCGGGTCTGGCCAAGGCGGGAGGTCACTGCGGCCGCCAACCCATCCGGAGACCCCTGAACTGCACGATTCTCCCCTTCGCCTCCGCTTTCAGCCGGACCATACAGCCGGTAGGCCAATAGGTAGTTGGTCACTTCCGGACCCAGAATGGGTTCGAGCTGTTCTTGCAGTTCCCTTAGGTTGCTGCTGTTGAGGAAGATCCGCTCGGCATCGTTACTCGCCCGGTTCAGCTCTCGGCTGTACACCGTCAGATAGCGAGACCAGCCTTGAAGGATTGTCGCAGGATCGTCGCTCTCGCCATTGCGGTCGAAATCATTGCCAAAGAGCAACTCCGGGGTCATCCCTCGCACCAACAACAGCTCTTCCAGGGTATTCAGCCGGCCATTCTTCGCCCGGTAGGGAGGCAAGCGACCCGAATAGCTCTGGCTCTCCGCCCCGTTGGGACGGATCTCTTCGTCCTCATCAATCCAGTCGAGGATGGCATTGGCAATCGCATCGGTCATCCCCGGTAGTGATAGCAAAATCTCCAGGGCGACCTCGCCCGAGGGATCGGCCTCAATCAGGGTATTTAGATTAATCTTTCCACTCTCATCGCTTACGCCATAACGAAACGGGATATAATTGGCAGTAAACTCATCTTCGTTAATGGCAAAGATGCTGAACATCCCTTCCGAGCTGCCGTTGACGCTCGGCTGGACCACCACCTGTTGGAAGACGCCGGGATTGTCATACGGATTGCGGGCAAGAAGCGTCTCAAACTGCTCCGGGTCGGACAGGACCGCTGCGGCGTAGTGAATGCCCGACTCGGCCAGCTCCTTGGTCTGGGCCGACCGTAAGGTGTTCAACGCCGCCCGAGATTCCCCAGACATGAAGTCGGAGAATTGGTAGGCCGCCAGCGCTAAGAGGGTCACCACAATCAGCACGGACAACAGCACAAAGCCAGGCCGCTTTTGAGGGCATCGAGAGATTCTCATGGAGCAACTCCTGCGCCCAACCCATCCGTCGCAGCCCCCGCGGTACCAGCCGAGGCAGGAATCGCAATCACATGGCGAACCGAGGTGGTTTTCTCACCAGCATCATCTGGTAAAGTAATGGTCAGCTCGACCGCGATCGCTAACGGTGGCCCTTGGGCCGTGACACCATCGGGACCGGGTAAAGAACCATCCCAAGAAGTAACCCAGGAAGTGCCGTCAAAATACTCGAAGTACAGATCGGTCACTTCCGAAGCGAGAATCGACTCCGCCTCGCGACTGTAGTCCGGTTCCAACGAGTTGCTCAGCTCCGTGGCAGTGAGCCAGACCTCTTCCTGACGGGCGAGTCCCCCATCACCCGCGGTGCCCAACCAATAGCTGACTCGACGCAGGTCGCTGGGCGAGGCCGTTTCGACCTCCTCATCGCCAGTCACCGTGGCCACTGCATCCGCAGGCACTCGGCTAAGGAACAGGGTCAACTGGGAGGCATCACCGATGACTCCTGCCTCAAACGGAGTCACCTCCGGGAACAGCCCTTCGACCATCTGAGTCGCATCTTCTTCGTCTTCGGCATCACTGCTGGTCTCCTCAAGCGACTGCGCGGCGATCGGAGCCAGACAAGAACGCAAATCAAGGGTGATTCGATTGACGATCGCTCGAACCAAGGTATCCTGCTGGACAATTTCCCGGGAAATTTGTACGCCACGCAACGCTGTATTCACGGCAGAATAGAGTGCAGCCATCAACAGCAGCGCGATCGCACTGGCCAGAAGGACTTCAAACAACGTGAAGCCAGCTCGGGATCGGTGGGCGGTGACAAGCCTACGCATAGGATGCTCTCAAAGCGGATTCGCGAAGGCTGGGCGGAACTGGATTCCCCAGTCCTGGAACCCCTCACGGAATGGGAGTTTCTGTTTCCTCCGGCGGCAGCTCTTCTTCGGCCTCTGGATTGGCCGCGAGGTTGCCTCGGGTGGTCGGATCTATCACCAGCCGACTCAAGGTCACCTCGAACAAACTGCCATCGGGACGGTCGCGCGACACGGTCACCTCAGCCTGCCACAGATTGGGAATGGTCTCCTGTTCGCAACTCATCGACCAATTCCACGCCGAGCTTCCCGTATTGTCGAACGGTTGATCACTCTGACTTAGCAACGGAATCACTCCAGCAACGACCTCGGCCATTTTGGACTGGGCCAGCCGGGTGCCCTCACTCTGCCAGCGAATCTCCAGGGCCTGATCCTCACCCAGACTGATCAGGCGGATGATGGCCACGTAGGAGAGCAAGAAGATCGCTAGGGCTACCAACACCTCGATGAGCGTGAGCCCGGAGCGTCCGGAAGCTGCTGCTGTGCTCAAGGCCTTCGGCCGCATCATCCCTCCTCGGCGTTGCGTTCACCTTTCTCCACGCTGACCGCCCCGGTCAGACCACGCACCCTGAGGATCCGCGGCCGTAGCTCCTCCATCTGCACCTCAAGGGTGAAATCGTCGCGGCAGGTGCCATCCGGTAAAAACGTGCCGATCTTGATCCAACCCGAGGCATCCGCGCTGGCCCCATCGGCCATTTTAAACAAGATGTCCTCGACCAACTCATCCTCAATCACCGTTGGTGGTCGATCGAGACCGATGTCCGAGGTGGTGGGGTCGGCCTGTCCAGACCAGAACTCCACCCGGTCGGGGGCGACGCGGTACTCACTGCTCTCCGGCTTGATCGCAAAGGTGTACGGACGTCCTTCCTCCATGGCCGCAGCCCGCGCTTCGGCCCAGCTGGCCCGGATCTGATCCACCGCCCCATCCAAACGCACATCCAGATACATCGACTGCATTGATGGGACGGCCACTGCGGCTAGCATAACAAGGATAGCCAAAACCAACAGCAATTCCATCAAGGTATAGGCGGAACGGTGCACGCTTGAGGCCCTCACACTATTGTTGCGGATTGGTGTCTGAACCGCCGGGCCAGTTCCCGATCTCCATCCCCTTGTCGGTGGTGGTCCAGATGTCGGGCTTCAGACCGTTGTTCCGCGTCCCGTTGGGGTCGTATTGGTACGGCTTGCCCCAGGGGTCGTTGAGGATCGAAGGATCGTCATAGATGGGGCTGCTGCCGTTGGTGGGTTGAACCAGTTCTTGCAGCGTTTGCGGAAAGTTCCCCTCGTTTTTGGCACTGTACTGCTTGACCGCATCGGTCAGCGACTTAATGTCCAACTTCGCCTTGTCGCGTTTGGCGTCGCTGAGGTAGCCAAACACATAAATGCTGGCAGCCCCCGCCAAGATGACCAGGATGGCCACCACCACTAACACTTCCATCAAGGTAAACGCCGCCCGCCGCTCGGAGCGATTGGCACGATAGATTGGCAGCAACATCATTGAACCTCGCTTCGGTCGCAAAAGGACCACTTGATTGTGATGATAATCGCCTCAACCATTAAGAGGCCGTGAAAGACGCCCATTTTTACCAATCCGTGGTCGCCCGATGGCGTTGCGACGCGCTTACTGCACCGCACTACCCATCTTGAACACCGGCAGCAACAGCCCGGCGACGACCAACAAGGTCACCGCGGCCATCACCAGAAGCATCACCGGTTCAAGTAAACGAACAAAAAGTTCTAGCTGGCGGGAGGTACGCTTCTCAAGTCCATCCGCGATGTCGACCAATACCGTGTCGAGCGTGTTCGATTCCTCGGCGACGCTGACCATCTCGACCACGTCGCGCGGGAAGTAGGGGTTGGCCTGAAAGGGCTTGGCAAGCTTATCGCCAGCCGTGATATTCTCCGCCGACTGTTCGACCGCTTGCGACAGCACGCGATTGCCGGTGGAGTCCTTAGCAATCTGCAAGGCATTCAAAATAGGAATGCCGTTATGAAGAAGTGTACCAAGAATCCGGGTAAATCGCGACAGGGCGAGATTCAAAAAGATTCGACCCGCCCCGGGGATACGCAGTTTGATCCGATCGCTGGTCAGCCGCCCGGACTCAGTCCGCTGCCAGCGTTTGTATAGGAACACCAATCCGACGAAGCCAAGGACCAAAAACAGCCCGTAATCCTGCAAAAAGTGGCTAAATGCCATCAAACCCACCGTCAGCGTCGGCAATTCACCCTTTTCTTCCAGCTTCACGAACAACGGTTCAAAGCGCGGCACAAAGAAAATCACCAGCACGTTGAGCACAATAAAGCCGACCACGGCCAGAAACACTGGATACGCCAGCGCTCCGATCACCTTCGACTTCAGGTCCTCTTGGTGCTCGGTGAAGTCGGCGATCCGTTTGAGAACATCCTCTAGGAAGCCGCCCTCCTGCCCGGCCTTGACCATGCTGATGGCTAGTTCGCCGAACGCATTGGGATGCTGAGCCATGGCCTCGGAGAGCCCGGTACCTTCGGCGACCTTCGCCCGAACGTCGCGGATCACCTCGCTGAGTACCGGATTGGTACTTTGTCGCTCCAGGACATCCAAGCTGCGCAGAAGCGGCACCCCCGAATTCAACAGGTCTGCCAGCTGCGAGTAGAAGGCCGTGGTATGCTTGCCCTTGACCTTCTTGCCAAACGCCCGGGCCGCTTGCGACTTGATTTGGGCGATTTTGACCGGCATCAGCCCGCGTGCGTCGAGCATCATCATGACCTCACGCTCGCTGTTGGCGGTCAGACTCCCCTGGGACCGATGCCCGGTCGCGGTCAGCGCTTCATAGGTAAAATCGGCCATGCTTTGCTACCCGTCACTTCCCCGGCCTGGTTAGGCATCGCGTGAGGCAGCGATCCCTAATCAGACTTGCAGTTGCGTGTAAAAAAACTTTGCTTCACTTTTATGACGTCGAGGCTCGAGGAAAGTAACCGACTGCCCATCAATTCGCCGTGTATCCAGCGGCCACATGGGGTTCGAGCCACAGCCGTCACCACTGTCCTGCCAATAGGCTTTTATGCCATCTGCAGGCAGCAACCGGTTACCGCTAAGGGAATGAGCCATGTCAAATGCATAGCGATCCATCGCGGATGCGAATGACCTTCAAGTCGGTCAGATTCAGATCATCGGCCAAAAGCCTAGCCGGACGACTGTGAAGACACTGCATGGGAACCGACTCCGGATCAACTAAGATCTCCGGCTGTGACCCGTGACACTTCGTCGAGCGTGGTCTTTCCCAACAGCACTTTGCGAAAACCATCTTGCCGTAGAGTGATCAGCCCGTCCTTGAGGGCCTGCCCACGGATGGCCGTGGCGTTGAGCCGCTGCACGATCATGTCTTTGAGTAAATCGTTGGTCACCAACAGTTCGTGGATCCCGGTCCGGCCTCGGTAGCCACTTTGTCGACAGCTACGACACCCTGCGCCGCGATACAGCGTCGGTACTGGGCCGCGATTGCGATCTTCCATCGGGAAGTCGTTGGGCACCTCGGTGAGATCCGGTCTCCACTCCTCCTTGCAGTCCGAGCAAATGGTCCGTACTAGCCGCTGAGCCATCACCCCCTCCACCGTCGAGGCGACCAGAAACGGCTCGATCCCCATGTCGATCAAGCGGGTAAACGCCGAGGGCGAATCGTTGGTGTGCAGGGTGCTAAATACCAAGTGACCGGTCAGCGAAGCCTGGATGGCATTCTGAGCCGTCTCCATATCGCGAATCTCACCGATCAAAACCACGTCGGGGTCATGACGCAGAATCGAGCGAAGCGACGAAGCAAAGGTTAGGCCGATCTTGGCATGGATTTGGATTTGGCTGATTCCCGGTTGCTGATACTCCACCGGATCCTCGACTGTAATAATCTTGGTCGATTCGTCCTTGATCTCGTTCAGAGCACTGTAGAGGGTCGTACTTTTTCCCGAACCGGTGGGACCGGTCACCAGCACAATACCGTGCGGTCGGTCGATCAGTTGGGTGAAGCGTTCATGCACATCCGGCAGCATGCCGACATTGGCCAGGTCAAACACCATCCGGCCCTTGTCCAACAGACGCATGACAATCCCCTCGCCATGCACCATCGGGATGATCGACACCCGAACATCGACCTCGCGATGATTGACCCGCAGTTTGATACGGCCGTCCTGAGGCAGACGTTTCTCGGCGATATTCAAGTGGGCCATAATCTTGACACGCGAGATGATGGCCGCCTGAAAGCGGGTGATCTCGGCGTGCATCCGCTGGGTCTGCAACAGCCCGTCGATCCGGTAACGAACGCGCAGCCCCTTCTCCTCGGGTTCAATGTGAATATCGCTGGCCCGCTCGTTGATGGCTTCCAGGAGGATTTCGTTGACCAACTTGACGACGGAGGCCTCTTGGGCCATCTTGGCCAGTTCGCTGTCATCGGCCTCAATGTCTTCAAGCAGTTCGATGCCCTGCTGGGTCTGCTCCTGCACCAGCGCCGACACCGTCTCACCGCCCACCCCAAAGTGCGTGCGGATCAAGCGCGTGATCTCCCGAGGGCTGGCGAGGACCGGTTGGATGTCGAGCCCAGTGATCGTCTGCATCTCGTCCAGGGCATAGACGTCGTAAGGATCGCCGGTAGCCACCGTCAGGGTGCCATTGTTGCGGGATATGGGCATCAGATTCTTCCGATGCACCAGCTTCAGCGGGATGGAGCTCAGGGCTTCGGGTTCCACAGCAACCTGGGTCAGGTCGACGAGCTCCAGGCCGAACTCATCGGCCAAGAAAGAGAGCATCTTCTCCTCACGAACAAACCCCTGCTCCACCAGCACCTCATGTGGCGGCTTGTCGCTGGAGGCAAGCGCTTCCTCAGCGCGCAACCGTTCCCCTTCACTTAGCAGGCCTTGATCCTGCAATTGCTGCAACAGTTGCATGATGATTTCCTGTCGAACCGAGCCGGAGCTAGGTGGGTGCGTGGCGGGAGTCTATTACCCTAGTGTAAACCCGCTCCTTCGGAAAGGGTAACGGCAGGTCCGAAAAAGTGTTTGAGGGAATCGACACAGTCTTGGGTAGTAACAACAGTATCCAGGATTCGAGTGATTGAGCAGTTCATGAAGGCAAACGCCGCATGCACCTCCGTAAAGATTGTGCGGAAATTGACCGCGAGGAATGCTGCCATCCGTCCATAGGCTTGGTCACCGCTTGCTCCGGAGTATCCTCGCCTCCCCCAGAGGTCCCCGCAACGATACCAACGCTCCCAGCCCCTGCATGGACGGATGCAGCGGTCGACCCCCCACCAGAGAAACCAGATCGCCCTGGCACTGCCGGCTCGATCAGCGCGGACACGTCCCGGTTTCGCAATTCTCTTCGCGCTGCCGTTTGGGAAGGTACGGCCGAATCTCCGCAAACACGGCATAGCCCACTTTGGCCAGTTGCCGCAGCACGGGTTGCCGCACCAGAAAGCCCAGCCAGCGATAGCCGGGGATGCGTCGCCATAGCACGGCGAAGGCATCGACGCCCTTGTGCACCTTGCCGTCCTGGTCCATCACGTGCATATGCTTGTTCACTGCCCGGGCATCAAGATGGTAGCCGGCGGCATCAAAGGCAGGATCGGCAATGTCCACAAATGCCACCGAATCATCGCCATGTAGCATTTTCTGCTGGTGATGAATCTCACGCGAACAAAGATGGCAGGCGCCGTCAAAAAACACCGTAAGTTGGGGTTGGCCCATGGCAAATGAATCCTCACCGTAAATTCCATCGCTTTTTTTCATTCATAGCCAATCGCCGGGATACGATACCAATGTTCGCGTGCAAGACCCGCAGACAGGCCCGGAATTGCTCTCTGCCTTGAATCCTCTGTCCGGATCCGTTGCAATAACGACACTTTTGAGCAAGATTTCTCGAAGGGAACGCCCCTCCTGGCGAATCATCTCGCAGGGTTTGTTCTCCCTCGGTCGCACCGTGCTGCCCCACATGCTCCTCCAGGCGAGATCGCGCTGATGTCGATACCTGCTTCGCACCGGTTTCCTCGTGAATGGGCGTTATTGTTTATCGCCCTGATTCTCGTCGGGGGAATCTGTATCCCGTTGTGGCTGTGGTCGGCCGGCAACGCCTCCTCGTCCGAACACTTCTGGGCCACCTGGACTCCAGAACGCCTGGGTCGGCTGTTTTTGGGCCCCGAGCAGATTGCCTGCTACTTCTGTGCCGCTTGGGCCGGTTTAATCCTGCTCTGGCGTTCTCGGGAGGTCGCCCGGCAACGTCAGGCCTTTCACCTGGACCTATTGCCCACCGAGGAAGGAGCCCGGCTGCTCCCCGAAGATGCTCGGCCGTATGCCCGGAAGATCGAGCAGATCGCCGAGCGCAAAGGACCTTTCATCCTTACCAACATGTTACGCCTAGCACTCAACAAATATGCCATTAGCCGCTCCGCGCCCGATGTAGGCGAAGTGGTCCGCACCCAAAGCGAGGTCGAACAGAACCGGCTCGTCTCTAGCATGGGCACTGTCCAATATCTCACTTGGGCCATCCCAGCCATCGGCTTCCTCGGCACCGTCCGCGGACTGGCCGGGGGCATGTCGATGGCCGGCGTCACCGATGAGAGTCTGCAGCGCTTCCTCAAACAGGCCACCGATCAGCTGTCGATTGCCTTTGACTGTACCTTTATTGCCCTCGCCTTAAGTGTGGTGGTGATGTATCTGCTGCACCGGGTGCAGCGCGATGAAGATATGCTGATCATCGACTGCCAGTCCTATTGCCAGGAACATCTGCTGTTGCGTCTGTATGACCCGCAGCCCGAACCGGTGACCGCGTATGCCCCCTGAGCCGCTCGACAGCGGCCAAGCAATCGACTATCGTAGCGGCGTTCTATCGTGATCGACATCTGGCGAGGACCCCACCATGGCCTGGGCGAACTGGTTTCGTAGCGCGGACTCTGACCGGCGGGCCGCCAGCCTGATTGGCCTGGATCTCAACAGTAGCCGCGCCCGCGCCGTGGCCTTCCGGGCTCAGCGGGCCCGGACCGTTCTCCTGGACGATCCGCACGCCGAACTTCCCCTGAGTATTAGCCTGGAACAGCGTTCGGCCGAGGTCGGGCATGCCGGGCTGAATATTTGCCGTCGTTCGCCGCACCTAGTCTGCGACAATTTTCTACCCCTGCTGGGTCAACCTCAAGAGTGGCGGGCCAATCGCCACCGCCTGGACGCCCGGGCTGCCCTGGGACTGACCCTGGACAAGTTACGCAACGCCCTGGGTGAGATGGAGTTTGGCGCGGTAGCCTTGCCGGTCTATCTGTCGATCTCCCAGGTGACCCGCCTGTTGCAGCAAAGCGAGAAAGCCAAACTGGGTCTCAAAGGTGCCGTGGTCATGCCCTTGGCTCTTGCGGGCGGTCTGGCCGACCAGGTGCTCAGCGGTGATGGCGGAATCTCCTTTTTGTTGCCCGAAGAAGCCGACGAAGAGCCGGCTGACCTGGGCAAGACCTGGGTCGATACCGGCGACTCCGAAGCCGACAGCGAGACGGGCATCCTGCCGTTGCCGAAAATCCGCCGGGACACCCCACCCGGCCCCGTCGCCGAGGACGGCCCGATCCTGGCCACCGGGGTGGTCATCGATGTCGATGACTTTGCCCTGTCAGCAAGCGTAATCGGCTTTGAAGAAACCCAGGCTCGCATCCTGGCGGCCTCCACTCAACCACGGCTCAGCCTGCGGATCTGGAAAGAGCGGCTGCTCGATTGTCTGGCCGATCGCTGTATTCGCGTCTGTCGCCGCGACCCACGTGACTCTGCTTCCGCCGAGCAAGCCCTGTTCGACCAACTCGAGGATGCTCTGGAACGCACTCGCCATGGCCAGAAGGTGAGCCTGCACGTCCGGGCGGGCCACTGGTTCCAGGACCTGGTGCAACGCCCCGATGACTTCGATGGTTACTGCGCGGGGCTGATCCGTCAGACCATTGAGTCGGTGCGGGACCTGCTGGACACCACCGATCGCCGCGAACCGCCGCGGGCCTTGTGGTTGACCCATGCCGCCGGCCGACTGCCTGGCCTGGCCAACGCTCTGCACCACCATATGTCCGAGCGTACCCTGGTCTCGGTGCTCCACCCCGATGCCGTGGCCCAAGCCACCGCCATCCTGGCCAACCGCTGGCTGTCCGGAGAACTGCCCCGCGTCTACCTGGACACCAGCCTGCCACTGTGGGGCCACTCGATGCGGCAAGCCAACGCCAACCCCGATCATCAGCCGGATCCCCCTCGACAAGCTCGGGACCGTTGATTCACTTGCGCAGGAGTCTTGCATAATGAAAGCTCGCCATCGGCCACCGTCGCTGGTCAGCATGTGGATGCTCGACGTCTTTTGCTGTGCCCTGGGCTGTGTCACCCTGTTGTGGCTGCTCAACACCCGCAACGCCCGCATCCAGGCCGAGGATCTACAAGCCACCACCGAAAACCTCCGGGCTACCACCCTGGAACTGGAAAATTCCAGCCAGCAGAACCTCGCCCTCAATGCCGATCTCGAGAAACTGAATGATCAGATCCGCGTGCTCACCCAGGAGCGCGATGAGCAGGCCAAACGACTGGCCCTGGTCGAACAGGAGTTGGCCAGCACCCAGGGCAAACTCGTCGCCGCCAACACCGACCTGGAGATGACCCGCGACGACCTCAGCCAGCTGCAAACCGACCGTGATGCCTCGGTCGCAGCCCTGACCAAAAAGCTGGAAACGGCTACCACCCGGGCCAACCAGTTACAAAAACTTTTGCGGCAAACCGAGCAAGAACGCGACGACCTCACCTTGCGAGCGGTCGACCTCGAAGACAAACTCAACAAGCTCAACGCCCGCTACCAGACCCTCGACCGCGAAAAGAACCGCATGGCCAAGCGCGACGCGGAAGACGCTGAGCTCCGCTCCGACCAGATGCGCAGTCTGCAAAACCGCTTCAACGCCACCCAAAAGCTGCTTGATCAGAAGTCCAAAGAACTGGCCCGAGCCCAGCAGCAGATCATTGACTTGCAGGGCAACAAAAAAGCCTTGGCCGACAAGTACAACCAGCTCCGTGCCAGCGACGATAACCGCTTCGCCGGCATCGCCATGACCGGGAAGCGAGTGCTATTTCTCATCGACATCTCCGGGAGTATGGAGCGCCGTGACCTGAACACCCCGGACCTCAGCAAGTGGCCACTCGTCTGTGAAACCGTCGGCAAGGTGATGCGTAGCGTGCCCAGTCTGGAACAGTTCCAGGTGATTTTGTTTGCCCCACAAACCCGCCATCTGTTTGCCCCAAAAGGGCGCTGGCTCGATTTCCGGGGCGAGCCGACCGTTACACAGGTGGTTGACAGCCTGAAAAAAGTCGAAGTCGGCGGCGACACCAATATGTTCGATGCGATGAACGCCGCCTTCCAATATCGCTCGCAAGGCCTGGACACGATTTACCTGTTCTCCGATGGCCTGCCGAATGCCGGTCCCGGCTTAACACCCGCCCAGCAACAGGCCAACCCACCCTTGACCGACACGCAGCAATCCAACCTACGGGCCCGTTACATTCGTACCCAGCTGGATAGCAACTGGAACCGCACCAATGCCTCCTTCCCTCGGGTGAAGATCAACTCGATCGGCTTCTTCTACGAGAGCCCAGAGGTCGGCGCTTTTCTGTGGGCGTTGTCCCGCGAAAACAACGGCAGCTTTGTCGGTATGAGCCGGCCGTGAACCGTCGGTGCTCGTTTGCTTTCTACTTTCCTTTCTGCGACGCTCTAGCCGCCCACAGGGCGGCTAGAGCGTCGCCTTTGCAGGCTGCTCCGTCGACGTAACTGCTTGTCTGCAAGCTCTTTACTGCCATTCGAAAACCGCTACAACACTCCGCCTTTGATGCCCCAACGTACCCGGAATGACCCAATTGGCCCGCGAAACCGTCCGAAAATGTCCGGAAACGTCCGGAAAAATGCACGATTCCACCAATTACCCGTCCACCCATCTCAGACCTTCCACCGCGACCGCCCCCATCGCAACTGTACACAATTTCCCTATATACTATATATGCCGACTACGGACGAAATTGCCGATTTTTTTCGTCGAGGCTGCGATGCAGAGCCGCTGGCATCCGGTCTACAGAAAATAGTGTCCGCCATCGAGCGACGGCCGACCGTATCCCGGTGAGTGTAACCTGTTTCGGAGGAGCCGAGGAGCAGAGGCAGAGGCGGTTGCGGTAAGAAGCGGCAGAGGCGCTTGCGGTGCGGAAGCGGCAGAGGCGTTTGCGATGCGGGGAAAGAGGCAGAGGCGATTGCGGTGCGGGGAAAGAGGCA
>CAYPIE010000102.1:0-16071 GCA_964410665.1 uncultured Alcaligenaceae bacterium
CTTACCGCAAGCGCCTCTGCCTCTTCCAGACTTACCGCAAGCGCCTCTGCCTCTTCCAGACTTACCGCAAGCGCCTCTGCCTCTTTCCCCGCACCGCAAACGCTTCTGCCGCTTCGCATCGCAATCGCCTCTGCCGCTCCTTCGCGCAAACGTGTCTTGTTCTTGGAGTCACTTAGGCAAGCGGACGCCGATCGCGTTTAGGGCGGGCAATTGTTCGGACTTGGCGGGATCGGAGAGCGGGTTGCCATCCAGATAGAGGCGCAGGTAGGGGGCAAACCGTTTCGGTCCCTCAGCATCGCTTTTGGCGGCTTCGACGAGCGGGGTTAAGTCGGTAATCTGGTTTTTGGCCAGCATCAGGATCCGAATCTCGGTCTGGCTCTTCAGCGGCGTGAGATCGGAGATTTGATTCCCGCTGAGGTTGAGGGTGTTCAGGCGGGTGATCTTGGCAAGCGGCTTGAGGTTGGTGATCTGGTTGCTACTGAGATCTAAGGAAGAGAGCTTGGTGAGTCCTGTAAGCGGGGCCAGGTCCTTGGCCTGGTTGTTGGCGAGGTAGAGTGCAGACAGCTTTGTCAGCTTCGCTAAGGGTTGGAGCGAGGCGATCTGGTTGTTTTCCAAGTTGAGGTACTGCAGCCCGGTCAGCCCGGCGAGGGGTTCCAGGTTCTTGATCTGGTTCCCGGCAAGGTCGAGCGACTGCAGATTTTTAAGTTCCTTGAGGGGTTCCAGGTCTTTGATCTGGTTTTTGGCCAGGCGAATCTCGGCCAGGTTATAGCACTTTTCCAGTCCGGTGAGGTCGGCGATCTCCTTGCCGTTGCCATGCAGGATAAAAATCTTATTGAGATCCTCATCGGTGAGCGGGCCCTTTTTCTTGTCAAACAGGTTGGCACGCAGCAGGGCTTCGAGGTTCTTGTCGGGGATCTTGACTGGCTCGGCGGCGTGCAGGGGTGCACAGATCAGGACCAGTCCAAGGGTAATCGCCAGTTTACGCATGAACATATTCTCCTAAGAAAGTGAAATCCGCAGAGGGATGCCCTGCGGATTTCCAGGCAGCATCATCAATGGTTCAATTCGCGAATCCGCAAGTTTCGCCAGCGGACCTGGGCGGGCTTGTCGCCGCGATAGCTGTGCACTTGCAGGCCGATAAAGCCAGTCTTGGTCATGTCATCGTGTAGATCGGCCACAGGGATACCGTTGACCCAAGTCTGGATGTGGTCGCCATGACAGCGGACGCGGTAGTGATTCCATTGGCCATTCTTGAAGGCAGTGTTTTTCTTAGGGTCGTTGCGGTTTTCTTCGCTACTCAGCCAGCCCCGGCGTGCTTCATCGTAGATAAAGCCAGCCCCGCCATTGGTGGCAATTTCCACCTGGTAGCCGTGCACGCGGCCGTTTTTGTACTTCTGGAAGCTGTTGGAGCGGATCTGCACGCCCGAGTTGAGTGGGTCATCGACCTTGACCTCGAACTCCAGTTCAAAGTCGCCGTAGTGCTTTTTGGTGCACAGAAACGAGTTGGGGCTCCCCTCAGCGGTGGTGCCGAGGATGACACCGTCCTCGACCTCGTAGGTGGCGGTGCCGTTGATCTGCTGCCAGCCGTTGAGGTCCTTGCTGTTGAACAGCGACACCCAGCTGCTTTTGTCCTCGGCATGGACGAGCAACGGAGCGGCCAGACAGCTCAGAAGCAATACGAGTTGGCGCATCGGCCAATCCTCCAATCGGGGGGAGAGGGTCCATTACTGCGGTTCATCATCGCCGGCGGACAGGCTCAAGGCAAGGGGCCGGCTCGGTGTTGACTAGGCGTTGACATAGACGGCGCGTCCGCAACCGCCACAGGTCAAAAAAGACCCCCCCTGTAGCTGGGTCAGCTGGGCTAGATTGAGGTTCATGTGGCAGTGGCCACAGGCATTGGTACGGACCGCGGCCAGGGCATCCGCGCCATGCGCGGCCACCAAACGGGCCAGCTTGTCGCGGATGTCGATGGGGATTTGCGACTCGACCTTGGCCAACTCAGCACTGGCGTGGGCATGTTCACGTTCGAGTCGCTCTTTGCGTTGGGCCGACTCGGTTTCAAACTGGGCGAGGGTTTCCTGGGCCGTTAGGATTTCCTCTTCGAGCACGGGGATACGGGCTTCGGCGGCATCGATGGTGGCGATCAAGCCAAAGATGGTTTCTTCCAACTCACTGACGCGGGCATGGTGGCGCTCGATCTCACTTTTTTTGGTGGTGTACTCCTTGGCGTTCATGATCTCATTGAGCTGACGCTCGCTTTTGGCCAGCTGGTCGTTGCTGCTGGCCAGGTCGGATTCGCGTTGTTGCTGGATCAGCTTGTCGTGTTTGATGGCCGCGCGAACATCGGTCAGTTCCTTTTCCTTAAGGGCGAACTGGTTTTGATGGGCCTTGCGTAGCCGGGGGATACGCTGCAGTTCGGCCTCGAGGTCGCGTAGGTGACGACGCAGACGGTGAATGTCCCGAAGCAGTGGCGAGATACCAGTGGCCATGAGCTTCCTTCGAATGGTTCGCACGGAGTGTCGGAGCAAAGCAGCTATTCTACCCCAGTCAAACCGAGGAAGCCTCTTGACTTGCGGTCGGATTGCCTGGACAGTCAATCGGAATGATTGTGGACCCTTGTGGGACTGGATGAACTATGAAGTATTTGTTTGTCAGCCTGGTAGTTTGCCTAGTAGCCACCAATGGGATGCATGCCCAGCAGGCAGCGACGGCGATTTATGCGGACCGGATCCACACGGCGGCGGGTCGGCCGATTGACAACGGTGTCCTGGTGGTCCAGGGGGGCAAGATCGTGGCCGTAGGACGCGCGGGACAGGTTCGGTTACCGGAGGGGGTGGTTGAACGCCGGCTGGGCGGCCGGCAGATTATCCCCGGACTGGTGGATACCCACTCTCACTTGGGAGTTTATGCCCGTCCGCAGGTGCAAGCCCATTCCGATGGCAATGAGATGTCTGGCCCGGTTCAGTCGGGGATCCGGGCGATGGATGCCATTTTTCCTGACGATCCAGGGATTCGCATGGCTCTGGCCGGCGGGGTGACCACCGCCAACATCATGCCCGGCTCGGGGAATGTCATCGGCGGACAGACCCTCTATGTCAAGTATCGCGGCTCTACCATTGAGGGAATGCGGCTGAAGGAGCTGCCGGTGCTTGGCGGTCTGAAAATGGCCAACGGCGAGAACCCCAAGGGTTATGGTCGCCGCTCCAAACAGGCGCCGTTCACTCGGATGAAGGTGGCGTCGTTACAACGCGAGCAGTTTATCAAGGCCCAGGAATACCAGCGGAAGTGGCAGCAGTATGAAACGGGCAAGGCCGAGGGGAAGGATACGGCGCGTCCAGCGCGGAATGTGGATCTGGAGCCGCTGGTGGAAGTGCTGGAGCGCAAGCGGACGGTGCATTTCCACTGTCATCGCGCCGATGACCTGATGTCGGCCATCCGCATTGCCGAGGAGTTTGGTTTTGAGCTGGTGCTGCAGCACGCGACGGAAGGTTATCGGATTGCCTCGATCCTGGCGGAGAAAAAGATTCCTTGCTCGCTGACCCTGGTCGATAGCCCCGGTGGCAAGGCGGAGACGATGGGGCTTTTAGAGGAGAATGCCGCGGTGTTGCATAAGGCGGGCGTTTTGGTCGCGATCAACACCGATGACTTTATCACCGAGTCACGTTTTTTTCTTCGGACCGGCTCCATGGCGGTGCGTGGCGGGATGTCGGAACAAGCTGCGCTGGAAGCGTTGACTATCAACCCGGCCAAGATGATGCACCTGGACCAACGGCTTGGCTCGCTGGAGTCAGGCAAGGACGCCGACTTTGTCATCCTGTCGGGGGACCCGTTCAGCATCTACACGCACGTCCTGGAAACGTATATCGAGGGCGAACGGGTCTTTAACCGGGACGACCGGCGCGACTGGTGCTACCAGGCGGGCGGCTTCGCCCTGCCCAATGCGGACCGCCTGCCCGCCCAGCCGAAGTTGCCGGAACTGCCGGTCAAGGTCGAGTTGCCTAGGGGCAAGCAGGATCCGGTGAAGATGGGGGAGCGTTTTGCGGTCCGAGCTGGCCGGATTTACACGGCGGCGGGGGCGCCGATCATGGATGGCCTGATCCTGGTCGAGGGTGGCAAGATCCAGGCGGTGGGCCCGCGTGATGCGGTACCCTTGCCCGAGGGAACGCCGGTGCTGACCGCGGCCGAGGTAACGCCGGGGCTGATCGATGCCCACTCGGTGGTAGGACTATCCGGGGCGGTGAATATTGCCGCGGATCAGGATCAAGATGAGGCCAGCGGTCCCAACCAGTCGGATCTGCGGGTGCTTGATAGCTTCAATCCGAATGAGCCGCTGTTGGAGTTTCTACGCCGCGAAGGCGTCACGGTGATCCATGGCTTGCCCGGGCGGGTCAATGTTCTGGCAGGCCAGACGGGGATCTTCCGCACCAGTGGCACGCTGGTGGAGCCGATGACCATTCGCTTTCCAGCCGGGCTGCACATCAACCTGGGTGAGGTGCCCAAGGGTCAATATCCGGGTCGGGCCCCGTTGACGCGGATGGCGACTGCGCACCTGGTCCGTAGCGCCTTTGCCGAGGCCCAGGCTTATGCGAGCAAGCAGAAGCAGTCCGAGGACCCAGCCAAGCTGCCGCCACGCAACCTCAAGCATGAGGCCCTGGTACCGATGCTCGAGGGCAAGCTTCCGGTGATTTTCAGCGCGCATCGGGGAGATGACATCCAAACGGCATTGCGTTTGAGCAAGGAGTTTGCCTTGAAGCCGATGTTGGCACTGGCCACCGAGGCGTACTTGCTACGCGCGCAATTGGCCAAGGCCAAGGTGCCGGTGCTGGTGCATCCGACCATGCAGCGGAGTGCCAGTAGCATGGAGACGCTGCACGGCTGTACCACCAATGCCGCGGCGTTGGCCGATGCGGGTATTCCGTTGGCGATCACCACCGCGTTTGAGGGCTATGTTCCCAAGACCCGACTGCTACGTGGTGAGATGGCGATGGCCATGACCTACGGTCTGGGCCCCGATCGGGCGCTGCGGTCGGTGACGATTGATGCGGCCAAGATTCTGGGCATTGACGGCGACTATGGCAGCATTGAGCCCGGCAAGGTCGCGGATCTGGTCCTTTACGATGGAGATCCGTTTGAGAACGCCACCCATGTACTACGGACCATCAGTGGCGGCAAGGTGGTGTATGACCGTGACGCTTATCTGGCGATGCCGTTTGCCCGGCGAGCGTTGCCGCTGACCGGCGGCAGTGGCATTGGCTGCTGCATGGGCTGGTAAGGGGTCGACAGGGTTGGTGGGCAAGGGGTGAACATCTTGCCCACGAAGAGACTCCTGTTCGGGTAGACGACTTGGAGCGCTAACCGATTGGAACCCTGTGGAGTGCCTTTGCGATGTGCATTTTCTCCCAATCCATCCTCTGGGTAGCGAATACTCAGATCTTTGCTCGGCCCGGCGTCGCCGCTGAACAGTATCTGGTCTACCGCATGGAGTTCGATGCGGCGGCCGAGCTGGCGATGATCTTACCCTTGCCGGTGCCGGTCGGGGTGGCCGAGGACGCGGTGCGATTCATCAGCCTGGAAGAATATCCGGACTTTTTCGACGACCTGGACCAGGCCTTTGCGCAGGCAGTCATCCGGGGTTTGGGTTCCATGCTGCGGGTCATGGCGGAACCCCTGGCGGTGATCACGGTTGGCAGTTTTGAGGCTTCGTTTGTACCGACGCTCGCCGACTTTGCCCGGCTGGATGAGCGGTTTCGCCTGCCCAAGCGGGTGTGGGATCGCTTGCCGGAGTATCGGGACTACGGTTTCGCGGTGTTTCAGTTGCGTGCGGGGCATCAGAGGATCCATCCGATGGCCTTCTCCTTTCCCCGGGCTGAGCCCGACCGGTTGTTTTTTCCGACGGTACATCTTCATCAGGGACGGGTGCACAAGTGGGCGCGGTTTGATCATGCCCTTTATGCTCAAGATTTGCCAGTGCAAGCCTTGGAGCTGAGCGGCTGGCAGTCAGGGCAGGGGCCGGTGACAGAATATGTGGACATCGACCGGGCGGAAGGCCTGATCGATGCCGAGGCGCGTTGTTTTCGGCGAACGCTCAAGGGCTATCTGCAGAATCAGGACACCTGGGTGGAACCGGCGGTTTGACGGTTGTCAAGCGACCCGGACGGGCGATGGGCTCCCTGGCGGCCAGGCGAAAAAATCCGCGGTTTTGCCCGGGTGGGGGCATCTATACCTAGAGAGGATCTTCGGCCTCGAAGGGTCAACGTTGAGCGGCTCGGTTTCTGCGGGACGATTCAGGTTGATTCGGGGACAACTCGGGGACAATTTGGGGACAATTCGCGGTGTTTCTTGGTGTTTTGGGCGAGTCGGAAAGGGGTGTCCAAGGATGGTAAATCCGCCCAAGTACTTATTTGGTAGCTAGTTGTTACGATTGACAATTCCCCACTTTGGAAGTTTGTGGACTACAGACATTGGTTTTGCCCTGGGGGTTGTACTACATTGTTGCGACAGATAAGTTCGCAAGCTTGTTCATTAGAGTGTGAAGCCTCCACCATGGCCGAACCCGCTCGCTCCATCCACTGTGAAGAACCTGGTCGAGTAGTGCCCAGGTTGGTTTGCCAACATCGATCCGGAGGATCGGGACGGAGTTTTTACTGTGCGGAGACCAGCGAGTAGCCGTATCCGGACGCCTGGTGTGGGCAATGGGAAGTGAAACGGCTCGAAGAAGTGGGCGATTGGAACGATGGCTCGGAGGCTTTTGCGAAGATGACCATTCATAGCCATGATGGCTATGAATTGGCTCGGTCACGCAATCCACAGCATTGAGTCATGGAGGTCTGGTCAGGAAGCTGGATGCACAGGACAAGCCGCGACCGAGGGATTCTACCATGGCGGCCAAACGACCGCGCAAGACCAACAAGTCGGCCCAGGCGAGGTCAGACAAACTCGTTTGCGAGCCGGTCAGTGTGCTGGTAGAGCTGTGTGTTTCCCTGTCAACGCTGTGGAGTCAGTATTGGAATCGTGTCGGAGGGTTACCGCCGCCGGCAGAACGGGTGCCGTTTCTGCTGGTACAAGTTCGTCGTTTTGCTCAGGAGCATCGAGAGGAACATCTCCGCCGAGTTCTGGGTGGAGTGTCCCAGGGAAAACACCTGGTGGAAGCAGCCCTCGCCTGGGATACGCCGTGGATAGGCCCATCGCATCGGGAGACCCACTCGGAGACGGATATGATCCGGGGGGAACAGTGGCGTTTGGTGATGGTCTACGCGGGTTTAGAGCGGATTATCCGTTCACTGGTCTGTTTGGGGGACGGACATGGGATTCGCCGGGATTTACTAGACCCATTTCTGAGCTGCTGTTGTCCTCCGGAGTTTGGCCTACCGATCGAGCCTCCCAAAATGCCGCCGGAAAAGCGCGATGGCAGCACCTTTGAGCAGATGAAGACGGCCTTACGAGGCTACCTAGATGGCCAGTGGATCCGCAGTTGGCGCGAGGCAATTCTGTTGGCCCAGGGCTTGCGAAATGCGATCACGCACGGCATCCTGTCTCCATCGCGGGCGCGCAACTTTGGGCTGCGGCCGGCGATGCAGCGGTTAACCTATGAGCTTGGCCGCTTGGCTTACCGGACGCTTGAGACCTTAGCCGCGGAGGAGTCGGATAGGCAAGCGACCTCGGGAGGCTAGGCGTCCGACAGCCCATGGCTTGGGCGGGTTGTGGAGCCAGGAAGGGAAGCCCCAGTGCGTCCGTTGTTTCGAAGTCCCAGTGTGGGTTTTGGGCCAAGTCAGTTCTATCCGAGCGACTGGCCGCTGGAACCGATCCAGATCCGTCATCGTCAAGTCGAAGGCCTGCGGCAACAAGTTCGCGAGGACTGTCCCAAGTTGCCAGGTGTTTACGGCATGTTGGACCGCAAACAGCAGCTCATCTACGTGGGCAAGGCCAAGCAATTACGGACGCGCCTGCTGAGCTATTTCCGGGAAAACAGTCGTGAGGTGAAAGCGGGGCGGATTATGCAGCAGACGCGGTCGATTCTCTGGGAGACCGCTCCGAGTGAATTTGCTGCGTTACTGCGTGAGTTGGAGTTGATTCGTCGTCATCGGCCTCGCTTCAATGTCCAGGGGATGCCGGGGCGGGTTCGTTTCTTTTATGTCTGCATTGGTCGGAACCCCGCGCCATATGCCTTTGTCAGCAACCGTCCGACCGGAAAAGAGGAGGGGGTTTATGGCCCGCTGGTGGGACGGGCGCAGGTTCAGGATGCCGTGCGACGGCTCAATGATCAATTTCTGTTGCGGGACTGTTCGCAGCGGCAAGTGATGCGTTTTTCCGACCAACCCGAGCTGTTTCCGCTGGCCGAGCGGGCGGCGGGCTGTTTGCGTTATGAGATCGGCACCTGTTTGGGCCCGTGTGTGGGGGGGTGTACTCGGCAGGGGTATCACGGTCAGGTGCGTGCGGTGAAGGCGTTTCTTGAGGGGCGGGATCTGAGCGTGCTGGACGCTCTGGAAAGCCGGATGCAGGAAGCTGCGGCCAGCTTGCAGTTTGAACGGGCTAGCGCCCTGCGTGACAAGCTGGTCGATCTGCGTTTTCTCGTCGATCGGCTCACCTGGTTGACTCAGGCCCGGTCCGAACACTCCTTCATCTATCCGCTGCTCGGTAGCGATGGACGGGTTCTGTGGTATCTGATCCACCGGGGGCAGGTTCGGTATGTGGCATGGGAACCGACCACGCCCGCCCAGGCCGACGGTCTGAAACAGCGGCTTGAACAGGTTTACCATGACCATGAAGCGATGGGTACCGCGGTCTGTCCGACCCGGGTGGACAGTATCCTGTTGGTAGCCAGTTGGTTTCGCAAGTATCCCCAGGAACGCGAACATCTGCTCACGGTAGGGGCAGCTCGGGAACGCCTGACCGGTAGGAAGGTTGCGCCATAAACCAGACTCCAGGTGGAATGCTCACTTCGTACAAGCCAACGGGGAGACTGTCATGGCCAAAAAGACGCTTCGAGATCTGATCGATCTGGCAGGAAAACGCGTCCTGATCCGGGTGGATTTCAATGTCCCGCAGGATGCCAGCGGTGCGATCACGAATGATCGGCGGATTCGGGCGGCAGTACCGACCATTCAGCATGTTCTTGATGCCGGTGCAGCGGCCATTGTCATGAGCCATTTGGGTCGGCCCAAGGGGGATCCGGCCAAGGATGCGGTGTTCCAGATGGACGCCGTGGCGACTCGGTTGAAGGAACTGCTGGCCAAGCCGGTCCACAAGGTCAATGAGGTGGTGGGAGACCAAGCCCAGGCGGCGGCCCAAAACCTCAAACCCGGCGAGGTGCTGGTGCTAGAAAACCTGCGTTTTCATCCGGGCGAACAGACGGCCGGTCCGGAGCGGGACAGTCTGGCGACGCAACTGGCTGCGCTGGCCGATGTCTATGTCAACGATGCGTTTGGGACCTGTCACCGCAAAGATGCGTCGATGGTGGCGGTGCCCCAGGCCATGGCCGGCAAACCACGGGTCGTGGGTCTGCTGGTGGCGCGCGAACTGGAAGTGCTAGGGGAACTTCTGGATCAGCCGAAACGGCCGTTTTTGAGTGTGCTGGGTGGCGCCAAGGTGTCAGACAAGATTGGCTTTATCAAAGCGCTGTTGAGCCGGGTCGACAAGGTGTTGGTCGGCGGCGCGATGACCTATACCTTTCTAGCGGCGATGGGTAAGCAGATTGGCGACTCGAAGGTGGAGTCGGACAAGCTGGACTTAGCCCGGGAACTGCTGGAGCTAGGCAAGGACAAGATGGAGTTGCCCCTGGACTATGTGATTGCTGATCAGCCCAATGCTGCGGCGAAGACCCAGGTGATCTCGGGGGATATTCCGCCCGGGTGGGGTGGCATGGACATCGGGCCGCAGACGATCGCCAAGTATCAGTCGGAGATCGCTGGGGCGGGCATGGTCGTGTGGAATGGCCCGGTGGGCAAGTTTGAGGATGAACCGTTCCGCACAGGGACCCGATCGATTGCCGAGGCAATGGCGAATAGTTCGGCGACTACGGTAGTCGGTGGCGGAGAGACAGCCGAAGCAGTGGAATTGTTTGGGCTGGACACCCAGATGAGTCATGTTTCGACGGGGGGCGGAGCTTTTTTGGAATATGTGGAGGGGACTCCGTTTGCAGCGCTTGCACAAATTGATGAGGCCTGAGTTCGTTTGACAAGCTGCCTGCAGGGGTTCCTGCCACCTGGAGGCAGCTGTCTGGGCAACCAGAGATTGAAGAAGGCAAACCCTGGCCCTGCGAGGTGGTCTCAAGAACGCCCGATCCGATTTGCTGGTCGCGATATCGGATTTGCTGGTCGCGATTGGGTGACGAACAACATGCAGGGAGTCAGGGTGGGACGCCCGACCTGGTGTTGGTGGGTTGCCGAGGCAAAGGTCCAAGAAACCGCGGATTTGCCGGGAGCAGTGAAGGTATGCTCTCGGCTTGACGGACCGAGTTTCGTCAATGCCTAAACCGTCAATGATGGTTTAGGCATTGACGGTTTAGGCATTGACGGTTTAGGCATTGACGGTTTAGGCATTGACGGCGTCTTTGAGATCCTTCAGCGGGGTAACTTTGACCTTGATCGAGGCGGGTTTGGCCTTGACGGTCATCATCTGGCCCGGGTTGAACGGGTCGGGCTTGGTATGTTCCTTGGTCGCGGGCTTTTCTTTTCGCTCAAACTTGACCAGCCCAGGCAGGGAGACAACACCGGGTCCCTTGCGGCCGATCTCGGAGAGAATGAGGTTCTTGAGCGCCTCAAGGAACTCTACCACCTGTTTGCGTTCCAGGTGAGTAGCCTCCATGAGCGCGACATAGATTTCCGATTTGGTCTTGGGTTTTTCCGGGACAGCCTTGGCGGAGCTCTTCCCCTTGACAGTGGTGGCCTTGCCGCTCTTGGCGGTGGCGGTGGTTTTGGCCGGGCCACTCTTGGTTTTGCTAGCAGCAGCCGGAGTCTTGGCTGGCTTGGTCACTTCTTTTTTGGTGGGCTTGGATGAACTTGCTTTCGTAGATTTGGCCATGAGTTCCTCGCGCTAAGCTAGCGAGTGAGATTTTCCAATCGCTTCCCCAAACGTAGATGTTGCATCGAAAATTGTCAATCGTACGTTGGGGGCAAATCGGCGAATTTCTAGGGAAAAACCTCGAAAAGCCCCTGAGCAAGCCCTTTGGACGGTCTATTCTCCCTTTGGAATCGGCCTGGGGGCGACTTTTTCTTGGTTTTGGCTGCATACAATGGGGCAAGCATTTGGGGCCTTATCGGGAGAGTTGCACCATGCGTCGCCGCGTGTTCCTACTGTTGGGATTGCTCGAAATGGGGCTGGCGATCACCCTGATGGGGGTAGGCCAGCAGTTGCCGACTTCGGCTGCGGTGGGAGCCCATGTCGGTCGGGTCGGACGTGTCACGCAGAGTGCCCGAGACCAGGTGGCTGTGCTGCAACACCAGGTCGGAGAACTGCGTCGGCCCGAACTGCAGCGTCTCGCAGGGCGTTTGGGACCGCAGGCGCAACGCTTGGCGAAGGTATTGACCAAGCAAACGATCGATTTCGTTGCACTGGCAACGTTGAATCAGACGCTCGTCGAGGTGGCTCGTTCTCTGGAGGTGTGGAGGAATACCTTAGACCCTGAGCAAATGGGGAAATGGAGCCAAGCCCTTGGTACAACGGCGAACTATCTTGAGCAAAATGTGATCCCGGCGGGAAAGCAAGCCGCGACGCAAATGGAACAAGCCGTTGCAGGCCTTGAGCGTCATGCTCGTCAATTGAGCCAACTGCTGCATCGCGCACCGCCGAACTTGCAGGCAGCCCGCGACATCTACACGAGTCTCGGCTCCTTCGAAGCGGGACTCGAGCGGGTCACCCCAGTGCTCAAACTCGAACGGCTGGACACCATCGAGCAAGGCTTTGCAGGCATGGAGACTGCTCTGGTCACCACGAAAAGGCAAGTCGAACGTCTGAGTCGCTACACCTATCCCATCATTCGCCTGGAAAACTTTCGACCGAAAGTCACGCAGAAGCCATTCTGGCCTGCCGGGAGCACCATTGCCGAGGGGTTGGGCCAGGCCATCAAAGGGTTACAGGCGGTGAATACCGAGCTGGCCAAATTGGATCGCGAGTTACCCGCTCTGCGGCGATCTCTGGATGAAAGCCGTTCAGTAGTGGGGAAAACGCGCGAGGCGATGGGCGAGGCATTGAAGCACCAAGCCCAGATTGAGGCCTTACTCGAGGAAATCCCAAAGCAATCGGTGGCACTTGCGGAGCAATTACCCCGCTTGGGGAAGACGTTTGCCCAGATGCTGCGTGAAACCAAACAGCTCACCGAGGTGGTGCGATCACTGCGTCAGGTCCAAACCCACCTCACGTCCGGATTCGAACGCTGGCCCGAGGTTCGCAACGCCCTGCAGCAGTCGGCCGGGATTTTGCGGCATACACATGCTCAGGTAGAGGGGCTATTGGCCCAGCGGGAAGTCTACGAACAAGCACACCAAGCCATGGTCCAGATGGTAGAAAACACGGCCGAAGTCTTTCCGCTCGTAGGGGATGGATTGGATGTACGTCTCAGCCAGCAGGAGTCGACCCTGGGCGAGTTAAAGCAAGGCCTCGACGAGGTTCATCAATCGCTGCCCGCCCTCGAGCAAGCTAGCCAGGGGATGCTCAACAGTCTCCGCTGGGTGCTCTGGGTGATGGCAACGCTGGTCGGGGTCCATGGAGCATTTGTGCTGATTGATAGTCAATTGAGGCCACAGGCGTAAGGCTGGAACGATCCACGCGGTTAGAGCTCACCGCTGGAGATGGTGGTCGAGTCCAAGCGGCGAGATCCTGAGCATTCGGGACCGTGTTCAGAGTCCTTTGCGACCCAGGTAGAGCATTCCCAGATAGGTCGCTTCAAAATCGGGCTGGTCCAACAGGTAACCAGGTGCGGCGGGGTCGAGTCGACGTCCAAGTTGTTCGTACGTTGTCGCATCACAAACGGGGGCAACGGTGTGCCACAGATGGTGTAGATAGTCAGCAAAGAAGCGACGATTCTTTTCGTCCAGGGGGGCCATACGATCCCACGCCAGGGTCTTCTTTTTCCACGGTGGCAGCCTGGCAGCCTTGAGCAATCGGCGTAAGCGACGACCATAATACAGCTTGCCGGCATTGCCATACTTCCGTTGGCTAGCGCGGTGGAAAGCTCGCTGAAATGCCAGCTCGATTTCCGGCGGCCACGGTAAGATCAGATTGTGGAACGCATCTTCCTCGAGCAGTGCAATCACACCCCCAGGCCGTAACACGCGGTGCATTTCGCACAAGGCGTCTAGGGCGTTTGGGAGGCTGATGAGGCTCTGAGCACACCAAACTAGCTGGAAAGCTCCATCAGCAAAGGGGAGCCGATAAATGTCGCCTTGGGTGAAGCTAGGTGTGATTGTCGCACCAACACCAGATGGGTGCTGGCGGGCAATCTGGAGATAGTTTTCGGAGTGATCTAGGCCCACCAGCCGTCCTTTTCGGCCGAGATGTTGGGCCAGCAGGTGAGTGAAAAAGCCATCTCCGCAGGGCACATCAAGCACGGCGTCACTGGAACGTAGCGGCAAACGATCGATCAGGGCCACAATTTCCCGCTGAAATGCTTGATGGAAGTGATTCAAGGATTCGGCGTAGTCGGGGAGAGAACCATTCCTTTGGGTGGGGGGTTGGTCAGGTGGCATGATCGGGTCTCTCCTGAAGGGATCGGCGGCCAAGGCAGAACCTCCCGCAGATAAGGTGCTAGAGGCAAATTCCACTCAATACAGGAGTTGACTAGAAATTCGCCTGAGGGTCCCTAACCGGGTGCCATGGAGTCGGCAAACGAGGAATCGAAAAAAATCGCGTCTGCCTGTCGATCGCAGAATCTCCGCGCAGGTGAGTAGGTGGGAAACGAGCTGAAACGCTTTTCGACACTACCACCAACCTGCTTTTCCAAGGAGATTCCCATGCAACGCAAACTCGACCTACAACAACTCGAAACCCGCGAAGTCATGTCTGGCAATGTGATGGCCTACGTCCGCTACGGGGACTTATATATCCATGGTGACAGTCAGGACAACGAGCTTTCGGTCAGCCGGGTCGATCACGACACCATCCTCGTCGAAGGTCGGAACAGCACCACTGTCAACCAGGGCGGGTCTGACCAATTCCAGGTCAGTGGCGACGACCTGCGGATTTATATGGGTTCAGGGAACGACCGGGTGGACCTGGACGGCATCCAGCTGAACAACTATTGGCACAGCGATTTCTATGTCGACCTCGGTGAGGGGGCGGACTATCTAAATGCCGCAGGGGTCGAAGTCAACCGTTATGTCAACGTCTATGGCAGGGACGGCAATGATAGTATCACGTTGGGGGTGACCGGCTTTACCCAGCTCACTGCCATGGGCGATGCGGGCAATGATCGAATCCACGGCAGCTCTGGCAACGACCGGCTCTATGGCGGTGCCGATCAGGACACTCTGCTGGGCGATAAGGGCCAGGACAGCTTGTACGGCGGGGCTGGCAACGACCGGCTCGACGGGGCCGACCATGCCGTCCATAACCGCTGGTCGAGAACCGAGAAGGGAGATGACCGGGACCTTCTGGTCGGCGACCAGGATCAGGACACCATTCTCGGCGGCTACGGAGACGATACCCTGGAGGGGGGCAGCGGCGCGGATCGCCTCTATGGCGGCAGTAATCATGATGTGATCTACGGAGGCTCGGGGGACGACTGGGTAGCCGGCTACAGCGGCAATGACTCGATCGATGGCGGCAGTGGACAAGACACGCTCAAAGGCGAAGTAGGCGACGACATCCTTTACGGCGGCACCGAATCGGACAGTCTGCGCGGCGGCAGCGGCAACGATTATCTGGCCGGGCAAGCAGGCAATGACACGTTGCGTGGCGACTCTGGCCTCGATGGTCTGTGGGGCGACACCGGCATCGACATCATCGATGGCGGCAGTGACCGCGATCGGCTGTACAACCGCAATTTGGCCGACGCCAAGGAAATCATTCAGGGAATCGCCGTAGGAGATGTGGAAATTCATCTGACCGATGGCGTGACCTACGAGAGTAAAAATACCGAATATGAGGAGGGAGAATGGCTCGCTGAAGAGTTTCAGCCCATCGATGCCTCTCTCGAATTGTTGTCCCGTAAGACCGACTCCAATGCTCTGTTGACCGGTGCCTATGGCGAACCCCTGGACATCATCCGCTACGGCGAAGCAGTAGAAGGTGGTTTTCGTGGCGTCAACCTGGGCTTTGGCCGGATGGGGATGACCCAGAATGCTTATGACGCCGGGGTGCGTCAGGTGATGCAGACCTTCATTCATGAGGTGGGTCACAACTGGGACAACATGTATGGTTTGCCGGAACACCCTTATGGCAACGACTTCCTCGCCCTGAGTGGTTGGACCAAATCCGACCCCCAAGGCCAAAGCGGGGACTGGGTGCGGACTGAGCGGTACGGCGAAGAGTGGTGGTACAACCGGGACCTGGACTCCGCGCGATTCGCCCGTCCCACTGAAGGCGGCGACGGTTACAGCACTGTGCACCCGGTTGAAGACTGGGCAACCGCGTTCTCGTTGCACATGCTTCGCTTTGCCAGTTTGGACTACAACAACGGCGAGGACGTGGTGGACGCGGCGACCCATCTGGACACTCTCCGGGTCTCCGGGGCCAACAACGACAAGGTCGAACTGCTCGACACCTTCTTTGACACCCTGCCTGAACACAACGGGATCCGTTTGCTGACCAACTTTGCCATGGAGAACCTCGGGTTCAAAGTGACCAGCTCTGGGCTCCAGGTAACCGGCACCGTCAACGTCCTGGGCAGCAACGTCAGCGTTCGCGGCCTGGTCCAGATCGACGGCCAGTTCTCGTTCACCGGCAGCTCCACCATCACTGTGGCTGGCTTCACCCTAAGCAACGCCTCGGTGACGCTTGACAACAGCGGTCTGCGGGTGAGCGGGTCCATCACTGTGGCCGGCTCGAGTGTGAACATGAGCGGGACGGTCCAGCCGAACGGCATCTTCTCCTTGACGGGGACGCAAACGCTGAGCTTTGCCGGCTACACGATGAGCA
>CAYPIE010000102.1:16171-19729 GCA_964410665.1 uncultured Alcaligenaceae bacterium
ATCAGTGTGCGTGGCACGAGTGTGTATGTGAGTGGTACGGTTCAGTCGAACGGGATCTTCTCCTTGACGGGGACGCAAACGCTGAGCTTTGCCGGCTACACGATGAGCAATGCCTCGGTGACGCTGAACAACAGCGGGTTGTCGGTGAGTGGTTGGATCAGTGTGCGTGGCACGAGTGTGTATGTGAGTGGTACGGTTCAGTCGAACGGGAACTACTCCTTCACGGGGACGAAGAGTCTGAACTTCGCCGGGTTCTGGATGAGTAGTGCCTCGGTAACGCTGAACAACAGCGGGTTGTCGGTCAGCGGTTCGGTCAATGCGGCTGGCTCAAGTGTGAGCATGAGCGGTTCTGTCCAAACCAATGGCAACTTCTCGCTTACGGGCAACAAGACGTTGACACTGGCAGGGGTCTCGCTGAGCAACGCCTCGTTAACGCTGACGAACAGTGGGATGGCAGTTTCGGGGAGTATAACCTTTCAAGGTCATTCCGTTCAGATGACTGGATCGATCTTTAGCAACGGCAACTTCTCATTGACCGGGTCGGTGACAATCCAAGCACCCTGGTGGTTGGGGGGCGATCAACATTACTCGCTGACGCTCAACCAGAACGGCCTGTCTTGGTGAGATGACGGGTCAGTGATGTGACCTCGCCATGAATGGCGTCTGTTCGACGGCCCGACCAGGTTTGGTCGGGCCGTCGACGTCATTGACCGGGTCGGTTCGGCCGCTCAGCTCTCGAGCACCAGTTCCCAGCCCCAGCCGTCGAGCACCTCGACCACCGCATGCATGGGGACGGCGAGTGTCACCGGCGGGCGGCTATCCACGCTGTGCTTGTACTCGCCGTAAAAAATGATGCCGATGGCCTTGCCGCTGTGGGTACAGACCAGTGCCCCCGAGTCGCCTTGCTCGGCAAAGGGGATGTTCGAGGTCGAGGTGATCTCCAGGACGCTACGGGTTTCCAAGTAACTAGGTTGCCCGTGCAGGTTGAAGGCGATTGGATAGTTGTGGAAGCCGAAGCCGGACAGGAATGCACGCCGCTTCTCCCCAGTGGTACGGCCATTCTTGTACAGCGTGGCCTTAGCCTCGCGGTGGTCGGGGAGTCCGGTCCGGGCGAGCTCCTCGATCTCATCGGCGGTACAAACGCCGGTCAGCTTGCGCGTCTTAACCGGACGTTCTTGCTGCTGGTCGCGGTGCAGCCCAGCGGTATCCTCGTCGAGCTCCACCACGGCGATGTCCATGGTGGGCGCCCGAGGTTCTAGCAGGGTGGCCGCATAGCGGACGTGGCCGATGGCATGGGTCGGGAACCGACCCCCGTCCTCACCGGCGGGCTGGATCGCCTGATCCCGTTCGGGGTCAAGGGTGTGTTCGGGCAAAACGCCGTGGGCGGCGGTTAGGACCCCCAGCGCCTTCGGGTTGTCTTTCTGCTGCACCAGGCAGCTGATGCTGGCGGCCTTTGGGCCGCGCGTCGGGCCAATGGACAGGCCGGGACGCATCACGTCCTGGGGGGTGCGGTTGGCCTCCAGGAGCAGACCAAAATGATTGGGCTTCTGGATGATCGTGCGCAGGTCCGCGGCCTCGGCCAGGTTGTCCACGCCCAGCACTGAGCGTAGCGTGTCGCGGACGGTTTCCTGATCGATCGTGCGGTCGGTGATCCGTACCGCCAGTTGGTAGGCACGTTCCTTCTTCTTTATGCTTTGGGGTTCGCGCGTCAGTCCAACGCCCAGACCGCGAACGAAGCCGCCCCCATCGTTTTCCGCGCGGAGGACCTGGTTGGGAAAGGCTTCGCGGAAGCGGGCCATCACTTCCTGGAGCTTACTCCGGGCTTCGCTTGCTTTCATGCGGACAACCTCCTCAAATCATCATGGGTCAAGGGATACCAGTTTGGTGTAGGGATTTGCGGCAGGCTCTGCAACTTCCCCTCGCCAGAGCGGCAGACTTCTGGCACAATCTACGCCCGTCATCCGCCCGAAACCTTCCGTTGCTTGTGAAAGGGATGTCCATGCGACGGCTGCATGTTGCTATTCTGGACGAGGAATTGCCTTACCCATTGACTTCGGGCAAGCGGATTCGCACCTTCCACCTCTTGAGCCGCCTGGCGCTGCGGCATCGTTTGACCTATCTGTGCCATCGCAATACCGACCCGGTCGAGGCCGCCGAAGCACAGGCGAAGCTCGAACGCATCGGCATCACATGCCGGGTGATTGACCGACCGGTCCCGCGCAAGTCGGGGGCGGGATTTGCCTGGCGACTCGCTCGGAATCTGCTCTCCCCATTGCCTTATACAGTCGCCAGCCATACCAGCGCGGCTCTGTGCCAGGCCGCCCATACCTTGGCACAGCGTGAATCGGTCGATCTTTGGCACTGTGAATGGACCCCCTATGCCCAAACATTACGACAATCACGACAGCCAGAGATCGCCACCACGCCTTGGGTGGTCATGGCGCACAATGTCGAATCCTTGATCTGGCAGCGTTATGCCGAGACCGAGTCCCATCCGCTCAAACGCTGGTATATTCGCCGGCAATTCGGGAAATATCGTGACTTTGAACATTGGGCCTACACTCAGGCCACCCAGGCCATTGCGGTCAGTTTGCCCGATGCCGCTCGGATGCGCGATGACTTTGGCAGCACGCGCGTCAGTGTGGTCGAGAATGGTGTCGATGTCGCCTATTTTCAGCCCGCCCAGATCGAACGCGATCCGTATCGCATCCTGTTTCTTGGCAGTTTGGATTGGCGACCCAATCTCGATGCGGTTCGTCTGCTGCTTGAGCACATCTTTCCCGCAGTTCGGGCCTCCGAGCCACGCGCCACCCTGGTGCTGGTCGGACGCCATCCGCCGGCTTGGTTACGCCAACTGGTCGCCAATCAGCTACAGGTCGAACTGTACGGCGATGTTGCGGATGTTCGTCCATATCTGGCTCGGACGGGGCTTTTGGCGGTGCCCTTGCGCATCGGCGGCGGTTCACGCCTCAAGATCCTCGAGGCTCTGGCGGCGGGACTCCCTGTAGTGAGCACTCGGATTGGTGCCGAAGGGTTGCAACTTCAACCGAACGAGCACTTTACGCAGACCGAGACCGCCGAGACGATGGCGCCAGCTCTCCTGCAGGCCATGCGCAACCCACGCAGTATGGCCATCCAGGCCCAGCGTGGTCGCCAACGGGTGCTCGACCTGTATGACTGGGATCCTTTGGCGCGACGCCTGGAGGCTATCTGGCTTGACTGTGTGTCGTCGGCCACCCTCCCACACGCGGCCTGAATTGCCTGCTTCGAACCAACCATTTCCCCAAGCATCTCGTCTTGAAAGAAGATACCCTTGAGACGATCGGCCACGCCGCCGGTCGTCGATTCGTTGACCTATCTTTCGCCGAGGGATTTGACCATGCTGCGACGCATCCTCTGGCTCCTGCCCTTGGCAGGAGTAATTGGGACCTTCATCCTGCTTGGGTTGCAGGGCCAAGGCACTGCGCAACAAGTCAATTTGGCCCAGCCACTCGAGCCTGCTGTTCAATTGCCGATGGGGAATGTGGTGCTGTATTCGTCGGGGGTGGGGTACTTCGA
>CAYPIE010000103.1:0-19384 GCA_964410665.1 uncultured Alcaligenaceae bacterium
AAGAGAACCTGTACCGGCAGTTCGACCTGACCAAGCCGTGGGATCACCCACAGAACAAAGCGCTGATTGCTCGGATGCCGCAGATCTACCTGCACCCGCAGGCGCCGAAGGACCTTGAGGGCGGCATGACGCACTACCGGGTGTTTGTGGGTAACCCTCCGGCCCTGTTCGATCTAAAACGAGGAGGGCGGTTCGCCGGGGTGACTGACGGCCTCTCGAACACGCTGATGTGTGTGGAGGCGGACGAGCCGGTGATCTGGACCAAGCCAGAGCCGTTGGTCGCCGAGCCAGGCAAGCCGCTGCCCAAGATGAGCACGCAGTTCCCCAACGGGTTCAACGCCGCCTTCGGCGATGGTTCGGTCCGGTTTCTGCCGAGCGATCTGCCGGAGGCGACCTTCCGAGCGATGATCACTCGGTCTGGAGGCGAGGTGATCCCTGTGCGCAGGAAATAGTTCGTCGAGTCTATTCGTGCCTTTGCCGGTGGGGATGCGAACCCCGCCGGTGGCCGGTTTCCGAGTCAACTTCGTTCTCTTTATCGATCTACTCCATTGGAGGAAGCCCCGATGCGTCATTGCGTGCTGCTAACGTTGCTGTTCGGGCTGACCAGCCCGAGTGTGGGATGGGCCCAGTCGGTCCCGAAAGAGCTGTCGCTGGTGCCGGCCGATGCCTTGGGCGTGTTGCATGTACGGATCGCCGAGCTGTGGCAAGGCGATGCCATGAAGGAGATCCGCACGATCGTCCAGAAGGCGGGCCCGAAGGCGCTTGCGGCGTTTGATCGACGATTCTCGCCGCGGATCTCCACAGTCGAGCGGATGACGCTGTTTCTCCCGGCTCGTGGGGGCTTTGACCTACGGAAAGGCCCTGCGCCGATCATCATCCTGGCGACCAATGCCCCGATCGATCAGACGAAGTTCCTCAAGGGGGCGACCAACCAGACCCGTGCGGTCCGCAACGGCCAGTCAGTGCTACACGTCGATGAACGCGGTGATATGGGCTACAGCTTCCCGGACCCGCAGACACTGATCATCGGTCAGCCGGACCTATTACGTGGCTACCTGGTCGGCAAGCCGGCGACCGAGGGGCGGCTGAGCAAGGCGCTAGCGTTGGCCGCGGAGCGTCCGGTGGTGTTGGGGTTGAACGGTTCGATCATCCCCGCGCAGGCGGTAGGGCAGCTGCCGCCAACGTTTCAGCCGCTGGCCCGGACCGATCTGATCACCTTGAGCATGGAATTTCCCAAGTCGACTCAGGTGACGGTGAGCATGGACTATGCCAACCCGCGTCTGGCCCGACAAGCGGAGCAGTCGGCGCGGATTGCCTTGGGGTTTGCCGGGCAGGCGCTGGACCAGGCCAAGGTCGAGCTTCAGAAGATGGTCGAGGGCAAGGGCGGGGTTGCGGGACCGGGCTCGATCGAGGAGCTGCCGCAGGCGGCGATGGCATTATTTGCTCTGGGGATGATCGAGACGTACAAGGAATCCCTCGTGAATCTGCCGTTGCAGGTCAAAGGCTCGGCCTTGGCCCTGGAGGTCGAGGTGCCGGAGGGACCATTCTCGACGGGGATGACCACCGCTGGGTTGAGCGTGGGGATGCTGTTGCCGGCGGTGCAGAAGGTGCGTCAGGCGGCGGCACGGATGCAGGACCAGAACAATTTGAAGCAGATTGCCCTGGCCATGCACAACTACGAGTCGGCCTACGGGCGGTTTCCGTCGGCGGCGATCTGCGACGCCACCGGCAAGCCGCTATTGAGCTGGCGGGTGGCCATCCTGCCCTACATCGAGCAAGAGAACCTGTACCGGCAGTTCGACCTGACCAAGCCGTGGGATCACCCACAGAATAAAGCGCTGATTGCTCGGATGCCGCAGATCTACCTGCACCCACAAGCCCCGAAGGACCTTGAGGCTGGCAAGACGCACTACCGGGTGTTTGTGGGTAAGCCCCCGGCTCTGTTCGACCTGAAGACGGGCAGCCGGTTGAGCTCAATCACCGACGGCACCTCGAACACGTTGATGTGTGTGGAGGCGGCAGAGCCGGTGATCTGGACCAAGCCGGAGCCGCTGGTGGCCGAGCCAGGCAAGCCGTTACCCAAGATAAGCACGCTGTTCCCGGGCGGGTTCAACGCGTTGTTCGGCGACGGTTCGGTCCGGTTTCTGCCGAGCGACTTGTCCGGAGCGACGCTGCGGGCGTTGATCACCCGTTCCGGCGGCGAAGTGATCGACCTACCTAGGGATCGATGAGGAACGGTTTGAGAGGGGGGTGGCCGGCGTGGGCAACGCCTGAAACCGGCCACCCTGAGGAAATGCGCTCGAGCCCGGTGCGGTTAGCGTTCTAGTTCTGTGATCCCGCCGTTGTCGCGTTTGTACAGCGGCAGATAGCGGTAGTAGACTTCCAGGGTGAGCAGGCAAAGACAGGTGGCGCCGAGTCGGCCGGTGCTGCCACCGAAAATCCCCGAGGAGGTATTCCAACTGCCGTAGTTCGGCCCTTGCCCGGTCTCCTGGGTCTTGATTAGCACCTCGCGCATGCGCGGGTTCCACACCTTAAACCAGTCATCACCGCCAAAGAAGTGGACGACTTGGGTGGCATAGTAATAGTAATACATGTCTAGGCGTTTTTCTGGCTTCGGCAGAACCTTCTTGAGCACATCGACCCCGGCGGCCATGGTCGGGTTTTTCGGACCCCAGCCGTCGTTGTAATAGCGGCACAATAACCCGACGGCGGTAAGTGCCTTACGCGGCCCCGGCGTTCGGTAGCCATATTGGGCTCCGTTGTAATCGGAAGAGACATAATCCAAGAAGGCACTGGCTTTCCGTTTGACCGCATCGCTGACGGTGAGGCCGGCCATTTCGCCGGACTTTAATGCTTGGATTTGCCAGCCGACGATCGAGGTGTCGCCGTCTTGTTTGGGCTTATAGCCCCAGCTCCCGTTCGGGCCCTGGGCAGCTTGGATAAAGTTGACGGCCAGTTGCGCCTGACCACGCATCGAGGCATCACGGGTCATCCCATAGGCTTCGCACAGGGCCACTGCGGCGATGGCTTGACCATACATCACATGTCGCTGTTCCAAGGGACGGAACGCGCCGGTGGCCGGATTCTGATTGTTCCGGAGAAAGCGCAGGCCGGCCGCCACGGTCTTCTGATATTTTCCAGAGCGATGTGTTTGACCGGCGGCTAGAAACGGCAGCAACGCTAGGCCGGTGGCCGCGGCATCGTCGGTAGACGAAGAGCCGTCGAAACGCCAACGGCCATCCGGGAACTGCTGCTTGGCTAGCCATTGCAGTCCGCGGGCAACGGCTGCCTCGGAGGCCGCCGAGCCCCCCCCTGCTTTCACCAGGGCGTCGCGGGTTGCCCCGCTACGGCCCCGCATGCCCGGTGCGGCCATCAAACCGTTCATCCCACCGGTGCCGCTGAGAAACGCGCCGTCAGGACTGGGAGCAAAGCCGCCCTGGACGGACTCGAGGTTCAAGGCTCCTGGCGGAGCGAGTGTTTGCTGCGGCAGATCATTCAGCTCGGTCATGGCCCCGATCGGCTCATCGGGAATTTCGATGGTATCGACATTGATATCTTCGATGCGTTCGACCGGGACCGCTGCCTCCAGCTCGGCATCAAATCCGAGGTCAGGGTTGGTCAGATCCTCGAGTTCTTCCGCAGGTCCCTCCACGCTGGTTTCGATCAGTTGGGCCTCGGGCTCGGCAGCGCCCTCCTCGGTGGTGCGGAAGATCATGACGATCAAGAGGATGAACACCAGGTGCAGGGCTCCACTGGTGACGAAGGCAGGCAAACCACGGCGATAGAGGATGTCCCGGGATTCCGCCTCATGGTCGAAGACCCGCTTGATCACCGCGGCGGGCGGTTCTCCTTTGGCGGGTTTGCCATTGTCGGTTGTCGGAGGTTGCTTGGTTTGCGTGGACATGCGGTACTCCGGTTGCCGTGGAAGTCGTCGAATGGATTTTAAATGCTGAAACGGTGACGTCCTTTCGGTCGTTGGTCTCAACCACGGTCGTCGTGAAATCCTTGGGAGGCTTGGCCCTCATCGTCACGGGGTGGCAACCCCACAGACCCCTCATCGGCGAAGGGGTTCTGGGCGGACTGACGTGCCTGGATCGAGTCCGCAATCTGGCGGTCGCCGCGTCGGAACCACCAACCTAGGCCCAGTCCGGCCAACACCACGAGCCCGACGAAGGCCAGCCCCAGGACGATGAATTCGGTACCCAGGCTCCACGACGAGGCGGGCCGGGACACGACTTCGATGGTTTTGCCGATCAGTAGGGGGGCCCGCCGCCACTGGTAGCGCTGCTCATCAATTTTCTCGGCCGACTCATAGCGAATCAGCTTGAAATAGTAGCCTTGGAAGCGTGCATAGACATTTAGGTCGACGGTCCACTGCGGCCCTTTGGGCGGCGTTTCCAACACCCCTTCGGGTAATTCGGTAAAGACAATGACCACCGGACTGGGGGCATCTTCGGGAACCAGGTAGCCTTCATAAAGGTGATCGATGCCCTCGGCTTGCAAGGCCTTGGTCGGCCGCTCCGAACGCAGGCGTAGTAGTCGTCCTTCAAACTGGAGCAGTTGACCTCGATAGTCCTGTCGGACCGGTTCGATGAGGTTCTTGAAGGGGACCTGGTCGAGGGCGAACTGCTTCAGGTCCGCAACCGACTGCTCGGCGGCATGGGCGACGGTATAGTTGTAGGCGTTGTGCTCGTCAGGATTCTCCCGCTGGCTGCGGATCGGGGCATCATCCTCGATCGTGGCAAACCAATCGAGTTGTGTATCCAGCCGAACTCTTTGGGCCGGGGGTAATTCCTGAGCGAGAGGCGCCTCTTCGGTGGGCTTGGCCATCGGATTTTGCGAGCCCGGGTTGACGATGGCCGGAGGGTCGCTGGCCTGCTCACGTTCGCTGGGGTTGGGCCCTTGTTCCTGCGCGGTCAGGGGCATGCTGCCGAGCCATCCCAGGCAAAGCAGTCCGGTGACAAGGCGAAACAATAGGTGGTTGGGCGGACAGAGTGTTGGCCACATCAAGCGAATTCCGTGGATGGGAAGGTAGGGAAGAAATGCCGGCGGAGTCTCCTTTCCCCCCAAAGAGATTAGACGCTCCGCCCCGGCAAAGGTTCCGCTGGAAATCAGGGGTTTTCCTCTCCGCCCAGCCGGCGGGTGGTCAGTTCGGTCACCTCCAGGTCCGTCAACTGGTGCTTGACGCAGGCGTCCATGACCCGGATGACCTCAGCATAGCGGAGCTCGGGAGCCGCTTCGATGCGAATGCGCGGCTTCTCTTCGCCGGCCGCTAAGCGCTCTAACTCATCTTCCAGGGTAGCGAGTTGATTCCCAAAGTCCTTGCTCGAGCCCACTTCGGCTTCATTCTTGAAGATAATCGTGGCGAGTTCTCCGGCCGAATCGCCGAGCTCGATCACATAGACAGATTTTTGTTCAAGTGGATTATTATCATCCAATGACACCGCGGTTGCCGGCCCCCCCTCCAACTTCGGGAGTTTGAGGGCCAGTGAGCCCTCCTTGGGGGAGGGCTGGAAAGTAAACACAAAAAAGGCCATGATTTGAAACGCCATATCCAGCATCGGCGTCACCGGGATCTCGGAATCGACGTATTCGGTGGCCTTTTTCTTATTTCGCATCCCAAACATAAGTGGTTCCTAATTTAGCTGCGAACGCCGATCTTGGCCCGAAGCTGAATCCGCGAAAAGCCGGCGGTCTTGGCCTGTCGCATGACGGCGTGTACATCCTTAAATGGAGTGTCCCGGTCCGCTCGGATGATCACCAGCGTATCGATCTCGGCCTCGGCCTTGCCTTCCAGCTCACGCAGCCGGCGGATCGTATCGTACTTCTGCCCCAGGTAGGCCAGTACCGCTTGGGGGGTCTGCAGGGGGTCCTTGTCTGGGACTAACACATTGCCTTCTTTGTTCACGTTGAGGAACAACACGCCGTTGGTCTCGGTGTCGAGCGATTTGGCGGCGGTGGCCTCGGGCAGGGTGATGGTGGCGTTCACCTGTTCCATCACAAAGTTGGTCGACAGGACGAAAAACATAATTAACTGAAAGACAACATCCAACAGCGGGACAAGGTTCGGGTCGATCTTGTCGTTTCCAGAGGTGCCGTTCGTCACGGTACAAGTCCTCGTGCTCGAAGCTCAAAAGTAACAAACCAGGGGGCGTTGATTATTGTCGCGTCGGGGTTGCACTGGTCGGTGCTGCACCCGTGGCTGGTGCGCCTGGCCGCTTCGAATTGTGGTACATCTGGGTCAATAAGTCATCGGCGATATGGCCAGTATCCATGGTGATCCGGGTGATGCGGTTGCGGAAAAAGGCGTTGAAGAAGATCGCCGGCACCGAGATGGCGATGCCGATCAGGGTCACGGACAGGGCATGAGCAATGCCGTCGGCCAGCTTCGAGGGGTCAGGTTGGCTGCCCGAGCTCAGTTCAATAAAGGCCAAGATCATGCCGAATACTGTGCCGACCAACCCGAGCATCGGCCCTAGGGTGCCAATTACCGCGGTGTAGTTATTCTTTTGCTCACTGGAGGATCGGAGACTCTCAAGCATGTTGTTGGCCGATTCGCGGGCATCTTCGAGGCCGTACTGGAGACGACTCATCCCGGCAGTCAAGGTTTTGCCAAGCATGGATGGGTCATTCTTGGCCATGTCGAAGGCTTGCTTGAATTGACGCTTGTTGACGATGTCGGTGAACTCCTCGACAAAGCCAGGGGGGATGGCTGCACTCATTTTTAGATCCATGGCCAGCCAGACAATCAGGCCAACCAGGAATACCGAGACGAGCAACAACACAGGTCCAAACACCCAGCCGAGCGAACTAATGATGTGGACCACAATGTTCGGTTCATCGCTGACCTCGTCGGTCCCCTCCTGAGCCCAGGCAGTGCTTTCGAGCACGCCGCTGGCCAGGAGTCCAAGCACAAACAACCCGGCTACCAGCCAACGTGTGCCGCGCAAAGAAAGTGTCATCGATCCAAGCCGCATGATTAAACTCCGGAGAAATTCTGCATATGGGAAGCCATCGGGGTGGCGTTCATCGTCAGCGAAGGACAGCATGCTCAAAGAATATTGGTGAACATTGCGTAAGACTAGCACGTTGCCGGGGACGAAAACGTTGTTCGTGGCGTGAACGGGTCGACATGGGAGAGGGGCCAATCCGAAACCCGGCAAACCAGAAGGGGGCAAGCACTTGCCAGCCAGGTTGCCGCACACGAGGCATCCTTTGTCATGGGACAAGAGGGACGATCGGCTGTCAAGGGAAAATTCAGGGAAGTTGCGAGCCGGCCGTTGGCCAGAGGCCGCTCTCCGCGGGCTCAGGACGGACAAGTTTGCCCAGCTTATCTCAGCGCAGGATGCCACCCGGCGGCAACCGGAATGGCGGGATTTGCCAAGCCAACATTGCCCCGGCAGGGTCTTCATTCGACAATAAACTCAAAGCCCACAACCTCCCGGAGGGTTGAATCATGTTTCGTGCGATAAACCTTTATCTGATGATCCTCTGGTTGATCGTCGGGGGAGTGTTGTACTTTGGCGAACACTTGCTACCGGAGACCTTTGCCCGCATCGAGCCGGGACGACGTAGCACCTTCAATTTAGTGGCCTATGTGGCCTTTGCGCTGGCCGGCTGGAATCTGATCCGCTGGCTAATGCTCCGCTCGCGCCCCCGTTCGACCCCACCGTCTCCTCTGGCTCGGCGTGACCGGGAGGGGGACAAACCGGTGCTCAATCCCGAGTTTCGCTTTGACCAACCGACCAGCGAGCGGCCCCGGCGACCCTCAAGCAATGGGGACACCCCGTGAATTCGGTTGCGACTCCCTTCCCATCCCCCGTACACTAGAGGGAGCTTGAAATCTTGCCTGCCCGGCGGGGTTATTTCCGTGCAAGTGTCTGCCGCGAAGCGGGATTTCGCCTCGCCCAGACAACAACGTGATGAAGCACCCCGGTACTACGGTTGCACTACTAGCCTCACCTGCCCCGAATCTTGTAATCGAATCGTCGTCTCGACGTTGAGTCAATCGTATGGCATCGAAGAAGAAGTCTGCCTTTCGCGACCGGATTACCGCTCGACCGGCTGCCGACGCGGCTCCGGCGGTTAAAAACGGTCATGGGGTCGCGGAAGCGGCCGCCGCGACGGCTTCTGCGCCGACGGAAGCGCCGTCCACCCAGCCCAACATGCCACGGACACGGCTCTCTCAGCGGCCCTGGTTTGAGCGGATCGTGATCCGCATCGCCAAGAGCCTGGGCTCGCTGCAGATCGCGGTGTCGCTGTTGAGCTTCCTAGTGGTGGTGCTGGCGGTCGGCACGTTCATTGAGTCCCACTACGGCGGGCCGGTGGCCCGGCAACTGGTTTACCAGTCGTGGTGGTTCTACCTGCTGATGGCCGGGCTGTTCCTGAACATCTTCTTCGCCGCGGCCAAGAAATGGCCGTGGAAGAAGCATCAGACTGGCTTTGTGATCACCCACACGGGCCTCTTGCTGTTGATTATCGGCGGCGTGTGGAACAGCCTGGTGGGCGTTGACAGTCTGATGTCGTTGGCGAGCGATGACAGCGATCAGGTGCGCCGGCTCGGTTATGTTCAGGAAAGCGATGTGGCCATCGACCCTGACGATACCCTCGTCAGTGTGGCCTGGCCGGACCGCTACCAGGACATCACGCGTAAATACAACTTCGCCCCTGGCTGGCTGAGTTGGCGTTCCGACCCGGAGCAGGGCTTTCGTCGCGAGTTGCAACCCGCACTCCAGGTGCTCGACACCCTGGCCCACCCGCTGCCTCGTGGCTGGTCGCAAGACCTGGCCGACGATGCGGAGGTGGAGATCGTCAACTTTTTTAGCCACGCCAAGACGGGTGCCTTTGAAGCCTATTCAGAGTCACGTGACGTTGGCCAGAAGACCGGCTCGGCGGTGCAGATCAAGCTAAAGAACGCCAGCGACAAGCTCAACATGCCCGTTCAGGAAATCGACGAATGGTTGTACACCCACGGGTCAACCTCGGGGGATTCGGACGGCAGCATGAAGAACCTCGGCGTGGTGGACATTCGCCTGTTTGACCTGTTCGGCCGGGCCACGCCCGCTCAGATCCAGGAGTTTGTCGGCGTCCCGGGGCCGGTGGAGCTTGGCACCCGTGGCCAGCTAGTGATCCTGGTCGACGGCCTGCCGTGCCGCTTCAAGGTCGACGAGGTGCTCGACCGTAGCCTGCCGCTGCGCACGGCCGAGCGCGACACCGGCTGGAAGGTCCGCGTCAATCGTTACTCGACCAACCCGTTGGAGGGACGAGCTCAGTCAGGACAAGGCATGGTGTCGCCGACGGTTTACTTCGACCTGTTGCCCCCGGATCCTGGTCAGGCCACTGTGAGTATGGTGGCCACCGCGGTCGCCCCGGGCGTGACGCTGCCGCTCTCGGGGGGCGTGTTGCCGCCCGGCTTCGAGGTGTGGTACCACCCGGCCGACTATCGATTCGGCAACCGGGGGCTACGTGGGGCGCTGCAGTTCATGTTTGCCGAAGACCCGTCCAGCTCGGAGGAGCCGACGTTGTACTACCGCAGTTTTGCCCTAACCAGCCCGGCCGATGCCCCGGTCGACTTGCTGCTGGGCGGGGCGGCCCGGGTTCCGGGACTGGTGCCGCAGCAAGAGCCGGTGCTGGCCCTGGAAAAGGGTGGCAAGGTGCCGGTGGGTACCCGGCTGGGCATCTGGGACCGCATGAATTGGCAGCTTAAGGTGACCGAAGTGCTACCCAAAGCCCTGCCCAGCTATACGCCGGTGAACAAGCGGCCCGGTCTGGAAGACCCACGCTACTCGGCCGTGGTCGAGTGCCTCCTCAAGGTGGGAGAGGAGACGAAGTCGTTTTGGCTGCCCAAGACCGACGAGGCCAACCGCCGTGTGGGCGCGGAGGTGTTCCGCAGTGGGCGGCGGACCGTCGAGATCAGCGACACCCGCGTTGAGGTCGGCTTCCACCCCTACACGATCGAGCTGCCCTTCACGGTCAAGTTGTTGCGCGGCGAACAAACCACGGACCCCGGTTCCAACGAGGCTGCCACCTTCTCCAGCTTCGTGGCGGTCAAGGATGAGGACGGCGAGACTTTCGAGCAGCAAATCACCATGAACGAGCCGCTGGAGTATCGGGGCTATAAGCTGTTCCAGACCAGCCTGAACGTGCGCGGACTGCAGCCGGATGAGGAGACGCTCAAGCCCAAGTCGATTTCGACCTTCACGGTGAGTTCGGACCCGGGCATCTGGCTGAAGTACTTGGGGTCGGTGTTGCTGGCCCTAGGGATCTTTCTGATGTTTTACATGCGGGCCTACTTCCTGACTGGGAAGCGGCGCGTTTAACGCTTACGTGTAGCCAACCACCGCAGACTCAAATGCGAGACCATGTCGATGCAGACAAATCCGTTATGGCGAACCTCCAACCCGGCCGGAGTACGGACCTGGCTCATCTCCGGCATGGTGGCAACGCTGTTGGGCTCCATCGTGTTGGGCTATCTTGCCATGGAACCCTACCTGCTCGAGGCCAAGACCAGCCCTGGGACGACCGAGCAGAGCTGGCAAGTGCCAGACTTCGACCTCAGCGGCTGGCGTGCCCTGCCGTTACAGGTCGGCGGGCGGACGAAGCCGTTGGAGACCGCTGCCGTGGAGACGCTGCGGACGGTCACCGGACGCACCCGCTTTGAGAAACGCGACCCCGTCGCCGTGTTCTTGATGTGGCGGTTCACCCGCGGCCAGGGCATGGGCACTGTCTTCCCCGACTGGGAAGAATACCCATTCATCCTGTGCAGTCACCACGACCTGCGCAAGTGGATCTATGCCCACAAGATCGCCGGGCAAGACCCGGCGGGCTTTGACGCCGATGAGATTACTCCTGCACTTTTGGCCAAAGCGAACGAGGTTCTGACTGAGGAAGAGCGTTTTGGCAAGTACATTTCGCCGGGCGAGCTGCGTCGCTCACCGGGATTCCAACGGCTTTGCCGCGAAGCTGACCAGCTCCGCGAAGAGGACCCCGAGCATGCTCGGGCAGTCATGTCCAACGAGCAAGAGCAGGCCAGTGAAGTCCGCTCGCGATTGCAGCGTTACGACGCGTTTAGCCGCAACCCATTCGGCAACGAGGGTACGCCCCGCGATCAGCTAAACGACCCGCTCAACCTGGTCAACCTGGACCGGGTAGCGGGCTCGGGTTGGTTCAGCCTGGGGCAACTGCGGGCGATGCTCGCCGATGAGAAGGCCTGGCCGATCATGATGCTCAACCGCATGATTGAGACGCCCGAACGCTACCTGTCGCCGAACAGCCAGGCGGAGCTCAAGAAGTTCCAGGACAAGGTGGGCAAGAAGGAGGCGTTACCCCTGATCGAGGCCTTGGCTCAAGACGCGGAAGGCCGTCTCGATCGAGAGATCGCCCGCACCGAAGCGCTGGATGATAGCCGTGAGAAGCGGTTTGCCCTGGAGTTCCTCCGCGACCGGCAGGCCAAGCTCAGTGAGACCATGGACGACCTGCGGGCCCGGGTCAAGCGGGCCCAGGGCAGCAACTATGACCCCACCGATCCACGCTGGAAGATGCTCCATCTGAACTACATGGAGACCCGCTTCCCGAATCTGTATCGCGAGGCAGTGCTGTGGCAGGAGTTCCCCGAGGCGGACGCTCGGGCGGTGCTGGATGCCTACGACCGGGTAGAACTGGCGTACAATCGCGACTCGGGTGCCGAGGTGTCGGTGCCGCTCGATGAGGAGGCCGAGCCGGTGGGCAGCTTCGCCGAGGAGTCCGAAGCGTTCTTCAAGCAGCTCAAGCGGGTCAGTGACAAGTCGCTGGCCGCCGGGCTAAGCAGCAATTCCGATTCTGCGATCCAGGAGGCCTACAAAACCTACGAGACCGCGCTGACCGAGGCTCAGACCGATGAAGATCGCGATGCCGCGCGAGACTCCTTTCTGGATGCCGCGGCAGCGGCGGGCGAGCAGGTGCGGCCTTACCCCGGTGTCGATACGATCGACCTGGAGCTGACCTTCAACAAGTCGCAGCCGTTTATGTGGGCCTGGATCCTGATGCTGCCGGCGGTGTTCGCCTTCGGCGGCAGCTACTTGACCGGCTCGCGGCTGTTGTACCTGGGAGGCTTTGTATTCTTCGCCGCGGCTCTGGCCTTGGAGGTGTTCGGCTTTTATTGTCGCATCGCCATCTCGGGTCGGCCGCCGGTGAGCAACATGTACGAGACGGTGATCTTTGTCGCGTTCATGGCCTCGCTGTTCGCCGTCGGCCTGGAGTTAGTCTATCGGAAGGGATTGATCATCTGGGCTGGCTCACTGGTGTCTCTGACTGCTCTGGTGCTCGCCGACCAGGTGCCGACGACGCTGGACCCGAGCTTGCAACCGCTGACTCCGGTCCTGCGGAGCAACTTCTGGCTGATCATCCATGTGCTCACCATTGTGTCTAGTTATGCTGGTGGCCTGTTGGCCTGGGGCCTGGCGAATGTGTCGCTAGGGTTATTGGCCTTCGGTAATCCGACCCGAGAGACGCTCAAGACGCTGTCGAACTACACCTACCGAGCTATGCAAATCGCCGTGCTGCTGTTGGCGGCTGGGACCTTCCTAGGCGGCTGGTGGGCGGCGTATTCTTGGGGCCGCTTCTGGGGTTGGGATCCCAAGGAGACTTGGGCGCTGATCTCACTGGTCTGCTACGTGATCCCGCTGCACGCCCGCTACATCGGCTGGGTCAAGGACTTTGGCCTGGCGGTCGCGGCAGTGGTTTGCTTCGCCGCCATTTTGATGTGCTGGTATGGGGTGAACTTTGTGTTGCCGGCCGGTCTGCATAGCTATGGCTTTGGTGGCGGCGGGCAGGCGTATGTGGGCTTGGCCGTGCTGCTGAACCTGTTCTGGGTGTTCCTCACCTCGCTTCTCTACTTCAACAAGACTCAGCGGCTGGCTCAAACGACGACCACCGAGGAGACCGAAGCCTCCTCGGCAGCTGCTGAGTCGGAGATGATGTCGTAGGCTTAAGTGTCTGGCTTCCAGAAACCATCGACTGGATTAGCGGGCTCCTGTGGGCGACACAGGAGCCCGTTTTTTTTGCTCGGGATAGACGGCTTGCTCGAGGAGGGGGGGACGTCCGTGCCAGGTCGAGATGGAGGGACGATAGACGGGGGGCAAGGTGTGGGTGTAGGTTGACCGAGAGTGTTCATGGAGGGGCATGTTGGCGGCTGATTGCACTGCAGAAGCCGGCAGAATCGGTGGCTGGCTTGGTGCTGGCAGCACGATATGCCGATAGGCATCGCCGGAGTGAAAGGAGGCTGTACGCAATGGCCTGTGGCCGCTGCCCATGACATAAGCGGAAGTTGGTGCCACCGAGTTGGCGCGGCCATAGAGGGAGTGGGGCTGGGGCGTTGCATACTGCCAGCGGGTACGATACTGGACCAGGTGATAGGGTGATGGAGGTAGCGGGCGTCCCTGGACCGTGCCATAGAAGATCGGCTGGCCGGGCTGTCGGTATTGGAAGGTTGGGGTGTGTTCCAGAGAGGTCGGCTCCGCAGCGGGCAGACTCAGCAGCAGGCAAAGCGTATAAGTTGCATTCATATCCGGCCATCTCCATGGCTGAGGAATGCTCGGCGGCATACGCAAACGAGCGGATTCTCGATTTCCAGGATAAACTTCGGCAAATCGGCGGAACCGGTTGAGCAGAACCAGCTGGAACAATCGGTATCTTTGCGAAAACGGAAAAAGTGGTACGACCGGCGAGTCTGCTTTTGTCGACTCAGGCAGGCTCGCTTCGGTTCATGGGCTCATGTACGAGTCAGGCAGGTCGATTGCACGCATCGAGTCCACTACCTTGATTCGGAAGGCGGGTCCAGAGTCTTCGACGGGCATGAGGAGCATGCACTCTTTGCGTGGCACGTCCGCGGCAGATTCCAGGCGTGCCGGCCGTCGTGGCGAACGAGGGGAATGATGGGCGGCAACATACTTACGGACATGCTTCTGGGAGAACGGTTTCATTGAGCCAGCCCTGCCCCTCCTCGCGGAGGATGCTGGCCATGCCTTCGATCCAGCGCGGATGGTCGTTCAGGCATGGGCATGAACGTAGTTCATTCCCGCCAGCCTCCTTGAACACCTCGGCGGATTCATTGCCAATCTCATCCACGGTTTCAAGACAATCTGCGGTAAAGCCGGGAAGCGTGACAAACACGCGCTTGATGCCTTGGTGGGCTAATTTCTCGAGAACCACATCCGTGTAGGGTTTGAGCCACTCTTCGCGGCCAAATAGCGACTGGAAAGTCTGCTGCCATTGCCCCTTGGGCCACTGAAGGCGTTTTTGCAGTCCTACGACCGTTCGCTTGACATGGGTGGCGTAGGGATCGCCATTCTTCGAGTAGCGAATGGGAATCCCATGAAAGCTATATAGATAGTAGTCGGGCGTCCATGGCAGCCGTTCCAGGTCATCACGGATCACCGCGGCCATGGCATCCAGGTAAGCTGGATGCCGATAGTACGGAGGCACGATGCGCACGGCCGGGATGCGGCGTTCTTGCATCAACGCTTTGAACAATGAATCCATGGCCGAGGCGGTAGTGGTCGCGGAGTACTGCGGATACATCGGCAGTACGATCAGGCGATCAACACCCTCACGGATCATGTTGTGCACCACCTCACGGACGCTGGGCTGGCCGATTTGCATGCCGAAGCGGACGGGGTGGTCGGGGAAATGCGCTTGTAACAGTTCCGTCTGCCGTTGCGTGTAATGCATCAGCGGTGAGCCGGTGATCGCATCCCAGATGCGAGCATATTTCTCTGCGGAATCCTTGGGCCTGCCCTTAACGATGGTCAGGGTGCGAATCAGCCAACGAATAGGACTTGGGACGTCGATCACCCGAGGATCGCTCAGAAACTGCTTCAAATAGGGTTTAAGGGCCTTGGCGGTGGGAGCGTCAGGAGTACCCAACTGGATCAGCAGTATGCCGGTGGTTTGCATGTGCAAGCGTCTTGTGCAAGTGGGTGGGGACGAAAGGTCAAAAAAAGAGCGCGGATGGGAAAGTCCAATCCGCGCATTGCAAGATCTTGCCAGTATTACTAGGAGAATCGCGACGGGGATATCCAGTCGCAGCTCGGCTTACTTATTCTGGCAGCCTTCGCCTTCCAGGGGATCTTGCTTCTCGGTGATGTGCCCGGTGTCCTTGAGAGCGGCCGAGCGGTCAGCATTGAGCTGAATGTAGCTTTGCCATTCGGCGGGGACATTGCCATCGGCATAGATGGCCTCGACCGGGCACTCGGGGACACAGGCTTCACAATCGATGCAATCATTGGGATCGATGTAAAGCATATGCTCGTCCTGGTAGAAACATTCCACCGGGCAGACCACACAGCAGTCGGTGTACTTACAGTCGTAACAGGGCTTGGTCACAATGTGAGCCATGACAAGCACCTCCTAAGATCAGGAGCCGTTAAGCTTTTATTATTCTAGATCAACCGTTGTCGAGGCAGGATGGTTCACAACACCCTGGCAACCGGGGCGTGCTCTCAACGGGTTGGCAATCCGCGGCGACAAGAGTGAACTAGGATGAAAATAGTGCTCAAGTCGCGGACTGTCTAGGGGGAAAACAATCAAGCAGATCGCATTTGTCAGAGCATACTGAAGGGATCGATGTCGATTTGGAACTCCACGCCATGTGGTGGCCGGAGCACCCCGAGCACTTCGCGTAGCAACTGATGGAGTACGCCGGCTTGTGGGGCCTGCAGCTGAAAATGATAGCGGAAATAATCTTTGAGACGAAACACCGGTGCTTCAGCGGGGCCAAGCACGCGGACCTCCGGTAGTGAGGGCTGGCGTTGCTGGAGCAGCCGCTGAGCCTCGCGAAAGGCTCCCGCCAGGGTATCTGCAAATGCCGCGGTAACCTCTTGTTTTTCGCCGCGGATAATCAAGCGGGCGAGTCGTTCAAACGGCGGGTAAGCGTGCTTGCGTCGATGTTCTAACTCCAAGGCGGCAAAACGAAGATAATCGTGGCGGACCACTAGACCGATGCTGGGATGCTCGGGGGTGTAGGTTTGGATGAGGACTTGACCGGGCTTGTCGCCACGTCCGGTCCGGCCAGCGACCTGGGCGAGCAGCTGAAAGGTCCGCTCGGCAGCGCGAAAATCTGGCATATGCAGTCCCACATCAGCATTAATCACCCCAACCAGGGTCACATTGGGAAAGTCGAGCCCCTTGGCGATCATCTGTGTCCCTAGCAGGATGTCAATCAGCCCGCCGCGGAACGCGTCGAGAATCCGGGCGTGACTCCCCGGGCGGGCCATGGTGTCCGAATCCATGCGCTGGACAATGCGATCAGGAAAGCGGGCTTGCACCTCTGCCTGGAGTTTTTCCGTTCCGAGTCCGTGATAGCGGATGGTGGCTTGGCCACAGCCGGGGCACTTCTGCAGAAGGGCGGCCTCTTCGCCGCAGTGATGGCAGAGTAGGGCTTCCCGCTGGCGATGGTAGGTCAAGGCCAGATCACAATGCTGGCATTGCACCACCAGCCCACAGGCCGGACAGTGGACATGGGTCGCGAAGCCACGACGATTGAGCAGGAGCATCACCTGTCCTTTGGCCTCCAGAGCCTGCTGCATGGCGGCTTCGAGGCTGGGTGACAGTGCCTGGGCGTGTTTGTGGGATTTCGGCTCATGCCGCAGATCGATGAGTCGAACTTCTGGCATGGGCCGCTTGAGGACCCGCTGGGGCATGGAAAGTAATTGATAATGGCCACGCTCGACATTGTGCCAGCTCTCCAGCGACGGGGTGGCGGAGCCCATCAGAATCGGCACATTCTCCAGACGGGCACGCATGACTGCCACGTCGCGGGCATGATAGCGAGGCGTCGCCTCCTGCTTGAAACTATGCTCATGTTCCTCGTCGATGATGATCAGCCCTAGCTTCCGGGTCGGGGCAAAGACCGCACTGCGTGCCCCCACCACGACCTGGACCAAGCCTTGCGCGACCCGACGCCAATGGGCACCGCGCTCGGTGTCGCTGAGATGGCTGTGCAGCACCGCGATTTTGCCACAACGCCCTTGGAATCGTTCAATAGTCTGTGGCGTCAGGGCGATTTCTGGGACCAGGACAATGGCTTCTTTGCCCTGAGCGATCACTTCAGCAATCGCTTGCAAGTAGATTTCGGTTTTGCCACTGCCGGTGACGCCATGGAGCAGGTAAGCCTGATAGCCGCCGGTTTGCACGGCGGTCTGAATGGTGGACCAGACACGCTGTTGGTCGGGGTTCAATTCGATCGTGGGGGGAGGCTGGTTGCTGGCAACGGCTTGCTCGTAGACATCCACTTGAGTGGTGTGCCGTTGGATCAGCCCGCGGGCGAGCATCGTCTGGATCGGACTGGGGCCACACCGGGCCAAACGCATGAGTTCGCGTTGTTCCATTGGTTCGCTTTGCTTACGCAAGATCGACCAGATGGTGGCTTGCTTGGCGGGCAGCTTAGGCAATGCGCGTAAGAGTTCTGGATTGGGCGATGGCTGAAGATAGACCACCTCGCGTAGGCCCGCATTGTCGCGCACACTGCTAGGCAACACCGCATGCAAGACCTGGCCCCAGCCGCATAAATAATAGTCGGCCATCCAGCGGGTCAGCCGAAGAAGCTCTTCGGTTAAGAGAATCTCGGCATCGAGCACGCGCTGGATCGCTTTGACCTCGCGGTGGGGCGCGACGGTGGTGACGCGGACACAGTAACCGACCGTGCGGCGATCCCCCTTGCCGAATGGCGCCTCGATCCGCTTTCCCACCGCGATCTGAGCGTGGAGCGTGGCGGGGACGGCATAGGTGTAGGGAAGATCCAAGGGGCGATCAAAGACGACCTCGGCATACAGAGCCGTGCTGGGGTCCCCCTCAAGCAGAGGAGTTGGACTGGTTGCGACATTCGAGATCCACATGCTGCGAAGTCCACCGCGAAGAAAGGGCACTATTCATTCATCAGTATAGTAGTTTACGCATGTTCAGTAAAACCGCAAGGACAGTTATCCGAAGGCAAGATTCGGGCAACTTGCCCGGCCTGATGGCATCTGCAATGCACTAAGTCGAACGTTGGCGATGCCCGGACGCACAACAAACGGTCGGTTGGGCACAAATCCGTCCTCCGCTTCCCGTGCGATGCGGCGAACTCGGGTAAGTGCTATCACTCGGAGAGGCCGCATGTCCGGAGTGGCGGGGTGGCCAACTCTTTGCAGGCCACCTACGTTCAGCACGTCCTGTCAATATGGGTGTAAGGCTTTCGCGCTGGATCCAGCCAAGGGCAGAGCTGGAGGATCCTGTCCAACCGCTGCCCCGAGAGTACGATATGTATAAGGCACTGCTTGTGTTTGGAATTCTGCGCTGCTAGCCTCGACGCTGTCGGTGATGGCCGTCGAACAACAAACCGTGGCAATGGTCCAGCGGTTGAGCAAGTTTGATCGTATGGCCCGTCCGGGGCTGAACTTGATGGTCCCCCTGATTGATTCGGTGGCGGACCGGTGAAACGATCGATGCCGATCAAGGCATCTGAGTAGGCAGAGCCGTGGTGGGCAAGCGAGCTGTGGAAGCCTGGCTTGCTCTCGTGGCATCAGATCCGTTCAAGCAGGGTTTGGGTCTTCACAATGGTCAATTCCTCGGGAAAGGTGTGAAAGGCGGCAATGGAGATGTAATGCGGGTCGGTTTCGTGCACGAGCAGGCCCAGAGGGGCAGGTGCAAGTCGGTGTCCCGGGTCGAAGGTGTGCGCTAAAGCGCCCTTGACTGCTTCCAGAGCAATTTCTTCTTGAGCGTGACGGAAGACTTCTTGGGGCAACACCTCAACTTGGGAATTGGCTCGATAATAATAGCCGGAACCTGGAATGACCGTGTTTTCCTGTTCGCCGTGGAGACGGTGACTCACTAACTGGCCTCCCACGGGCAGCGGCTCATCGGCCGAGGCAGTGATTTCGGTCAAATGTAAGTCGTGCGTTTCAAAGGAGATGACGTGGCCGGTGGCGGTCAGGCGAAGCAAGATGACCATTTCACCGACGGCAATCCGACGGGTGCAGACAGCAACGATCAAATCCGGATGCAATGGTCGATCATACACCCGGAAGCACAATTGATCGACGCTTGGTCGCAGCGATTCGGTGTTCATAGTTCGCGATCGGCGGTTCGACTTGGGTAGCGCCTCATCGCGATTATAGTCTTCAAAGCAGGCGAACTCAATTGCGCTGCCCGGAACACAAAACCCCCGCACCCTTGCCTTTGCCGAGCGGCAAGGGCAAGGGTGCGGGGGGCGGAAAGGTCCGCTTTGCGGGCTGGCTTACTCGATCGAGGAGCTGTTGTTGTCGGCGGGCATGTTCTTCTTACCGTCGGTCATCGGGGCCGTTGGGGTGCCCTGAATCGGGGTGCCATACATGGGAGTGCCCTGAAAGGGAGTGCCATACAAGCGAGATGC
>CAYPIE010000104.1:0-19254 GCA_964410665.1 uncultured Alcaligenaceae bacterium
CGCCTCTGCCGCTTTCTCCGCATCGCAACCGCCTCTGCCGCTTTCCCCGCACCGCAAGCGCCTCTGCCTCTCTGTTCACGACCCCTCGGTCATATCGGGCAACAGCGCGGGAACCTCTGGAATGCCCTGTGGTGGTTGGATGCGCAGACGAATCCCAGGTTCGCGGCTACCAGGCTTGGGTTTTTGTCGATCTCGCGGCGGGACCAGACGCGGCGGCTGTTGCAGACCATCGATCCTGTAGATGGGTGAGCGATAGTCAGTCCACATCAGAATCCAATCGTTGACATTGGCTTGCCGGACGTTGAGTTCGGCCCAGATCTTGTCCCCTGGCTGGTAGGTCCATCTCTCGACGTCCGAGGGAGCATCAAAGCGATACCAACCAGCGATATCGCGTGCCCCCGCATTGGCCGGAGTCAAGGTCAGCGACTGTAGTCGCGGTGCCCGGCCGGCGTTGGACGCCGCTGGCTGCAGAAAGAGCTTAAAATCGCCCACCGGCCGCAACTGCTGCGAGGCCACATCATCCTCAGGGATCTTCACATAAACGGATTTTACATCGATTGCAAACGAATCGCGGCTCAAAAACGCAATCAATTTCGCCACTTCGTCTGGCTGATTTGGTTCGATCAGGTTGCCCACTACCTGAAGGAGCTTGCGCCAGGCCGGGACCATACCCCGAGACAAATCCTCGGCCAGCCGTTTCCAGTCGGCCTGGGTCGGTTTGCCGACGGCCCGGATTGACCTTAACTGTTGCTGCAGCTGGTCGCGGCCATAAACAATCAGTTCCTGGTACGATTCCTCCAGACGTTGCCGGATGTCTTCTTGGAGCTGTTCGGGCAGGCGGCTGAGCCGCCAGTTTTGATAGTCAGGGTAGTAGATGTCGAGCCGCTCGAGCTGTTGCTCGGAGTTCAGCTCTGGGCCGAGTTGTTCAGGCGCCAAAACGGCCTGGCGCAAAGTCGGCTCGACCAACAGGCCCACCGCCTGTCCCAGGTCACGCACCATAAGCAGCTGGCTGCGTAAGGCTTCCCAGTCGGCCCGAGCGCGTTCGACTTCTTCAAAAGCATAGGCGTTGGCATAGGTCAACGCCCGCCCTTGACGGATCGGTAACGAGCGAGACTCCTCGATCATCTCGACCGCGCGGTGCGGTGGGCTTTCGGCCTTTTTGAGCAGGATCCTCAACCCTCGGGCCCAAGCCGCGTTGAGCCGGTCCGCCCCGAGCAGTTGGGTGGCATCCATGACCGGCTCCCCATTGTCGGTGGTCGAGTTCTCGGCCCGGATCAGATCGCGATACCACTTGGTCAACTCCTTGACCGCTTGGTCAAGCAGCGCAACATCGTTGAGCCACTTTTCCTGCAGCAGCACCGCCTCGGTCTGGCTCCAGTCATCGCGATAGTTCTCGGGAACTTTCAAGGCCGCAGCGGACAATAATTCGTTAATATAGTTTAATTCCTGAAGACTCCGGGCCTGGGCCGGTCCCTGCTGGGTAAACAGCTTGGTCCGGTAGTTGTCGTACGCTTTGAGCTCCTTGAGCCGATCGCGGACAAAATCCTGTTCCTCGGCGGGTAGTTTATCAAAGTCGGGATCGCGGCTCAGTTCGGTCAGTTCGCGTAAGCTCTCTAGGTAGCGGCCCTCAGCCAGGCGGAAGGCAGCAGTTTGCCCCTCGCGGGCCTGGTAGTTGCGGATCTTGTTGAGCAGCTGTAGTTCCTCGGTCGGCTTCCGGGTTAGCAGAAGTCCCAGACCAATCCCGATCATCAAACTCACCACGCCCAGAGAGCCTAGGACCGTCCAGACCAGCCGGCGTGTCGAGCCGGTCTGACGTGTTTGATAGGCCTGGGCAGCCACAAATGCATCATGAAATAACGATCCAACACCATGTGGTTCCGGTCGGGAAGCCGTCGGCAGGTCGTGTAACACGGGGTGACGGACAGCGGTCGCACGGACGTCCAGGTCCAGGCTGCCGAAGGCGTGCCACTGGTCTTCGGCCGCGGCTTGGCGGGCCATGAATTCGCGGAAATGATGTTGCACTTGCATCGCGCGTTCATGGATGCGTCGTTGCCAGTCTTCGAAGTCCGCGTCCTCCGCCAGCGGCAGCAAATCGCACTTGGTGAGCACCAAAAAGACCGGCAGCCCGCCGACCGCACGGCGACGCGCCCGTCGCCGCCTGAGTTGCCGCAAAAACCATAAAAACTCGGCGAAGTCGCGTTCGCGTTCATCCGGCCGAGCCGACGCGTCCACCGCGAGTATCAAGGCATCTGCATGCACGACAGCTTGGACTAACCGTTCGGGCGTCCCGTCGCCGGACTCGTCGGCGAGCTGCTCAGCGAGTAAGGCATTGGCCGCCTCCCCGTCACAGTCAAATACAGTCGCTTCGAGGAACCCATGGTGGTCGCGAGAGGAGAACTGTAACGGGTAACCGACCAGCTCCTCGGTCGTCCGTGCGGTCCCAGAGCCATAGACTTGGGCGCGGAGCTCAAGGAGTTCGGCGGGTAGGGTGCGAAACCGGCCCCCCAGCCCCGGCTGCTCGGTCTCCGCCGCTTGGGCAAGCGCGCCCAACAGGGACGTTTTGCCAGCGCCGGGTAGGCCAAACAACACGATGCCAAGCCCCCGCAAGAGCGTGGCTGTCGCTTGGGGGGTTGTGGTCGTTTCCTCGGTGGTGGCCATGGCTCAGTCCCGTTCTCGGTTCACGACGACGGTCGATTCTGATCCTTCACTTGCGTGATCACTTGTAGGTCCTGCTGATAGGCCCACTTCTCGAGTCGCTTGACCAGCGGATGCTCCCGGGCCAAGCTATCGGCATAAATAATCAGCTCCAGAGCATCGAGCCCCTCTTCCTCTATCTGGAGCTGGCGGATGCGTGCTTGCACTTCGGCCAGATCCACCGGCCGCTCGTCCCCCTCCAGTTGGAAGAAACGCTGCTGGTCGACCTGGTTGCCACCGAGGACCACCACCCGTGCCCGTGTCTGTTGCTTGGTGGGCGCCGCCGTCGGCTCCGATAAAGGGGTCATCGACTGTTCGAGCCGGGGTGCTTGGCTGGGCGTCGTCGGTTCTTGATCCGATTGCTTGCCCGGTCCGCCGAGCCCGGGACCCGAGCCGATCCCATAACCGTCACCCGTGCCAAAGACCCACAAGAACACCGCCAGGGCCAACAGTACGCCGCTGATCACGCCGATCAGCTTCTTGATCACCTGAGGGATCTGCTTGCGGTAGGTTGACCACAGCACCAACATGCTCAGCCAAATCGAGCCAAAATACCCCACCAGGAATGCACCAGCGACCGCGAGCAGCTTGTAAACGACCTCGATCGAATTATCGACAAGGCTGGCACCCAACAGCGGGACGAGAACGAGGATTCCTATGGCCATGACCGGCTCTCCCTTCGATTCATTCGCTCGCCAGCGGGTTGTTAAAGCCATACGGCACATCCCGGAACCAGCGGCGATACCGCTCAATCTGCGCTTGCAGCGGAAACCCAGAGATTTCACGAGGATACAAGATCAGAAAAAAGGCTTCCTTGGCTCCACTCTGGCGGCGATGCTGGGCAATCAGTTGCCGCGCATCCTGTTCGCTGCGAATCTCACGCCGTTCTGGGTCATAGTAATAGAGCCGGCCGGAGTTCTTGTCGATCTCTAAGACGCGGGGACTTAGATTTTCCGCCACGCTCAGCTGGCGCAATTTGAGTCGACGAATTTCTTCACGCATCTGCACCAGTTCCTTGCGCAAATCCTCCACATTGCCTGGAATCGTCGGATCGGCATAGGCTTGCGCCCCTTCGAACTGCTCCGGGTCGCCACCGCCGGTTTGCTCGCCCGGCTGGCTGACAAACGGCATCAATAAGAAGATACAGAACAGCAAGATCAAAACGTCAATGAGGGGAATGAAAAAACGCGTGACACTCCGACGGGGCAATTGAATCACGCGACATCCCCTTGTTCCGACGGACTGATCCGCCCAGCCAGCGCGCGAATCAGGTCACGCCCTAACAACACCATCCAGGTTGGCAGGATGTTCACCAGCGCCATGAACAGCCCACTGCCGGTCGCGGTGATCGCCGGGGCGTACTTGCGGATGATTTCTTGCGGCGTCACCGTCGGGGTAATCGAGTTAAACGTCTGTAAGATGGCCGCCACCGTGCCCAAGAGGCCCAACAGCGGAAACCACTCCGCCGCTTGGGCCAGATGGCTCAGCCAGCGGTCTGGCCGTTCATCAAAGCGGTTGCCTTGCAACTGCAGGGCACGCCAGCTGAGCAGGGTCTGGGCCGTAAATAAGCTCGCCCCGAGGCCCAGAATCACCAGGTCGATGGCGGATTCCTGCACCCGTTGCACATAGTCGATGCGAGCCTGGGTAGGAATGGCCAGGGCAATTAATACCCCCGCAGCCACCGGCACCAAACAAAACAACAACGGGAGCAGAAACTGGATCAAGAGCCGCCGCACGCTGCTATCCTCCTCCACTCAGGCGGATGGTTCGCTCTGAAGCGTCTCCAGAAACCAATTGGGCAAACCGGCCAGCTTGCCCTCACCGTCTACACAGGCGAGCGTGGTACTCCCCTCGGTCAACAATGCGGTGTCTCGGCGAACCTCATAGGTATGTTCCAAACGGACCGGCGAGAATTTGGCCAACGTCGCCTGCACCGTGAGCAAATCATCAAACCGAGCTGGCTTGCGGTAGCGAACCTCCACTTTACTCAGTACCAGGAAAAAACCCGATGCTTCCAGATCCCGATAGCTTCGCCCGGAACCGCGGAGCAGCTCCACCCGAGCCTGTTCAAAGTAAACGAGATAGTTCGCATGATGCAACAAGCCCATCGCATCGGTCTCGGCGTAACGCACTCGAATGCTGATCGCGCCACTGCGGCCCACCGCCATGACTGCTCCTGGATGTTGGCCACCCGAAGGCGACCCCCCCTCAGGTTCGCCGCCTTCCTTTCAACCCGACGCTGGGGACCACCCGCGCTGCTGCTAGGTGCTTCGAGCGTCTTGCCTAGCGAATCAAACCAATCCGATACCAGGGCCAGTACACCAATACGGCACGGCCGATCAACAGGCGGTTGGGAACGGTGCCCCATTCGCGGCTATCCTGGCTGGCGGCGCTATTGTCGCCCAGACAGAAATAGCAATCCGGTTGCACATAGTAGGTTTCCAAGAGGGTATCCGGCTGGGCATCGCGCGACAGCGTGTAGTAGGTATCCCGCCAAAGTTGCACATGCGAAACCGTGGCCACCCCCTGGACCCCAATCCGGGCAGGGCGATCAATATCATAATCCTTGACCCAACCCTGACCGTGCTGATCGGCGATCTCAAAGCGATCGATCGGAGTCGGCTGATAATCGCCGGCGTCGCCAAAGTCCAAGACATCGCCATCCACCCATACAGTCAAACGTTGATCAAAATTCGCCAGACGCAGGTGGTACTCGCCGGGTTGACGAAAGTCCACGTCCAAGCTGCTCAAAATATCTTCACCGGTAGGTGTCTTCCGCACCAGTGAGCAGCGTTGCTTGGCCATATCGAAGCGTGCACGGAATCGATCGAGTCCTCGGGCAAGTTCCAACACCACCACCGCCTTGGGGTCCTCGACCCGGACGTCACATTCGATCATCAAATCGGGGACCCAAAACGATTGATCATAGGGATCGCTCGGGCGGTATAGGTTATAGCCCATGCTATTGGTGATGGGCGCTGGGGTCGATCGCTTTGGATCGGCCCAGTTGGGCATCAGGTGTTGATAGCGAAGATAACTAAGCTGATCGCCCTGATGGGTAAACACCCGTGGTGCCTTGGGGTCATCGGCATTCCAGCCCTCCGGAGCCTGCGGATCCGCTCCCCAGCGCGGCGCCAACTTACCGATCAGATCTTTGGCCTGATAATCGTTGTCATAGACAATCCGTCGCATCGCCAAACAGATCTCCGGCGGCTTCCGCAGAATGTCGAAGTTTTCCTGTTGAAGATAGTCCCAGTCGGTGCGTTGTTGCCGCCACATAAAGCGATGGATCCAGCGATCGGCCGGATTGGCAGGTCGGGGAAAGTCGGCTTCGGGGTAGTCGATCTGGGTGCTGACAAACAGGTCGCCCCGTCCGATGCCGATGGTCTCACCTGGCTTACCGATCAAACGTTTGATATAGTTTTTAGGTTCCCAGCGATCGATGGGCCCATCGAGGGGCATATTGGGATAGCGATCAATCCAGCTTTGTAATTCTTCGGACAAGTCGGCGCGAAGTTGCCGCTGTTCCAGATTGCGGTCCTGGCTTTCGCCGGGGAATTTGAAGACCGGCACCTGCCAACGTTCCGGCTGCTGCAGGTGATAGCTGATTTTGGACACGATCACTCGATCGCCGCTGGCGGGGGAGGGAAGCTTGCCATCGTACTCATATTGGCAGTTGGGGCACTGATAGCCGGTGACCCGTTGCCGTCCTTCCTCAACCTCGCGGGAAGCGTTCAACGGAAAGCTGTAGCCGCATTGGGCGCATACGACATCTTTGTGATGGCCATACAAAGTCTCGGCCATCGAGCCGGTCGGAATGACAAATGCTTGAGCAACGAACAGCTGCAGCATTAAAACCAGCACAATGACGAACACCACCGTCTCGACCCCCTCGCGCAGGGGATCTTTCGGGTCCTCCGCCTTTTTGGCCGGAGACGGGCTTGACTTGGTTTGGCTCATGAAACTTCCTTCCCTCGAGCAGCTCGGGACCAACGCCCTCGCTCCGGGCCCACGTCCTCGCTGGATCGTTCGTCACAACGCCACCGGGATGGACGTTAGCGCAGCCAACGGACGCGTCCCCAGTCAATGACCCGCGTCTGCAGCGGCCAGCCCAAAAACGTCCACGCACTCAGCCGGCTCGGCTGATGCAACAGAAACGGCTTGCCCAGAAAATTCGCCCGTGGCACCCCTGGCATAGGCCACCATCGACTATCCTCGGAGTTCGCGCTATTATCGCCCAGCACAAAATAGTCGTTAGGCCCAAGCGGATACGCACCCTTCACACCATGACGACCCACCGCCAAATAATGCAGATCCCGCAGTAGCCGCAGCCCATGCATCCGCACATGCAGCCCACCCTGCACGCCCAGCCGGAGCGGGCGGCTCACTTCCGCCCGCGCGGGGAGCGCTGGCAGATCGATGGCTGGGCAGATTTCCACACCGTCCAGACCGACTGCGACCCGACGATCGACAAAGGCAAACAGCAGACGATACCGCTGGCCTGCTTGGAGTGACACACGGCCGGTCGACGGCGACACGCATCCTCCAGCCACCAGTCGCCCCGGACGGTCCGCCCATCCAACCGGCAATTCGACTTGGACCCGATCGCTACCATCGGTCAACTGGCAAACCAACCAGCCCACGCCCGCCTGCACTTCCAGCTCACATTCGACCAGAAAGTCGTGGACGGCGTTCAAAGCCACAGACTGGTTCGTGGATGCATTGTAGCAGAAGGCATCGCGGATGACCTCTTCGGCTTGGCGATCCAGGCTCCGGTGACGATAGAGGACCCAGGCACGATAGGTCGACGGCAAGGCAGTGGCATCCACAATCAAGTCACTTCCTTGCAACTGCGCCCTCACCCGCTGACGCAAGCGCTGGGCGCTGGCCACTGGCAAAGCCGCCTGGTCCTCAACGCCCCACGGTTGGACATGATCTTGCAGCCATCGGTCGCGCCAGCCATTCGGTTGGGGAACAAAACGCTGGTCGTAGACGGGTAGCGCCAGGGCCCGCGCCTGGTCTAGGCTTTTGCGTTGCAACTGACCATTGGCATAGATATCGCCTTGATGCACCTGGATATGCTCGCCTGGCAAGCCGACCACGCGCTTGACATACGGCTTGCTATCGTCACATGGGCAACGGAAAACCGCCACCTCCCATCGACGCGGCGCACGAAGCATAAATACATTCTTGTCAACCAGTAGTCGGTCACCCACCACCATCGACTGCCCGCGCAGGGAGATGTCGCCATAACCACAATTGGGACAGTCCACCTCGGCCGCAGCTTCGGACGGTTCCGACGCAAGGCCGTTGTCTAGGTGCGGTTCGCCCACAGCAATGGCGAAGCCACAGCGAGGACAAGGACAACTGCGATGGTTGCCGATCAGCGTCGGCGCCATGCTTCCCGTGGGAACACCAAACGGCTCCACAGCCATCACCCGGACAAACAGGATGGTCAGAAAAAAAATGACGCCTCCCTCCAGACAACGCCGCCAACGACAGCCAGGGAGGTAACCAGATGGGTCGGGAGCCGAAGGGTCCAGCTGTGCCACGCAGACTCCCGAAAAGAACAGGGGATCCGGATGCCGCTCAACGCGGCGAGCATGCAGGCTTGCTGCGGCACTTGGCCCGCCGCCGATCACGCATCCGATTCGAGGACGGCCATAAAGGCTTCCTGGGGAATCTCCACTTGGCCGATCTGCTTCATCCGCTTTTTCCCAGCAGCCTGTTTGGCCCAGAGTTTACGCTTCCGTGTAATGTCACCCCCGTAGCACTTGGCGGTAACATTTTTCCGCATCGCCGAGATATTTTCACGGGCAATCACGCGGCTGCCGATCGCCGCCTGCAGCGCAATCTCAAACAAATGCCGGTCAATCTCGGTTTTGAGCTTTTGCAGCAGCTTGCGACCGCGGCGTTCGGCATTGGAGCGGTGCACAATCACCGACAAAGCGTCCACGCGCTTCCCGTGCACAAGCACGTCCATGCGTACCAGGTCGGCGGGGCGGTAGCCGATCAGCTCGTAGTCCATCGTGCCGTAGCCGCGGGTCACGGACTTAAGCTTGTCGTACAGGTCGTAGATGACCTCGGCCAAGGGGAGATCATAGACCAGCATCACCCGGGTGGTGCTGACATACTCGGTCTTGATAAATTCGCCGCGCCGCTCGGCTGCCATCGACATGATGTCGCCAACATTCTCCTTGGGCACCAGAAAGCTGATCTTGACGATCGGCTCGCGGAACTCCTGGATCTGCCCCGCATCCGGCACATCCTGCGGCGTCCGAATGGTCAGGACCTCGTTGTTGCGGTTCAGGATCTCGTAGGTAACATTGGGAGCAGTCTGCACCAGATCGATTTCGCAGTCGCGTTCCAGGCGTTGCTGGATGATTTCACGGTGCAACAGACCCAAAAAGCCGCAACGGAAGCCGAAGCCAAGGCCGTCGCTGGACTCCGGAGTGAAGGTAAAGCTGGCATCGTTTAGCCGCAGTCGGCCCAGAGCCTCGCGTAGCGTCTCAAAGTCGTTGTTGTTGACCGGGTACAGCCCGGAGTAGACCATCGGCTGCGGCTCTTTGTAGCCCGGCATGGGCACGTCGGTCGGCTGGGTGGCGTCGGTCACCGTGTCGCCGATGTGCACGTCGGCGATCGCCTTGATCTGGGCCATGAAGAAGCCGACTTGGCCAGCCGTGAGTTCTTGGCACGGGGTCAATGCGGGGCGGAACTGGCCGATGCCGGAGACGATGTACTGGTCATTGTTCTTCATCATCTTGATCTGCTGGCCGACGCGCAGGCAGCCATCGACGACGCGGACGTAGACGATCACTCCCTTGAACGAGTCAAAGTGGCTGTTGTAGATCAACGCTTTGAGCGGAGCGTCGGGGTCGCCCTGAGGCGACGGAATGTGCTCGACGATGGCCCGCAGCAGATCGGGCACGCCCACGCCGGTTTTGCCACTGACCCGCAGCACCTCCTCAGGGTTGATGCCCACGGAGGTTTCCATTTCCTCGATGACTGCCTCAGGGCGGGCGGTCGGCAAGTCAATCTTGTTCAGCGCGGGCACGATTTCCAAGTCGTGCTCGATGGCTAGGTAGGCGTTGGCCACGGTTTGCGCCTGTACACCCTGGAACGCGTCGACCAGAAGGATGGCGCCTTCACACGCCGCCATACTCCGCGACACCTCATAGCCGAAGTCGACGTGGCCCGGCGTATCGATCAAGTTGAGCTCATAGGTGAGGCCATCTTGCTCGTAGTAGATGGTCACGGGATGCATTTGGATGGTAATGCCCCGTTCGCGTTCCAGGTCCATGCCGTCGAGCAACTGGTTACGAAATTCGCGCTCGGTGATGGTTTTGGTTTGCAGCAACAATTGATCGGCCAGCGTACTTTTGCCGTGATCAATGTGCGCGATGATGCAGAAGTTGCGGATCTGTGCCGTGGCGGGCATGGTCGGTGCGTTTCCTCGGACCCAATAGCGTAGTAATTGGCACTACCGGATTTTATCAGTCGAATCAACCCATGAATAGAGCAGCGTCCTGCCACGTCCAAGCGGACGAAGGAGGATGGTTCTCGGGGGTGTCCAGCGTTTGCGCAGATGCCTAGGATAGCCATGCCTCCACGAGGTCGATGGTATCTGCGGGTCGCGATCGGGATCGCGATGGCGGGTACCTTCGGGAAGCATTAGGAGACCCAATACATGATCCGTATTGCTGCGCTGGTGGTGGCCCTGTTCGCCTTTGTCACGACTGCGGAAGCAGGCAAGTTCAACAAGAAGCTCGACATCGGCTCGAAGGCACCGACCTTCAGCAACCTGCAGGGTGTCGATGGCAAAGCCCACAGCATGAGCGACTACAAGAAGGACGTGATGGTGGTGTGCATCACCTGCAATCACTGCCCGGTCGCCGTCGCCTACGAAGACCGCATGATCGACTTCGTCAAGAAGTTCAGCGACAGGGTCGACTTCGTGGCCATCAATGTCAACAACCTGGATGCCGACAAGCTACCCAAGATGAAGGAGCGGGCCAAGGCCAAGGGCTTCAACTTCGATTACCTGTATGACCCGAGCCAGGAAATCGCCACCAAGCTTGGCGCCAGCGTGACCCCCGAGTACTTCGTGCTCAACAAGGACCGTGAGGTGATCTACATGGGCGGGCTGGACAACAGCATGAACGCCAGCCGCGTCACCAAGAACTACCTGGCCGACGCTGTCGAAGCCGCTCTGGCCGACAAGCCCGCCCCTACCGGCGAAACCAAGGCCCGCGGTTGCAGCGTCAAGTACGAAAACTAAGCCTGCGTGCGGACCATGGCTTGGACCAAGGCGGTCAGCGTCCCGGTGGGCGTTGGCCGCTTTTTTTTCTGCACCGACGCCTTACCAAACGTTGATTCGCCTTCCCCTTCGCTGAAAGGATGCTCTGATGCCTGTTTCGCTAGCCCGCGCGGGCCTCGCCTTGCTCTGTGCTCTGGTCTTGTTCGGCTGTAACCCCTCCGGCGAAGGCGAACCGAAACCGCCGGACCAAGGCACCGATCCTTCACAACCATCGGATCAACCCAGTCGTCCGCCGCTGTCGACCAAGGCTACCGACGAGCCCCAGGTGACCCTGAACAACACCACCATCGAAGCGCTCATGCAGACCATCGAGCAATACAAGGGAAAGGTGGTCCTCGTCGATCTCTGGGCCAACTGGTGTGTGCCCTGCAAGAAGAAGTTCCCCCATGTGGTCGAGCTGGCCAAGACCCGAGCCGAGGACGGGCTGCAGGTCATCTCGGTCAGCCTGGACGCGCTGAGCTACGACCTCCCCGAGGCGCGCAGCAACTCCCTGGAATTTCTCACGCAACAACAGGCCACCTTCCCGAATTTCTTGATGACCAGTAACACCGACGACCTCAACGCCTGGGAAGACAAGTTTCCCACCGGAGCACTACCAATCTATCATATTTATGATCGCCAAGGAAAAAGAATCCAGACCTTCGGCAACGGCAAGCCGTTTTCCGCGCAGGAGCTCGACCAGGTGATTGACCAGTTACTCAAAGCCAAGTGAGCGGTCGACGCGGCTGATCTTGCTGGCCGGTGGGCGGGGCTGTTAGACTCCCGCCCGTGGTGGTACAGCAAGTCTCGATGCAAGGATGCGTCATGTCTGCTCGTCTGTGCTGGCTAGATTCAGAGCGTGCTCAGCGCTGGTTCCTCATCGGCCTGGGGCTGCTGTTCGTCAGTGTCAGCGTGCAGTACACGATCAAGGTGCTCACGCCCCGCGACGATGGCCTGACCCGCTCGGCCTTCCTCCGCTGGGCTCCGCAGATTCAAGCGCTCGAAGACGGCGAGAATATCAACCGCCTCTACCAGTATCCCAACCCACCGATCATGGCCCTGATCCTGTGGCCGCTCACCGAGCTGCCTCCTGTGGTCGGGGCTCTCAGCTGGTTTTACCTCAAGGTGGGCATGACCTTGCTGGCCTTCCACTGGGTATTTCGCCTGGTGGAACGGCCAACCTTCGCGTTTCCGCCCTGGGCCAAGGTCCTGACCATTGCTCTGAGCCTGCGACCGATCTTGAGCGACCTGTCGCATGGCAACGTCAATATCCTGATCCTATTTCTGATTGTTGCTACTTTGTATGCCTTCCACCGCGGCTACGATGTGCTGGCCGGCATTCTGCTGGCCTTGGCAATTGCCTGCAAGCTTACCCCAGCGTTGTTGGTCGGTTACTTCCTGTGGAAAGGCGCCTGGCGTACACTTTTCGGCACCCTGCTGGGGCTAGCGCTGTTCTTGGTGATTCTACCCAGCAGCCTGCTCGGCTTTACCTACAACTGGCAACTCCTGACCAGCTGGGTCCAAGTCATGGTTCTGCCCTATCTGGTCGACAATGTCATCACCTCCGAGCATCACAACCAGTCCTTGCCCGGACTATTGACCCGGCTGCTCAGCCACGCCCCCTCATTCTCCGACTATCTTGATGATCAGTATGTTCCGTTGGCCTACCACAACATCATGGCACTCAGCACCAGCACAGTGCGGCGACTAGTACAGGGAGCCATGCTACTATTCGGCCTGCTGGTCATCGGCACCTGTCATGCCCCGATCCGGCGGACCGGGGAAGCGACTGCCACGACCAGGCAAAACGGCCGTTTGGCTGCTGAGTATGCGCTGATCGTGCTGGGCATGCTAATCTTTAGCGAGCGGACCTGGAAGCACCACTGTGTGACCTTTGTACTCCCCTTTGCGGTGCTTTGTTATGAACTGAGTTTTCCTGGGAGGAGCCGTGCCTATCGGCTTGGCCTGAGCAGTATCCTGGCCCTGGCCACCCTGAGCATCATGAGCACCAGCACGGGCTTGCTTGGGGATGCGGCCAAGCTGGCCCAGGTCTATGGTGGCTTCACTTGGGCCTTTGGCCTGCTGGTTCTGGGACTGATGGTTGTCCTGTGGCAACCAGCGCCTTCAGAGCCGACCGGAGCTGGACAGGGCTCCGTGCTCGACGGCCTGGTCCGCCGACTGGCGGCCGGCTGGCATGCCCGGAGCCTGCGACGGGCGTAACCAAGGGACATCCTGATTGAAGTGGGCGAGCAAGTGAGTGGGGATGTTGGAGTTGCGACCACCATGGTGGCAGACTCCGGGTGTAGCACACGGGACTGGGAAGGCCACGCCAACCTGACCAGGCCGATTGATTGGGCGTGGGTTTAATCGAGAGGATTGGGATCGCCAATATCGCGAACGTATTTGGCCAAGAAGAGTTGGACGGCTTGTAAGATTTGCCATTCGTTGTAGGCAATGCGAATTTCGTTGCCCTCGTCATTGCCTTCGAGATTTTCCATTGCCTGGGCGACGCCCTGATGCAAGTAGTCAAAGATCTCGGAAAGCCGAGCCGCCTGAGCAGCGGAGAGTTTCATGGGCAACGGTGGCCGCTCGGTCTCGGACATGCCCCAACGACGGCTTGGGCTGGAGGGAAGATCCTCGTCCATATCCAGACTGAAATCGAGATCATCATCCGCCTCGGTCCCACCTGCCACCGTTTTGCTGTCATTGAGCACCGGATGACCGACCTGGCTACTCACTCGACGTTGCGCGGCAATCTCCTCGAGTGAGCCGAACAGTAGTCGCGAACGGCCCAACTCAATTTGATCGCCTGGTCGTAAACGTCGGATCTGGATGGGCATGCCATTGACCCGGGTACCATTGGTGCTGTCCAGGTCGGTGAGGATAATATCTTCATCTTCCTGTTGGACCTTCGCATGATAACGGCTCACCCGTTCATCATTGAGGCGCAACAGGTTGCCTTCTTCGCGTCCGATGGTCACCGGGATCGACAGGTCGCGGAAGATGCGGCCCTTATCCACACCTTCGATCACTTGAAAGGTTACCATTTTGAACCGTTTCTGGTCGGCGTCCATCGATGAACTCAATCGGAAAGCGAAAGCCTTGTGGGGAAGGGACGAGTTTTCGTCCATGTTCACATTCTGGGATGCCAACTCGCCCTTGTCAATTCAACGCTCTGGAAACGCCCGCCGGGAATTCGACGAAACCAGGTCCGTTGCTGTTTGGCAAACTGCCGGGTTCGGGTCTGAATTTGCCGCACGGCCGTGTCCAGATCCATCGCCCCCTCGAGGTGGGCAAATAGTTCGGCGTAACCCACCGCCTGACGGGCTTGTCGACTCAATGGCCTAGACGCTTGTCGAAGTCGTCGGCATTCATCCAGCCAGCCGATTTCCAACATGGCCAAGACACGTTGATTAATTCGGGCATAAAGTTCTGCCCGTGGCCAATCCAGGATCACACACCGCGGCGTCCTCTCCTCTGGGCTCACCTGCGTGGCGGGTGGCTGCCGCCACTCCTGTTGCCAGTCACTGATCGGCCGCCCAGTCAACTCCCAGACCTCGAGGGCGCGGACCACCCGGCGTAGATCATTGGGGTGCAAACGGTGGGCGGTCTCCGGATCCGCCTGTGTCAGACGAGCATAGAGCGTGTGCACCCCGGTGGCCATCGCCTCGGCCTCGAGTCGTTGCCGCAGTTCGACACTGGCAGGTGGCCCGGGAAACAGCCCGTGTATCAGTGCCATTAAGTATAGCGGGGTTCCGCCGACAAACAGGACAATCTTGCCACGTTTTTCGATGGCTCGACAAGCGATAGCGGCCTGGTCCAACCACCAGGCGACCGTGCCCGCTTGCCACGGGTCGAGCACATCGATCAAGGCATGGGGCACACGCTGACGCTGCGCCACGGTCGGCTTGGCCGTCCCAACATCCAGACCTCGATACAGCGTCATCGAGTCCATGCTGATAATCTCCGCCCCCCAACGCTCGGCCAGCTCGAGCGCCAGTTCAGACTTCCCGGCCCCCGTGGGTCCAGTCAGCACATAGGCATGATCAAATGGCTCTTGAAACATCTTGTTTTTCCGTTTTTCGTTGCGAAATCGCTGGAGAGTAGCTATGGTGGTCTGGGAGATTGCGCTGGGATCTGCCCGCCCGCCCCAACCCCGCCATATGCTCAGGTCGTCCTGAGATTCCGACCAGATACTCGTGTACCTCGCCCTGCATTCCAACCCACTAATGATCCAACGCTGATCCAGTCAGGAGTTTGCGATGCTGAAGGTGCGTTGGCCCCTTCTCACCCTCGCCATCCTTGCCTGGGGGGTGTGCTGGCACCGTCCCATGGCCGAGATGCGTGCGCAGACGGCTTCTAAGGCGGATCCCGTAGCCGATCCGTCGAAGGCTGCCCAAGCGGCCTTTGATGCCAAGATCCTTCCGTTTCTGAAAACCTATTGTACCCATTGCCACGGTGATCGCCGCGATCGCGCGGGGATCAATCTTGAAGTCTACACGCATGTCACTCAGGCCATGCAAGACCGTGACGTTTGGGTGAAGGTTCGCGAAAACTTGTTAAGTGGCCAGATGCCCCCGAAACGCGAAGCCCAGCCCGCGCAGAACGAGCGGGAAGCTGTCGCCCGCTGGATTAAAGACCAGCTGACGCGTATCGACTGTGGTAAGGCCCTCAACCCCGGCCGAGTCACCCTGCGGCGGCTCAACCGGGCCGAGTATAACAACACCATCCGCGACCTGGTCGGCGTCGACTTCCGTCCTGCCGATGACTTCCCCAGCGACGATGTTGGCTACGGCTTTGACAACATCGGCGACGTGCTCTCCATGCCGCCGATTCTTCTGGAGAAGTACCTGGCTGCGGCCGAAAAGATTGCCAAACAGGCAATCGTCGATGTCCACAATATCCCAGTATCCGAGCAGTCGTTCCGCGGCAACGCCCTGCGGCGCGGCCGGGGCGTCGTACGCGAGCGCGGTTACCATGTCTTTTCCACCAACGCCACCTGCCATCTGTACTTCACCTTCTCGCACACCGGCGACTACCTCTTCCGGCTGCGTGCCCACGGGGACCAGGCAGGTGATGAGCCCGTGCGAGTACGGCTCGACGTCGACGGCAAGCCGGTCAAGACCTTCGAGGTGCACTCCGACAACCGCCGCAAGCCAGACACGCTAGAGGTACGGGTCAAGGGCATTCAGAAAGGACGACGGCGAGTCGCCGTGTCATTCATCAACGACTACTACAACAAGGACGCTGCGGAGGGCCGCAAAGACCGCAACCTCTGGCTGCGTTCGCTTGGCATTCAGGGGCCGTTCAACGCGGTACCGCCGCCATTGCCCGAGTCGCACCGACGCGTGATGATCACCCTGCCCAACGACGCCGGTGATGAGCTGCGGGCGGCTCGGGAGATCCTAGCCGACTTTGCCCGCCGGGCGTACCGCCGGCCCGTGACCGACCAAGAGGTGGAGCGGCTACTGAAGTTTGTCAAGCTGGCCAAGTCCAAAGGGGAAGCGTTTGAGGGCCAGATTCGTCTGGCCATGCAGGCAGTGCTGGTGTCACCACACTTCCTATTCAAAGTCGAGCAAGACCCGCAGGGCGAGGCGACCAAGCGGCGGATCGATGCATTTGAGTTTGCCACCCGCTTGAGCTACTTTTTGTGGTCAAGCATGCCGGATGAGGAGCTGTTCCGCTTGGCCGAGCAAGGCAAGCTGCGTGAGCCGGCCATCCTCCAGGCCCAAGTGAAACGGATGCTCAAAGATCCCAAAGCTGAGGCGTTAGTGAACAACTTCGCCGGGCAGTGGCTACAGCTTCGCCGCCTGGCCGAGCTTCAGCCCGACGTGGAAACGTTTCCGACCTGGAGTGATGACTTGAAGGCCGACATGGTCCGCGAGACCGAGCTGTTCTTCGAGCATGTCGTCCGCGACAATCGACCGGTGCTGGAGTTCCTAGATGCCAATTATACTTTTTTGAATGAACGATTATCAAAACATTACCGAATCTCCGGGGTCCAAGGGCCAAAGTTTCGCCGCGTCGAACTGCCCGATGAACGCCGTGGCGGTCTCATCACCCAGGCCAGTGTGCTGACGGTGACCTCGAATCCAACCCGGACCTCACCGGTCAAGCGCGGCAAGTGGGTGCTGGAAAACATTCTGGGCACCCCGCCGCCGCCGCCGCCACCGGATGCCGGTGAACTGCCCGAGGGGGATGGTGAAGAACTCAAGGGAAGTCTGCGCGAACGGCTAGTGATGCATCGTCAGTCGGCCATTTGCGCTTCCTGCCACCAGCGAATGGACCCGATTGGTTTTGCCCTGGAAAACTTCGATGGCATCGGCCAGTGGCGCGACCGTGATGGCAAGTTCGCCATCGATGCCTCGGGTGAGCTCCCCGATGGCTCGACCTTTACCGGACCGCAGCAACTGCGGCAGATCTTGATCAACAAGGGCGATCTGTTCCGCAAGTGTCTGACGGAAAAGCTGATGACCTACGCCCTGGGTCGGGGTTTGGAATATTACGACTCTTGTGTCGTCGAGGAAATCGCCCAAAGCCTCGAGCAATCGAATGACCGCTTTTCATCGTTAGTCCTGGCGATCGTGACCAGTGAACCGTTTCAGTTTCGCACCAAGAAAGGGGAAACGCCGTGAATCCACGCAACCGAATTTCCCGCCGGACGATGCTCAAGGGTCTGGGTACGGCGCTTGCCCTGCCCATGCTCGACATCATGAAGCCGTTGGCCAGCACCGCCGCCGCGGCCGAAGCCACGACCGGACCGCGTCGCGCCGCCTTCTTCTATGTCCCCAACGGCATCCACATGCCCGGCTGGACGCCAGAAAGCACCGGCGCTCTGGGCAGCTTGCCCGAGGTCTTGACCTCGCTGCAGCCGGTCAAGGACAAGCTGCTGGTACTCAGCGGTCTGACCCTCGACAAGGCGCGGGCCAATGGCGATGGTGCGGGGGACCACGCCCGCGCCATGGCCGCATTCCTGACCGGTCAGCAGCCGCGCAAAACGCATGGTGCCGATATTCGTGCGGGGATCTCGGCCGATCAGTGGATGGCCAAGGGCGTCGGTCAGTACACGCGTTTGCCCTCGCTGGAGCTGGGCATCGAGCCAGGCCGCCAGGCCGGTGCCTGTGACTCGGGCTATAGCTGTGCCTACCAGTCCAACTTGTCCTGGCGCAGCGACACGACGCCGAACGCCAAGGAAGTCGACCCGGCCCAAGTGTTCGACCGGTTATTCGGCAGCAACAACGACCGCGAACTCGCCGCGAGCCGCGCCCGCCGCGAACAGTACCAAGAGAGCATCCTGGACTTCGTCATGGAGGACGCCCGACAACTGCAAAAGAACCTCGGCCGCGGCGACCAACAGAAGCTGGACGAGTATCTGACCAGCGTGCGTGAGCTGGAGCAGCGCATCGAACGCATTCGCAACGACCGCGATCGCAAGCCAGTGCCCAAGCCAGACCTGGCTCGTCCGGATGGCATCCCCGAAGAACTGGCCGAGCACATTCGACTCATGTGCGACCTGCTCGTGCTGGCTTTCCAGACTGACCTGACCCGGATCGCCACCTTCCCGTTTGCCAACGAAGGCAGCAATCGCCCCTATCCGTTCATCGGTGTTCGCGATGGCCACCACGACCTCTCGCACCACGGCAACAATGATGAGAAGCAGGCCAAGATCGCCAAGATCAACCGCTTCCACATGGAGCAGTTTGGCTATCTGGTCCACAAGCTCGATTCAATCCCCGAAGGTCAGGGCACGCTCCTGGACAGCTGCATGCTGGTCTACGGCAGCGGCAACGCCGACGGCAACCGTCACGAACACCACAACCTGCCGATCTTGGTCGCCGGCTCTGGCGGCAATGCTTTCGAGACTGGCCGGCACCTGCAGTTCCCGCGTGAGACGCCGTTGATGAATCTGTACCGGCGGATGTTCGAGGTGATGGGCACCCCGGCGTCGGAGTTCGGCGACAGCACCGGCGTGCTCAAAGTCTAATTTGCGTCTAACCGCCTCCAGAACCAGAAGCGCTTGCGTTGCGGGGAAAGAGGCAGAGGCGCTTGCGCTGCGGGGAAAGAGGCAGAGGCGCTTGCGCTGCGGGGAAAGAGACAGAGGCGCTTGCGCTGCGGGGAACCCCGGACTGACGTCCGGGGCTCGCCTTTCGGAGGCGGTTGCGACGGCGGAAGGGATTGACAGCAACGATCTTGATGGCAAGCGTCTGTCTAGGCAGAGCTCCGGACTGACGTCCTTCGCCAGAGAAGAGACTGTGCACTGCGCA